>NZ_CP082944.1:3862500-4462500 GCF_019933155.2 Metabacillus dongyingensis | reverse complement strand
AATCTGTTGATATTAAAGGAATTGAAGCAAATTCTTCTAAAATAGAAGAGGGCTATTTATTTGTAGCCATTACAGGATATCAGCGTGATGGGCACGATTATATACAGGATGCAATAGATAGAGGTGCGGCGGCAGTAATTGGAGAGCAGAATTTGGCAGATTTGACCGTACCCTATGTAAGAGTTGAGAATAGCCGTGATTCTTTGGCTAATCTGGCGGCACATTTCTATGATTTTCCGTCTGCTAAACACATTATGATCGGAATTACGGGTACAAACGGGAAGACTACAACTTCTTTTATGCTCAGACATATCCTTGAATATGCAGGTTATTCTTGTGCATTGTTTGGAACAGTACACAATGTAATAAATGGGCAGACCTATGATTCGAAAAATACAACACCTGATTCACTGGAATTACAAAAGCTTTTAGCCAAAAGCGATGATGATATTGTCATTATGGAAGTTTCTTCACATGGCTTAGCTCAAAAAAGGCTTGAAGGCATTGAATATGACATCGGTCTGTTTACAAATCTTGCTCATGAGCATTTGGATTATCATCATACGATTGAAGAATATTTTGAAGTGAAGCAGCTGCTTTTTTCAAAGTTAAAAGAAGGCGGACAAGCTATTATCAGCACTCATGATGAGTGGGGAGAAAAGCTGACGGATTTGCTGAACCAGAGAAAAATCAAAGTGTCGACTTTTGGAAAAACAGAAAAGGACGATCTTATTTTTGATTCTAAAAGTGAGTTTCACTGCTCAGATTTCGAAGTCACAGAGTCTGGAAAACAGCTTCATTTTCAGATGACAATTCCTGGTCTTCATAATATTTATAATGCTTCCATGGCCTATCTGACCGGAAGAAAAATAGGAATTGAATCTGACCGGCTGATTGATGCATTCAAAACATTTCCGGGAATTCCGGGCAGGTTCGAAATGTACAGTCATCCCAATGATGCCACGGCTGTCATTGATTACGCGCATACAGCTGATGCATTTTCTTACTGTTTAAAAACAGCCCGTGATTGCGGGGCAAAACGAATCCTGCATGTATTTGGATTCAGGGGAGACCGTGATGAAAGCAAGCGGGATGAAATGATGGCAGTCTCATCGCAAATGACTGACTGCACAATTCTGACGTTAGATGATCTTAATGGAATTGATCAAAACGATATGATAGCAGAGCTTGAAAAATATCGTGAGGCTTCCGGCAAAGCAGCGGATCTTATCATACCTGACAGGACACTTGCCATAAAAAAAGCCTGGGATATGGCAGAAGCGGGAGATTGGATCCTTGTCACCGGAAAAGGGAGCGAAGTGTATAAGGACAACTATGAACTCCCGTCTAAATCCGATCAGGAAACTTTCGCATTGCTGATCGATCAAAATACGACAATTGCAACTTGATTTTAAGAATAGGTGTATCAAAAAATGACAGATAAGGGCAAACCAATTATGGTTCTGCTCTTTTTCTTTATAACCGCGATAAGGATAGAGAAATCGACAATAAATTATACTCTGTTGTAAGATGTATGGAATGATAAATTTAAAGGATGATTCCTCATGATGCATTTACTGCCGTTAATGTTAGAAAGAATGGGCATTATTTTTATTGTTGCATTCTTGCTCTCAAGACTTAAATCTTTCCAAAGAATTATAAATAATGATCAGCGGATTTCAGGAAAGATGTTATTGATTGCTGTATTTGGAATTTTTGGGATCATGAGCAACTATACGGGAATTGAAATTAATCCTAATTCTGTGGCGGAGCATACTTGGCTTTTGGAGGTTGAACCTGATAGTGCCATTGCCAATACAAGAATATTAGGTATTGGAATCGGCGCCTTGCTTGGCGGGCCATTTGTTGGACTGGGTATTGGTTTGATTGCAGGGCTTCACAGGTTTACTCTGGGTGGTTTTACAGCAGAGGCATGTGCAATTTCAGCTGTTTTAGCGGGCCTTGCCGCAGGATATATAGGTGTACAATACCGCAAAAAATCCAGGATTACCCCGTTGTTTGCGGTAAGTGTAGGTGTAGTGATGGAAATCATTCAAATGGGGATTATCCTGCTTGTCACAAAACCTTTTGAAATGGCCTTGGATCTTATTAAGGTGATCGGGATTCCGATGATTGTAATTAATGGATTCGGGACACTTTTGTTTATGTTTATTATTCAATCCATCTTTCGCGAGGAAGAACGTGCACGTGCAGTACAAACAAATAAAGCCTTCCACATTGCCGATCAAACGCTGCCTTTCTTTCGCCAGGGTTTGAATCCTGACTCATGTAAAGAAGTGGCGCAAATTTTGTTAAGGCTGACAGATGCAGACGCTGTGGCAATTACCGATCAGAAGCAAGTATTAACACATGTAGGTGCAGCTTCCGACCATCATCTTCCTTTGAAAGGACTTGCGACCGGATTAACGAAAAAAGTGCTTGAAGAAGGAACCATCATAACTGCAAGGAAAAAGGAAGAGATCTTCTGTTTTAATGAAAATTGCCCATTACAGGCAGCGGTTGTACTGCCTTTAAAAGTACATGATAAAACGGCAGGAACTCTTAAACTGTATTTTAAGCATCCAAATCAAATGAATGAAGTTGAACAAGAGCTTGCAGAAGGGTTAGCGAATCTTTTTTCAACTCAATTGGAACTAGCCAAAGCAGAGCTGCAAAGTAAATTGCTGAAAGATGCGGAAATAAAAGCATTACAGGCTCAGGTTCATCCTCATTTTTTGTTTAATGCCATCAATACGATTTCTGCTTTATGCCGTACGGATGCTGAAAAAGCAAGAAAACTATTACTGGAGCTCAGTGTATTTTTCCGCAGTAATTTGCAGGGATCCCGTCAAACGGTCATTACGCTTGAAAAAGAATTGGAACACGTTAAAGCTTATTTATCATTGGAACAAGCACGTTTTCCAAATAAATATACAATCACGTTAAGAATGGAAGAAGGCCTTGAAAAGGTTACTCTTCCTCCATTTACATTACAGCCGCTAGTAGAAAATGCCATCCGTCATGCTTTTTCTCATGTGAAAAGCAAAGGTCATGTTTTGATTCACGCCTATACAAAGGATGAAAAAATGTATGTATTGGTTGAAGATGACGGAAAAGGAATGACTAAAGATGAGACAGAGTCATTAGGAAAACAAGCTGTAAAGTCTAAAGAGGGCACTGGGACTGCACTGGTAAATATACGTGAGCGGCTGGAAGGGATATACAATATGAAAGCTGGCATCCATATCCACAGTGAAGAAGGTATAGGTACAAAAGTACTTGTAACAATACCTCTTGATAAAAAAGGAGTATACGAAAACCATGTTAAAGGCTTTTATAGTAGATGATGAACCGTTGGCGAGAGATGAATTAAAATATCTCCTGCTTAGGAGTAAGAGGATAGAAATTGTTGGGGAAGCCGACTGCATAGAAGATGCTATCCAGCAAATACTTGATCGCAAACCGCATCTCGTGTTTTTGGATATAGAACTTGCCGAAGACAGCGGCTTGCAGTTAGCCGAGCAAATTCGAGCATTAGAACCTTCACCTGCAATCATTTTTGCTACTGCTTATGATGAATATGCTTTAAAAGCATTTGAATTGGATGCAGTTGATTATATTTTAAAACCATTTGATGAATTGCGGATACAACAAACCTTAGATAAAATTTTCAGTCTTAAAACGATTGGCGGAATAGAAACCCAATCAGATACCCGTTCTTATAAAATGGAACAAACAGGGAAAATACCTCTATTGGTTGAAGAACGGATCGCGTTAGTAGATATTCCAGCAATTGTCTACGTTGGTTCTGCAGAAGGAAAAACGCTTATTAAAACAATGGAGCAGGAATATAAAACGGGAGAACCGTTAGTAACAGTTGAGAAGAAACTGAGCCATGATTCGTTTGTGCGTGTACACCGGAGCTTTCTTGTCAATTTGCAGCACATTTCAGAGATTGAACCATGGTTTAACTCAACATATAATCTCATCATGAAAGATGGATCGAAAGTACCGGTAAGCCGTACTTATGTAAAAGAGCTGAAACAGCGGCTGGGATTTTAATTCTTGCTGAAAAAACCGCTTTCATTCTTTTGCATTTCAACCTGACTATTTTGCACCTCATTCCTAATATCCGACAGGTTATCATGAAAACGCTGTGAATTCGCTTTCATTTAGTATGATAATTTTACGAATATGGTTTTAGGAGGCAGTGCAAAATGAATGCGATTACAATTGTAATAGGATCCATGTGTATTTTAATGATAGCTTATCGTTTATACGGCACTTTTCTGGCTGTAAAGGTCTTAAAATTAGATGATTCCAAAAAAACGCCAGCTCATGATCTTGAGGATGGAAAAGATTATGTGCCTACGAACCGCTGGGTTACTTTTGGCCATCACTTTGCTGCCATTGCAGCTGCAGGTCCATTGGTAGGTCCTATTTTAGCGGCTCAATTTGGCTATTTACCCGGGCTGCTGTGGTTATTAATTGGGGCAGTAATCGGCGGAGCCGTTCATGATGCAGTTGTCCTTTTTGCATCAATGAGAAAAAATGGTCAATCATTAGCTGAAGTTGCTAAAGAAGAATTAGGTCCTGTAGCAGGTTTTTGTACAGGCCTCGCGATGTTATTTATTATTACGATTACGATGGCAGGCCTTTCCATGGTTGTTTTACACGCTTTAGAAAAAAATCCGTGGGGAACTTTTTCAGTTGGAATTACGATTCCAATTGCAATGGGAGTAGGTTTGTATCACAAAAAGACCGGAAATCTAAAAGGGGCTTCTATTGCAGGTTTTATTTTGATATTAGCTGCAGTTTTTACTGGTCCATACATTCAGAATACGATCATTGGTGACTGGCTGACCCTTGATTCGAAAACCCTTTCTATTATTTTGCCGATCTATGCTTTCTTTGCCGCAGCTCTGCCAGTGTGGTTATTGCTTGCACCTCGGGACTATCTGAGTAGCTTTATGAAAATCGGAGTTTTTATCGCTCTTATCCTGGGAGTTTTCGTCGTAAATCCCGATATTCCATTTCCAGCTGTAACAGAGTTTGTTAATGGAGGAGGTCCCATTCTGGCAGGACCGGTTTGGCCGTTCATATCCATTACGATCGCATGCGGAGCAATTTCAGGTTTCCACGCCTTTGTTGGATCTGGTACAACACCAAAAATGATCGATCGATGGAGTGATATAAAAGTAGTTGGCTTTGGTGCCATGCTTGTAGAATGTTTAGTAGGGATTATGGCTTTAATTGCGGCCACAGCCCTGCAGCCTGGAGATTATTTTGCAATCAACTCTACACCTGAAGTGTTTAGAACATTGGGCATGGATGTTGTAAACCTTCCAATGCTGAGCGAGGCAATTGGGCTGAACTTAGAAGGAAGAACTGGCGGAGCGGTTACACTGGCTGTTGGAATGACGTATATCTTTACTGAAATTCCATGGTTCAGCAAGCTTTCATCTTACTTCTTCCAGTTTGTTATCATGTTCGAAGCACTCTTTATTTTAACAGCTATTGATTCAGGTACACGTGTTTCCCGTTATCTGATTCAGGATTTCATAGGTGTCTTCTATAAACCAATGAAACGAGTGGACTGGATCCCGGGAGCTGTTTTTGCAAGTGCATTGGCCTGCTTCTTGTGGGGCAGCCTGCTCTTTACTGGAGACATTGGATCCGTATGGGCGCTGTTCGGTGTATCTAACCAATTAATGGCCTCAATCGGATTGATTGTCGGAGCAACGGTTATTTTGAAAATTGCAGATAAACGCAGATACATGCTCACGTGTTTGATACCGCTTGCATACTTGTATGTAACTGTAAACTATGCGGGCTACTGGATGATTAAAAATGTGTATCTTAATTCAGCTGCACCTGGCTACAGCGTGTTAAACGCAGCATTATCCATTATCATGCTGATTTTAGGGATTATTATTATGGTTGCAGCCGTTAAAAAATGGCTTGCAAATTGGAATAGCCCGCGGGCCCAATTAGCCAAATCAGCATAATGTTTGATTGGACCGTCCTTATTATAAGGGCGGTTTGTTTATTTTAAGGATGTATGTCCCTTGGAAAATCTGACAAAACATCCAAAGGCATCTTGACATAAATCCATTTCAATCATACACTAACGGTAGACATTAGTTTATCAGAAAATTCAGTATGAAGTGAGAATAGATATGAGCATACAACCGGATCATCGTATTGGGAGAAATGCCATGCAGCTCGTTCTAATCGGTGAAAATGATCATTTTTACGGGGAACAGCTGACAGAGCAGGGGTTTCAATTTTGTCAGGGGAAAACGGGTTCAATGGAGACGCATAAAGTAGTGGCGGCCATTGAAACTGCAGCAAAGCGTTCAGGTGTGATATCACCTGATGGATACCGCGAAACACACGCTTTATATCATGCCATCATGGAAGCGCTTCATGGTGTGACAAGAGGGCAGGTTCAGCTTGGAAGTGTTTTGCGAACAGTTGGTCTTCGATTTGCCATTGTCCGGGGGAAGCCTTACGAGGCAGAAACAGAAGGTGAATGGATCGCGATTGCTCTGTATGGCACAATAGGTGCTCCTGTCAAAGGATCAGAGCATGAGGCAATGGGTTTGGGAATTAATCATATATAAGATGCGCCCATAGTTAATAGATAGCAGGGGGCTGTATCGGTAGAAAACACGGTTTAACGTGTTTCTATTGGTATGGCCTCCTTTTTGTTTTTCATTTTGATTAAAAGAGGAGCAGATTATGATCGAATTAACGGGAAGTACACTCACAATTGAATCCGCAAAGAAGGTTTTATATGAAAAAGCTATGATCCATATTCCTGACTATGTATGGGATAAGGTGGAAAAGAGCAGAAAAGCGGTTGAAAACATAGTGGCTCAGAAGAAGGTCGTTTACGGTATTACAACGGGATTTGGGAAGTTCAGCGATGTACTGATTGATGCGGAACATGCAGAAGAGCTGCAAATCAATTTGATTCGAAGTCATGCATGCGGTGTCGGAGATCCGTTTCCTGAAGAGGTTTCCAGGGGGATGCTTTTGCTTCGGCTTAATGCATTATTGAAAGGTTTTTCCGGTGTCCGCAAAGAGGTATTATCTTTACTTGCTTCACTCCTGAATCATGAAATTCATCCTGTTGTGCCCGAGCAGGGCTCACTTGGTGCGAGCGGGGATTTAGCGCCTTTATCTCATATGGCTCTTGTTCTTGTAGGTGAAGGTGAGGTTTTTTACCAGGGGCGGAAAATGCAGACTGCAGAAGCGTTTCAGACAGCGGGACTTCACCCTGTTACTCTGCAGGCTAAAGAAGGTCTGGCTTTAATCAATGGCACACAGGCAATGACAGCAATGGGCCTCGTCAATTACATCGAAGCTGAAGCGGTGGCGCTGCAGGCAGACTACATTGCTTCGATGACGATTGAAGGTCTGAGGGGAATCATTGATGCGTTTGATGAGGACATTCATATTGCCCGGGGCTACAAAGAACAAATTGAAGTAGCCGAGCGAATCAGCGGGATTTTAAATGGCAGCTATCTCGTGACGCATCAGGGAGAGCTGAGAGTTCAGGATGCCTACTCATTAAGGTGCATTCCGCAGGTTCATGGGGCAAGTCTTCAGGTCCTTTCTTATGTAAAAGATAAGCTTGAAATTGAAATGAACGCTGCTACGGATAATCCGCTGATTTTTGATGATGGCAAAAAGGTTTTGTCAGGAGGGAATTTCCACGGTCAGCCAATTGCGTTTGCCATGGATTTCTTGAAGGTTGGCATCGCCGAGCTTGCAAATATTTCGGAACGCAGAATCGAAAGACTTGTCAATCCGCAGCTCAATGATCTGCCGCCGTTTTTGAGTCCAATGCCCGGTCTTCAGTCCGGAGCGATGATCATGCAATATTGTGCTGCGTCGCTTGTCTCTGAAAACAAGACGCTTGCACACCCGGCAAGTGTTGATTCAATTCCATCATCAGCCAATCAGGAGGATCACGTCAGCATGGGTACGATTGCCTCAAGGCACGCCTATCAAATTATTCAAAACTGCAGACGTGTTCTTGCCATTGAATTGATTTGTGCGATGGAGGCAGCAGCCTACCGGGGAATTGAGAAAATGTCGGAAACGACAAGAACATTTTATTTTCATGGAAGAACTGTTGTCCCGGCTATTACGAAGGACAGAGTATTTTCAAAGGATATAGAAGCAGCTGCGGCCTGGCTGAAAAAAGCAGATGTAAAGAGATTTAAAAAAGATTATAACGATACAAAGGGGGAAATTTTATCATGACAGCAAAATTCACAGGAGCAAAACGGGGAACTGAATTAGACTGTAAAGGATGGGAGCAGGAGGCAGCGCTTCGCATGCTGATGAATAACCTGGATCCTGAAGTTGCAGAAAAGCCGGAGGAGCTCATTGTTTATGGAGGAATTGGAAAGGCTGCAAGAAATCAGGAGTCACTGGATGGAATCGTCCGATCGTTAAAATCATTGGAGCATGATGAGACACTTCTCATTCAATCGGGGAAGCCTGTAGGGATTTTTAAAACGCATGAACATGCCCCGCGGGTTCTGCTTTCAAACTCTGTACTTGTCCCTAAATGGGCAGATTGGGAAAACTTCCACGAGCTTGATCAAAAAGGCCTGACCATGTATGGGCAAATGACGGCGGGAAGCTGGATCTATATCGGAACACAGGGAATTCTTCAAGGAACCTATGAAACGTTTTCTGCTGTGGCAAAAGAGCATTTTGGCGGGAGCTTAAAAGGCACAATTACATTAACGGCGGGCCTTGGCGGAATGGGAGGGGCACAGCCTCTTGCCGTAACGATGAACGGCGGAGTTGTTATTGCTGCCGATGTTGATCAAAGCAGAATTGAGAAGAGACTTGCGACAAAGTATTGTGACAGGCTGACTCATTCTTTTGATGAAGCGGTGCAGTGGGCAATGAAGGCTAAGTCAGAAGGCAAAGCCCTTTCAATTGGATTAGTGGCAAATGCAGTAGATGTCCTTCATGAAGTGATTAAGAAAAACATAAAGATTGATATCCTTACTGACCAGACATCCGCACATGACCCGTTAAATGGGTATTTTCCGCAAGGTTTATCGATGGATGAAGCGATGCAGATAAAAAGGGATCATCCAGATTTGTATGTTGAGAAATCCAAAAAATCTATGGCTGAGCATGTAAGATGCATGTTAGAGCTTCAAAAGAGCGGAACCATCGTCTTTGATTACGGCAATAATATTCGCCAGGTAGCAAAGGACGAAGGAGTGGAAAATGCATTTGCATTTCCGGGCTTTGTGCCAGCCTATATTCGTCCGCTGTTCTGTGAGGGCAAAGGTCCTTTCAGATGGGCAGCTCTATCTGGAGATCCTGCAGACATCCACCGCACAGATCAGCTGATTAAGGAGCTTTTTCCTGAAAATGAAGCCCTTCTGCGCTGGATTGATATGGCACATGAGCATGTTGCTTTTCAGGGACTGCCGGCACGTATTTGCTGGCTCGGCTACGGTGAACGGGTGAAGATGGGCCTCGCCATTAATGAATTAGTCAGGACGGGAGAACTGAAAGCACCGATCGTCATTGGACGCGATCACCTTGACTGCGGTTCAGTTGCCTCGCCAAATCGCGAGACAGAGGCGATGAAGGACGGAAGCGATGCAATAGGAGATTGGGCAGTGTTAAATGCACTAGTTAACACATCAGCCG
Organism: Metabacillus dongyingensis; assembly: GCF_019933155.2. Lineage (NCBI taxonomy): Bacteria > Bacillati > Bacillota > Bacilli > Caryophanales > Bacillaceae > Metabacillus > Metabacillus dongyingensis. The sequence continues at coordinate 4,452,801 of NZ_CP082944.1, read as the reverse complement.
GAGCGAGCTGGGTATCCTTCCACCATGGCGGCGGAGTAGGAATGGGCTATTCTCTGCATTCCGGTATGGTTGTTGTTGCTGACGGAACGGAAACAGCAAAACGCAAATTAGAAAGAGTTCTCGTATCTGATCCCGGGATGGGCATTATCCGTCATGCAGATGCAGGCTACGAAGAGGCACAGACTTTTGCAAAAGAACATAATGTACGTATTCCAATGCAGGAATAGAGGGAGGTTCTTTCATGAAATATGATCTAATACTTGAAAATATAGGCCAGCTCTTAACAATGGATTATGAAAAAGAAGGTCCACTCTGCGGCAGGGACATGGATGAGCTGATTGTACTTGAAAACAAGGCACTTGCGATTGCTGATGGGAGAATAGCTGTGATAGGTTCAAACGAAGAAGCAGCTATGTGGACGGCTGAAAAAAGAATGGATTGTGAAGGGAAGCTTGTTACACCGGGCCTCATTGATCCACATACTCATTTAGTGTTTGCCGGATCCCGTGAGCATGAAATGGGACTGAAGCAGCAGGGTGTTCCTTACTTGGAAATCCTGAAACAGGGCGGCGGCATTCTTTCGACTGTAAAAGCAACGCGGGCTGCAAGTGAAGCGGAGCTTTATGAAAAAGCAGCCGGCCATCTTGACCGGATGCTTTCATATGGAATGACGACGGTTGAAGCGAAAAGCGGATACGGACTGAACGCAGAAGCAGAACTGAAGCAGCTTAGGACCGCAAAAAAATTAAACGCGGAGCACGCAGCCGAAGTTGTTTCAACCTTTTTGGGTGCGCATGCCATACCTCCAGAGCATAAGCATCAGCCGGATGTTTTCTTAGAAGAAATGGTTCAGCTGCTTGATGTCATTGAAAAAGAAGAATTAGCCCAATTTGTAGATATCTTTTGTGAAACAGGCGTTTTCTCGATTGAACAGTCCAGAGTGTTTTTATCAAAAGCAAAGCAAAAAGGATTTCAGGTGAAAATTCATGCCGATGAAATTGATCCATTAGGAGGAGCAGAATTGGCTTCTGAGCTCAGTGCTGTCAGTGCAGAGCATTTAGTTGGAACTTCAGATGAAGGCATTAAGCAGCTGGCTGCAAAAGGGGTTATCGCCTGCCTGCTGCCCGGTACTTCTTTTTATCTGAACAAACCGGATCATGCCAAAGCAAGAAAGATGCTCGAGGAAGGAGTGGCGGTGACTCTTGCGACTGATTTTAATCCCGGGAGCTGCCCGACTGAGAATCTGCAGCTGATCATGTCTTTCGCAGCGGTTATCTATAAAATGACGGTCAAAGAAATTTGGAATGCTGTCACCATTAATGCAGCCCATGCCATCGGGTTAGGCGGCGAACGGGGGATAATCGCGCCAATGAAGCAGGCGGACCTTGTCATCTGGGATGCGGGAAACTATGAATATATCCCTTATCATTTCGGAGTGAATCACGCAGGGACCGTTATCAAGAAAGGTGCCATAGTATATGAAAAGGGGGATCACTGTGAACCGTCTTCCCTTTCTTTCACATGATGCAAGATTCGTAGACCGCGGGATTTCACGGGCGGGAACGTTATTGAAAAAACGGGATCATGAAATTGCCGAAGGCATTGGGTTAGTGGGAGTTCCATTATCGAAGCCATCGATCAGTCATTCAGGGGCATCTTTTGCTCCTGAAACAATAAGAAAAATGATGAACGCTTTTACCACCTACTCTGTTCAGAACAATACAGATTTGAAAAAAGAGAGAATCATAGACTTTGGGGATATATCCATGCATGTAACAGATCTATCTGAATCGCACCGGAGGATTGAAACGACGGTGGAAGGAGTTTTGGGTGAACATCCTTTAATGGTTCCTATTTTTCTTGGGGGCGATCATTCTGTTACAGCGCCGATTTTTACAGCTTTTCAAAAAGAAAAAGGAAAGGCTGGGATTATTCAGTTCGACGCGCACCACGATCTGCGGAACCTTGAAGATGGAGGACCGTCAAATGGAACACCTTTTAGACAGCTGATCGAAAAAGGTGTACTGCAGGGAAAACACCTTTATCAAATTGGCATCCGCGACTTTTCAAATGGCAAAGAATATACCGATTATGGCAAAGAAAATGGTGTCCATATCTTCACCGTGCAAGACGTGTACAAAAGAGGAATTCTCTCAATTTTACAAGAGAGTGTGAGTGGGCTCCTGAAAGAAGTTGACGTCATCTACGTATCTCTTGATATGGATGTAATGGATCAGGCGTTTGCACCAGGCTGCCCTGCCATTGGTCCAGGCGGGATGGATTCACGGATGCTGATTGAAGCTATACGATTTTTAGGAGAAGTTCCAGCTGTAAAAGCAATGGATATTGTTGAAATTGACCCGACACTCGATTTTCGGGATATGACGAGCCGTTTGGCAGCTTACTGTGTCTTAACCTTTTTAACAGGTTACAAGAGCAGAAAGTAGAATTGGGTTTTATAAATTGAAAAACGGGATTTCATGATGATAGAAACCTATTTCTGAGGAGCAGATGTTCAGAGATAGGTTTTTTAGTTTGGAGCACTTTATAAAATATATAGAATGAGAAACCCTGTATAAAAAACATCCGGGGTTTCTCTATTTTTTAGGGTTGAATTCCTTCTTTTTAATTATTATAAAGGAATAATTGATAAGGCAAGAGCTACTAAAATCATTACGGCTGTCGATCCGCAGGCCCATTTCAGGAAGGTGCGCTGCAAGTCCCCGAAATCTTCTCCAACCATTCCGACTAAAAGGTATGTCGACGGTACTAGCGGACTTAATAGATGGACAGGCAATCCGAGAAGTGATGCACGTCCAATAAATGCAGGGTCAATTCCATATCCGGCAGCCGCCTTGGCGAGCAATGGCAAAACGCCGTAGTAAAATGCATCATTGGACATGAAAAATGTAAAGGGAGCACTTAGTATCGCTGTAATAAGAGCTAATTGTGAACCAAAGGCATCAGGTATATGCGTAATCATAGTGTTTGCGATGGCATCTACCATTTTAGTCCCTGAGAGAATACCTGTAAAAATACCTGCTGCAAACACCATTGAAATGACTGATAATGCATTATCAGCATAGTTTGAAATCCTCGCTTTTTGGTCACTTAATTTTGGATAATTCATCGTAATAGCAATGGCAAAACCAATCATAAACAAGACAGTAGTTGGCAGGACTTCGTTGATTAGCGCCACTAAAAGCATGATGGTTAACAGGTAATTCACAACAATTAGTTTTGGCCTTTTAATACCAGCTTCCTCTGCAGAAGCCGCCGCCTGCTGCATGGCCATTGTGCTGTAATCAATTTCAAGTATACCCACTCTTTTGCGCTCTTTTTTCCCAAGGCAATAAGCCATGAATAATACAAACAATATTCCGCCAGCCATTGAGGGAATGACTGGAGTGAAAATATCCGACATCTCAAGATTCAATGCCGTCATGGCTCTGGCAGTAGGTCCTCCCCATGGCAGTAGGTTCATAACACCTGAAGCAGATACGGCAATCCCTGCTAATATCAGCGGCCTCATGCCAATTCGTTTATACAATGGAAGCATGGCAGAAATCGTAATTATATATGTTGTGGTTCCATCCCCATCTAAGGAAATCAACAATGCGAGGACTGCCGTACCGATGGCTATCTTTACAGGATCTCCTTTTACAACTTTCAGGATGGTTGAAATAATAGGATCAAATACTCCTGCATCAATCATTATGCCGAAAAAGAGAATGGCAAATAGGATCATTATGCCTGTGGGTGCTACACTTTTTATGCCATCAAGCGCCATGGGTCCGATTTCTTTTCCGAATCCGCCGATTAATGCAAAAACAACTGGAACTACCATCAGTGCAATCATAGCCGTTAGCCGTTTTGTCATAATTAAAATCATGAATGTGATTATCATTAAAAATCCTAATAATGCAAGCATGGTCTTCACCTCTTTTGTTAGTAAATAAAGTGTATACAAAATATTCTGAAATGAAAACGTTTACAAAATAAAGTTATTAAAGTAAGTTAACTATATTTTGTACATTAAGTTCACAGTAAGGACTAATTTTCTGCAGCAAAGTTTTAGTTTGCGAGCCGATTAATAGATGATTAAAATGCTTGTAACGTTTTAAGTTAAGAGGCGCAAAACGGTAAATCAGCACAGCATTTAACAAATTAATGCTGTGCCTTTCTAATATTTAAGGAGGGGGTTTTGGACATTTATTTTAAGAAGGCAATAGCCGTTATTTCGCAAAAGGGCCAGATTGTTGAAGAAGAGTAAAAGTTAAAGGTGTCCATATCGGTTTTCGAAAGTTTCTGACATTGTATTGACAGTATCATGCATACTGATTACAATTGAAAATGATTATCATTAGCGACCTGGAGGAAGTGCATTATGTTTAATGGAAGAAATAGCCGACAGATGTTATTTATAACTGTATTTATTTTATTATTATCAACACTATTATTTGGCTGTACAAAAGCTAACGATGTTTCAGCGCCAAAAGACGATCATGACAATATGCTAACATTGGCTTGGCCGAGAGATGTAGGAGAAATGAATCCGCATATTTATAATCCTTCACAATTATTTGCTCAGTCGATGGTGTATGAACCGTTAGTAAGCTACCAAGAGGGTGGCGAACTAAAACCACATCTAGCTGAGTCATGGGAAATTTCTGAAGACGGGAAAGTATATACGTTTCATTTGCGTCAAGATGTGAAATTTTCCGACGGAACAAGCTTTAATGCAGAAATTGTGAAAAAGAATTTCGATACCATTTTAAATAATGTAGAATTACATAGCTGGTTAGGTTTTATTTCGAAAATAGATCGAACAGATGTAATCGACGAAAATACGTTTAAACTGACATTAACTGAACCATATTATCCAACGATCCAGGAGTTAGCTGTTGTTCGACCAGTTCGTTTCTTAGGCGAAGCTGGATTTCCTGAAGATGGTGATACCTCAAAAGGTGTCGTTGAACCGATTGGTACAGGTCCATGGATTTTGGAAGAACATAAAGCGGATGAATATGCTATTTACAAGCGTAATGAAAATTATTGGGGTGAGCTTCCAAAAGAAGAGAAAATCCAAGTGAAAGTCATTCCTGATGCGGAAACGCGGGTACTTGCTTTTGAAAAAGGTGAGCTGGACCTTATTTACGGAGAAGGTTCTATCAGTTTAGATTCTTTCAAACAATTGGAATCTACTGGAGATTATGAAACTAGCATTTCTGAACCAGTTGCAACAAGGCAGCTCGTCATCAATTCAACGAAAGAACAGCTTTCCGATGAACGGGTACGTCAAGCGTTACATTATGGTTTTAATAAAGAAGCACTTGTTGAAGGGATTACATCTGGTTACGAGGAAAAAGCAGATTATATTTTACCGACAAACCTCCCTTATACGAAGGGCAATGAAGCAAAGGTCATTGATTATGATGTAGAAAAAGCGAAATCGTTATTAGATGAAGCAGGGTGGACGCTTCCTAAAGGAAAAACGGTACGTGAAAAAGATGGACAGACTCTTGAAGTCGAGTTAATGTATGATTCAGCAGAATCAATTCAAAAAACAATGGCAGAAACGCTTCAAGCTGAGTGGGGAGCCATTGGTGTGAAGTTAAACATTGTTGGAGTTGAATTAACAGAGCAAATTCAGCGATTTAAAGATAATAAGTTTGATATTAATTTCTTTAGTAACTACGGAGCTCCATATGATCCACATACGTTCTTAAACATTGTTTTGTCAGAAGGATTTGGCTTTAATGAGGCGATATCAGCATATCCGAACAAAGCTGAATTACTTAAACAAATCGCCGAGGTTCCGAAAACAACAGATGAGCAAAAACGCCAACAGCTTTACTCGTCAATCTTAACATCAATCCAAGATCAGGGAGCCATTATTCCGATCTCTTATGTTAAGAAAACAGCAATCTATCAAAAGGATGTTACTAATTTTACTTTCCCTGCTAATCGAGACGAACATCCATTTACGGGAATTAGCAAAGAGCAGTAAGTAGCAGGAGGCTTTCATGGGCACCTATATTTTTAAACGAATGATATCTATTATTCCAGTTTTTCTTTTAGCAACATTACTTACAACTGGAATGATTCACCTTTCACCGGTAGACCCGGCTGAGGCCTACTTAGCAGCCGCCCATATTCAGCCGACCGATGAGATTTTGGAGCAAAAAAGACATGAGTTTGGTTTAGACCAACCATTCCTCATTCAATATGTAAACTCTATTATGAAGATATGCCAGCTTGATTTTGGCATATCTTATGTTTCGAATAAGCCTGTTTTGGATGAGGTTGCATCGAGATTACCGGCTACCTTTCAGCTTGCTCTAGGAAGTATCGTCATAGCTGTACTAGTGAGTATCCCGCTAGGTTTCCTTGCTGGAGTAAAGAAAAATAGCCTAATCGACCATTTTAGCAGGATTCTCTCCTTTTTAGGGGCATCGATTCCTTCTTTTTGGCTCGGTTATCTTTTAATTTTTTTCTTTTCTGTTAAACTTGACCTTTTTCCAGTTGAAGGAATTGGAACATGGCAGCATCTTGTTCTGCCTTCCGTTACACTGGCCCTTCCTTTAATTGCAATCTATACAAGATTGTTACGTGCGAGTGTTCTTGAAAACTTGCAACAGCCATATGTGCTATTTGCCAGGACAAGAGGAATTAACGAAAAAACGATTATGGCCAAGCATGTCTTAAGGATTGCCATTTCCCCGATGATTACTGGTCTTGGGATGAATCTTGGAAAATTACTGACTGGAACAATCATCGTGGAAGCAGTTTTTTCTTGGCCAGGGTTTGGTCGTTATTTTATTGAAGCTATTTTTAATCGTGATATACCAGTCATTCAATGTTATGTGCTGATTGCAGCCAGCTTATTTATTTTAAGTAACTTACTTGTTGATTTAATTCAAATGTATATTGACCCGCGCATTTCCAGGAAAGAAGGGCAGCAGCAATGATTATAAGTTTACCTAAGATATTCAGAAGTCAAAAAGTTATTTCCATATGCTCGATTATATTAAGTATTCTTGTTATCATTGCTATCTTTGCTCCATGGATTGCACCCAATGATCCGGTTGCTGTCAACTTAGCTTATAAACTTCAGCCTCCTTCTTGGGCCTATCCATTAGGAACAGACCATTTAGGAAGATGTAATCTATCGCGTATTTTATATGGGGCGCGCCTTTCATTAGGTTTTGCGATGCTAATCTTTCTTTCATCCATCCTCATTGGTTTACTTGTTGGAACCTTTTCAGGGTATAAGGGCGGCCTTGTTGATCATGTATTGATGAGGTTTTGCGATGGTGTCATGGCTTTTCCAAGTCTTATCCTTATTCTTGGACTAGTTGGCATATTCGGACCTGGACTTACACAAGTGATCATCGCGTTGATGCTTGTGCAATGGGTCTACTATGCAAGAATGTTCCGAGGAATGGTCCTTAGTCTGAAAGAACAAAACTTTATTGCAGCTGCGAAAATAAGCGGCTCTTCTCAATGGAAGATTATTAAAAATCATATTGTCCCAAATGTACTCCCGCCACTTGTCGTCATGGGTACATTAGAAATGGGCTGGGCCATTATGGATATATCCGCCATGTCGTTTCTAGGATTAGGAGTGCAACCCCCTACACCTGAATGGGGAGCGATGATTCACGAAGGGAAATCGTATATTCGGACAAATCCAGAATTAATGCTTTATCCAGGTTTGATCATTATGCTCGTTATTGTTACATTCAATTTACTAGGTGAAGCGTTATCTGAACGGTACGATGTCAAACGTAGATTTTAAAAAGGGATGAGAATATTGGGTGCAGAACAGTCGAATGTGTTACAAGTGAAAGATTTACATGTACAGGTAAAAACAAAAGATGGTGTTACCCCACTTGTTCAAGAGATAAATTTTGAACTAAAGCCTGGACGTGTACTTGGTCTAGTTGGGGAAAGTGGATGCGGTAAAACTGTTACAAGTATGTCCATTTTTCAACTTCTTGATCGGAAAACGACAACGATTGATGGGAGTATAACATTACAAGGACGTGAATTGAACGGTTTAGCCGATAAAGAAATGCGTAAGATCCGTGGCAAGGATATTGCCTTTATTATGCAAAATCCGATGAATGCTTTTACACCTGTTTTTACGATTGGCCATCAATTTATCGAAACCATTCGATCTCATACAAAATGGAATAAAAAACAAGCAACAGAGCTTGCCATCGAGGCAATGCAGCATGTGAACTTACCCAATCCTGCTAACCTATTAAAATCGTATCCTTTTCAATTGAGTGGCGGCATGCTGCAACGGGTGATGATTGCCATTGCAGCATGCTTACATCCAGCTGTTATTATTGCTGATGAACCAACTACCGCACTTGACGTCAATAATCAGAAGAAAGTGCTGTACCACTTAGATAAAATTCGCTCTGAATATGGTTCAGCTATTCTTTTAATATCCCATGATCTCGGAGTCATTTCGGAAATGGCAGATGAGGTAGCCGTTATGAAGAATGGCAGGATTGTAGAAAAAGCGAATGTGTTTCAGCTATTTGATGAGCCGCAGCATGAGTATACGAAGAAACTACTAAATGCACGCTCACTAATACATTTAGATGAACCTAACATCCATTTGGCTTAGCCTAATAATAGGTATTTACCCCATTCTTAACGGGCAGTAAGTCCCTTACCTAAGATTCAAGAATTTATAAAGCAGCAAAAAAGATAGGTGAGGGTAAACTGCCCGTTAAGATCCGATAAGTTTCGCTACCATTCAGTGGGGGATGAAAAAAACCCCCACTGAATGAAGTCTCACTTTACAGGAGTGAACAAATGAGTTTATTACAAGTAAAAGAAGTCACTCATAGCTACGGATCCCGAACGTTTTTTTACTGGAAAGGTCGCCCTAAAAAAGTACTTTCTGATATTTCGCTTGCGATTGAGGAAGGTACATGCTTAGGAATGCTTGGTACGAGTGGGGCCGGTAAAAGTACTTTAGGAAAAGTGATTCTTGGTTTGGAACGGCCACAAAGCGGACAAATCCTGTTTCAAGGGCATGATATTTATACTGCAGATAAACATACTCGGCAAAAAATCCGTCGCGATATTCAAGCTGTCTTTCAGGATTCATACTCATCAGTCAATCCCCGCATAACAGCCGAACGTATTATTGCAGAGCCTTTAGAAAACTATGAAAAGCTAACAGTTGCTGAACAAAAACGAACTATTGTTGAATTATTGGAAAGGGTCGGACTGAGTGAAAAGGACCTGAAAAAATACCCGCACCAATTTAGCGGCGGGCAATTGCAGAGGATCAATATTGCAAGAGCGATCTCCCTCAAACCAAAGATGATCGTCCTGGACGAATCTGTTAGTAGTCTAGATATGGTTAACCAAACACTTATTTTAGAATTACTAAAGGAGCTAAAAGAAGACTTCGGGCTATCTTATTTCTTTATTACACATGATATTAAAGCTGCCTATTCGATTAGTGATTCATTGGGTGTACTAGAAAAAGGAGAATTAATCGAGCTTTATGATTCAAAAAAACAGTTTTTCACTTCAGAACATCCTGTAGTAAAAGAGATGAGAGGTTCCATACTTGCAGAGCACCCGCGTTTTCGATCGATTAGAACAAGGGTTAGCCATACTTAATTAAAAAGTATTTATATTTATTCGAATGCCTCGATTTCATTCACATAATCGGGGCTTTTATTTTTAGGTTTATCCTAAAATTTTTTGAAGGGGGAAAGTCGGATGAATCATCGTGCGTACCTTGCTTTGGCGATCCCACTAACGATCTCAACCATGACGACGCCTTTATTAGGTGCTGTCGATACAGCCGTTGTCGGGCAACTTCCTAATCCAGCATATATTGGAGGTGTTGCAGTTGGAACCCTTATTTTTAATACGCTGTATTGGGTATTCGGTTTTTTGCGGGTCAGTACATCTGCTTTTGCCGCACAAGCTAACGGGGCAAGTGATTCAGCTCAAGGAGTACTTGCATTATCCCGTCCATTTTTAATAGCTCTAATTGCAGGTATGTGTTTTATTCTCTTACAATGGCCGATTGAATATGCTGCTCTTACATTGATTGCTCCTGATTCGGATGTGAGTAAGTTTGCAGTTGAATATTTTCGAATTCGAATTTGGGGAGCCCCCTTCACATTGTTGAACTACGTTATTCTTGGCTGGTTAATGGGGATGGCTAAGATTAAAGAATCTTTATTTTTGCAAGTGTTCATGAATGTTTTGAATATGATTTTGGCCATTCTTTTTGTCCATGTCTTTTCTTTTGCTGTAAAAGGGGTCGCTGCGGCCACTTTGATGGCTGAAATTACAGCCTTCGTATTAGGATTACTCATTGTTATGAAAGCATCATCTTTTGAATGGAAAATACCATCCATTCAAGCACTTATAGATACACAGTCTATGAAAAAGATGTTTAACGTTAACAAGGATTTATTTATACGAACCATTTGTTTATTAGTCGTTATTAATATGTTTACAGCAAAAGGTGCTTCGTTTGGTACAGAATTTCTAGCTGCAAATGCTGTATTATTTCAAATTCATTACATAATGGCTTATTTCTTTGATGGATTCGCCAACGCCTCTAGTATTCTCGTCGGCAAAGCGGTAGGATCAAATGACAAAAAATTATATAAAAAAACACTTAGTTTATCAAGGCAATGGTCGGTGATAACAGCTTTTATCATAGCTAGCGTATATGGATTATTTCAAGAACAGATTATTGAACTTTTTACAAATCTGCCTGGTGTTATCGAGCTTTCAACAAAGTATGGAGCATGGCTCATTATCTACCCGTTTGCTGCTTGTTTTGGCCTTGTCATTTACGGTGTCTTTACAGGGGCAACTGAAATTGCCCCCGTTCGAAACTCTATGATTTACGCAATGATTATCTATATCATTATACAAATCACTATAACTCCTATCTGGCATAATCATGGCTTATGGCTAGCCTTCATCGTCTATACTATTGGACGATCCGGCTTCCTAGTCATGTATACTCCTAGATTAAATGAAAAATTATGGCATCTAAAGGAAGAGGTTTGAAAATTATCGTTTGGTTCAGTAGAAGTAATAAAAGGAGACCAAAGGGGATTTGTTCACCTGGAGAAGCGATTGAGATTTTTACCGTTTTTCCTGCAGTATTTAAAAATGGAAGCTCTAATGTCTTTGTCCTGCTTTTCTCCTCCTTTCTTATTGGAAACACTTTCCTTCAGTAGATGCTTCGTTAAGCGTTAGGCATCAATTTGATTTGTGTCGTTATGCTCAACAAAAGCGAGTATTTCTGTTTGTAAGCTTGCAATTGCTTGTGCTGCTTGAAGCAATAGGTCAGGTGTTGCTTATGTTTTGACATTTTTGATCTTTTCAATAATAGGGCGCTTATCCAAAACTAGGATAGCGCCTTATTATTGTAATAAATTATTGAGTATATCGTTTGGTTTTGAAAAAATTGATGTTAAGCAAGGGCAGCTTAGAAAGATCACTAAAAAATCTTTAGTCGGGTGAAAGTTTTAAAAGTTGCTGTTTTTTTGTATTTAACATGATTAAAGGTTAACGTTTTGGGCTATTTAGCAGAATCCGTTAAGTTTCTATATCATCCCCTTAAATCGGATAATATTTTCTCTCAGGTCTTCCGACAATTCCATACACCACTTCTGCCTTTAATTGATTAACAGAGGAGAGATATTCCAGATATCTGCGTGCCGTTATCCGGGAAGCGCCTATTTCCTTAGCCACTTCTTCGGCAGAAAGCCCTTCTCTTTTAGCCTGAAGAACGGCATTCACTTTACCAAGTGTGATTTCATCAATTCCTTTTGGCAAACCTTTCCCTTTTCCTGAATTTTCATTTTTACCCTTACTAAAAAGAAGATCGATATATTTCTGATTCACTTGTTGATTGGAAGACAGGAGAGAGTGCTTTTTTATGAATTTTTGAATGATATCGTCAAATCTCTCCCTGCTTACGGGCTTGATCAAATAATTCTCTACTCCATAGCTCAGTGCTTTTTCGAGGAACACCTTATCTGTTGCCGCTGTTATCATAATGATGCTAACCTTCGGAAACTTCTCACGTATGAGGGGAAGCAGCTCAGATCCCAGCATATCAGGCAAATACACATCTAGAAGAAGTAAGTCAGGTTCTTTCATCTTCAGTAATTGAAGAGTCTGCTCTCCATTCAATGATTTTCCAACCACAACGATTTCGTTGAATGTCTCTAAAAACTTTTCATGGATATCGGCGATTCGGAAGTCGTCTTCTGCGATGGCTACTTTTATCATTTCAATTTCTCAGCTCCTTAGGAAGGTACACCGTAAATACAGTTCCTGTATCTGAACTGCTTTGTACCTCAATAATCCCATCCATTTCCTGTACAGCTTCTTCTGCATTCGATAGACCAAATCCCCTTGGCTCATTTCCATCTTTTGATGTAAAGCCTTTGTCAAAAAGAAAAGGAATGTCTCTTTCGCTTATTCCTCTGCCATTGTCCTCAATCTCAAAGATGATATCACTTCCGATGTCTGTAACGAAAAGTTTAACCGTCGGAGATTCCACGCCATAAACGGCTTCGAAAGCGTTATCAATTAAGTTGCCAAGAATAACGATTAAGCTCGAAAGCTTAAAGTGTGATGGCAATTCTTCCAGATAACTGTCAGAAGCAATATCAAATTTCAGCTTCTTTTCTGACGCTTTTCCGAGCTTCCCTAAAAGGATAGCCTGTACCTTGGTATCTTTGATTTGGTTAAAGACTACTGAATTTTGAAATTGCAGGACCTGTGTTTCACTTTTTATCATATTAATCGCCTGGTCGTATTCACCAAGCTGAAGAAGGCCAGATAACACGTATAATTTATTGGTAAACTCATGTGTTTGGGAACGGAGATCTTCTGAATATCTTTTGACTTCCGATACGGTGTTTATCATCTGCTCAATTTCGGTTTTGTCGCGAAAAGAAGCAACCACTCCTCTTATCCCATTTTCATCAATCAGTGGAGTGGTATTTACAATAACGGTTTTATCTTTCCAAACCATTTCCTTATCAACTTGCGGATTCCCATGTTTTAAAACCTCATAAAGATAATCGGAAGGAAACAGTCCATCCACTTTCATATGCCTGACAGATCCTTTAATATGAAGGAGTTTCTTAGCAGGCTGATTCATCATTGTAATGAATCCATCTTTATCTATGGCTAAAATACCCTCTTTTACCGCATGCAGCACAGTGTTTTTTTCTTTATAAAGAGCAGCAATTTCATACGGTTCTAGCCCCATAGTGTCCCTGCGGATATTGCCTGACAGCAAAATACTTCCAATAACGGATATAAAAAAGGCAAAAAGAGATACAAGCAGGACTTTAATGAAGTTCTTCATGATTTGCTGGTTGATGTCTTCTAATAGAAATCCTACTGAAACGAGACCAATAATCTCTCCCTGTTTGTTGAAAATAGGAGATTTCCCTCTAAGAGACGGGCCGAGTGAGCCATTAGCTTTTGATACATAAAATTCCCCTTTGATTATGGCTCTATCGTTATCTCCTCCCGTCATTTTTCTCCCAATTTCCGACTTCATGGGATGTGAATAACGTGTGCCATCTTTATTCCCTACTACAATAAACTCAGCACCTGTTTGTTTCCTGATCTCTTCTGCTAAAGGCTGGATCGTTTCGGAAGGATTCCCAGTTTGAAATGCATCGATAATAGTTGGCATGAGAGCGACAGTTTTTGATAACTCCAGTGCCATTCTACCTTTATTTTCCTCGATTTGTTTACTTTCCATATAGCTGAAAAATCCTGTCAGCAGCAGGATCAACAATAATCCCAATAATAGAACCAGCCCGAGTATTTTAATCTGTAAAGGTACTTTTATCGTCTTCAGGCAGCATTCCTCCTACTATTAAATCCTCTTTTTCTTAATTTTCTAATCTATTAATGAAAGAATACAAGTAAATTTTGCATTCGTCAAAGAACGGTGTATTTTCAGGAATAGGCTGATCATCTAGCCTTTTTTCGTCTGATATGACGGACGCTTGATCTCAAGCGAATACTTGACGATTGAAAAGAAAAAGTTATAAACGAACGGAAACTAGGCCGTTTGGGTTCCGGATATTCTTAAGGATTATGATCCGGACTCCATTCGTTAGTTAAAAACCGATTTACAAAATCTTAACATTGGATTAATGTGGGGTTTATATTGGGTGATTATGATTAAACCGTAATAAACAGTAATGAACATTAAAAATCCCACAATAAATGGAGGTACTTTTTATGAATTACACATTCAAGAAGAATTGTTACAAGTCTATTCAAGCTGTGGTATTAGGAGTGAGTGTACTAGGATTAGCTGCTTGCGGAGCTACTAAAGAGGAGGCTGCTCCAGTTGTTAAGGATCCAAGTTCGTTAACCCTGAAAGAAATTGAAACAAAGGCAAAAGAAGAGGGAACCATTAATAGTGTCGGTATGCCTGATTCATGGGCTAACTGGGGAGAAACGTGGAATGAAGTGATGAAAAAATATACATTGGAACACAATGATACAGATTTATCCAGTGCCGAAGAGATTGCCAAAATAGAATCTGAAGGAGAGAATGCAACAGCTGATATCGGCGATGTAGGGATTTCCTTTGGACCAATCGCGGAACAAAAAGAATTAACACTTGCCTATAAAACTTCCTATTGGGACGAGGTACCTGACTGGGCAAAAGATGACAACGGAGATTGGGTTGTTGGCTACCAAGGAACGATTGCATTCTTTACTAATAAAGAATTAGTGGATAACCCGCCAAAGTCTTGGGATGACATATTAAAAGGGGATTACAAAGTAACAGTTGGAGATGTTCAGCGTGGTACACAGAACCAAATGGCCGTTCTTGCTGCCGCTATCGCATACGGCGGTGATGAAACAAATCTCCAACCGGGAATTGATTATTTTGCTAAGCTTGCCAAGCAAGGCCGCCTTAGCTTAACTGATGCGAAGCCTGCTAACATCGAAAAAGGGGAAGTGGAAGTTGCCCTTGTTTGGGATTTCAATGCCCTTGGTTACGCTGACCAAATCAACCGCGATCAATTTGAAGTCACCATTCCAAGTGAAGGTTCAGTCGTAAGCGGCTACGCAACTATTATCAATAAATATGCAAAGCATCCGCATGCAGCGATGGCAACTAGAGAATATATCTTAAGCGATGAAGGACAAATTAACTTAGCTAAAGGGTTTGCCCGTCCAATTCGGGATGTAGAACTTCCGAAAGAAGTAGCTGAAAAAATGGTTCCAGAAGAACAGTACAAAAATGCAAAACCAATTGAAGATTACAAAGATTGGGAAGAAACGGCTAAAAATTTACCGCAGATTTGGCAAGAAGAGGTGTTAGTCCATGTCAAATAAAGTAATAGCAATAGTTGTTGATGGTATGAGATATGACAAAGCATGTGAGGCTCTTGGATTTATTCAACATCTAGTTGAAACAAATCAGGCAGCACTTTACAAAGTAAAGTCGGAACTCCCAAGTCTTTCCCGTCCATTATATGAAGTGTTACTAACGGGTACACCGGCATCAGTGAACGGAATTACGTCCAATCAAGCTGTTCGCTTATCTACTGAGAAAAGTCTCTTTCATCTTACGAAAGAAAACGGCTTAAGAAACGGAACGGTATCGTATTACTGGATAAGCGAACTTTATAATCGCGCGCCATTCCATTTTTTTGAAGATCGTGAGCAAGAGGATGAGTCTAAGCCGATTCAATATGGAAAATTTTATTGGGATGATGACTATCCAGACAGTCATGTGTTAATGGATGCAGAAGCCTTGCGCAGAAAGTATGACCCGCACTTTTTATATATCCATCCGCTCGGTGTAGACGTAAAAGGAGAAATTTTCGGTTCAGAATCGAAAGAATATCGTGAACAAATCTTAAAAATGGGAAGCTTGTTGGCACAACTTTTGCCAATTTGGATCAAAGAAGGTTACCACATTTTAATTACATCTGATCATGGCATGAGTGAATATGGCAACCATGGCGGCATAACTGATGGTGAGCGTGATGTACCGCTCTTTATCATCAGTCCAAAAGTTGAGCCTGGCGTTTACAGTGAAGTGATTCCGCAATTAGCTTTTGCACCGCTCGTTTGTGAACTTTTAAATATTGAGCCGTCCAATAAAATGATTTCATATCGATTGCCGGGCCTAAACGGAAAAATCACACTTTAAAAGGGATATCATATTCAACATTAAAATGAAGAATGAAGGTTAAGTGGAATTGGTTTAATGAACTTACTTTTAAACCAATTCCTAAATTGTTAGAGAACATAGAGGAGCGAGAAGTCTTGCGAAAAATAAAAAAACAAAAAATTTACTTATTAGCTCTTTTACTGCCGTTTATTATGTTTGTGATTGGATTTGAACTAGGACCATTAGTGGCAATGATTAAAAATAGTTTTTATGCAGACGATGGAATTCAAGTTACGATTAATCAATACATTACCATATTTAAAAGTAAATTTTACTTACAAGCCATTCAAAATAGCCTTGTCATTTCCTTAGTTTCTGCTGTGACTTCTGTGATTATAGCAGTCGTTGCTGCCTATTCGTTTACAAAGTTCTCACAAAAAATACAAAATCGCCTGCTGATGATTGCCAATATGACGTCGAACTTTGAGGGGATTCCCCTTTCATTTTCATATATTATTTTACTTGGAAACAATGGGTTGTTTACGCTGCTTTTTTCTATGATTGGCTGGGATGTGTTTGCAGATTTTAATTTATATTCATGGACGGGCCTCATTCTTGTTTATATTTATTTTCAAATTCCGCTTGCTGTTATGCTCATCTACCCGTCTTATCAAGGAATTAAGAAACAATGGAAAGAAGCCTCTTCATTATTAGGAGGGTCAACATTCTCATTTTGGCTTCACATTGGGATTCCAGTTCTTTTACCTAGTATTGTAGGTACATTCAGTATTTTGTTTGCTAATGCGATGGGAGCTTACGCTACAGCCTATGCATTGGTCGGCAGCAACTATAACTTATTGTCATTGCAAATTGCTTCTCTAGTTGCTAGTGACGTTGCATTAAAGCCTCAGCTAGGCAGTGCGATGGGAGTGCTTCTAGCAGCGACCATGATAGGGGCGATGTGGTTCAATGAACGAATGATGCGCCGCATTAGGAGGGATTTACGATGAAATCTTCATTGACTTTTCATAAAGTGCTGGTTGGATTACTAGTTATCTATTTATTAATTCCGCTAGTAGGAACATTTTTATTCTCGATTGCCGGTAAATGGGATCATACCATTTTGCCTGAGAGTTATACAATGAAATGGTATATTGAATTATTTCAAGATGAACGGTTTTATGATGCTTTTCAACGAACACTGTTTTTAATTGTCATGTCTGTCGGTCTTAGTGTTGTTATTATGATTCCGACTATTTTTATCATCACAGTATATTTCGCTAAATGGGAAGGATTGCTGCAAGCAGCAGCTATGCTTCCTTATGGAATTCCTCCTATTGTTGGAGCTGTTGGATTAATCAAGGTATATTCAGATGGACCAATTCAAATTGCCGGAACACCTTGGATTTTAATTGGTGCTTATTTCATAACCATTCTGCCATTTATGTATCAAGGTATTCGCAACAGTCTTCGTACGGTTAATGCTGTGCAGCTTGTTGATGCAGCTGAATTACTGGGTGCTACAAAATTTCAGGCGTTTCGCACAGTGGTGTTTCCCAATATTATATCTGGGATTTTAGTGTCTACCTTATTATCAGTCGCTCTTTTATTTAGTGAATTTGCTTTTGCCAATTTGCTTGTCGGGGGCCGATTTGAAACCATTCAAATTTATCTTGCTGACAAATTAAACAGCAGTGGTCACTTAACAAGTGCAATTGTTATTACTTATTATTCAGTGATTTTACTTTTAACGGGGACTGTATTAAAACTTACATTTAGAAACGAAAAGAATCCTGTCGTGACAAATAAGAATCGAATTCTTTCATTTTTTAAAAAACAATATCGTCGTAAAAATACTGCTTTAGAAGGTGAAAAATAATGAGCTATGTAACCATCGATCAAGTGACTAAGGGGTATGAAAATCAAGTCGTTTTAAACGATATTTCTATAAAATTAATAAAAGGAGAATTTGCTACACTTCTTGGGCAAAGCGGATGCGGAAAAAGTACATTATTACGTTCCATTGCGGGCCTTGAAGGCGTTGATGCAGGAAGAATCTTAATTGATGGAAAAGATATTACTAATTTATCACCGCGTCAGCGTGAAGTCGGTATGGTGTTTCAGTCTTATGCACTTTTCCCAAATATGAGCGTTTTTGATAATATTGCTTACGGCCTTAAAATGATGAAGGTAAAAAATAGTAAATCAAGAGTAAAAAAGATGATTGAGATGGTTGATTTAATAGGAAAAGAGGAATCTTATCCTCATCAATTATCTGGCGGACAACAGCAGAGGGTTGCTCTTGCACGTGCGCTTGTCATGGAGCCGAAAGTACTGCTTTTGGATGAGCCGTTAAGCGCATTGGATGCTAAAATTAGAAAAAGTTTGCAAAAAGAATTAAAGAGAATACAGAAAGAATTAGATATTACAACTATTTTTGTTACTCATGATCAGGAAGAAGCAATGACGATGTCTGATCGAATTTTTGTCATGAATAAAGGACAAGTTGTACAATCCGGTTCTCCATCAGAAATTTATACATCTCCAGTCAATACATTTGTTGCAAAATTTATCGGAAATTATAATGTTTGTAATATGGAAGTTTTCCGTAAACTTGTTCGCAGCACAGAACTAAAAGGGAATGAAGTCGCCATTCGTCCTGAAGTTTTACAATTAGTTTCTGTTGGTGAAGGTAGCTTGGATTTACAAGAGAACTGGGGAATTAGAGGGGTTATTAAAGAGGTTTCCATGACAGGGAATGTTTTAAGATATGAAGTAGAAACAGAGGAGTCCGCTTTCCATGTAGACTATCTTCACCACCGAGGAAAAATGTTTGAGCAAGGAGCACGCGTTCATATTCTTGTACCGAAGAAAGAATGCATTATTTTATAAATTATTAGATGGTGGAGGAACAAATATGTCTGTTTTGCCAGAAGAAAGAAAGAATGAAATTTTAAAAGAACTGAACAAAATGGGAAAAGTAAAAGTTATGGAATTAGTTGATCAATTTAATGTTTCAGAGGAAACGATTCGACGCGATTTGATGATATTAGAGGAAAAAGGACTTTTAAAGAGGGTTTACGGTGGAGCGATTAAAACAGTCTTTGAATTTGAGGAGCCTCCATTCACACAGCGTACAACGGTGAATCAAGATGCGAAAGTCAAGGTTGGGAAAAAGGCAGTTGAACTCATTTCTAACGGAGATGTGATTGCCATTGATGTAGGAACAACCATGCTTGAATTTGCGCAGTGTATTGAAAATAAAAAAGACATTACAATTTTAACTAATTCTCTTCCTGTGTCGTCTTTGTTAACCGAATTGCTCAATCAAAATAAGTTTACAGGACAAATTCTATTACTGGGAGGACAAATTGATCCAAAACATCAATCTATATGCGGCGGTCTCACTGAACAAATGTTAAATCAATTTAATATTGATAAAGCGTTCATTTCAGCTGGTGGTGTTTCCATTCAAAGTGGGGTTAGTAATTATCATTTACATGAAACATTAGTTTCACGCAAGATGGTCGAGGTATCAAAGCAAGTTATATTGTTAACGGATTACTCTAAAATTGGTGTCGATACATTTTGTAAAGTTTGTCCTCTAGAAAAAGTCGATGTGATTGTCTGCGAGCAGCCATTTCCTGAGGAATGGAGAAATCATTCAAAATTAGAGGAAATCAATTGGATTCATGCATAGTCAATCCATAAAAGGACATATCGAGACGGAAGAGGGAGTTCTCTCTCTTTTTTAATAGATTTTTATTGATAGCAGGTAAAAAGCTAGAAAGAAAATTTAATAGATAGAATGAGAAAAGGAGCTATATAGCATGAGTTTCATTGCGATAGATTTAGACGGGACATTATTAAACGACCAGAATGAAATTAGTGAAGAAAATATAAAGGCGATTCAATATGCCCAAGATAGAGGCTTTGAAGTAGTTATTTCAACAGGACGGGCTTATTTTGATGTTCAAACAATTTGTAAAAAAGCCGGGATTTCCCCATTTGTAATCGGGACAAATGGCGCGACCATTCATTCAAAAAGCGGAAAGTGCATTTCTTCTATTACAATAACTAAAGATCGTGTCGAATCTATTCTCCAATGGTTAGATGAACGGAATTATTATTACGAAGTGTTTACTGATAAAGCCATTTATACTCTTAAAAAAGGAAGAGAACATTTCCATAATGAGATTAAAAGTTTGAAAAGCGCAGATTTGAGTACAGATATGAAAGAATTAGTTGAAGTAGCAGAAAGGCAATTTGACCAGTTTGGATATGTTTTAGTAGAAAACTATCATGATATCTTAAAACAGGAGGAAGAATTCTATAACATTTTAGCATGTTCTTTTGATAAAAAGAAATTAGAGGAAGCATGGAACCAATTCAAAAAGTTTGATGAGTTGATGGTTGTTTCATCTGCTGATCATAACATTGAAATGACTAGTAAAAGCGCTTCAAAAGGAACGGCCCTTGAAAAATTGGCTTTCTCGATGAATGGCTCCTTAGAGCAGGCTATGGCAATCGGGGACAGCAACAATGATTTATCCATGTTCCAGAAAGTTGGATACAGCGTAGCAATGGGAAATGCGAAAGATGTCATAAAAACTGTTTGTACAACGACAACCCTCAAAAATGATGAGAATGGGGTAGCTTATGCGATATATCGATATATGGAGAACTTCGTGGTTCAAAAATAAGTGGCAATGCCGAAGGAGAGAGCGATAAAATAGCATGGATATATATCATAATGGCAGAACTTCTGGACATTAAGATGGCAATATAAAGATACAGAAAAAAGTACGATCCCAATGGAGGAGGAGAGAGATGAAAACTATTCAAGATTGGATAAAAGAATATCCTTTATTAAACGATTTAGTTGCTACAAAGGAAGTATTTTGGTCAAATCCTAAATATGAAGCATTTCAAACTGGATTAAAAAAACTACCGCTTAATGAGAAAGATGTAAAAGATGGCGAGGAAAGGTTAAAGCGTTTTGCTCCTTACATTGCTAAAGTTTTTCCTGAAACAAGAAAACTAAACGGAATCATTGAATCTCCTATTGTACCCATCCCGGCGATGCATCAACAGTTATCACACTTGTATGAGCATCCATTAGAAGGGACATTTTTATTAAAATGTGACAGCCACCTTCCCATTTCGGGTTCCATTAAAGCACGCGGCGGCATTTACGAAGTGTTGAAACACGCAGAAACGTTGGCACTTAAACATGGTTTATTGGCAGTAAATGACGATTATTCCATCCTTGATAGTGAAAGATTCAGAAACTTCTTTTCACAATACTCAATTGCTGTAGGGTCTACAGGCAACCTAGGGTTAAGTATAGGTATAATGAGTGCCAAATTAGGTTTTAAAGTAACGGTCCATATGTCTGCTGATGCAAAGAAATGGAAAAAAGATCTTCTTAAAAGCAAAGGAGTAACGGTTATCGAATATAAGGAAGATTACAGCAAAGCTGTAGAAGAGGGCCGAAAGCAGGCGCATAGCGAACCGAATTGTTACTTTATTGATGACGAAAGCTCTCGTGATTTATTTTTAGGCTATGCGGTGGCAGCAATTCGACTTGAAAAACAATTAGAAGATTTAAATATAACTGTAGATGAAAACCATCCACTATTTGTTTACCTTCCATGCGGAGTAGGCGGTGGGCCGGGAGGAGTGGCTTTTGGCTTAAAACTTATGTATCAGCATCGAGTACATTGCTTCTTTGCAGAGCCTACACATTCTCCATGTATGTTACTTGGGCTAGTAACAGGGCTGCATGATAAAGTTTCTGTACAAGATTTTGGAATTGACAACATCACATCAGCAGACGGCCTTGCGGTCGGAAGGCCATCAGGATTCGTGGGTCAAACTATCGAGTCTTTATTAAGCGGAAGTTATACGGTAAGTGATAATGAATTATTTAAACTATTAAGCTCATTGGTCGATACAGAAAACATTCACCTGGAGCCTTCCGCATTAGCCGGTGTAATAGGGCCGGTAAAGTTATGGATTGAGAAAGAAGGAAAAGAATACATACAAAATCATAACTTAACAGATAAAATGAAAAATGCTACACATCTTATGTGGGCTACCGGTGGAAGCATGGTTCCTAAAGAAACGATGAACGAATATTATAAAAAAGGAGCAACGTTATCACTTTAAATGTTTTAGATCTGATTTGTATTCCTAAACAAGGGAAGTTTAAGTGACTAAAGATATGAAGCAGATTAAAGATAACTTCAGTACCCAGCTGGAGTTTTTCTTTATGATAATTAAAGATCTTCCTAAGAATTATGATATATCTTTTCTTTTATGTTAAAGAGAAACTCCCCGTCTTCGGGTAGTACCAGCAATTAGGAATAGCAAGTTGATTCCAAATATTTTTGCAGAAATAGAACATTACAGTTAGTTTTTAACTTTAAACGTGAAAAACTTGTTTGGTAATGAAGCCTTTGGAAAGCATTCCCGAAGGCTTCTTTAAACATCTCTTTATTCGGATTGGCAGACGTTCTTGCATGGTAAGCTTAAATGTCCCATAAGGTTTATAAGGGGCATAGATTAATGGTGTTAAGGCTCTGAAATCCTAAGGAGCAAAGGCAAGGTGTAAATACTCAGATTATTCTTCTTTAAAAAGCTCTTCCAAAAACCGATTGCGATTTCTCCAAAAAATACTTTGTAATCTGATAATGATCCGTCTCGGTATAATCGATTTCAGCTATGCTTTCCGAATCAAAGCTTAATATATTCGCCCCGGGAAATCCCAGAAGGATAGGAGAATGTGTGGCAATAATAAATTGCGCTTCGCCGTCTTTTGTTAAGTCATGAATGATGCGGAGCAGGGTCAGCTGTCTTGATGGAGAAAGTGCGGCCTCTGGCTCATCCAATAAATAGACGGCTTTCTTGCCATTGCCGAAACGATTGAGAAAGAGGGATAAAAAAGATTCACCATGTGATTGATGATGAAGCGATTTACCGCCATATGGGCCAAAAACGTCACCTGACAATGGCTCTTCATTCAATTCTTCCAGATAGGATGCAAACTGATAAAAGGACTCAGCTCTTAGGAAAAAGCCATTTTTAATTTTAGGCATCCAGGCAAGCTTGATATACTTTCCTAAATCAGATTGAGAGCTTCTAGTTTCATAAAGATGATGGCTGCCGCCAGCGGTATTAAACCCGCACTGATAGGCAATGGCTTCCATCAAAGTCGATTTGCCGGATCCATTTTCGCCTACAAAAAAAGTAACAGGGCTTTTAATTTTAAGTTCATCCAAATGTGAAATGGCAGGAATGGAAAAAGGATACGTTTCAAACGAAGGAATCTCTTCTTTATTTAATTTGATTAATTTTAAAAACATGTTTATCACCTGCACTTAGTTTAGCAGGAATGCCGGATGAATGTCATTGGCTAAACGGAAATTTTGTAGAATGGATGACAGCACAAATGAATGTAATCCGAGGTTCTATCTGCAATAATTTCTTTATCGTAATCCATGGAAGCAACGTGATAGGAGTTAGTTAGACTGATGATTTTTTTCATAGATGATGAGACATTTTCAAAAAGGGTATCGGAGCTGTCCGGAGGGACGACATGGTCTTCTTCGGATTTAAAAACGAGCAGCGGACATGAGACTTCTGAAAGCTTTGGTTTTATAAATTTTATAAGATTAAGGAGATTATGAACGGCTGTAATTGGAACAGCTGAGTAAGTAATTTCTTCGATTCCTTCTGCTTTTATATCCGGTTTTCCTTCAGCAATGAACCTTGGCTCTGTCAGATCTTCGAAAGACTCATATCCAGGCACGCTTAAAGCAGCATTAATCGTAATCACACCGCTGATTTCTTTGTATTTGCCAGCTAAATGCAAAGCTAGGATGCCGCCCATAGACTGACCTGCAATAAATACTTTCCGGCAGATTTTTTTCAGCTTTAAATAAGCCTGTTCAATGTCTTTGATCCAATCCAGATAACAGCAGGCTTCAAGCTCGTGAGCATTTGTCCCGTGGCCTTTTAATCGCGGGGCAAGAACGGTGAAGCCTTTATCAGCAAGCAGTTTTCCCAGTTCTCCAACACTTTGAGGTGTTCCTACAAATCCATGGCAAAGCAGAATGCCAATCTCATTTCCTTTATAAAAAAAGCTTTCAGCACCGGGCAATACAGAGTAAATCGTTTCAGTCATTTGTGATTCCTCCAATTCATACAAATCATAAAATAAAAAACCCTCTCTTTCATTGGCTATAAAGAGAGGTTTTTTCTCTATCAACCAAAGCACAGCAGCTTTGCTGGTGGGAGCACCTTTCCGTTTGCCGGCGGTTGCTGTGAAGTCGCGGAGCCAGATCTCTCGTTCACTCTTGATAATTTATTTAATTCTGATTGGTTTAGTTGGTTTTAATGATCTTATCACGGCCGCCTTCTAACTGTCAATAAACTTTGAGGTTATGAAAGCAGAGAATCAGCGATTTGAGTACCCCATTCACACGCTTTTAAGGGGGGGAAATCCCCTGAAGTTTCTATCTTCACAAATGACAAAAATAGGAGTAGAATACTAATATTCCAATCAGATAGGTGGGATTTAAGTGAATACGATTCCTAAACCTCTTGTATTAACGAATCAATGGTTTATTGTGTTATCTGTCGCAGCCGCTTGGGTTTCAGGATCCGGCTGGTTTCTTCTTATACCTCTTATTCCAGGATTAATGGGGCTTCTTTTTAAATTTAACCCTATTATGAAGACGGCAAAGCTCTTTTTAAGAAAAAAGCCTTCGGAATACATTCCCGAGGATTTCGAACAGCAGCAGTTCAATCAGATGATTGCAGTCATCTGTCTTAGTCTTGGTTTTCTTGGTTATATGATGAACTGGATGACTCTGGCTTATATCTTTACCGCTATGGTCGCGCTAGCTGCATTCGTTGCCATATTAGGCTTTTGTGTTGGCTGCTTTATTCGTTTTCAGTGGCAGCAATACCGATACCGCAGGCTTTCAAAGTAGTCATATTTTTATAAAAAAAGTGTTGACTTTTTGAAAATACCAGCGTAAAGTAGGACTCACATCGAAAATATGAAACTTCTTATCACGAGAGGTGGAGGGATTTGGCCCTTTGAAACCTCGGCAGCAGACTCGGACTTTCCTGAGAACTGTGCCAACTCCAACAAGCGTGATTTCGCTTGAGAGATAAGAAGAGTGAACGGTCTTTTACCTTTGATCTTACCCTCTTCTTGGCTTTCAGGAAGAGGTTTTTTGTTTTTTAGCAAATTAAATAGATTTCTTATCCAGAGAAGCGGAGGGACTGGCCTGATGATGCTTCGGCAGCGGACTTTTATAAAAAAGTACTGTGCCAATTCCAGCAGGCAAAAAGCCTGGGAGATAAGAAGAGACCTAGTGATTCTTTATGAATTCATGCCCTCTTCTTGTCGGATAGAAGAGGGTTTTTTTATTTTCAATATCACGGGAGGAATACATATGATTCAATTTGAAGGTGTCACAAAGGTTTATAACAGCGGCGGAAATGAAGTGAGAGCCCTTAACGGCATTGATCTTCATGTGAAGCAGGGGGAGATTTGCGGTGTGATCGGATTCAGCGGAGCCGGTAAAAGCACACTGATCCGCACAGTGAATTTGTTAGAGCGTCCAAGCTCGGGAAAAATCATTGTTGATAATCTCGATTTAACGGCACTATCCCAAAAGGAAGTAAGACAAGTAAAACGCAAAATCGGCATGGTCTTCCAGCATTTCAATCTGCTGAATTCCAAAACGGTCTTCGCCAATGTTGCGATGCCGCTCCTTCTTGCAAAAGCCTCTCAAAAAGAAATCAAACAAAGAGTAACAGAATTATTGTCGTTTGTAGGGTTAGAGGACAAAGCAAATCAATATCCAGACCAGCTGTCAGGGGGTCAAAAACAGCGTGTCGGCATTGCAAGAGCACTGGCTACACAGCCCTCCATTCTATTGTGTGATGAAGCAACATCTGCACTTGATCCTCAAACAACCGGGTCCATTCTGAAGCTTTTGAAAAAAATCAATCAGGAATACAACATTACAATTTTAATGATCACCCATGAGATGTCAGTTATCAGGGAGGTTTGCGATAGGGTTGCAGTAATTGAGGGCGGAAAAATTATCGAGTCAGGCTCAGTTTTTGATGTATTCTCAAATCCTCAAACAAAAACAGCTTCGAACTTTGTCAGTTCTGTTCTGAATGATTCCATCCCTGAGTCTGTGCTGAAATTAGTGCAGGAGGAGAATGCACAGGGACAGATTTTCAAAATTAACTTTGTCGGCAAATCTTCGGGCCAGCCGCTGCTTTCTCAGATTGCTAAACGGTTTGATCTTGATATCAATGTTTTATTTGGAAACATCACAGAGCTTCAGGGCATCCCGTTTGGACATTTGATTGTCGAGCTGCAGGGAGCAAAAAGCGAAATTAAACGGGCGTTATTAGTAATGAATCAGGAAAATGTCACAGTTAAAGAGGTGGAAGTACATGCTAGTTAATTCACAGCAAATTATTGATGCACTGATCGAAACACTTGCAATGACCGGTTTTTCATTGCTTTTCTCAACCTTGATCGGACTGCCGCTTGGTGTGCTGCTGGTCATTACAAGAAAAGGGCACCTATGGGAAAATGCCATTATTTTTAATATCTTGAACGGTGTCGTCAATATCTTCCGTTCTGTACCCTTCATTATATTAATGGTTGCGATTGTTCCGCTAACCAGATTAATTGTAGGAACATCAATTGGGACTGCCGCTGCTGTAGTGCCGCTTGTCTTTTATGCAGGTCCATATATTGCGAGATTGATTGAGAACTCATTATTAGAAGTGGACCCGGGAGTCATAGAGGCAGCAGAAGCTATGGGAGCAACACCAACGCAAATCATCTTTAAATTCATCGTTCCAGAAGCATTAAGCTCACTTGTATTAAGTCTTACAATCGCAACGGTTGGTCTTGTCGGGGCATCAGCGATGGCTGGAGCTGTCGGCGGCGGCGGACTCGGGGATCTCGCCATTACATACGGCTACCAGCGCTTTGACACAGTTGTCATGATTATTACCGTTACAATCCTTGTTGTGCTCGTTCAGGGGCTTCAATCATCAGGAAACTTATTATCTAAAAAAATCAGAAGACGATAGGGAGAGAAACAAAATGAAAAAATTTATTATCCTAGCACTTATTCTAGTAGTAGGAGCTCTTGCTGCAGGCTGCGGAAATAAAACAGCAAACGGGAAAGAAGAAGTAAATGTCAAAATTGGCGTAAGCGGATCAGATAACCGCATTTGGGATTTCGTTGCAAAGAAAGCCGAAAAAGAAGGCATCAACATTGAGATTGTCACATTCTCAGATTACGTTCAGCCAAACCTGGCACTGGCAGAAGGTGAGCTTGATGCAAATGCATTCCAGACCATTTCTTATTTTAACGCATTTAAAAAAGAACACGATCTTGATCTATCACCAATCGGTACAACTGTGATTGCTCCACTTGGGCTTTATTCTGATAAATATAAATCTATTAAAGACATTCCCAAAGGCGGAAAGATTGCCGTTCCAAACGAAGCAACCAATATGGGCAGAGCTTTCCTTCTGCTTCAGGATGCAGGCTTGATTGAACTGCCAGAGGACTTTGATGGAAATGGTTCATTGGACAAAATTGTTTCAAATCCGAAAAACTTAGAAATTGTTCCTGTTGTTGCTGGCCAGACACCGCGTGTATTACCGGATGTAGCAGGATCGGTCATTAATAACGGCATTGCTGTAGATGCAGGCTTTAACCCAGTGAAAGACTCAATTTTCCATGAAGATGAAACGGCTACTCCATATATCAACATTATTGCAGCACGTACAGAAGATAAGGACCGCAAAGAACTGAAACGCATTGTTGAGCTTTACCAGGAAGAAGATACAGCTGAATTTATTGAAAAAGAATATGCCGGAAGTACGATTCCTACATTTGTACCTTTAAGCAAAATTGGAGAATAAAATCTAAGGAGGGGTAATCTTGAGTACAGTTGTTGAAACTCTGAAAGAAGCAGCGATTTTAAATATTGATACCAATAAGGAGAAGTATCTTCAAATCAGCCACTCCATTCATGAAAATCCTGAGATCGGCAATGAGGAGTTCTTTGCATCAAAGCTCCTCGCAGATCTTCTTCAATCAGAAGGCTTCAGCGTTGAACGCGGAGTTGCCGGACATGAAACAGCTTTTCTTGCCAGAAAGAAATCTGCATTAAAAAGCGGACCGGTTATCGCTTTTTTAGCTGAATACGACGCATTGCCAGGACTTGGCCATGCATGCGGCCACAACATTATTGGCACAACAAGCACGGCCGCGGCTATTGCACTGAGCAAAGTGATTGATGAAACCGGGGGAGAAGTTGTAGTCCTCGGAACACCGGCTGAAGAAGGAGGTCCTAACGGCAGTGCTAAAGGAAGCTTTGTCAAACATGGTCTGCTTGAAGGGATTGACGCTGCGTTAATGGTGCATCCGGCGAATGCAACGAGAATTACCGGAAATTCACTTGCTGTTGATCCTCTTGACTTTGAGTTCATCGGAAAACCTGCACATGCAGCAGCTGCTCCTCATCATGGCATTAATGCCTTAGATGCAGTCATTCAGCTTTTTAATGGCATTAATGCTTTGCGCCAGCATGTAACAGATGATGTGAAAATTCACGGAATCATTACACATGGCGGTGATGCGCCGAATATCGTGCCGGAATACGCAAAAGCCCGCTTTTATATCAGGGCAGATACACGGAAAAAATGCAGTGAAGCGACTGCACGCGTGAAAGCTATTGCGGAAGGTGCAGCACTTGCAACAGGGGCAAAGCTGAACGTCATCGCTTTTCAAAATGAAGTCGATAATCTGGTTTTAAACCGCACATTTGATGCTGTTTTTAAACAGGAGCTTGAAAGTCTTGGAGAGCATGTTGAGACTGGTGAACGCGACGGATTAGGTTCAACGGACGCCGGCAACATCAGCCAGGCAGTGCCAACGATCCATCCGTATATTAAAATCGGTCCGGATACTTTAATTGGACATACAGTTGAATTCAGGGAAGCAGCTAAATCTGAGCGTGGTGACAAAGCTCTGCTTCTGGGGGCAAAAGGTCTTGCTTTGACTGGATTAAGACTTTTGACAGATGAAGCTTTAATCAATGATATAAAGGAAGAGTTTCAGAATCGCAAGGAGTTAGAGAGCTAGAATGGAAAAGAACCCGTCAAAAAGATGGGTTCTATTTCTTGCTGGGCAGCAGTTTTCCAATGATGATCGATTCCCACATACTCCATGGAAGAATTCTTTTTAAAAATAGAGAAAAACGGACCCCTTTTCCAACCGTGTATCTCAGTTTAACACCAGTCTTTTTTTTACAAAGCTTTACAATGAGTGCAGCAACCTCACCTGGATTTCCAAGTTTTTCTCTTCCCCGTTCAAGCTCATCTTCTATTCCAATCATATATTCATAATACGGAGAACTTGCTTCCATTGAGACAGGTGAAACTCTTTTGCCTGTTGTCCAAATATTTGTAGAAAAAGACCCGGGCTCCACCAAAATAACATCAATGCCGAACGGCTTTACTTCAAGGCGAAGGCTTTCACTGAAGCCTTCAAGAGCATGCTTTGACGAAACATACGGCGACAGTCCCGGAAAACCGATCAATCCGCTTATGCTGCTCATATTGATAATCTTTCCGCTTCTCTGTGACCTCATAAAAGGCAGGACAGCCTGTGTAACGGCAATCACACCAAAAAAGTTCGTTTCAAATTGTTCTCTGTACTCATCAGCTGTAATTTCCTCGCCAAAGCCGCCAAATGCATATCCAGCGTTATTGATGAGAATGTCTATTTTGCTTGTTTCATTCAAAAAATGTTTAAGTGCCTGAATGGAGTCAGATGACGTGACATCAAGCACAAGCAGTGTCACATTTTCATCAAGGGCATCATCCTGTATGGACTTCATCAGTCCCGCTTTCTTTTCCAGATTTCTCATTGTGGCAATCACGTGATATCCGGCTTTTGCAAGTCCATGTGCTGCAAGCATGCCAAACCCGCTTGAAGCCCCGGTTATAAGCACTGTTTTTTTGGACATTAAATTCCTCCTTAAACAATAAGTAAAGCTGCATATGATATTTTTTCATTATATAGTGTCTTATCGTTTAGGAGTATTGTAATCCAAAGGAAAAATGAAAATTATAGACTAAATGGATACTTAAAAAGCGGAAGCTAAGAGTACAAGACTTTTTACATTCCTTTCATAACGTCCTGCGACAGCACAAGGTAACCGGCTCCTGCCAATCCGGATAAATTGCCCAGCGAAGGTATGTCAATGCGGGTGTAATCTTGGTAAACTTTCATTGCTCTTTTTTTAAACAGGGAGCGAATGCTGCTGATAAAGTGTTCTCCTTGTTCAGAAATACCGCCCCCAATCAATATAATCTCTGGATTAATAGAATGAGCAATATTGACAAGGCCGGTTACAACGTATTCTAAATATTGCTCATAAACAGAAACAGCAATGGAATCTCTTTTTCTAACCAATTCCATAATGGTTTCCCCAGAAATCTTGTTTGGATAAGGGGCAATGTTGGCAGCATGACAGTATTGACTGATAAAAGCAGAGGTTGAAGCATACCTTTCGTAACAGCCCTTCATTCCGCAAGGACATGGTTCACCGTTAATGGAAATGATCATATGTCCAAATTCTCCTGCTAAACCGTGTTCTCCTTCAACCAGTTTTCCATTGGCAATAATTCCGCTTCCAATGCCTGTCCCAAGGGTAATCATGACGATATGATCTGACTTTTTTGCAATCCCTTTCCATCTCTCTCCAAGGCAGGCAGCTCTAACATCATTTTCAAGAAGAACGGAAAGATCTGTAGCATTCTCCACCTCTCTGACAATCTCAAATCCACTGTAGTCTGGAATATTTGCTGAAACTAGTATTCTGCCATTTTTTTTATCAACAATCCCACAGGAAGAAATTCCGATTCCTTCTATTAAATGAGTTTCCTTAGATTTATTTGCAATAGACTGAATAAGCAGCACAATTTCACTTCGTATGTTCGCTTTAGGGGTTGGGGTCTTGCCGAAATCATAAACCTTTCCTTCTTCATCAATAACGGCATGTTTTATAAAAGTTCCCCCGACATCAAAACAAATCGCCTTTCTCATAATCTAGTCCTTTCTCCGGGAAGATCTGTTCAACTTGTATTTTTTGATAAAGCTCCATGACAGTTGATTCTTTGATAAATCCAGTCTTTTCTTCGGCAGCATTGGCAGTTCCGCATGCACATGCAAACCGAAGGAGGTCTCCCGGATGCAAATGAAGCTGCATTCCAAAGGCAGCACCTGCCAGCATGCTATCGCCGGATCCTACTGGATTTTTAATCTCGATGGAAGGGAGGACGGCCTTCCAGACTCCTTTCTCAGATGCCAGAATGGCACCGTCGGAACCTAAAGATACTAACGTGTAACAGACACCTTTTTCGCATAATGATAGGGCCCCTTTAATTGCTTCCTCCACCGATAATTGCTTTCTCTTTAATAATTGCGAAAGCTCCTGCAAGTTCGGTTTAATTAAAAAGGGAGAGGCTTCAATTCCGTACTTAAGGCTTTCTCCGCTTGAATCAAGGAGCATACGCTTTTTCTCTAGCTTGATTATCTCACCAAGTGTTCGGTAAAAATCAGCTGGAACCCCTTTAGGAAGGCTTCCTGAAAGGATAATTAAGGAAGCCTCTTTCACTTTTGCCCTGAAAAGATCAATAAAATTTTTCATTTCACTCTCGGAAATCTCTGGACCAGCCTCTAAAACTTCTGTCTGACTGCAGCTGGAAAGAATAGCAATACAAGTTCTTGTTTCTTCTTTAATCTCCTGAAAATGATAGGGGATTGAGCTGCAGTCCAATTCAGACTGAATCCACTCACCTTGCTTACCGCCTGAAAATCCTGTTATGAATAACGGTTTATATCCAAGCAGAGAGAGGACCCTTGCAGCATTCAGCCCTTTTCCGCCTGCAGTTTTTTCTTTCAATACTGGACGATTAATGTTTCCGGGCTGGAATTCTGGCACTGAGTAGCGAATATCAACAGCGGGGTTTAAGGATACAACTAAAATCATAATTGTCCTAAACCCGGTTATAACTGCCGCACATTTTAATTTTGTTTTCGACAACCTGCTTTAAGGCATTAATGCCATCTGAAAAATATTCCCGTGGATCATTTGCATTGGGATGCTTTTGGAGATAATCTTTGAGTCCGCTTGAATAAGCAATTTTCAGTTCAGTAGCAATATTGACCTTGCATATTCCCATTTCTATGGTCCTTTGTACCGTTTCACTTGAAAGACCGGAGGCACCATGAAGAACCAAAGGAATATGTATCTCTTTTCTTATCTCCCTTAGTCTATCGAAATCAAGTTTTGGATTGCCTTTGTATAAGCCATGAGCTGTTCCGATGGCTACGGCTAATGAGTCTATGCCTGTTCTTTCAACGAATTCTCTAGCTTGAAGCGGATTCGTATAGATGCCGTCATTTTCATCAACATGCAGATCATCTTCCATACCCGTTAATCTTCCAAGCTCAGCTTCGACTGATGCACCAAAGCGGGAGGCGAATTTCACAACATCTCTTACAGTTTCTACGTTTTCTTCAAACGGCTTATGGGAGGCGTCGATCATGACAGATCTTGCACCCAATTCAATTAATCTCTCAATATCTCTCAAGTCTTCGTGATGATCAAGATGAAGAGAGACAGGAATATCATGTTTTCGATTAGCTGTCTCTGCAATTTGCAGCAAGTAGTCTGCACCCATGTATCGTATTGTGCCTGGGGTGGCTGCCAGCATAACAGGAGATCTTAACTCATCTGCCTTTTCCACGACAGCTTTTATTGTTTCAAGGTTATGAATATTAAAAGCTGGTACAGCGTATCCCTTTTCTTGAGCGTCTTTTAATAGTGATTCAGTAGAAATGAGCATCTTTCTGCCTCCTGACATCTATCTTACTATTTCGAAAATTTATGGTGAGGGTAAATGCGGACCCCCTTGACAACACGGTTAACTTTTCCATCAAGACTTGGATTATCGGGTTTCAGTCCTACAGATATGGATTTGTATAACGCAAGGATTTGAGCAATTATGATGTATGGAAAGGATAATATAATATCTTCTTCTTGATTTTCGACATGTGTTATAAGAAAGTGATCACAATAGGAGCGTGCTGCATCATCCTCCTGTGAAGATATGACAATGACCGTCCCCTTCTTTGGATCTAAGAAAAGTTCTTTTAAAATATCTAAATCATAGTTTCTTGTATAAGAATTAGATGAAAGAAAAAGAATGACAGCTGAATTCTCATCGTAAAAGGTTTTTGGACCGTGTCTGAATCCAAGGGAAGTATCATACATGCAAGGGATGGTCCCGCCTGTAAGCTCCAAAAATTTAAGCGAAGCTTCACATGCCAAACCTTTGAACACTCCTGATCCAAGATAGATAAGCTTTTTGAAAGGCTGCTCTGTTATAGCTTTTAATGAATTTTTATGCTGCTGCAAAACATGAGCGGCAGACACACTAAGAGCTTCGATTGTTTTTTCGGTATAGCGGCCGAAGTAATGCTGAAAAAGAAGAAGACAGGAGAGCATCATCGTTGTAAAACTGCTGGTCATCGCGAACCCCTTGTCATTTGCCTCCTCAGGCATCAATAAAATATAGCTCCTGGAATGGCTGCCTTCCTGATTAGCTAATTCTCCATTTTTATTGCATGTGATAATAATATGGTAAGCATTTTGAACAAGCTGGTTAACCAGCTGTACAGCGGCATAACTTTCGGGACTATCCCCCGACCGGGCAAATGAAATCAATAAAACCGGAAAATCTCTTTCTAAATGATAATATGGATTCGATACGATATCCGTGGTAGGAATACTTTCTAAATCAAATTTTGAGTCTTGTGAAATCATTTTAAGATAAGGCAGGAGTGTATCTCCTATAAAAGCAGAAGTTCCAGCTCCGGTAAAAATGATTTTGATTCGATCATGTCTGCTTTGAATGTTATCCAAAAACAAAGTGATTTGATCAATTTGCTGTTGGATTATTTCAGCTGCTTCTGCCCATAATTTGGGCTGCTGAATAATTTCTTTCGATGTATATAGGGCGCCTGCACTTGCAAGTTCTTCTTTTGAGCTTAATAAATTCATTGCTATCATCCTCTTATAAAGATGTTTTTGTTTATAGAGCTGAGCTTCAATTTTACTGCTTTTGGATTATTTGTTTTGTTATTGTTTTTTGCTGGCCAAAAATATCCGTAATTTTTAGTTCAGCGTTATATGTTTTCTTTTTATCTAATGTGGCTGTCAATATTTCTGAATTAGACCTTGTATCGATACTCGTCACTGATGCTGCTTGTGTATGATTTTCAGTTTCGACAATTGTGATTTCATATTCAAATTGCGGAGAACTGGATTCTTTCAGGTGCCAGTTTATATGCACTTTTTTATTTTTAGTTATGGCTTTAACAGAATCGATTTCGATATCATCAAGTTCTGGTTCTGCTGGCTGGCTGATCGTTAAAGTCGTCGGATTGGCAAGGTTGGGAATGGTTGTGCCGCCGGATTGATACCAAAAGTATTCATCGGTTGCACCTCCTGCCCAATTTGTATTCGAACTATTAGTTGACATTGTCTGCTTATCCCAGGAATTCCACGTTCCAGCAAGTGATCGATTGTAGCCGTTCTTTGTGCGTCCACCTCTTGCGTTCTCTGCAGTACCGGCCCAATCTTCTTGGAAAAGAGTGAATCGTCCGCCAAAATTCACATCTTTAACGGGATAGGCGACTTCTGTGATGAGGGTCCATTTATCAGAGCTGACATCTTTTACCCATTGCCCAAAATGAGTGCCATCCTGCATATCCCATCGCTTGACAACCATTCGATACCATTTTGATAGATCCCATTCATATGGTGTCATTACCTTTAATCCTGTTCCTTCTCCGCCAAAACGCTCAACTTTAGCATCAGGGTGAGAATATAAGGAAACAATGGGAGCTTGAACGGCCATTGGATCCCATAATGCAAAATGTACGGTCCGGTTGGCCCAAGCCCGCTCGTCCTGCTGCTGAAATCCTGCATATCCGCCGCCCTCTGCACCTTGATTCCAGTTTTGAGTGGCCCAATAGGTATAAGGCGCAGTAATAGTTGGTGACCAATCACTCATGACGATATCAGACTCAACACTCTTTAGAGGTCCTAAATAAACGTTATCAGCAGATGCTGCATGAGATAACGAGGGAGATGCTAACAGGGCTGATACTGTAAGCCCTATAGCCAAAAATGTTCCTTTCATTTCTTTTCCTCATTTCTGAAAGTGATTTTTTGATTCCGTTCAAAGGCTTTTAGAGCAAGCTTCATGATGAGGAAGACAGAGATGCTGATTGAAAAAAAAGGAAATAAACCAGGAACGATAAGAAGAATCATGTACAGTACGGATAACCCTAAAATCATTAAGATTGTATAAAGAGGATTGGACAGACCAATCAGAAAAGCTGCACTCAAAACGTTCCGAATAGGCAGTTCAAAATGTACATATATTGGAATCCAATAGAATAAGAGAATGACCCACATCATTCCAATCATGCACATAATCGAAAGAAGTATGAGATGCGGTATTCCATCGGTGATTTGAAGCAGCTGAAAGTTTAGCCAAAGAAGCAAAGTGATGAGGGTTAATAGAAAACCCATAGCATTCGATTTCACAAACTCTTTTTTCACAGCTCTCCAATACTCGCTGAATATGTTCATATCATGATCTTTGTAAAGAATCATTTTTCTAATAACTGTAAAGAGTCCTACAGTAGAAGGAAAGATTCCGAATACAATGAAGCCGCCTGCTGTAAATATAATCCACAGAAGATTTAAATAGGCTGCTAACATAATCTTTTCACAGAGCCTATAGCTTCCCAAAATAAGCATTCTTGCAGTCATCATTTCACCCAGTTTCTTTGAAGAAATTCAGGTAACCTATAAGGAAGTTCATAGGTTACCAAGTATGCCATTATTTCTTGTAATTCTTATAGCCGGATTCATAAATCTCCATGTAGCGGTCTAAGTTCATTTGTTTGAGGGTCTGAACATAATCCTCCCATTTCGATAATGATGTTTTTCCGGAGATAAAGCTTGCTGTCATTTCATCTACATATGTCGTTATATCAGTTGAAATGGTTGACAGCTCTTCTTGTTCTTCTGGGCTGAAGTTAAATGCAGGCCAAATGTCTTCTTGTTTAAGGGCGTAAGGTTCAGATTTCAGTGCATTT
The DNA here is from genome assembly GCF_019933155.2 of Metabacillus dongyingensis. NCBI lineage: Bacteria > Bacillati > Bacillota > Bacilli > Caryophanales > Bacillaceae > Metabacillus > Metabacillus dongyingensis. The sequence goes on along the minus strand of NZ_CP082944.1, from coordinate 4,416,300 downwards.
TCTTTTGTTGCAGGCTTACCTTCTGCTCCTTTAAAGTATTTTTCTTTAACAATTCCAGGGTAATACCCGCCCGGCCATGTAAGATATTCGCTCAATGCCTGATCCAAATTTAAGCCATCAGGGTTTTTTGTCATATTCTCAGTGTATTCAAACTCTCCATTTTTCTCTTCGTATGTCACACCTTCAAATCCCATAAAGAACATCTTTGTTCCTTCATCCCCGTAAAAGTGATCAATCCACCTAATCGTTGCTTCTGGATTTTTGTTCTTGTCCGTGATGACGAACATTCCGATATTTCCAAGCGGTGAACCCATTGATGTAAGCATTTGATCACCTTTAGGTCCTTTGAGCACAGGTGTTCCGACATAACCTTTTAACTGGTAAATCGTCTCAGGATCGAGTCCGTTGATGACACCGAAGGCTCCATCTGAAGCTTTGGCAGTAAATGCTTGTGGATCAGCTGTGAAAATCTCTTTATCTATTAATCCGTCTTTATAGAGTTTATGAAGGTACTCCAGCATTTCTTTATATTCATCTGACGCAGGAGTGAACCTGAGGTTATTGCTTCCAGGTGCTAAATCAATATATGCATTTGCAGATCCATGATTATTAAGACCGAAAGACCCTTTAATAAATCCGATAGCTTCTCCAATTCCATATGCCCCGGACCATGGAATTTCGTCAGCTTTTCCATTGCCATTAGGATCCTCTTCTTTAAAAGCTTTGAGAACTTTATGAAAGTCATCTAAATTTTGAGGCTCCTCCAGGCCTAATTTTTCCAGCCAATTCTTATTGATCCATGGTGTTCCCAAGTGCAGACCTTTAAATTCTGGATCATAGATAGTAGGAAACCCATAAATGCTTCCATCAGGCATAGTAATCCCTTTTGCAACCACAGGATTTTCTTCCATAATCTTTTTAAAATTAGGAGCATACTGATCAATTAAGTCGTTTAGTTTAAGCAATACACCCTGCTGCCCATATTTAATCAAATCTGCTTTTGGAAGTGCAGATGAGAATAGGACATCCGGATATTCACCGCTTGCAAGAAGAAGGTTTCTTTTTTCTTTTAAACTATCAACTTGTACCGTTTCCCAATCTATTTCAACATTGCTCATCTTTGCATATTCTTCCCATAACTTAAGTTTATTCCAGTCTTGAGAGGCAAAAAATTTCCCTGCAAATCCTGTTAATTCTATTTTCTCATCTGCGATCGGCATACCGGTCTTATTGACTTTGACAGCAGATTCGCTCTTTTCTTTAGAAGCTTCCTCATTCGTACAGCCGCTCAAAATGGAAAATGCAAGAACACCTGATAAAAATCCATATCTCCATTTATTGCTCTTCATTAACATAACCCCCTTTATTATCCTTTTATGGCTCCGATCATAAACCCTTTAACAAAGTATCTTTGCAGGAAAGGGTACAAGAGCATCATTGGTATATTTGATACAACCAGTACAGCATATTTTAGCCCTTCAACACTTAACTGCTGCTTTACAAATGATTCCGAAGTCGCTTTGACCATTTCATCCGTTTGACTCTGAATCAGAATTTCCCTCAAAATTAACTGGAGAGGGAAGAGCTCCCGGTCCTGCAAGTAAATCAAGGCGTTGAAGTAAGAATTCCAGTGGCCAACAGCATAAAATAACACCATTACTGCAATGACAGGCATAGATAATGGCAAAACGATCTTAATTAGAATCTGTATATTGCTGCAGCCGTCAATCATTGCCGACTCTTGCAGTTCAATCGGAATGGTGGTCTGGAAAAAAGTACGCATAATAATGATGTTCCAGATTGCTACTGCATTAGGAATAACCATTACCCAAAAAGTATCCAGCATTCCGAGTTCCTTAATTAATAGATAGGAAGGAATTAATCCTCCACTAAAAAACATAGTAAACACAAAGAATCCCATAATAAGGTTTCTGCCCATGAAGTCCTTTCTTGATAGGGGAAAGGCGGCCATTGTTGTCATCACGACGTTAATGGCAGTTCCAACCGCTGTATACTTTATCGTGTTCCAAAAACCGTTTAGGATATCTTCATTCATAAATACTTTTTTATAGGCATCGAAGTTAATATCCTTCGGAAGGAGCCACATTTCTCCTCTTAAGACATAGAGGGGATCACTCACCGATGCACTGAGGACAAAGTATAAAGGGTACAGCACAAGCAGTGTAATTATGGCAAGTAATAGATAGTTCACGATGTTGAAGACTTTATCTGATGAACTGTTTGTCATATCCCTCATCTCCTACCAAAGACTAGTTTCGTTGATCTTTTTAGCAAATGAGTTAACGACGATCAACATAATGAAATTAATAACGGAGTTAAATAATCCGACTGCTGCTGAAAAACTATATTGGGCATCTAAAATCCCGGCACGATATACAAATGTTGAAATAACGTCAGAAGTAGACATGTTCAGACTATTTTGCATTAAGAATACTTTTTCAAAGCCTACGGCCATAATAGAGCCGGCACTTAGGATAAACATAATAACGATTGTTGGAAATATGGTCGGAACATTAATATGCCAGATTCTCTGAATCCTAGTTGCTCCATCTATGATGGCTGCTTCATGAAGCTGATAATCTATAGAGGCTAAAGCAGCAAGATAGATGATCGAACTCCAGCCCATCGTTTGCCAGACATCAGAAAAAACATAAAGCGATTTAAATAAGCTAGGCTCAGTAATAAAATAAATAGGTTCACCGCCAAATAAGATAATGATTTGATTGACCAGCCCATCAGGCTTCAGGAACAACAGCAGCATTCCGACTACGACAACGGTTGACAGAAAATGAGGAGCATAAATGACAGTTTGGACGAAGCGTTTGTACTTTTCATGCTTTACCTCGTTAAGCATGAGCGCAATAATAATTGGAATAGGGAAAGATAATGCTAACGTATATAAACCGATTCCAAGTGTATTTTTAATTAAGCGCCAAAAATAATAGCTATCAAAAAATCGTTCAAAATGTTTAAGGCCAACCCATGGACTTCCTGATATTCCGTTTACAGGGAAAAAGTCTTTGAATGCAATTTGTACTCCATACATTGGAATGTAGTGAAAGATAATAAAATAAAGTATGACAGGTGAAATCAGCAAATACAGATCCCAGTTTTTCCTGAAGGATATTCGAAATGCAGATAATTTTGTATGTGAGGTCTTAGAGGCTGTACGTGTGTTTGTGTATTTTTCAGGTTTATGTTCAATTTTCAAAAATACCATCCCTTTCAGCTATACTGATGTTTAAAATGCTTTCGGAATAGTTGTGGGGATTGGTTTAATCTTTACAATGTGTCCGCCCGAACGGATCGATTCAGTTGCTGCACATCCGACAGCTACACTCATTCGGCCAGCAAGAGGTGTTGTTAAAGGCTGCTTGCCTTTAAGCACTAAATCTACAAAATCTCTGCATATATTTGGATCGGCTCCGCCATGACTGCCCTCTGCTTTTTTTATTTCATAGGTAGTATCAGAGAATTCTCTCCATGAGTTTGAACGACGCGACTTTACATATATTTTTCCTTCCAGCTCTGAATTTTCGATTCGGCCTTCCGTGCCAATGAATGTGTAATTCCGCTGATAATCAGGGGTGAAATGACATTGCAGGTAAGAAGCCTTAATGCCACCCTCTAACTCCATTATGACCACATTATTATCTTCAACATTTACCTCTTCTCTGAAAGCGCATTCAATTAGTGTGTGGGGACTGGCTTCAGTACATGTATCCCGTTCATTGCACGATGGGCAAGTTAAATCATTTGGCTTGTCCCCGCCATAAAAATCCAAGCCTCCAAATGCTGATACTTTTTGTGTGTAACTTCCGGTAATCCAATGAATGATATCAATATCATGCGAACCTTTTTGTAAAAGAAGAGATGTCGTATTCTTAGATTTTGCATGCCAATCATGGAAATAGAAGTAGCCGCCATATCCTACAAAATGCCGGACCCATACAGCTTTTATTTTTCCGATGACACCGGAATCAACAATTCCTTTCATCGTTCTGTACATATTCATATATCTCATGTTAAAACCAACCATTAAATGCTTGCCTGATTTCTCTGCAGCTTCTATAATCCGGTCACAGCCTTCCACTGTTATAGCTAAAGGTTTTTCACAATACACATGCTTTCCAGCCTGAAGGGAAGCGATTGCGTGTTCCTCGTGCAAATAATCAGGTGACGTCACGGCAATAGCATCAATATCATCTCTTTGCAGCAATTCTTTGTAATCTTGCGTAATAAACGCTTCGGAATTTATCTTTTCCTGAAATTCTTTTAATTTTGAATAAGAAATATCTGCTGCGGCGACTACGATTGAATCACCATCTGGCTTGTGCCAGTATTTTGCAATCCCGCTTCTTAATCCTGCTCCAATTAAAGCAATTCTTACTTGTTTCATTTCCTAATGTCTCCTCTCGAAATATCAAATGAAAAAAACCTCCTTCAATGAAAACAGATCACCTCCTTAAATTGAATTTTCCCCAAATACGGAAAACGTTTTCCTGCTGTGCAAAATAAATGCTTCAATTTAACTCATAAAATTTTAAAGATGCTTCAAGTTAGATTTATTTTCCGATGATTCCCTGGCAATTAACTGATATGGCAGCAAAGTCACGACTGGGAGATCCATCCGTTCCTCTATTTGATTTAAAAGTACATTTACTGCAGCTTTTCCAATTTCATATTTTGGAATATGAATAGTTGATAAAGGGGGATTAGAATATAAAGACATTTCAATGTTATCAATCCCGATAAATGCAACATCCTCTGGGATCTGCAGTTTATTTTCATAAACAGCCCTCATCGCAGCGATGGCCATTGTGTCACTTGCACAAAACATGGCAGTTGGCTTAGAATCAAGGTTTAAAATTTTCTTCATGCCGCTATAACTTAATGAAGGAGTCCATTGGGCATTTACAATCCAATCTGATTCAAGTTCGAGTCCAAATTCATGCAGTGCTTTCACATAGCCTTTATATCTCTCTTCATCAGAAAGATTCACATAGTCAGCACCTGTTCCGCCTCCAATAAATCCGATCTTTTCATGACCTTGTTCAATTAAGTGCTTAATGGCTGCTCTGCATGCAGACTGTCTGTCATAGTCCACCAATGATACATCTAAGCGATCCGTGTGGGCAGTTTCTAAAGCGACGATGCAGGATATCTGATTTTTAATGAAAGACAAGACATTTTCCTCAAAGTTTCCGAAAAGGATTATGCCATCCAATGTATCAGAGTTGATAGTTCTGTAAAAATCAGTTTCCTCAATTTTTTTGTCGAATGAATCAATATAGATTAAGCTGTATTTATGTTCTGTAAGAGTCTTGCTTATTCCATTAAATATAGGTGAATAATACGGATCATATCTTTCTATTAGATGAGGATGCTGGACTAAACAGCCAATCTGCATTGTTTTTTTCTTTTCAGTTTTTTTCTGTGAGGCTAAGTTCCTGGCATTTTGGTTTGGCTTATATCCATAGTCTTTCACGGCATCCCAAACTTTTCTTTTCGTTTCAGGGTGAATATTTCTTGATAGATCGTTATTGATTACTCTGGAAACAGTTGAAATTGATACTCCAACATGCTCCGCAATTTCTTTTAATGTTGTCATAATATACTCCTTACATTTATCCAAACGCTTTCCTATAAATTAATAGTTTTCCGGAAAAAAGTCAATATTTTCTGAAAAATAAAACAAATATAGTTCTACAGTCTTATATTTATGTTACCCGAATTTTAATCTTAAATAAAAGATGGAATAGATCAATTCTGAAAAAACTGATTTTTTTCCATTTAAGTGAGAGAATTAAGATAAGTAACCGTCTAATTAAGTAAAGAGTTCAAACGGGGTGGATAAATGAACGAACACCACAGAGAAATTGAGCGGATGTTTAAGCTGTTCGGAGATGATCTTTATCACTTTTTGGTTTATTACAAAGGATCACACGATGTGGAGGATGATGTCCAGGAAGTTTTTTTCAGGGCTTTAAAAAGCCATTTTCACGGTGATTCCCATCCGAAAACATGGCTGATCAGCATTGCCAGAAGACTTGTCATTGATCAGCGCCGGAAGAAACGGCTTCTTTCTTGGCTGCCAAATCAAGAGCGGCAAAAAAGTCCGGATGATATTTTGATGGAACATGAAAATGTAAGGGAAGTCTACAGAGCAATAGATGAACTGAAAACAGAGTACAGAGATGTTGTCATGCTGAGAGTCATCTCTGAGCTTTCCGTGGAAGAAACCTCAGAAGTCCTGGGCTGGACAAGGGAAAAAGTCAGCCGCACTTACTACCGGGCATTGAAGAAACTAAATCAGAACAGGCAAGATGCTATTAAAGAAGGAGGGGCCAAACTTGAATCCTGAAAACCTTCAGTTTCCGAAAAAAACATTATCATCCGAACAGCGGGAGAAAATCAGCAAGGCTCTCTCCAAAAGGCGGTCAGGATTTTCCCTTGCCGTGATACACCGAGTATTTCAGCTTTCTGTAACAATGATCCTTTTAATCGGAGTCGGCATCTTTTCTCTCTTTTTTGTAAATGGTGAAAAAGGGGAAGATACACGGAATGGGCAATTAAACTACAGTATACAGCTTCCAGATGGAATCAAAACAGAAAGAAATGGAGATAGCCTGATTTTTAAACAAGGAGAAAAGACTGTAGGAGGGGCAGTCCCCAGTACACTTGAGGAAAAGCAAAGCCTTGAAAGCCGGCCGGGGATTTTTGAAAGAAAAGTAATAAACGAATTAAAGTATCCATCAGAAAGAATACTCGAGCATGTTAAAACAATGACTGCCACACAAACCTATCACTATTACGTTCAGACTGATGAAAAAGAATGGATAAGAGTGTACTTTCATACACCTTATATAACAGAGAAACAAGCTGAAGATGCTATGCGTACTTTTTCAGCTGAGTAAGCTTATATCTGGATGCTAAAAAGAGGGTGAACGTTTAATCGTTCACTCTCTTTGTCAAGAAGATATGCTATCCTTCTCAAGCTGCTTATGTTTTAAAAAATGATAAAGCTGCGGTGTTACAATTCCAATTAAAATCATGGCGATTCCGGCTGTCTGCAGGATTGTTACCTGCTCTTTTAAAATAAGAACCGAGCAGAGAATGGCCATTGGCAATTCTGCAGCTCCTAAAATCGTTGCAATGCCTGAACCGATCTTCGGCGTTCCGATTGAAAACAATACAACGGGTATGAATACGCCGAAAAAGCCCAGCAGCAAAGCGTAAATCCATAATCCTGACTGCATGGAGCCATTTGTCAGAAAATCAGGGGAAAAGACGATTAGTAAAAAGAGTGCAGCACCCAATGACATAAACAGACTTCGATTTAAAGACGGCAGCTCAATTGCTACTTTTCCGCTTGCAAAGATAAATAGTGAAAATGAAACAGCTGATAAAAGTCCCCAGATGATTCCGGGATCACTCAGGCTAAAAGCATCATGACCAAAAATGTTTCCCGCCAGAAATGTGCCTATTAAGAGAATGCCTCCAGCGAGTATTTTGTCAGGACCCGGCAGCTTTTTCACAGCTATTGCCTCAATGACGATTCCAATCCAGGTAAACTGAAATAAGAGGATAATCGCAATCGAGGCGGGAATCGTTTCAAGAGATTTTCCGTAAAAAATACCAGTCAGACTGGTAGTGGTTCCTGTAATCATTAAGATGAGCGCCTGCTTAAAAGAAACTTTTCTTCTTGAGAAAAGAGTCACACAGATGAGAAACATGATAAAGCCAAACAAGTATTGGCTTCCGATCACTTCGTTCACTGTAAATCCATGCATGTAGGCAATTTTAATAATGGTAGAAATAACCCCGTAACTGCATGCGCCGACCAAGACAAGGAATGAGTATTTAAATAATTGGCTCACAATGATAACTCCTTATGAAACAAGCTTCAATCCTACTGTAGCTGAGATGATCATACTAATAAAAAGGATTCTTTTCCAGCTGCTTGAATCTCCGTAAAATAAAATTCCCACAAGCGCGCTGCCCGCAGATCCAATTCCTGTCCAGACAGAATATGCCGTTCCAAGCGAAATGGTTTGAAGAGATTGATTTAATAGAAGAAAACTGATGGAAAAGCCTGCAATCATAATCAGCAAGGGAACAATTCCTTTTGAATCTTTCATTTTGTTGATTCCGATGACACCGACAACTTCAAATAGGCCTGCTGCTATCAGTAAAATCCAGTCCATTAGTGCACAGCCTCCTCTTTTTTATCATTAGACAATGTTTTTAAGCCGATAACTCCAGCGACTAATACGAGAATTAACAGTATTTTGATGAGCTGAAATGGCTCGTTAAAGAAGAGAATTTCCGAAATAACGGTTCCTGCAGCGCCAAGTCCTGTAAAGACTGCGTAAACGGTACTCACCGGCAGTCTTTTAGTCGCTCCGATCAGTAAATAAAAACTTACACATATCGTAATAATTGTAATAATCCATTCATACCAGCTGTCTGAGTATTTTAATCCAGCCACCCAGATAACTTCAATGAAACCGGCTAAGAAAACTTTTATCCAGTCACGATTCATGATGTTCTTCCTTTCTTTAATTATTGGATGGGACACAATTTTGCTTATTGCAGCAAGCGCAAATGCCAAACTCCTTGGTCAGAACGGATCCGCCAAAAAAAAGTCAAACCCGGACTTTTCCGCAGGATTCTTATCTGCCTTACGGAGCTGACCAAGGCTCTTCCGTGTTTCTATGTGTTATCCCGTTCCAGTAAACGCTAAAGCAGCCATCCAATCGCTTTTTAAATCTTTCAGCACCGCCATAGAGAATCTCAACCAGAACAGCATCAACAAGTCCCATATAGGCAATTACTGCATCTGATTGGTTTATTGTTATAGCTTTCTGGTCATTAAATATATCCGTCAGCAGCTCTTCAAAAGTATCCAGATAGGTGTACACTTTCTTCATCACTTCATCGTAAAGATGTGCTGGCGGCAAAAAGCTGATCCGCAGCATGAACTTTGTTTTATCATCCTTTTCATAGCGGTTGATATACTCTGACAAGTATTGATAGAGCGCTTCTTTTAATGATGCGGAATTTGAGAAAACAAAGTAGTTTTTAATATACTCAATTTCTTTTTCCTGCACCTCAGCCATGACAGTAAGAAACAGTTCATCCTTGCTTTTAAAATGAGTGTAAATAGATTGTTTCTTGATGCCGACTTCATTCGCTATTGCTGCTAAAGATGCACCTTCATATCCGTGTGCGGCAAAATTGCGTATCGCGGCTTCTTTTATTTGTTGAGATGTCATTTTTTCACCTTCCTGACGTTCGTCAGTTTTATTATAAATCCGGTGCTTCATAAAGTCAAATGAAAGAATATACGACTATTTCTATTTCTTTACATTGTCATGCTTGATTAGTAGCTGTTATGCTTGTATATGGACTGAATAGAGAATAATAATCTTAACTACTATACAGGAGATATTTTTTATGATAAAAGCACCTTTGATTCTTTTAGTATTCATCTTTTCTTTCGGATTATTTTCGTTTAAAACATACGCTGAAGAACTCTCTATAAAAGAACCCGATATTCAAAGTGAATCAGCTGTATTGATTGATGCGAAGTCAGGTCAGATTCTGTACTCAAAAGACAGTGATGCGATTATGTATCCAGCGAGTGTAACGAAGATGGCTACAGCTATTTATGCGATTGAAAAAGGAAATATGGAAGATATTGTGACGATAAGCAAAAATGCCAGAAGTGTTGATGGAACAAGGGTATACCTTGAAGAAGGAGAGCAGGTTCCCTTGAAAAAGCTCATCCAGGGATTGATGATTAATTCCGGGAATGATGCAGGTGTAGCAATTGCTGAACATATCAGCGGAGATACCGAGACCTTTTCTGAGGAAATGACAGCTTTTTTAAAGTCGAAGGTAGGACTTCTGCACACCAATTTTACTAACCCGCACGGTCTGTTTGATCCTGAACATGTAACGACCGCTGAAGACCTTGCAAAGTTAACTCAATACGCTTCACAAAATGAATTATTTAGAGAAATTTTTTCAACAGAAGAATTAAAGTGGGACGGGGAAACGTGGGATACTACGCTTCATAATCACCATAAGCTTCTTAAAGTAACGCCGTATGACGGGATGATCGGCGGGAAAAACGGCTATGTGAGCGAATCGGGGTTTACTTTATCCACTCTTGCTGAAAGAGAGAATATCAGCCTGATTGCGATTATCCTTAATGCTAAAACAGACCGGATTTCATATAAAGATACCGTGAAATTATTAGATTATGGCTTTAATCATTTTACATCAGAATTTATTGCAGAGGATACAGCCTTTGAAGATCAGAGCGGCCAGGAGTTTACACTGAGTGAACCGCTGTATTATGCCAAAAAATTAAATGAAAGCATCTCTGAAGATGTTGATTTAAATGGAATGCTTGCGGTTGAAGGCGAGGATGGCAGGAAAATTGCTTCCCATAAACTAAAACCTGTTATTGCTGATGCAGGCAATGTTGTGAAAGGAACTGTTTCAGATGTACAGCCATCGCTGGGTCAAAGCATCTTGCATGATCACTTGAAATTTATCGTCATGTCTTCATTTGCAATTGTTTTGCTTCTTGTTGGCTACTTCTTTAGGCAAGTAAGAAGATTATAAAAAAATCCTTTCTCCAACACAGGAGAAAGGATTTTTTTATTTCTCTAAACGGCCAAGATTGCTGTTCTTTCTGGCGTATACAAAATAGATGACCGTGCCGATCCCGATCCAGATGAAGAAAGAGATCCACGTAATAGCTGGTAAACTTATCATGAGATAAATGCAGAACAGTGCGCTGATTGCCGGCAATACCGGAACAAAAGGCACTTTAAAGGCACGTTCCAGATTTGGATGTGTTTTTCTTAAAACAATAACAGCGACTGAAATCAGCGTAAATGCTGCAAGTGTTCCCATATTCACAAGATGTGCGAGCGTAGTTAAATCAACAAAACCTGCGATCGCTGCTGCAACGAAACCTGTAATCCATGTATTTTGGAATGGTGTTTTAAAAGATGGATGTACTTTTGATAACCGTTTTGGAAGCAGCCCATCTCTGCTCATTGCAAATGATATTCTGACCTGTGCATACATCATAACAAGAAGTACAGTTGTAATTCCGGCAATTGCTCCAACTGAAATCAAGCCAGCAAGAGAATTCTGTCCTACAAATTGAAGAGCAAAAGAAACAGGGTCTGCGACGTTTAACTGAGTATATGGAACCATCCCTGTCAAAATAAGCGAGACGATAATGTACAGTATAGTACAAACAGTCAATGAAGCAATAATTCCGATTGGCACATCCCGCTGCGGTCTTTTTACTTCCTCAGCAGCAGTTGCTACTGCATCAAATCCAATATAGGCAAAAAAGACTGTAGCTGCACCTGTTACAATGCCATCAAATCCAAATGGTACAAATGGGGTCCAGTTATCAGGTTTAACATACCAGACGCCTGCAACAATAAATATCAGGATTACAGCAAGTTTAACAAATACCATAATGTTATTTACCCGTGTGCTTTCCTTAATTCCCTTTGATAGGAGAGCGGTTATGAGCAGAATAACAATCACTGCAGGCAAATCAATAAATCCGCCTTTTCCTGCCCCTGGTGCTGAAGTAATGACATCCGGCAGTTCAACTCCAAATCCTGCAATAAGGGATTGAAAGTATGCGGACCATCCAGTGGCAACTGCCGAGGTTGCAAGAAGATATTCAAGCATTAAATCCCAGCCAATAAGGAAAGCAAACAGCTCACCAAGAGTTGCATATGTGTAGGTATACACGCTGCCAGAGATCGGAACAGAAGAAGCAAATTCCGCATAGCAAAAGGCTGCGAGTGCACAGGCAATTCCAGATAAAATAAACGATAAAATGAGAGCCGGACCTGCAGTTTCTGCCGCAACGACACCGGTTAGTACAAAAATACCAGTTCCTACAATTGCACCAATCCCAAGCAGTGTTAAATCAAATGCACCCATAGTACGGGCAAGTGATTTTTGCTGACTTTGTGCAAGTAAATCTGTAATAGACTTTTTTCTGAACAATGAACTCATATAATCCTCCATTATTTTAGTCCTATCTTAGAAGTGAACATTTTGTAGTATATTGTCGAATTGATAGAATGTCAACAATTTTTAGAATATTTCTTTGATTCAAATGGAATAAACTTATGGAAATTAATGTTATTGTTAAATAATCAATTTTGATATAATATAAAAAAATGTGATTCATGGTAAATGATAAGATGGTTTAGTTCTAACTATTTTCAATAGACCATTTTATTTTCATAAATAACAAACATAAGGGGTGGATTGAATGAAAAAATTAGGCCTTGCATGGCAGATTTTTATCGGGTTAGTTTTGGGTATTGCACTCGGTGCTATTTTTTACGGTAACCCAACAATCGAAAATTATTTACAGCCAATAGGTGATATTTTTATACGTTTGATTAAAATGATTGTTATTCCGATTGTTATTTCAAGTCTCATTGTTGGCGTAGCAAGCGTCGGCGATACAAAAAAGCTTGGAAAAATCGGCGGGAAAACCATTTTATATTTTGAAATTATTACAACGATTGCAATTGTAGTCGGTTTAGTTGCTGCAAACCTATTTACTCCGGGTGCTGGAGTAGATATGAACAAGTTGGAGAAAACGGATATCAATAGCTATGTGGATACAGCTGAGGATGTAGAATCACATGGTTTTGCTGATACATTTGTTAATATTGTACCAAGCAACATATTTGAATCTTTTGTTCAAGGGGACATGCTTCCAATTATTTTCTTCTCCGTATTATTCGGTCTTGGAATTGCTGCAATTGGAGAAAAGGGAAAACCTGTTCTTGCGTTTTTCCAGGGAACGGCTGAAACCATGTTCTATGTAACAAATCTAATTATGAAATTCGCTCCATTTGGTGTTTTTGCATTAATTGGTATAACTGTATCTAAGTTTGGATTAGAATCGCTGATACCACTTGGTAAATTAGTTATTCTAGTATATGGAACAATGATTTTCTTTATTGTTGTAGTTTTAGGGCTAGTTGCGAAAATGGTTGGTGTTAATCTATTTAACATTATCCGTCTGCTGAAGGATGAGCTGCTTCTTGCTTATTCTACCGCAAGCTCTGAGACAGTTTTACCAAAAATCATGGAGAAAATGGAGAAATTCGGCTGTCCGAAAGCCATTACATCATTTGTTATTCCGACAGGGTATTCTTTTAACCTGGACGGTTCGACACTTTATCAGGCTCTGGCTGCTGTATTTATCGCTCAAATGTATGGGATTGACCTGTCGATCTCTCAACAGATCTCCTTACTTTTAGTGTTAATGGTAACCTCTAAAGGGATTGCCGGTGTACCGGGCGTATCATTCGTTGTGCTTCTCGCTACATTGGGTACGGTAGGAATTCCGGTTGAAGGATTGGCCTTTATCGCAGGTATTGACCGTATTTTGGATATGGCAAGAACCGCTGTAAACGTGGTAGGGAACTCACTGGCTGCAGTTGTGATCTCTAAGTGGGAAGGCGAGTTTGACGAAGAAAAGAATAAAGAGCATATTGCTGCATAAAAGAGAGCCCGATTCTATCTGAATCGGGCTTTTTTTTTATGTATATCATAATGTTATTTCTAATTTTTTTGATTTTAATAATATGTTTTCCCTATGAAAATCTTAATAGTTTGACTGCATTTATAAAGCGAAATGGTTTTTATGTAATCTTTGGAAAAAATCAATCATTATTTCTGATTGATATGTATTCAGAAGGAAAATGATGAATTAGTTAGTAAGGGTCATATTTCCTTTGAAATTTGCAAAGATATAAGGGTATTTACTTGTTTTTTGAGAAATTTCGTGCTTTTTAAGTTCTTTACAAGTTTCAGCCACAGGAGTAATATTACTCTCATAATCGCTTAATCCTGATAAGGAGCGGGGGACCCACATAGGTGTGATGAAGGCACTTTGGGGTGAATCGACGCAGAAAGTGCAAGAGGGGCAACTCTTAGGCCCTAACCCGGCAGCTAACCTCGTAAGCGTCATAAGAGAAGGGACGGTGCACGGTCAAACGATTTTTAAAAATAGAATTCCTATTAATCGCTTAATCCTAAATTAGGAGCGGGGGACCCAAGATTTTGTGACTAAGTGTCACTAGGGGTGAGTCCATTTGAATGTTCAAGTGGTAGGGCTACTCTCAAAGATGCCCGAATCCGACAGCTAACTTCGTAAGCGTTCTGAGAGAGGATACCTTTGTGGAGAACACTGGGTTTATGCCTCAGTGTTCTTTTGTGTGCATTTTTAGTGTAAATGAATTGAATATTTTTTTAAAAAACCTAATCGCTTAATTTCTTAAGGAAATCGGGGGACCCAATCTTTTGTGATTTCTATCACTAGGGGGTGAGTCCATTGAAAAAATGGTAGGGCTACTCTCATAGCCCGAATCCGACAGCTAACCCCGAAAGCGTTGTGAGGGAAAATCAAAATCGCAGTGATTCATCACGTTTCTTTAGTGATGCCAAAAGCCGCGGAAGAGATCCCTCTTCCGCGGCTTTTTATGTTAGCGAAAGGAAGAGAATGCAATGCTCACATGGCTATTAAGGGTTTGAATGCCCGGATGGTATTTGCCCGGAAGAATTATCACCTGCATTTTATAACGGGTAATTATCGTGTGCAGAGTCATTTGCAAAAAAAGAGGATATAAAGACATTTATTTTAATAGACAAAATGCTCATTTTCTAATCATACACCAGCAAATTACACGAGCTTTACAGCACGTGGACATGATAGCCGATACTAGTGCTTGGCTTCATGCGATTGTTCACGTTCCCGGTCACAGTTATTACAAAAAACGCAAGGTGCCCGATAAAACTTAATGCATGGATTGGAGCTAACAAAACAGGTTTTTGCGATTTTTTCTTCAGTAAGAACAAGGGGGAACGACGATGCTTGACAGTATAATGATCATCTCATTTACAGCACTTACACTTGCCATGGCCGGGTTTGTTAAATGGTCTGGAGAGCTTGTGAAAGAAGGAAGGGAAGAGAAATGATGATTGTCTTAATGGGCGGCATCGCTGCTGTCACGATTTATTTATTGTATGCGTTAGTAAATCCAGAAAAATTTTAACTTGCGGAGGGAAAGACGTTGAGCGTAATATCCATCATTTCTATCATTCTTACTTTGACGATGGCTGTGCTTCTGGCAAAGCCGATGGGCTACTATATAGCCCGAGCCTTTACTTATCAATCTACTAAACTGGATGCCGTGTTTGGCCCGGTGGAAAATGCTGTTTATAAAGTCAGCGGATTAAAACAGCAAAACCAAAGCTTCAGGCAATATGCAATGGCACTATTATTTTCGAACATTTTTATGATTTTTCTTGTCTATCTCGTCTTTCGTTTTCAAGGCATTCTGCCGCTGAATCCAAGCGGCATAGCAGGGATGGAGCCCACCCTTGCTTTTAATACAGCAATCAGCTTTATGACAAACACGAATCTTCAGCATTACAGCGGAGAAAGCGGATTATCCTATATGTCTCAGATGATCGCCATTACGTTTATGATGTTCGTGGCTCCTGCAACTGCATTTGCGGCTGCAATTGCGTTAATAAGAGGACTCGCAGGGAATCCGCTTGGAAACTTCTTTGTAGATTTAATAAGATCAATTACACGTGTGCTTTTACCGATTGCTTTTATTACTGCACTGATATTCGTCTTTCTTGGGGTTCCGCAAACACTTGATTCAAGTGTCACGGCCACAACGGTGGAAGGAGCCGAGCAAACGATCGCAAGAGGACCTGTTGCATCGTTTTTATCAATTAAGGAAGTTGGAAACAATGGCGGGGGGTTCTTCGGAGTAAACTCAGCACATCCGTTTGAAAACCCAAATGCGATGAGCAACCTCCTGCAAATTCTATTGATGCTTTTAATTCCGGCAGCTCTTCCGTTTACCTACGGAAAAATGGTCGGAAATGCTAAACAGGGAAGAATTCTATTCGCGGCGATGGCCATGATTTTCGTTGTCTTTCTTGGAACGGCCCTATTCTCAGAATTTCAGGGGAATCCCAGATTTGCAGAAGCAGGCCTTGAGCAGTCTTCCGGCAGTATGGAAGGAAAAGAGGTTCGTTTCGGTACGGTACAGTCAACCCTTTACGCTATTGTAACAACGGCGTCTGAAACAGGGGCAGTCAACACGATGCACGATACGCTTTCGCCAATAACAGGAATGCTTGCTTTATCCAACATGCTGCTGAATACCGTTTTCGGCGGAATTGGCGCAGGGTTCATGAACATTATGATGTATGCGATCATAGCCGTTTTCTTATCAGGGTTAATGGTAGGCCGCACTCCGGAATTCCTTGGCAAGAAAATTGAAGGTAAAGAAATGAAGCTGATCGCTGTGACACTGCTTATTCATCCTTTCTTGATCCTTGCTTCAACAGCTGTTGCTTTATTTACACCGCTTGGATCTGACGGTATATCAAATCCTGGATTTCACGGGCTTTCCCAAGTTCTTTATGAGTACACATCTTCTGCTGCCAATAATGGTTCAGGCTTTGAAGGTCTCGGTGATGCAACACCGTTTTGGAACATCTCAACCGGTATTGTCATGTTTATAGGCAGATATTTTGGAATCATTGCCATGCTTGCTGTAGGAGCATCAATGGCCGCCAAAAAGCTTGTGCCGGAGACGATAGGTACATTCCGTACAGACACTGGCTTGTTTGGAACCATTTTTGTAGGAGCCATATTTATTGTCGGTGCTCTGACATTCTTCCCGGTTTTGGTTCTGGGACCGGTTGCTGAGCTATTAACTTTATAAAAGATAATTGGAGGATCCAAAATGAGTAAGCCATTTTTAGCAGCAGCAGAAAAATCTGCTGAAAGATATGAACGCAAGGCCCCAGTTAAACAAATCCAGCCTAATGATCAAAAGCCTGCAAACAAAAAGGCGATGGAAAAGGAACTGATCGGAAACGCCATCAAGGCATCCTTTTTCAAATTGGATCCTCGGGTAATGGTGAAAAACCCGATCATGTTCATTGTAGAAATTGGATTTGCCCTTACTTTGCTGCTTGCCTTTATCCCTTCTGCTTTTGGGTCAAGTGAAGTAAATGTCTGGTTTAATTTAACAGTGTCCCTCATCCTTCTGTTTACCGTTTTGTTTGCGAATTTTGCAGAAGCACTTGCAGAAGGGAGAGGAATGGCCCAGGCAAATTCTCTTAAGAATTCAAAAAAGGAAATGACTGCAAACAAATTAAAGCCTAATGGCGAAATTGAAAAAACAGACTCTGCCTCGCTCCGTAAAGGGGATATAGTTGTCGTATCACAAGGTGAGTTTATTCCAGGTGATGGAGAAATCATTTCTGGCCTCGCTTCTGTAGATGAGTCAGCAATTACAGGAGAATCTGCACCTGTGATTAAGGAGGCTGGCGGAGATTTCAACTCCGTTACAGGGGGCACAAAAGTTGTCAGTGACCAGATCAAAGTAAGAATCACGAGTGATCCTGGTGAATCATTCCTTGATAAGATGATTTCCCTTGTTGAGGGAGCACAGCGTCAAAAAACACCGAATGAAATTGCATTGAACACGGTTTTAACAAGTCTGACGCTCATTTTTATGATCGTGGTTGTCACATTGCCTTTTTTCACAAATTACTTGGGATTTGAGCTTGAGATTCCCGTATTAATTGCCCTGCTTGTGTGCTTAATTCCAACAACCATTGGCGGTCTGCTTTCTGCCATCGGAATAGCAGGGATGGATCGGGTTACACAGTTTAATGTGATTGCGATGTCAGGGAAAGCGGTTGAAGCGGCTGGAGACATTAATACAATTATCTTGGATAAAACCGGAACGATAACTTTTGGAAACCGGATGGCAAGCGAGTTTATTCCGGCAGGAAATCATGCCATGCAGGATTTGGCTCAGTGGACAGCCATCAGCTCGCTTGAAGATGAGACACCAGAAGGAAGATCTGTCCTTGAACTGCTGAAAAAGAAACAGCTTTCCTATCAAACAGATATCGCGATAGGCGGAACGTTTATCGAGTTTAAGGCGGAAACGCGGATGAGCGGAATGGATCTTGCTGATGGAAGTGTTGTCAGAAAAGGAGCAGTAGATGCCGTTAAGAAATGGGTAATCTCCCAAGGGGGAACCATTCCTTCTGATTTAGACAAAAAAACAGATGAAATTTCAAAGGCGGGAGGCACGCCTCTTGCTGTTGCGATGAACGATCAGATTTTTGGTTTGATTTACTTGAAGGATACGGTTAAACCGGGCATGAAAGAGCGCTTTGATAAGCTGCGCAGCATGGGGATCAAAACCGTCATGTGTACAGGAGACAATCCGCTAACAGCAGCAACGATCGCTAAAGAAGCAGGTGTTGATGAATTTATCGCAGAGTGCAAGCCTGAGGATAAAATTGAAGTCATTAAATATGAACAATCACAAGGCAAGCTTGTTGCCATGACTGGAGATGGAACAAATGATGCCCCGGCTCTCGCACAGGCAGATGTAGGCCTTGCCATGAACAGCGGAACAGCAGCTGCCAAGGAAGCAGCCAATATGGTGGATTTAGATTCGAATCCTACGAAAATAATTGAAGTAGTCTCCATCGGCAAACAGCTGCTGATGACGCGAGGAGCTCTGACAACGTTCAGTATTGCCAACGATATCGCGAAATATTTTGCCATTATTCCGGCTATGTTCATGCTTGCCATACCTGAAATGAATGTGCTGAATATCATGAGACTGGACTCACCGATTTCAGCGATTCTGTCAGCCTTGATATTCAATGCCATTATCATTCCCGTCTTGATTCCTTTCGCAATGAAAGGTGTCAGCTACAAACCGATGAGTTCGAATGCTTTGCTGAGCAGAAATCTTCTAATTTACGGACTTGGGGGAGTGCTGGTTCCCTTTATTGGAATCAAAGGAATTGATGTTGTTCTTGCTCTGATTTTGTAACGTATATTTAAATAGGTAGAAAAGAGGTATTTTATGATGGAAGAAAAACAATCAATTATGGGTCCGATCATCAGAATGAGTTTATTCTTAATGGTGATTTGCGGCATAATTTACCCAGTGGCTGTGACAGGAATCGCTCAAACCATTTCTCCAGCAAAGGCAAATGGCAGCTTAGTATATGATGAGAATATGAATGTAATAGGCTCTGAGCTTATCGGGCAATCATTCAGCGCGGACAGCTATTTTCATGGCAGAATTTCAAGCATTGAAAATAATGGTGCGGGGTCAGGTTCCAACAACTATGCACCATCTAATGCAGATATGATAAAGCGCACGCTGGATTCGATTGAAGAATGGAAGAAAAACAACCCGGAAACGCCAGTAAGTGAAGTGCCAAATGATCTGCTGACGAATTCAGGCTCGGGGCTTGATCCTCATATCAGCCCGGGTGCCGCATATGCTCAGGTGAAACGTATTTCAAAAGCAACTGGAATTGATCAATCAAAGCTTGAAAACATGATCAAGCAGCATACTCAAGGAAGGGAACTTGGAATGTTTGGTGAAGAGAAGGTAAACGTTCTTCAATTAAATCTGGCTTTAAAAAATATGTTGAACTAACGATGATGCACCTCAGCTTCTATTCAGCTGAGGTCATTCAACTTTTCAGAGGTGATGAAATGAGTGAAAAACACCCTTATTTCAGACGAAAAACCCCGCAGGAGCTTCTTAATGAAATTGCTGAAGAAAAGCGGGGAAAGCTGAAGCTTTATGTCGGTGCAGCACCTGGTGTCGGGAAATCTTATAAAATGCTCCAGGATGCCTATGATTTAAAGCTGGAAGGAATAGATGTTGCAATCGGTCTGATCGAATGCCACGGGAGAAAAGAAACAGAGGAACTGATTAAAGATATTGAAGTGGTTCCTCTGAAAGAGATGAATTATAAAGGAAGTATTTTTAGAGAATTGAATGTAGATGCCATCATACAAAGAATGCCTAAAGTCATTGTGATTGATGAGCTGGCCCATACCAACATTCCGGGCTCAAAAAATAAAAAGAGATATATGGATGTAGAAGAAATTTTAAATGCCGGCATTAATGTGATGTCTGCGGTAAACATCCAGCATCTAGAAAGCGTTCACGACATTGTACAGCAAATAACGGGAGTGGCAGTGAGAGAAAGAGTGCCGGATTTATTTGTTCAGGATGCTCATGAAATTCAGCTCATTGATGTCACTCCTGAAACCCTTCGGAAGCGGCTGGCAGATGGGAAAATATATGCCTCGGAAAAAATTGAGCAAAGCCTTACTCATTTTTTTACAGTAACCAATTTATCATCCCTAAGAGAACTTGCCTTGAGAGAAGTAGCAGATGATGTAGACGAAAAAATAGAGCAGATCAGCGGGAATTTAGTGTATGGTCCAATAGGTGTTCATGAAAAAATCCTTGTATGTGTCGGGTATGGGCCAACTGCTGAAAAATTAATCAGAAGAGGATGGCGGATGGCGAACCGGCTAAAAGCTCAGTTGTATATTCTGAATGTAACGAAGAATTCCCCTGAGGCGTTTTCACAGGAAAAACGGGAAAGAACGGAGCAATGGAAAATACTTGCCTCTCAATTTAATGCTGTATTTTTGCTGGAGCAGGAAGGCAGCCGCAAACCCGCTCAGGTCATTATTGATATTGCTAAGCAGTATCACATTACACAAATCCTTCTCGGTCAGTCAGCAAGAACAAGATGGGAAGAAATTAGAAAGGGTTCCATTGTGAATACCATAATGAGAAAGACAGAGAATATTGATATTCACATCGTGTCAGATGGACGATCTTAAAGGAGTTCAGGAGAAATGAATATTGCTTTTTTCCTTATACCCAAAAAGGAAGTTGTTTATTTAAACATTTATGCCACCATGAGGCAGGCGCTTGAACGAATGGAATATCACCGTTATTCAGCCGTTCCGCTGCTTGATGATGAGGGGAAGTACGTAACAACACTTACAGAAGGTGATTTGCTGTGGATGCTGAAAAACACACCTGATTTGCATTTTCATAACACAGAAAAAATCCGATTAACTGATCTTAATTACCATCGAAAGAATGAACCAATATCCATTCATGCTGAAATGGAGAACATTATTACAAGGGCGATGGAACAGAATTTCGTACCTGTTACAGACGATAAGGGAATCTTTATAGGTATAATCAGAAGAAGGGAAATTATTGAATATTGCGCAGCTCAGCTTTTGGGGAAAAAGAATTAAAAAAGGCTGCATTCAACATGCAGCCTTCTATTATATGGTTGAGCCAGTATCTTGTTTTTTCATATATTTCGTCAAAAACGGATAAATCACAAATCCTGCAAAGAAAAGGCCGACTCCAAGTATAAATGTTTTTATATCAGCAGTTCCTGTAACAATCACCCAAACAGAATAAATACAGGCTAGTGAGGCGATGATTCCGTCTTTTACTCTTGACCCTTTAATAAGATCATATGTCTCTCCTTTGGCAATCAGCTTTAAGAAGAAGATAGACGATACAAGGTATGGGAAAAGATAGGCAAGTGTAGCTGATGTTGTTAAGAATGTATAAGCTTCACTGATGGTTCCGGAAATCGTTGAGAAAATAAAGATTTGAGACATTAAATTCGTTATTATCAAAGCATTTTTCGGACTTCCTTTTTTATTTGTTTTAGCAAAGAAAGCAGGGAAAATACCTGATTTTGCAGCCTGGTACGGCACTTCAGATGACAGCAGAATCCATCCGATCGTTGATCCAAACAAAGATACGACAGCCAATAGTGCCATTGCATTTGCACCGGCATCGCCAATAATGATTGAAAGAACATCAACAAAAGGCTTGTCAGATGACTGCAGCTGATCGTGCGGCAGAACGCCCATTGTGATAAGTGTGATAATCATATAGATAAACACAGCAATAATTAGGCCAGTGATGGTCGCTCTTTTTACATCACGCTGAGAAGACGCGCGTCCTGACAGAATGACTGCCGACTCTATTCCTACGAATGCCCATAAAGTCGAGATTGCAGCAAATTGAACTTGATTTGTCAGCCCGTAAGTCACACCAGGCTCTGCTTCCACCGGGAAATAAAATTCTCCAAACGCTGCTGACTCCAGTGCAAATAAACCAGCGATGATGAAAAGCATAAAACCGATTACTTTTGAAGCAGTAGCCACAAAATTCAATTTGCCTGCACCGCTCAAGTTCGTTAAAAGAATGGTATGAGTGCCCCAAAGCAAAATGGTACAAACAATAAATGTAACGGCTCTTCCTAATTGAACATCCTGCGAACCAATTGAAAAAAGAATAGATTCGTCGGACATAATAGGAAAGAATGTAGAAAGGTAGCCTGCGAAGCTTGTGATGATCGCGACATTGCTGATCCAGTTTGCGACCCAATATCCCCACACCATGCTGAATCCGGCGACTTTTCCTCTTTTGGGAGTATCAAATAAAGCTTTAGCATAGCTTTGCGGACCTGCTGTAAGATCAGGTCTGCGGATTGATAAATTTCCGAATACAAGTGCAATCATTAAAACACCTAATCCGGTTACAAGCCAGGCGCTTGTGACGCCAAGCGGACTTGCGGTCTGTGCCAGTGTGCTTGGCAGCATAAAAATTCCGGAGCCCACCATATTTCCTACTACAAAGGCTGTTAAAAGCCAAAATCCCCATTTTTTCTGTTTCACTGCTGAAACCTCCTATAAATAGAACCATAATGTTATGGCTGCATAATTAGTGTGTGTATTTTTTGAAGAAATGGATCATTTTTGACAAACAAAAAGCGCATGGAACAAGTCCATGCGCAAAAATACACAAAAAACTCACTCAAAAATCTCATGATAGCACTCCACAGATTCTCTGTGGCAGTCCAGTACCTATTCGATACAGTCCCAGCAAGAAACAAAGTGGCTGTTTCAAACTTCGGCACCAAGTCCTTTCGAATTTGCAGTCAACAGCTCCACTAGCCTCTTGCAATCTACTCTTAATTGGTGCAACCTCTACCTCACCGAGATTATAGTGAGGATTTATAGTAAAAATAATATTTGAATAAAATAAAACTACCAATTCAGCTTCCTTTTGTCAATGGAATTCATGTATTTCTAAATTTTCCCTAAATAATATTGGCCGAATTTCATTTTGCAATTCATGGATAAATCAACTATAATTTACAAAGGCAGCGTTTTCTTTTTACTGATAAATAATCTATTAAATTGAGATGGAAGAAGGGTTCATAGTGAACTTAGGATTCGGCGAAATTATGTTGATCGTTTTTGTTGCATTGCTTCTTTTCGGACCGAAAAAATTGCCTGAATTAGGTAAAGCTGCAGGCAAAACGCTACGAGAGTTTAAGAATGCTACTAAAGGTCTTATGGACGACGATGATGCAAAATCAGATAAACAAATTAAATAAATAAAATTCGTAAAGGCTATGACACTTCGTCATGCCTTTTTCTTTTGTTTTTAGCCGGTTGAATTGTACAAATTTTTCGTTAATTGTTTTATAATGACAAGTGAGGGATTATTTAGTGTCCCGAAATACATAACAGGGGGAATGGCGATGAAAGCTGCTACGTATGCTGAAACGTGGGATTTAGATGTGTTTTTTGAAGGTGGAAGCAAATCTGTTGCCTTTAAAAAGTATTTAGAGGAGCTTGAAGTTGATGTTCCTTCATTTAAGGTGCAGGCAGAGAGCATCAAAGTACCTCAAACAAAAGAAGACAGCATCCTTTTAGGAGAGGTTCTTGAGAAATTTCAGGGTATTGCAAAACGGATGAGACAGGCAGGAGCTTTTGTCGGGTGTCTGCAGGCTCAGGATACAAATGATAAGCATGCCTCCGTGCTCCGGGGGAAGGTTACTCAACTCAGTTCTCAGTTTCAAAATGCTTTGGCAGCCTTTGATCAAAAGCTCGTTCAAGTTGACGATACGGTTTGGCCTGAGCTTGTAAATGCTGATGCCTTGACTGAATTAAAATTTGCCTTGACCGAGCGCAGGAACAGAGCAAAAAACAAACTGCAGATGGAGCAGGAAACACTGATCAATGCCTTGTCAGTGGACGGCTATCATGCGTGGGGACAGCTATATGATACTCTCGTCTCCAAAGTGAAAATACCATACAAAGAAGATGACAAAGTACATGAATTGTCTGTAGGCCAGGCAGCCAATAAATTCTCAAGCGCGGACAGATCAGTCAGAAAATCTGTGTTTGAAGAATGGGAAAAGGCGTGGGGAAGCGGTGCAGATTTATTTGCCCATACGCTGAACCATTTATCTGGTTTTAGACTGAATGTATATGAAAAGCGGGGCTGGGACGATGTTCTGAGTGAGCCGCTTGAAATCAACAGAATGAAACGCGAGACCCTTGATGTCATGTGGAAGGTGATTTCTGAGAATAAACAGCCGCTTGTAAGCTATTTAAAAAGAAAAGCAGATTTGCTTGGTGTCGAAAAGCTTAGCTGGTACGATCTCGATGCACCGATTGGCGGGAAAGAAGCGAAGGTCAGCTATCAGGAGGGAGCTGAATTTATCTTAGATCAATTCAGCCACTTTGGAGAAGAACTGACTTCATTTACAAAAAAAGCATTTGAGAACCGCTGGATCGAGGCTGAAGATCGTCCGGGAAAAGCTCCGGGAGGTTTTTGCACAAGTTTTACCGAAAGTGACCAGTCCAGAATCTTCATGACATTCTCCGGCACCCCGTCAAATATCGCAACTCTTGCCCATGAGCTGGGCCATGCCTTCCATCAGCATGCAATGGCGGGAGTGCATCCGCTTAACCGCAATTATGCGATGAATGTAGCTGAAACAGCATCAACATTTGCTGAAATGATTGTTGCAGATGCCTCAGTAAAAAAAGCAAAATCTGATGACGAGCGTTTGGCACTATTAGAAGATAAAGTGCAAAGAAGTGTTGCACTGCTCATGAATATTCACGGCCGCTTCCTATTTGAAACTTCTTTTTATGAGGAACGCAAAAAAGGAATCGTCAGTACGGAAAGAATAAATCAATTAATGGAAGCTGCACAAAAAGAAGCTTATTGTGATGCTTTAGGAGAGTACCATCCTCATTTCTGGGCATCAAAACTGCATTTCTATATTACCGGTGTGCCGTTCTATAATTTCCCATATACGTTTGGCTATTTGTTCTCACTTGGCATATATGCGAAAGCATTGGAAGAGGGAACAGCGTTTGAAGAGAAATACATTGCTCTTTTAAAAGATACAGGATCCATGCAGGTAGAAGATTTGGCTATGAAACACTTAGGAGTGGACTTAACAAAAGAGGATTTCTGGCAAAAAGCTGTTCAGCTGACTGTGCAAGATGTAGAAGAGTTTTTGGAAGCGACAAAATAAATAAACCGGAAACAGGCATGGTTCTGCTGCCTGTTTCCGTTTTTTTTTATGGCTTGTAAATGCAGAAAAAAACGAGAAAATCTCCCTTGCCTTTTACTCAATCCGCCCGATCCAGCTGTTTATTTCTCGAATGACCTGATCTTGTTGAACAAAGACATTGATCTGGGCTTTGTTATCTCCTTTTTGTTCTCCGTAAATGCCAAACTGTGCATGATTGCCGCCGTTAATTTTGTAATAAAAGGTATTGTCAGACAATAGGTGTTTCGTTTCTTTTATTTCATCCAGGGTTGTTAATCCGTCATGTTCTGCATAGATGGTCAGAATCGGAAAATGTGTGTTTGAAAAATCACTGGAATCTGCCGGATAAGCAGCAAGCAGGAAAAGCCCTTTTATATTTTCCTGATGTTCAAACGCGTAAATAGAAGCAGCCGAACCTCCGAGAGAGTGTCCTCCAATGTACCAATTTTCAATCTCGTCTCTATCATTTATAATTTTATCTGCTTTGCTGATGCCTGCAATAGCCAGGTTAAAGGGCATTTTAGGAATTAAGACAGTGAACCCTTTTTGAGTTAACTGCTCTGCAAGATAGGCATATGCTCTCGGATCAACTTTTGCTCCAGGATATAGAATGATGCCATTATTCGTTTTTTGGTTTTCAGGCTGAAACAGCAAATACCCATTTTTATCATTTTGATCCAGTAAATTAGTAGTGTAAAACAGTTCTTCAGCCGGTTTATAGGTGATTTGGGACCAGATATAAAATCCTGCAAAAGAGAGAATCAGACCCCCTGATGCAATCAGAAAAAAATTTTTTATCCACTTTTTCATGGTTAAAACTCCTTAAAGTAAGAACGTTTTTTGCTAAATTTTATGTTCAAATCCAATTAAAGGCAAATTTTTATATTTGCAAAAATTAAATCTTGTATTTAGAATAGTAGTATAACTTAATAAATATACGCTTAATCCTAAAATGGGAACGGGGGAACCAAACTGTGCAGTTGCACTGGGGTGAATCCTTTATGGTCAAAAGGTAGGACACTCTTCGTCCGAATCCGACAGCTAACCTCGTATGCGGTGGAGAGACTCATCTGTGGAAATGTTATAATTATTCAAATTGACGAATAAAACCGCGAGAATTCTCTCGCGGTTTTTTGTATTTTTTAAAAAAACTCCCACATATATGTTTCTCTTTCTCTATTTATTGGGAATTAAACACTATCTATTACTTTTTTACGGAGGTTTTATATGAAACTAGCAACGAAAATCATCATTGGTCTTATTCTGGGGGCAATTGTCGGCCTCATTCTTAATATCACGGCTCCGGATTTATTTAAACAGTTAGACACGTTCCTATTTACCCCGCTTGGAAAAATCTTTCTAAACTTAATCAATATGCTCGTCGTACCAATAGTCTTCTTTTCTATTACTCTGGGAGTTGCTGGGTTAGGAGATCCAAAGAAATTAGGAAGAATAGGTGTTAAAACGGTCACCTACTTTTTAGTAACAACAGCAGTAGCCATTGTTATAGGCTTAATCCTTGCACTGACCATTCAGCCCGGCAATGTAGGTGAATTCGATACAAAGTCCGCTGAATATAAAGCTGAAGAAGCTCCATCTGTTGCAGAAACATTCTTAAATATGATTCCGACGAATCCTGTTAAAGCATTTGCCGATGGTAATATGCTGCAAATTATTATTTTCTCAATTTTTGTTGGCCTTGGCATCACGTTTCTTGGAAAGAAAGCAAATACATTATTTAAGGTAGTTGAGCAAGGCAATGATTTAATGATGTATTTAGTAAATCTAGTGATGAAATTCGCTCCATACGGTACTTTCGGTCTTATTGCTACTGCTGTAGGCAGTCAAGGTTTAGACGCCCTTAAAGCAATGGGACTCTACATGGGAGTTGTAATGCTTGCACTTGTGATTCATGCTATTGTCACCTATGGTTCATCCATTCTTTTTCTGGCAAAGCAAAGCCCGATCTGGTTCTTTAAAAATTTCGCTCCTGCCATGGCAGTAGCTTTCAGTACATCAAGCAGTAATGCGACACTTCCTGTATCTATGGAAACAGCGCAAAAGCGTCTGAAGGTTCCAGAGCCGATCTCAAGTTTCGTTCAGCCGCTCGGCGCAACCATTAATATGGATGGAACGGCCATTATGCAGGGTGTAGCAACAATCTTTATCGCTCAAGTCTACAATATTGATCTTTCTTTCACTCAGTTGCTGACAGTAGTACTTACAGCTGTTCTCGCTTCAATTGGAACAGCCGGTGTACCAGGAGTTGGACTTATCATGCTTGCGATGGTCTTAAACTCTGTAGGCCTTCCCGTAGCAGGCATCGCCTTGATCATCGGTATAGACCGTCTGCTGGATATGGCTCGTACAGCAGTTAATATTACAGGAGATGCGGCATGTGCAGTGATTGTAGCAGAAACAGAAAAGAAACATGGAGACTTTAAATTTCCTGAAATGGAAGAAAAATTGTCATAATGAGAAAGACGGCCTAAAGTGGCCGTCTTTTTTATTAAAGACAATAAGCCCTTGCAGAAGCTGATATGGAGCGGCAAGGGCATTCAGTTCGGTTTCCGTTGTTTTGAACACGCTGAGACTGCAAAGAGCCAAACTGTAAACTTCCGGCACAAAGTCCATGTGGGCTTGGTGTTTTTAACTTGCTCATGTGTGATCTGGAAAGATACTGATAGAAATCCGGTTTATGCAGATAAAACTGCAATTTACACTGATAGAACATCAATTTAAATGAATAACGCTTCAATATATGCTGTTAAACCACAACTTCTTCGCATCATATCAGTCTTTCAAAGAATTTAAAATAAACAGATATGCTGAGTAAATAAGACTTGAGAGCGCTTAAACGGTTATATTTGCTCAATTTTAACTAATTTCTGCAATAATTGGCTCTTTACTGTCCAATTCAACAGGAGTAAGATACTTTCATAAATACATTTCAGATATTCTTAATTCGCTTAATCCATTACGGAGCGGGGGACCCAATTTTGCTGGCATCTTTTGCAGCTTGGGGTGAATCCTTTACTGGTAGGGCTACTCTCATTGCCCGAACCCGACAGCTAACTTCGCAAGCGTTCTTGAGAGAGGATAATGAAACTAATGTGATCTTAAAAAATCAGACACAGCGGTTCATGGGACCTCTGTGTCTTTTTGTGTGCAAAAATTAGTATTGAAAGAAGGAAATCCTGTTGAAAAAGCAATTTGCTGTATTTGGACTTGGCCGTTTTGGAGGAAGTCTTGTAAAGGAATTTCATGAGTTGGGGATGGAAGTTTTAGCGGTCGATAAAGATGATGAAAAGGTTCAATATTATTCTCAATATGCGACACTTGCTGTGCAGGCAAATGCAATTGATGAGGCGACACTGAAGCAGCTTGGCGTGCGTAACGTAGATCATGCCTTTGTGTCGTTTGGAGATGATATTGAAGCAAGCATCTTGACATCACTTCTGCTAAAAGAAATGGAGATTCCGCAAGTATGGGCAAAAGCTCAAAATGACTATCATCAGAAGGTTTTAGACAAAATAGGTGTAAACAAAGTCATTCATCCTGAACGTGACATGGCAAAGCGGATTGCCCATCATATTATTTCAGAAAAAATGATTGATTATATTGAGCTTTCAAAGGAATACAGCATGGTAGAGCTGATTGCTTCAGCAAAAATTCACCGTAAAACATTAATTGATTTAGATATTAGGGCAAGATATGGATGTAATATTGTCGGGATTCAGCGGGATGAAGAGATGATTGTTTCGCCTCCTGCCGAAGAATCCATCAAATCAGGTGATATTCTGCTTGTGATTGGACGGAATAAGGACATCAGCCGTTTCGAGGAGGAGGGCATATAGGTGATAAGCTCAAATAAACTGCAAAAAATGATTCGGTTTAATCCATCACAGCTATTGGTTACTATTTTCGCAGTTGGAATTGCAGGAGGATCTGCCTTATTGATGCTGCCTGTTTCAACTCATGAACCGATTAGATGGATTGATGCGTTATTTATTGCTACATCCGCGATGACTGTAACAGGACTTGCACCTGTGGACCCCGGATCAACCTTTACTTATACCGGACAATTTATCATTGCTATGCTGATTCAGCTTGGCGGATTAGGGATCATGTCATTTGGGGTTCTGATTTATATCCTCTTAGGGAGGAAAATTGGCATTAAAGAAAGATTAGTGATGCAAACTGCGCTGAATCAAACCTCCATTGGCGGAGTTATAAATTTAGTAAAGTATTTGTTTTACTTTTCCCTTTCAATTGAATTCATTGCAATGATCTTTTTATCGTTTAGATGGATACCCGAGTATGGGTGGTCTAAAGGTCTTTTCTACAGTTTTTTTCACGCAATTTCTGCATTTAATAATGCGGGTTTCGCTCTTTGGCCGGATAATTTAATGAGGTATGTAGGAGATCCGCTTATAAACCTGGTGCTGTCATCTCTTTTTATAATAGGAGGTATAGGTTTTACAGTGCTTGTTGATGTATGGAGAAAGCGCAGCTTTAAAAAGTTTTCATTGCATACAAAGCTGATGCTTGTCGGTACACTTGTGATAAATGTAACAGCGATGTTTATTATATTTGTTATTGAATATTCCAATCCTGCTACACTTGGAGACCTTTCTTCGGGAAGTAAGCTATTAGCTTCATATTTCCAGGCGGTAACGCCCAGAACCGCAGGTTTTAATACATTGGATATGGCAAGTCTGGAAGATACAACTCTTTTTCTAATGGTCATCCTTATGTTTATTGGAGCAGGGAGTGCATCAACTGGCGGTGGAATAAAGTTAACTACAGCCATCATCATTCTGCTGGCAACCATTACTTTTTTGCGGGGCAGAGAAGAAATAAGCATTGCGAAACGCTCAATTAACACTAGATATATAGTGAAAGCTCTTGCCATTACAGTGGCAAGTCTGCTATTTGTACTAGTGGCCGTGTTTATCTTAACCTTATCGGAAAATCTTACTTTTATGGAAATTTTATTTGAAGTTGTTTCTGCTTTTGGTACAGTAGGACTGTCAATGTCTGTTACTCCTAAATTATCAGATTTGGGAAAAGAAGTGATCATTTTTATTATGTTCTTAGGGAAAGTTGGGCCATTGACGCTCTTGTTCTCTATTGCTAAACCACAAAAACAAAAAATTAAATATCCTAACGAAGATATATTAACAGGATGAAAAAAAGGCTTCGCAGATGCGAAGCCTTTTTTATTATAGATTTGAGAGGATCAGCGAAGCAAGTACGCCTAAAGAAGCAATCAAACCTACAATCGGACCGCCTTCTTCGAATGCTTCCGGCATCATCGTCGAGGCCACCATTGCAATGATGCCGCCTGCTGCAAAGGCTCCAATAAATGCAATCACTGCAGTGTCGGCATTTTGCAGCAGCGAGAAGCCGAGAAATGAGCTGAGAGAAGAAAGAAGTAAAACGATCAGCCACATGAAAAGGATCTTTTTTTTGGAATAGCCATCTTTACGCAATCCGACAGAGCTTGAAAGACCCTCTGGAAAATTGCTGATAAAAACAGCTGTCACCATTAAGAAGCTGACTGTATTCTCCTGAAGCAGGCTGACGCCGATAATAACCGATTCAGGAATAGCATCAACGACAGTTCCGATAAAAATGGATACTCCTGAGTGATTTTCCGGGTTTTGCTTTGAGCGTTTTCTGTCGCTTCCTCCCTTTTTTGTTATCAGCAATTCACACACTGTAAATGTCAAAGATCCAAAAATGAATCCGCCCGATGCTGCCAGCAGTCCCCCGTCATCCACTGATTCCCTAAGCAGTTCAAAGGAAGCTGCCCCGATCAGGACACCCGTTCCAAACGACATAATAAAACCTAAAACCTTGCGCGGTATCTCCTTGTAGATGCCGAGCAAAGCACCTAATAAAATAGAGGAACCAGCAAAAGCTCCCCACATCGCAGCCTGCAGCATTCGACTGAGTCCCTCCTAACTTACTATCTACCGTTAGCTTACCAAATATCTAACAAAGAATGCAAAAAGTACATATCGAATAAAGAGAATATTCTGTAAAATGAGTTGTAAGCGATTTAATAAAGAGAGGTGCTGATTAAATTGGATGCTAATTTGCTGTTTAATCTGAGGAAATTTATGGATGCAGAGCTTTATGAATATACCGTTCAGAGACTGTCAAAATTTCAAAAGCTTTGTTTTGAAGAAATTGATCAGCGTGCAGCGCATACGGATAGAGAGGGACAGCCAAAGCTTATCCGCTATGATAAATTTGGAAATGATGTCTCGGAAGTCTGGCTGAACGAGGGGTATAAAAAAACAATCCATGACACCTATCAAACAGGGATTGTCGGCTATCTGCATAAAAACATTCCTGAATTGAACAGAAAGGCAGACTATCACTATTCATATGCTTTAGGATATCTTCTGTCTCAGGTTGAATCAGGGTTTTATTGTCCGGTCACCCTTACGATGGCAGCTGCCTATTTAATTGACGAATATGCAGATGAGGAATTGAAGGCGAAATATTTACCTCATGTCATCTCAACAGGTGATGTTGAGCTTTATGAAGGAGCTACTTTTTTAACGGAAAGACAGGGCGGATCAGATGTGGGTGCAAATGAAACTAAAGCCGTAAAAGCTGACATGGGGTATCATCTTTATGGTGAAAAATATTTTGCGAGCAATGCGGGTGCATGCAAAATAGCAGCAGTTCTTGCCAGGATGGAGGGAGCGCCTGCTGGAACAAAGGGATTGTCTCTTTTCTTAGTTCCCTGGAAAAAGGACGATGGAACTTCAAATCAAATTCATATCAGACGTCTCAAAGATAAATTGGGGGTAAGAGCAGTTCCATCGGCTGAGGTCGAATTAAATGGGGCGGAAGCATTCTTGATCGGTGATCCATCCAGAGGGTTTTACTACATGATGGAGGCACTTAATCTTTCGAGAATCTCGAATGCCATCGCATCTGCCGGAATAATGAGAAGAGCTTATATTGAAGCAAAAGGCTATGCAGAGCAGCGGATAGCTTTTGGCAAAAAGCTGACGGAATCTCCGATGATTCAGGAAACGCTGTGTAAAATGGCTGTGCGGCAGGAAGTTCAGACCAGTGCATGCTTTGAACTAATTCAGCTTTTTGACAAGGTAATGAGAGAAAAGACTTCCACAGATGAAGAAAAAATGCTGACCCGTCTTTTCATTGCGTTATTAAAAGCAAAGACGGCAGAAGAGGCAATTGCATTTTCGCATGAGGCAATCGAAATGCATGGCGGAAATGGATATATTGAAGATTTTGTAACGCCAAGACTGCTGCGGGATTCTCAAGTACTGACAGTATGGGAGGGTACGGCAAATATACTTGGTTTAGAAGTATTGCGTCTCATTAAAAAGCATGCTGTTCATCTTTTGTTTCTCTCATGGATTAGAAAGAATTCGGCCGGCAGCACAGCCATTCATAACGGGATAAGGGAACTTGAAGATTTGCTTGCTTTTCTGGAAAATCAGAAAGAAGCTGGATGGAAGTTTCATGCGAAAAAATTATCCGCTTTAATGTGCGATCTGCTGTTAAGCACCGTTGCGCTGAAAGATGCAAAATCAGGAGATCAGCGGAAACAGGCAATTGCAGATATATGGCTTGAAGACTGCTGGAACAACTCCTATAAGGATGAAAAAATGCTGGCCATAAAATATTATGATTTAATAGTTGAATATAAGGGATCTGTTATGAATGCATATATATAGAAGAAAACGAAAAAAGTCTTCCGGGTGGAAGACTTTTTTCGTTTAAAAGGGTTAAGCGTATATAAATTGGTTGGGAGACAAAATTATTTCTCGAGAACGATTTTCTCAAGTTCATCGAGCATTAAGTTAGCAGCTTTGACACCGCCTGCAGTGTTCCAAATCGCATCATCAACTTGGTAGGCTTTGCCAGCCTTTACTGCATCAAGGTTTTTCCAAAGCGGATCATTTGTAAATTCTTCTGCCTGTTTTTCAGCATCAGCTTTTGTTTCAGCAGGAGCATAAGTGAAGTAGAATAAATAATCTCCATCCATTTCAGGAATTAGTTCTTTTGTTACTTCGCGAACAAATAAATCATCCGGATTGTCTGAAAATAACTTTTCAAGGTTTGCTGGACGTGCGAATCCTAACTCTTCAAGAATGACACCAGAGAATGTATCTTTATAATAAATGCGTGTTGTTCCAGCCATGAAGCGAACGACTGAAATTTCCTGATCTAGTTTATCACCGGCTTTTGCTTTGATATCAGCAATGCGGGCATCATAGTCAGCAAGCACTTTTTTGCCTTCTTCTTCACGGTTTAATGCTTTAGCGTAGAAGCTGAAGTTTTCTTTCCAGTCGCCTCTAAGTGTTTCAGCATAAACAGTTGGAGCGATTTTGCTTAATTTTTCATATTGGTCTTCCTGACGCATTTTGTTTCCGATAATTAAATCAGGTTTTAATGCAGCGATTGCTTCTACATTAAGGGCACTTTCATCCCCAACAACTTTAACGTCTGTCATTTCATCTGAAATGTGATCATACCAAGGATCGCCTAACCAGGATTTAACAGCACCAACAGGTTTAACACCCATTGCAAGCAAAGCTTCTGTTCCTTCATTTGTCAAAATGACTACTTTTTCAGGTTTTTTAGGCACTTCAGTTGTTCCCATTGCATGTTCAACAGTATATGATTCGCTTTCTTTATCTTTGCTGCCAGTATCACCAGCCGTTTTATCTTTCTCGTTGTTTCCGCATGCTGCTAGAAGTACTGCTGATAAAACGATTGCAATAAGTGACAGCCATGCTTTTTGATATGTAGCTTGCATTTGTTGTTACCCCCATATTTTTGTTTGATAATGATTTTCATTTACAAGTTAAATATTAATTTTTTTACTATCAGTTGTCAATATTTAATTGAAAATGATTTTCATTTGCGGATAAAATATTAATTTTTCTGATTTTGATTGCCAATATTTAATTGAAAATGATTTTCAAATTCAATTGACTTTGTTACAATAGCTTTAGAAAAATATTAAGAAGTGATGGTTTCACATCAAGAGGTATAAATATGTTATTACAGACTAATTTAGTGAAAATAGCTGGACTTATCACTGGTTTTATTTTGCTTTTAGTGAGTATTTGTGCAAGTGTCGTGCTTGGCTATACACAAACCTCGTGGGAAACAGCCATTAATGCGCTTACAAATTTCGATGGTTCTAACGAACATTTAATTATTCAGACAGTAAGGCTTCCTAGAGCAGCAACAGCTGTTGTGGTTGGAGCAAGCCTTGCAGTTGCAGGGGCACTGATGCAGGCTCTTACTAAAAATCCGCTGGCATCTCCGGGCGTATTCGGGATTAATGCCGGAGCGGGATTCTTTGTTGTGATTGCCGTATCCATATTTGGCGTCAGCTCTTTGCAGGCCTTCACTTGGATTTCCTTTTTAGGAGCGGCAGCAGCTGCTTTCACTGTTTATTTTGCAGGTTCTTTTGGGAGAGAAGGATTAACACCAATGAAGCTTACATTGGCCGGAGCAGCGATGGCTGCTTTGTTTTCCTCTCTGACGCAAGGATTTCTTGTAAGTAACGAAGCTGCATTGGATCAAGTATTATTTTGGCTTGCCGGCTCTGTTCAGGGAAGGAAGCTAGAGCTTCTCTATAGTGTGCTTCCTTATATAGGAATTGCTTTTGTTATCTGTGTCTTTCTTGCATCCAAGATCAACCTGCTGATGATGGGTGAAGATGTCGCAAAGGGGCTCGGCCAGAAAACAGGCATCGTCAAATTAATGACGGCTGCCGTTATTATTCTGCTTGCAGGAGGCGCAGTTGCGATTGCAGGTCCTGTTGGATTTGTAGGGATTGTCATTCCGCATATTGCCCGTTTCTTTGTCGGGAATGATCACCGCTGGATTCTTCCTTATTGTGCCGTACTCGGAGGAGTGCTGTTAGTGACGGCTGACATTGGGGCCAGGTTCGTCGCGATGCCTGAAGAAGTGCCGGTAGGAGTGATGACGGCTCTGGTCGGAACACCATTTTTCATCTACATCGCGCGCAGGGGGTTCCAGAAATAATGAAAAGCTATCATTCTTTTAGAATAGGAAAAGGATTTATTTCTTTCCTTATTGATAAAAAAGCCTTAACGGTCTTCTGTGTTTTGCTCCTTGTCACTGCGTTTACCTTTCTTTTCAGTACAGGTATGGGTGATTTGAGAATCGGCCCGATTCAGGTGCTTAAAACACTTGCTGGATACGGGACAGAGATGGATGAGCTTGTCATTCAATCCTTTCGTTTGCCGAGAATCCTGATTGCTCTAATGGTCGGAATATCACTTGCTGTTGCAGGCGGCATTCTTCAGGGAATCATCCGCAACCCGCTTGCATCTCCCGATATAATCGGTATCACCGGCGGCGCTTCCGTTGCTGTTGTGATGTTTTTAGCGATATTCAGTGATAAAAATAATACATTGACTGTTCCGATCCAGTGGATGCCAGTTGCAGCTTTTATAGGAGCGACAGTGATTGCCCTATTAGTTTATATTTTGTCATGGAGAGGCGGTTCTTCTTCAATAAGACTCGTTTTGGTCGGTATTGGACTTTCAATGCTTGCTCAGTCTCTTACGACGTTATTAATGATAAAAGGGCCGATCTACCGCGCGGCGCAGGCAAATATTTGGATTACAGGAACTGTTTATTCAGCAACTTGGGATCAAGTAAAGATTATGGTGCCGATTACAATCGTTTTAGTCATCATCAGCTTTATTTTTGTTAGAAACGTCAACATTCAGGAATTAGGGGATGAGCTTGCAGCTGGCGTAGGAAGCGCTGTACAGCACAATCGATTTATTCTGCTGCTGATTGCAACTGCATTAACAGGGAGTGCTGTTGCATTTGCGGGCGGAATCGGGTTTGTAGGCCTCATTGCCCCGCATATCGCAAGAAGACTCGTAGGGTCATCTTTCGGTGCTTTGCTTCCTGTATCGGCATTGCTCGGAGCGGTGCTCGTTATGGTTGCAGATTTGATTGGAAGAACTCTTTTTGCTCCTCTTGAAATTCCTGCAGGTGTATTCACTGCAGCGATCGGGGCACCTTATTTCATCTACCTGCTTTATAGAAGCAGAAATAATTAGGCTGTTTCCGCAGCACCAGAAATTCATCCCGCAGCCATTAATCAATCCTTATTTGAAAAGGAGCTGGATAGTAAAAATGACAGCTATTAAAACAAAGGCGCTAACATTGTCGTATGGAGAAACAACCATTATTAATGAGCTCGATTTAGAGATCCCAAAAGGCGAAATCACTGTATTCATCGGCAGCAACGGCTGCGGAAAATCAACGCTTCTGCGTTCAATAGCACGGCTTTTAAAGCCTGAAAAAGGTGCAGTTCTTTTAGAAGGAGAAGCCATTGCGAAGCTTCCCACAAAGGAAGTGGCAAAGAAACTTGCCATTTTGCCTCAAGGACCTGCTGCACCGGAAGGCCTGACGGTTCTTCAGCTCGTCAAGCAAGGCCGTTATCCTTATCAAAATTGGCTCAAACAATGGACGGAAAAAGATGAGAAGGCAGTTATGAGCGCTTTAGATGCTACAGGAATGCTGGAATTTGCTGAAAGACCGGTTGATTCCCTGTCAGGCGGACAGCGTCAGCGTGCCTGGATTGCCATGACTCTTGCTCAGGATACGGATATTATTTTACTTGATGAACCGACGACATATTTAGATATGACTCATCAAATCGAAATTTTGGATCTCTTATTTGAACTGAATGAAAAAGAACAGCGTACGATTGTTATGGTTCTGCATGACCTTAATTTAGCCTGCCGGTATGCTCACCATATTGTTGCTATTAAGGATAAGCAAATCTATGCGGAAGGCAGACCCGAACATGTCATTAATTGCAATTTGGTGAAGGATGTTTTTCAAATGAACTGCGAAGTTACAATGGATCCGCTGTTTGGAACTCCTCTGTGCATTCCGCATGGAAGAGGCCGCTGCATTATTAAAGAGGCGGCAATTTAATCATGAACCATTTTTCAAAAGAAGAGCTCGGGCATTTATCGAGATTCAGGCTGAGTTTAGAACGAAGTGAATCAGCCTTATCGATAGAAGCGGCAAACTTGCTGGATCCTGATTTTCTTTCAAGGTACTTAATTGAGATCCAGCCAAAAATTCATTCAGACAGATTGAATGTTACAGGATCTATGCTTGTTAAACGATACGCCTTTCTTGCAGCGATGGCTCTTTTTTCCATGACTGTTTTTGGGAAAAAAATGAATACTGACCCTCTAAATTTAACACTTGAGACAGATGATAAGGATCCTTTATGGCTCCCTTCTTTTTACTTTCACTCTTTGGAGTGTGTTTCTGCTGGAGAAAGCAGAGATGCGTGGAGAGATGAAATACTGAAAGATTTATTTCGGAATCACTTAAGTAAAATTGTGAACATCGTGTCAGTGAAAGCAAGAATATCTAAACTGGTCCTTTGGGAGAATATCGTCCTTTATGTTGTCTGGATGTATAACACGCTGCTTGCAAACATTCCTGAGTATGTTACGATAGAGCAAATACAAGCGGATTATGTGTATGTAGTGAAAGAAGCAGGCGGAGAACTTTTCGGAGAAGGAATGAAAAACCCTTTCTTGCCTTTCTATAGAGAACAGGGACAAGTAACGAGACAAACATGCTGTCTTTACTATCTGACTTCTGAGAAAAGAGATCGCTGCAGTACCTGTCCGAAGCATTGTTTAACATAATGGATGATTAGGAGGAGATCTTGTTGCAGGAAGATCTTAAAGAACCGCTGAATGGCCTGATTGAAAAATACACAGAATTGCTTCTTGGAGAGTCAACGCCTGAACTTCAGGAAAAAGTGAAAAGCTGGTTGATTTATACACACATTGCCAAGTCCATGCCGCCGCTTGCGAAGCATTGGAATGAAACGTATCCGGCAGAGAAAGAAAAGATCAAACAGCTTATTTCTGAAATTAAGCAGCTGAATGAACAGCATCGAGCAAAATTAAAGACAAATAATAAAGAATCATAAATCTCAGAGAACGAATGAAAGCTCTGGGATTTTTTACTTTTGATCGTCCAAAACTCTTTTGATGATTTAATTAATAAGAAAGTATTTTTTTGCTTCGATGTCTGGATCCATATACCCACTCCTCAGCCATATCAAATCCGCCCAAAAAACCAAATCCGGACCTTTTCTGCCAGGTGATAATCTGCCATGCCTGAGCTAAGCTGGCGTTTGCGCTTTTCTTGTAAAGAAATAATAAATAGGCACACATAAGAAAAAGGGTATAATGGATCCTGAAACCGCTTTAATAGATCCATCCTGATAAGTGACTGTGTGTTCCCACTTCAGCCAAACAATTTCAAATGCATAGCCGGCCGCATATAAAATACCTACAGACAACAGATAGATTAGCAAAGATGCTGCATAATATTTCATAGAAAATCAACTCCAAAATTTTCCTTTATTTTAATTATACGGTATATCTTGAAAGAGGGAAAGAGCTGCAAAATCTTTTATCAGTGAATAAATTCTTGCAAAAATGGGGGACTAACAAGTTATGTGTCAGTCAAAAGCAATGATCCGTCCAATTGAAACGAAGGATCTTATTCATTTATGGAAGATCAAGTATAAAGACGAACATCCTGAGTGGAAGAAGTGGGATGCACCTTATTTTGAACATAAGAATCTTACTCTGACAGATTTCCTTTCACAAAAAGACAGTATCGTAAATCAAGAAGATTACTGGGCGATCGTTGCCGGTGAAAAAATTATCGGGACAGTAAGCTATTATTGGGAGCACGAGCCTTCACTATGGCTTGAAATGGGGATAGGCATTTATGATCCTTCTTATTGGAACGATGGACATGGAACGACAGCCTTCCGATTATGGATAAATCACCTGTTTGAGACATTGCCCATTGTAAGAGTCGGCTACACTACATGGTCTGGAAATATAAGAATGATTAAAGTGGGAGAAAAGCTCGGCATGACAATAGAGGGACGCATGAGAAAATGCAGAGTGGTTAATGGAGAATACTACGATTCTATTAGAATCGGTTTATTGCGGGAAGAGTGGGAAGAACGATCTTTAATAAGGTAAATTTTATAAAATGATAATAAGCGGATTCGACCTGGGATCGGATGGGGTATAGATAGAAGAAGAGTAATTCCCAGGGAGAGTGAACATAAATGGATGATTCAAAACCAGTTATCGGCATATCAAGCTCAGTAGTAGATCACGGAGATATACCGAGCGTGCATGTGCATCAAAAATATATCAGTTCTGTCATTCAGGCTGGAGGCATTCCCGTCGTCATTCCTCTTGTAGATGATGAAATGGCAAAGGTTATTGTGTCAATATGCGATGGCTTCATCTTAAGCGGCGGGGAGGATGTGGACCCTCATTCTTACGGAGAAGACCCAGACCCGAAACTAAGAAAAACAAATGGCAAGCGGGATGAAATGGAAATAGCCGTCGTGAAATATGCGAAAGAAAAGAAAAAGCCCGTATTTGGAATCTGCAGGGGCATTGCTATGCTTAACGCAGCTCTTGGAGGAACGGTCATCCAGGATATCGAAAGCAATTACGAAAATCCGATTAAGCATTATCAAACAGCTGACCGCCCAAATCCAACTCATGAAATCACGATTGAGAAAGCCAGCAAACTGCAGAATATTTTTGGAACAGAAACAGTCCGTGTGAACAGTATGCATCATCAGGCAGTCGGAAAGCTTGCAGATGGACTAACGGCAACAGCCAAGGCTTCTGATGGAATTATAGAAGGAATTGAAGGAACCGATAATGAGTGGTATGTGCTTGCTGTTCAATGGCATCCTGAAGAAATGGCTGCCCAGGATGAGGCGATGCATAATCTGTTTAAAACATTTGTGGATAAATGCAAAAAAAAATGAAAGCGGCATAATGCTGTTTTCATTTTTTTTTTGAGTTTGAATGA
This sequence comes from Metabacillus dongyingensis, assembly GCF_019933155.2. Classification (NCBI taxonomy): domain Bacteria; kingdom Bacillati; phylum Bacillota; class Bacilli; order Caryophanales; family Bacillaceae; genus Metabacillus; species Metabacillus dongyingensis. Next base: position 4,375,962 of record NZ_CP082944.1, on the reverse strand, counting down.
AATTTCAAACTAGCCGAATCCTGTTTAGGGTGAAGTTCACAATTGTACGGAATTATTTGTAAAAGTCTTGGAATAATCTTAGAAAGTCTCGGAATTAAATATAAAAGTGCGGGAATTAATACGAAAAGTCTAGGAATAAAGGTTAAAGGCATCTCTTCGGTCAGAAAGGATCCGCCAGGAAAGGAAAAAAAGCCTTTTCTGCGGATCCCCTATCTGTAGGTATTCGATTTTCGCTATTGAAGATAAGGTGATTGCTGCTGCAGATAATCAGCAAACTGCTGATAAGATTGCTGAAGCTTTTGGCTGTCTGCGGCTTCAAGCTTGTACCAGCCGTTTTGATACATCACATTATATAATTCTCTTTGGCAATTTTGAGTCTCGTTGTAGATTCCCTGAATATCCTGATAAAGAGAATCATGGCTCATCTCATTTAGGGCTGTGCTATAAGAATTTGTCAAATATTTTTCGGTAGCCAGCAGTTCATTAACAAAGTCGCGGTCATTCATTTGAGGGGTTTTAGGTACTTGTGTTTCAGGGTTGCCGATTTTGTTCTGGTTCTGATTATTATTCATCCTGCACCTCTCCTACTGAAGCTGAATTCCGTATGCTTCCTGATTTGGATTTAAATGAGTTAAAATTTTAGAATAATGCTGTTCATGCATTTTTCCAACTTTCTCAAGCTCGGTTTTTAATTTCTGATCACTGCATTGCGATGCAAAGAAGTGCGCTTTTTTCATGGCAAGCAGGTTCCACGAAAGCATATCTGTTAAATAAAGGTGATCTTTTGTTGTAATAACAGACGGCGGCTGCTGCATCATTCCTTGCTGTGTGCCTGTATTCTGCTGTTGTTGCATAGTTATAACCTCCTTCAAACATTTTCTTCCTTATCGTTCCTCAGCCATAAAATTCTATACGGAATTTTAGTGACGAGTATCAGCAAATGAGCTCAAAATATATTCAAACTATTATAAAAATGATAAAATAACAGATAATTCTTAATTTTTTCGCCGGAGAGCGGGGGACTTCACATGGAGCAATTACTTCGAAGCTTTTTTTTGTTTTTATCAAAAAATAAAGCTCTGACCAAAGCAGCTAAAAGGTATGGACTGAGATTTGGAGCGGCTCGTTTTGTTGCAGGAGAAACAATTGAACTGGCAGCAGCAGTAATTAAAGAGTTAAATAAGAAGGGTCTAGATGTTACCATTGATTATTTGGGAGAATTCGTCGATAACGAAGCAGAGGCAAATGAAATGGCGGATCATTCGATAAAAGCAATTGAAGCAATAGGCAGGGAAAATCTGCAGTCACAGCTGTCCTTAAAGATGACTTCCATGGGTCTTGATATCTCAAATGAGGTTGTCCTACGGAATATGCGGCGGATTCTAGAAGCAGCAAAAACACATAATGTTTTTGTGACCATTGATATGGAAGACTATTCCCGCTGCGGGAAAACAATAGAAATCTTTAAAAGCCTGAAAAAGGAATATGATAACGTTGGAACGGTTATTCAGGCTTACCTTTACAGAACGATCAAAGATATCGATGATCTGAATCAGTTTCATCCGAATTTACGGCTTGTTAAGGGAGCTTACAAAGAATCTCCGCGTGTAGCTTTTCCTGAAAAGAAAGATGTCGACGGAAATTTCAAGAAAATAATTAAAATGCATTTAGTAAATGGGAATTATACAGCAATCGCAACCCATGATGATGCAATAATTGAATTTACAAAAAGATTTGTAAAAGAAAACAACATTCCGAATGGCCAATTTGAATTTCAAATGCTGTATGGCATCAGGCCGGAACGCCAGCTTGAACTAGTGAAAGAAGGATATAAAATGCGGGTGTATGTCCCATACGGAACAGACTGGTACGGTTACTTTATGCGCCGTCTTGCAGAAAGGCCGGCAAACGTTGCATTCGTTTTGAAGGGAATGGTTAAAAAATAAGAAAAAACGCTCAGATGTCTGAGCGTTTCAGTATGAACATGGAATGCTGCTGTTCTGAAAGAATGAAAAGTGCACTGTTAAATTTCTCTCTCATAAAAAATATTCCTTTTCCGCTGTTCTAAAAAAGGAATAACAGACGAATATTGAATACCTTCGCTCAAAGTCTAAGTAAACTCGAAATGGACAGATCTGATCTCCCAGAAAAAATGGCTGTCGGAACATATACTTTTCCTAAATCATCAGGGCCATCTTCATCAACCATTCCTTAAACTCTTCAGAAAGCTCGCTTTTCAAGAATATTTCGCCAAACTCGGCAAGCCTTGCTGGGCTGTCTGTTTGAAGATTTGTAATGATATCATCCGTTTCTTCCTTTGAAAAACCGTAAGGAAATCTGCTCTGTCCCTTCTGACGTAAAACGGGTGACGGAGTGTTTATAGAATAAAAAAGCTGATTCCTCCGAATCAGCTTCCGATCATTTATTCATGTCCCATGTTTTTCTTTTTATATTGCTGATTTGTACTCGAGCGTTTGCCCCCGCCGTCCATTTCATTTGTTGGACCAGAGCTGCCTTTTACGCTGGATGCACTTACTCCTGCTTTAGATGGTTCTTTCTTTAACCTTGCCATAATTGGTCACCTCCTGGCTTTTAGCCTTCCCGTCTGGCTTTTTTTCATGCCGTCACAATAAATATGTGAATTTTTTGTAAATGTATTGAACAAATTTTCGAAATCTTTTATATTGTATATAGAGGAATTGATTCCTGACTATTTTTTTCATCAAAAAATGAATGAGCATTCATTCAAATTGACAAAAGGGGGAGCATTCATGGTCCAGCGAATTAAAAAAGCTGCAGTTTTAGGATCTGGTGTTATGGGTTCAGGAATTGCTGCACACTTGGCAAATATCGGAATCCCTGTTTTATTGCTTGATATTGTCCCGCGTTCACTTACGGATAACGAAGAGAAGAAAGGACTGTCTTTAGAAGATCGATCTGTCAGAAACCGAATCTCTAATGAATCTATCCAAAAGTTATTAAAACAAAAACCGGCTCCGCTGACTGCTAAGGAAAATCTTTCATTGATCGAAGCGGGTAACTTCGAAGATGACATGCACAGATTGTCTGAAGCCGATTGGATTATTGAAGTAGTCGTTGAGAATTTAGACATAAAGAAAAAAGTCTTTACATTAGTGGATCAATATAGAAAACAAGGAAGTATTGTAAGCTCAAATACATCAGGAATCTCTGTTGAGGCGATGGCAGAGGGAAGATCTGAGGATTTTCAGAAGCATTTTCTTGGAACCCATTTCTTCAATCCGCCCCGTTATTTAAAATTGCTCGAAGTCATTCCGACTAAAGCAACATCACAAGATGTTTTATCTTTCATTAAAACGTTCGGGGAAGATGTGCTTGGCAAAGGCGTTGTTGAAGCGAAAGACACTCCAAACTTTATCGCAAACCGAATTGGAACTTACGGTCTGCTTGTCACTGTTCAGGAAATGCTCAAAGGAAACTACAGTGTAGGCGAAGTGGATTCTGTTACAGGACCGTTAATCGGCCGCCCAAAAAGCGCCACATTCAGAACACTGGATGTTGTAGGTCTCGACACATTTACACATGTGGCGAAAAACGTTTATGACCAGGTGGAAGGAAAAGAGAAAGCTGTTTTTGAAATTCCGGAATTTATGAAAAAAATGCTTGAAAATGGCTGGCTTGGAAGCAAATCAGGTCAAGGCTTCTTCAAAAAAGAGGGAAAAGAAATTCTTGAGCTTAATCCAGACACGCTTGAATACGGAGAGAGAAAAAGATTAAAGGCCCAAAGCATAGAAATTGCAAAACAGTCAAAGGGTGCCGCCGCTAAAATGAAAGCGCTTATATACTCTGGTGACAGAGCAGGCCAATTACTTTGGAATATTACAAGTCCGACACTCCTTTACTCGGCACAATTGTCAGGAGAGATCGCAGATGACATCGTTGCGATAGATGAAGCAATGAAATGGGGCTTTGGCTGGCAATATGGTCCATTTGAGACATGGGATGCCATTGGGCTGTCAAAGTCGGTTGAAAAAATGGAGGCTGAAGGCGAGAGTGTTCCGGCTTGGATTAAAGACATGCTTGAGCGTGGATTTACCTCATTTTATAAAAAAGAAGATGGCATCTCATATTTTTATCATGACGGAGATTACAGACGCATTCAGCAAAACGAAAAAGTCCTTGATTTAAAAGATATAAAAGAAAGAAAAGGGATCATTAAAAAGAACAGCGGTGCAAGCTTAATTGACCTTGGTGATGATGTTGCCCTGCTTGAATTCCATTCTCCAAACAATGCAATTGGCATGGATATCATTCAAATGATCAATTTCGCAATCGATGAAGTCAGCAAAAACTACAAAGGGCTTGTCATTGGAAATCAAGGGAAAAACTTCTGTGTTGGAGCAAACCTTGCGATGATATTAATGGAAGCACAGGATGACAACTATTTTGAAGTTGACATGGTTGTCCGTCACTTTCAGCAGGCGATGATGAAGATTAAATACAGTCCTAAGCCAGTTGTAGCAGCACCGTTTGGCATGACGCTTGGGGGAGGAGCAGAAATCTGTCTGCCTGCTGCGCACATTCAGGCTTCAAGTGAAACGTATATGGGATTAGTGGAAGCAGGCGTTGGTTTAATCCCGGGCGGCGGCGGCAACAAAGAGCTTTACATCAAACTGCTAAACAGCATTCCTAAAGGGGTAGACTTTGATCTGCAGAATGTCGCAAATAAAGTCTTTGAGACAATCGCTACTGCAAAGGTTTCAGCCTCTGCTGCTGAAGCGAGAAACAATTTTTTCTTAAATGAGAGCGACTCTGTGAGTATTAATGGAGATCATCTCCTGCATGATGCAAAGCAAAAAGCTATTGAGCTGTTTGATAAAGGATATAAAGCACCTGTCCGTAAAAAGGTTCCGGTTGTAGGCGAAACTGGATATGCAGCACTGCTGCTTGGCGCGCAATCCATGCTTCAATCAGGATATATTTCCGAGCATGATTTAAAAATTGCAAAAAAACTTGCTTATGTCATTGCAGGCGGCAAGGTTCCATTTGGCACCGAAGTGGATGAACAGTACTTGTTGGATTTAGAAAGAGAAGCTTTCCTGAGCTTGGTTCAAGAGGGCAAGTCACAGCAAAGAATGCAGCACATGCTTGTTAAAGGGAAACCACTACGTAATTAGGAGGGTGCACTGTTATGAGAGAAGCGGTCATTGTAGCAGGTGCGAGAACACCTGTTGGAAGAGCAAAAAAAGGATCACTTGCAACTGTAAGACCAGACGATTTAGGAGCTCTCGTTGTAAAAGAAACGCTGAAGCGTGCCGGGGGCTATGAAGGAAATATAGACGATTTGATTATCGGGTGTGCAATGCCTGAAGCAGAACAGGGATTGAACTTAGCGCGAAACATCGGGGCGCTTGCCGGACTGCCTTACACAGTTCCCGCCATTACCGTTAACCGCTACTGCTCATCAGGATTGCAGAGCATTGCCTATGCAGCAGAAAAAATTATGCTTGGCCATTCAGATACAGTGATTGCAGGCGGAGCAGAATCAATGAGCATGGTTCCGATGATGGGGCATGTTGTCCGTCCAAATGCAAATTTGGCTGAGAACGCTCCTGAATATTACATGGGAATGGGGCATACAGCTGAGCAGGTGGCAAGAAAGTACGGCGTTAGCCGTGAAGATCAAGATGCATTTGCCGTCCGCAGTCATGAGCGCGCTGCAAGAGCCATCCAAGAAGGAAAATTTGATGATGAAATTATTGCAGTAGATGTCACACAAAGAAGTGTTGGCAGCGATAATAAGCTTCATGAAAAACATTTCCAATTCTCAAAAGATGAAGGTGTACGTCCTGGAACAAGCATGCAGATTCTTGCGAATTTAAGACCTGCATTTTCCGTTAAGGGATCTGTAACAGCGGGCAATTCTTCACAAACAAGTGACGGGGCTGCGGCAGTTATGGTGATGGACCGTGAAAAAGCAGATGCACTAGGTCTGCAATCCCTTGTAAAATTCAGATCCTTCGCTGTGGGAGGAGTTCCGCCTGAGGTAATGGGGATTGGGCCGATTGAAGCGATTCCGAGGGCTTTAAAACAAGCAGGACTGAGCTTATCTGACATCGGACTTTTTGAACTGAATGAAGCATTTGCCTCTCAATCAATTCAGGTGATTAGAGAGCTTGGATTAGATGAAGATAAAGTGAATGTTAACGGCGGCGCAATTGCACTTGGGCATCCGCTTGGCTGTACGGGAGCAAAGCTGACCCTGTCCCTTATTCATGAAATGAAGCGGCGCAAGGAACAATTTGGAGTTGTTACAATGTGCATCGGCGGCGGAATGGGCGCTGCAGGAGTGTTCGAGCTGGTTTGAAATAAAACTTTAGTAAACGGGGGAACCAAACATGTCTAAAACGACTGAAAATGTAATCAAAGGCGGCAGCTTTTTACTAGATGATGTGACTTTTGAAAGTGTATTTACTCCTGAGGATTTTACAGATGAACATAAAATGATTGCTAAAACGACAGAGGATTTTGTCGTAAATGATGTTTTGCCGCACTTAGAAGATATTGAGAATCATCAATTTGATAAATCTGTGAAGCTGCTTAAGCAAGCAGGCGGGCTGGGTCTGCTTGGAGCTGATGTTCCTGAAGAATACGGCGGCCTTGGACTAGACAAAATCAGTTCAGCTTTGATCACAGAAAAATTTGCACGTGCAGGCAGTTTTTCCTTATCCTACGGCGCACATGTAGGAATCGGGTCGCTTCCAATTGTGCTCTTCGGCAACGAAGAACAAAAACAGCAATATCTGCCAGACCTTGCAACAGGCCAGCGTATTGCAGCTTACGCATTAACTGAGCCGGGTTCCGGATCAGACGCATTGGGTGCAAGAGCAACTGCAAGATTGAATGCTGAAGGCACACACTATGTACTGAATGGAGAAAAGCAATGGATTACAAACTCAGGTTTTGCTGATGTTTTTGTAGTCTATGCAAAAGTTGACGGCGAGCACTTCTCGGCTTTCATCGTCGAAAAAAAATATCCTGGAGTATCAACAGGTCCGGAAGAAAAGAAAATGGGAATCAAAGGCTCTTCAACTAGAACTCTTATTCTTGAGGATGCATTGGTTCCCAAAGAAAATCTATTAGGCGACCTTGGAAAAGGCCATGTTATCGCATTCAACATCCTTAACATCGGAAGATATAAATTAGCTGTGGGAACAATCGGCGGATCAAAACGCATTATCGATGTCTCTGTTCAATATGCAAATCAGCGCCAGCAATTTAAAACGCCAATCAGCAGCTTCTCGCTGATTCAGGAAAAACTGGCTAATATGGCTTCTAAAACCTATGCAATGGAGAGTTCTGTATACCGTACTGTAGGGTTGTTTGAAGACCGCATGAGCCGTCTGTCGCCTGAAGAAGTGAAAGACGGCAAAGAAGTTGCTGCATCCATTGCTGAATATGCAATTGAATGTTCATTAAATAAAGTATTAGGATCTGAGACGCTTGATTATGTAGTAGATGAAGGCGTTCAAATCCATGGCGGATATGGTTTTATGGCAGAGTACGAAGTGGAAAGAGCGTACCGTGATTCCCGTATAAACCGCATTTTCGAAGGGACAAATGAAATTAACCGCCTATTAGTGCCTGGAACATATTTGCGCAAAGCAATGAAAGGTGAATTGCCATTGCTGCAAAAGGCTCAGGCTCTGCAGGAAGAATTAATGATGCTCATGCCTGAAGAAGTTGGTGAAGGCGTTCTGGAACAAGAAAAACATTTATTGAAAAATGCTAAAAAAATCGGCTTGATGATTGCTGGACTTGCTGCACAAAAGTACGGCCAGGCATTGCAGAAGGAACAAGAGGTATTAGTGAACATTGCAGATATCGTAAGCAGCATTTATGCTATGGAATCAGCGATTCTGCGTACTGAAAAAGCAATCAGCAAAGCTGGAGAAGCAAAGAGCGCTCAAAAGCTCCTTTATACTCAAGTGTACTGCCAGGAAGCATTTAATGAGATTGAAGCACACGCGAAGGAATCATTAGTTGCGATTGAACAGGGCGATACACTTCGCATGATGATTTCGGCACTCAGAAAATTCACTCGTCACACTCCGATCAACGTGATTGCCAAAAAACGTGAAATTGCAGCTGCACTAATTGAAGAAAATGGTTACCGCGCTTAAGCAAAGTGTAAGAAATGGACCTTTTCCGTAATGGAAAAGGTCTTATTTCTTTTAGGAAACTGATTTTTACACAATAGAAACTTGGGATTATGATTGTCCAATTGATTGTGGTAAAATAATCTTGTTCAATTACGGTTGCAGGTGGTGAGAAGAGTGGCTCTTACGTTTTATTGGTATCCAAAATGCGGTACATGCCGAAAAGCAAAAAAGTGGTTTGAAGATCACAATTTGCAGGTAGAAGATGTACATATTGTCGAAAATCCACCGACAAAAGAAGAATTAAAAAAGATGCTTGATAACAGCGGGTTAGAAGTAAAAAAGTTTTTCAATACCAGCGGTCAAAAATACCGCGAATTAGGCATGAAAGAGAAGGTTGCTTCTTTATCTGATGAAGAACTGCTTGAGATTCTGGCATCAGACGGCATGCTTATCAAACGGCCATTAACAACAGACGGCAAGAAAGTTACCGTCGGCTTTAATGAAGATCAATTCGAAGCAGCATGGGCAAAGTAGTAGAAGACTTTAACTTCAGTCTTTTTACAAATAAACAAGATAAAACTTGGAGGTAATAAAAATGAACACACCAAAAGAACTTCGCTATTCTGAAGAGCACGAATGGGTTAAAGTTGAAGGCGAAAAAGTACGTATCGGCATTACTGATTTTGCTCAATCAGAACTTGGGGATATTGTATTTGTTGAGCTTCCTGAAGTTGGAGATGAAATTAAAGCAGACGAGCCTTTCGGAAGCGTTGAATCAGTAAAAACGGTTTCAGAGCTTTATGCGCCAATCAGCGGAAAAGTTGTTGAAATCAATGAGGATCTTGATGACAGCCCAGAATTTGTAAACGAATCTCCATATGAAAAAGCATGGATGATTGTTATCGAGCCAAGCAATGTAAGTGATGTTGACAGCTTAATGACTGCTGAACAATATGTAGAAATGACAAATGAAGACTGATAAAGGGCATCAACTCAGGACACCCTAAGCTATAAAAAGGAGGGTGTTCCAGGATGTCATTTGAAAAGAAGCGCTTAGATATTACAGACCGGGTAACAGGACGCTTTTCAGAAGGTCAAATGAACTTGTTTTTTGAAAAAGAGCAAATTGGCACAATGTCTTTTGGTCAAAATGGAAATCAGGTTTCATTGAAAAATGGATATGAAGAAGAAAACCATTCCTTTTTCCAGGATGCAGACGTTTTATCAAAACAAGATGAAAAGTATGTAGATTGTGACGAAGAAAACGGCTGGTGCTAATCGAATGGCAGTGGAATGTTCCACTGCCATTTTTGTTCAATTATTTTAAGAAACAACCTCATGCAATTCGAATAGGTTATAAGATAACACATACTTTAACTGAATAGGTGATGGCGATGTCTGCAATTGAGGTTGAAAAGGTCATAATAGTTGAAGGAACATCTGACAAACGAAAGGTTCTTAATGTTGTCAATGAACCTGTAGAAATTATCTGTACAAATGGAACAATAAGCCTTACTCGATTAGATGAAATGATTGATGCTCTGTTTTATAGAGACGTATATGTGCTTGTAGATTCTGATGAATCAGGGGATCGCCTCAGAAAACAATTCAAGCGGGAACTGCCCGAAGCTGCTCATATATTTATAGATAGAATGTACCGTGAAGTTGCGACTGCACCTGATCAGCATGTTGCTGCTGTGCTTTTAAGTGCAAATATCGATGTTCAGGCGAAATACTTATAAAATAAAGGGAGTCTCATGAAAAGCAATGATTGAAATAAAAGAAGAACAATTAGATATGTTTGCTGAAAAAGAATTTGGCATCCTTTATCTATACACTCCATTTTGCGGAACGTGTCAGCTTGCAAAAAAAATGCTGTCTGTTGTTGAAGAGCTGCTCCCAGCTTTAGCGATTCATACGGCAAACTTAAATTTCCTGCCTAAGCAAGCGGAAGAGTGGGGAATTGAAAGTGTTCCCTGCTTGCTTATATTTGAAAATGGAGCGGTTACCCACAAGAAATATGCCTTTCATTCTGTTGAATATATTTATCAAATATTGAAAGAATATGCCGCCTGAGCAGGGCGGCATTTGACATATTTCTTGGGAAATAGAAAAAACGATTATTTTGTCTCTCCAAGTCCAATAAAGTGTCGAACTTTTCATAAAGGTGATGAGTCGTATTAAAACGAATTAATACGTTATGATCTGATAGGAAAGAAATGGGGAGAAAAAAAGAAATGGACTTATTTTCGTTTGTAGAAAAAATGAATGCGTCTTATTTTATTCAGCCGCTGCTTCCAAACGAAGAATTAAGAATACGGATAACCAGTTCAAAACAAAAACCCATCCTGCTTGTTTTAAAAAAGGGGGCTTGTTGTTTAAGCAGCGACAATGACAATCTTTCAGCACATGTACTGGTTTCAGGTGATGAAAATCATCTTCTTGACTGTTTTCACTCACCAATCAGACTTCTTCAGCTCTCAAAGCTAGGAGCGATTGAAGTAAAAGGATCATTTCGCAATGTACTAAGGCTTGAATCCATTATTCACTTGTCTAAATAATAATCTAAAAATTCAAACTATTAATTGACTGTGTAAATGAAGCGGTGTTACAATTCATTTAGATTCAATAAGTTTAATCTTATCAAGAGAGGTGGAGGGACTTGGCCCTGTGAAGCCCGGCAACCGGTTATTGCAACACGGTGCCAATTCCATCAGAGCAGGTTAGAATGCTCTGGAAGATAAGAAGAGATATGGTGATTCCGCCTCTTCTTTGAAGGGGTTTTTTATATGGAAAAATGAAAAAGGAGATGGGAATATGGGACAAAATAAGTATCGGCTTGAGACGTTAAATGTACATGGGGGTTTGCAGAAGGATCCTGCAACAGGAGCACGGGCTGTGCCAATTTATCAGTCTAACGCCTATGTTTTTAATGATACGGAGCATGCATCGGATTTATTTGCTTTAAAAGAGCAGGGTTACATTTATACCCGGATACATAATCCTACCTCAACGGTTTTCGAAGAAAGAGTTGCCCAGCTAGAAGGGGGAGTAGGAAGTCTTGCTGTGGCAAGCGGCATGGCTGCGATAACGCTTTCCATATTAAATATTGCCGGAACAGGGGATGAGATTGTCTCTGCCTCAAGCCTATACGGGGGGACCTACAATCTCTTTCAAACCACTTTGCCTAAGTACGGGATACAGACTAAGTTTGTAAATGCGGATGATCCTGAGAATTTCAGGGATGCCATCACACCTAAAACAAAGGCCATTTTTGCAGAAACGATTGGCAATCCAAGTCTGCAGGTTCTTGATATAGAGGCAGTGTCAAAAATTGCTCATGAAGCAGGTATCCCATTAATTATTGATAACACTTTTGCAACTCCTTATTTATGCAGGCCAATCGAACACGGAGCAGATATTGTCATTCATTCGGCCACCAAATGGCTGCTTGGAAACGGCACGACCCTCGGAGGAATTATCGTAGACGGAGGGAAGTTTGATTGGAACAGCGATAAGTTTCCGGGCTTTACGACTCCAGATCCAAGCTATCACAATCTTGTATATGCAGAAGCATTGCCGGAGGCAGCCTTTATTGTAAAAGCCCGCGTTCAGCTCCTCAGGGATTTAGGGCCTGCTATCAGTCCTTTTAATGCATTTCAATTTGCTCTTGGAGTGGAAACACTTCATGTAAGAATGAAAGAGCATATTTTTAATACGAGAAAAGTGGTTGAGTATTTAAATGAGCATCCTGCAGTTAAATGGGTGCTGTACCCTGAAGATGAACAGCACCCTGACAAGGCCCTGGCAGATAAATATTTAGCTAAAGGGGCAGGCGCGGTTGTAGTGTTCGGCATTGATGGCGGCCGTGCAGCAGGCGCAAAGGTGATTAATTCTGTTAACCTATGGTCGCATGTAGCAAATGTCGGAGATGCCAAAAGCCTGATCATTCATCCTGCCAGCACTACACATCAGCAGCTGGATGCAGAAGGCCTGAAAAAATCAGGAGTAACTGAAGACTTAATTCGATTGTCTGTTGGGATTGAACATATAGATGACCTTCTGGAGGATCTTGAACAGGCAATTGAACAAGCAACGGGTGTGAAATCATTAATTGAATCATCCGTCTTTTCGAATTAATAAAAAACTTTTTGGTTGACACCGTCTTTTGGCACATGATAAAATCACACTCGTACTACTAACTCACTGAATTTAAACGTAAACTAATTAAATAAATTGTAAGTCTCTTATCCAGAGAGGTGGAGGGAAAGTGCCCTGCGAAGCCCGGCAACCGTCAATTTTATTGAAAAGGTGCCAATTCACTCAAAGCTGTTATTCAGTTTTGAAAGATGAGAGAAAGGTTCTTCTATAGATATGCCTTTCTGCTCATTTATGCAGAAAGGCATTTTTGTTTTCTTAAAAGTTAAAGGGGAACAAGTGGTTCCGCTTTTCTTAATAAAAACATGAACCTGACGTATTTCGTGCAAAATGATAGTGAGTGGAATTTTGGAAGAAGGTGAATTCATGATTACGTTAAAAGATGTCAAAAAAGTCTTTCAATCAAAAAGCGGAAATGTTACCGCGGTTGATTCAGTTGACTTGAACATAAATCAAGGTGAAATTTTCGGAATTATCGGTTATAGCGGTGCGGGAAAAAGCTCACTGATCAGATTGCTGAACGGACTTGAAAAGCCCACAGGCGGTTCCATTCAAGTAGCGGGAAGAAAGATCGATAAAATCCGCGGAGATGAGCTGAGAACGGCTAGACACGAAATCAGCATGATCTTTCAGCATTTTAATCTCCTTTGGTCAAGGTCGGTCCGGGAAAATATTTCGTTTCCATTAGAAATTGCCGGAGTGAAAAAAGAGCAGCGGGTGAAACGAGTGGAAGAGCTGATTAAGCTTGTAGGGCTGGAAGGGCGGGAAGATGCATATCCATCCCAGCTGAGCGGAGGACAAAAACAGCGTGTCGGTATTGCAAGAGCTCTTGCGAATAACCCAAAAGTATTGCTTTGTGACGAAGCAACATCTGCACTGGACCCGCAAACAACAGATTCAATTCTTGAACTGCTGGTGGATATTAACGAAAGACTGGGTTTGACCATTGTCCTGATTACACATGAAATGCATGTTATTCGTAAAATCTGCCATCGTGTTGCCGTTATGGAGAACGGAAGGATTGTTGAGCAGGGTGAAGTGCTCGATGTTTTCAAAAAACCGCAGCAGTCTATTACGAAGCGCTTTGTGAAACAAATTACGGAGCCTGATGATACGCAGGAAACGATGGAATTGATTCTTGAAAAATACAAACACGGAATGGTTATTCAGCTAACATTTGTGGGGGATTCAACAGAAAGTCCGCTCATTACGAATCTTATACGAAACCATCCGATTGAAGTAAACATCCTTCAAGGGAAAATATCGCAAACTCAAAGCGGATCATATGGTACCTTGCTCATTCATATGGACGGGCAACCTGAAGAGCTTGATAAGGCAATGGCATTTATCCGCTCTCAAGAAGTTGAAGCGGAGGTGATTGCAAATGTTTGAGAATGTGAGATGGGAAAATGTATGGGAAGCTACAAGTGAAACCTTATTCATGACAGGATTCTCCGTGGCTGCAACATTTTTCTTGGGCATTATACTCGGGCTGCTGTTATTCTTAACTTCCAGAGGCGGAATATGGGAAAATAAACCGGTAAATATCATTATATCTGCATTCGTGAATATTTTCCGGTCGATTCCGTTTATTCTGCTTATCATTTTGCTGATTCCTTTTACAAAGGCCATTTTAGATACGTTTCTTGGAGCAAAAGCAGCATTGCCGGCTTTAATTATCGGCGCTGCGCCATTTTATGGACGAATGGTTGAAATTGCTCTACGAGAAATAGATAAAGGAGTCATTGAGGCTGCAAGATCGATGGGTGCAAAAACATCAACAATCATTTGGAAGGTATTAATACCTGAATCATCTCCTGCGCTTATCTCCGGCATTACCGTAACCGCAATTGCACTTGTCGGCTACACAGCCATGGCAGGGGTTGTCGGCGCCGGAGGATTAGGAAATCTTGCATTTCTTGAAGGTTTCCAGCGGAATAATAATGCTGTAACAATGATTGCGACAATCTTGATATTAGTGATTGTATTTATCATCCAATTTATTGGGGACTTTATAACATCAAAATTAGATAAACGTTAGGGAGGAAATTCACATGAAGAAATTATTATTAAGTGCTGTATTCGCAACATCTGCTTTCGCTCTTGCTGCATGTGGTTCAGGAGGCGGAAATGGCGAAGGAGAAGAAACAAAAACGCTGAAAATCGGTGCTTCAAATGTCCCTCATGCGGAAATTCTGGAGGAAGCACAGCCTTTGCTTGAGGAAAAAGGCATTGAACTTGATATCGTGCCGTTCCAGGATTATATCCTGCCGAATAAATCTCTCGCAAGTAAAGAAATTGATGCCAACTTCTTTCAGCATATTCCATATTTAGAGTCTCAAATGGCGGAAAATAAAGATTACGACTTTGTTAATGCAGGCGGCATTCATATCGAGCCAATTGGTGTGTATTCTAAAAAACATAAATCATTAGAAGAGATTCCAGAGGGCGGCACAATTATCATGAGTAACTCTGTAGCTGATCATGGCCGCATGCTTTCATTGCTTGAAAGCGAAGGCTTAATTACGATCAAAGAAGGTGTCGATAAAACAACTGCAACAATTGATGATATCGCTGAAAACAAAAAAAATCTGAAATTCAAAGCAGATGTAGAAGCAAGTATCCTTCCGCAGGCTTATAACAACGATGAAGGCGATGCTGTTTTAATTAATACGAACTATGCAATTGGTGCAGGACTCAATCCTCAAAAAGATGCGATTGCACTTGAAGGGTCAGAATCACCATATGTAAACATCATCACAGTCCGCAAAGGCGATGAAGACAAAAAAGAAATTAAAGCTTTAGTAGAAGTGCTTCATTCAAAAGAAATTCAATCGTTTATTGAAGAAAAATATGAAGGTGCAGTAGTACCTGTTGACGGAGAATAAATAGAAAGAGAGCACCCGAAATTCGGTGCTCTCTTTTTTATCTGAAATAACCCAATATAATATAGTAGAAATTAGGAATAAACGCTTCCGAAAAAACTCTTTTTACACATACATCTCCTGAATGTTTTGCATACTAATGATGATTAATATAAGGAATGGAGCTGAAAATTAATGCAGCATTTTGAACCGAGAAATATAAGCGAAGCCGCTTTGCATAATTACAAAGAAGGTCTAGGAGTTTTTACAGAAAAAATGCCTGAGCTTGCACATCTTTATAATGAATTCACTGAAGAATGTTTCAAAGAAGGAACACTTTCCCAAAAAGAAAAGCAGTTGATTGCACTTGGCATAAGCATCTATTCACAAGATGAATATTGTATTATTTATCATACAAAAGGCTGTTTAGACCAGGGAGCAAGCGAACAGGAAATTCTAGAAACAGTCGGAGTAACAGCTGCCTTTGGCGGCGGAGCGGCAATGAGTCAATCTGTTACCTTAGTTCAAGAGTGCATCACAGAATTGAATCACCTAAAGCAATAGCATACTCGAGCATATCAGAGTATTTATAAAAGAACTGTGTCTTAAATACTGACATCCGATATGAAGAACCATGATCCTTTCATATCCTTCTATATGATGATTGAGGCTGTTTTGACCAGGTGTTATCATATAAGAGTGCTAATTGATAAACATTGAAAGGATGATTCATTATCTACGCAAGTCAGCAAAAGCTTGATTTGAATTACACAAGTGAAATGGAAAAAGCCTTAATGCAGTCTCATAAAATGGGATATGCAGTGTACAGCAGAAACCATGAAAAGCGTATGGAAGTAGAAAAGAATCGTGAAAAAGATTATCAGCAAAGCAAACATCTATTTGCAGTATTAGATCGTAAAATGAATTAATATACCAATCAAAAGGAATCAGTCACTGGCTGATTCCTTTTGAGTTATATATATCCGGTCCTTTTTGGGAAGCCTTCGAAAAAGTTGTATTCACATTTCATTTGTTATAAAATTAGAATGAGAATAAATTGAGAATGATTAAATTGAGAATAGATTATTGGAGGTATAGTTATTTATGGCAGGTTCTACTTTAGTTATTAAAGATTTACATGTTGAAATTGACGGGAAAGAAATTTTAAAAGGTGTAAACCTTGAAATAAAAGGCGGAGAATTCCATGCAATCATGGGACCGAATGGTACTGGTAAATCTACACTATCATCTGCGATCATGGGGCACCCTAAATATGAAGTAACAAAAGGAAGCATCACTCTTGACGGTGAAGATGTTCTTGAGATGGAAGTAGATGAGCGCGCACGTGCAGGTCTATTTTTAGCGATGCAATATCCAAGCGAAATCAGCGGAGTAACAAATGCTGACTTCCTTCGTTCTTCTATCAATGCACGCAAAGAAGAAGGACAGGAAATTTCTTTAATGAAATTTATCCGCAAAATGGATTCTAACATGGAATTCCTTGAAATGGATCCTGATATGGCACAGCGTTACCTAAATGAAGGATTCTCAGGCGGAGAGAAAAAACGCAATGAAATTCTTCAATTAATGATGATCGAGCCTAAAATTGCGATTCTTGATGAAATCGATTCAGGTCTTGACATCGATGCATTAAAAGTTGTTTCAAAAGGCATTAACCAAATGCGCAACGAAGATTTCGGCTGCCTGATCATCACTCACTATCAGCGCCTGTTAAACTACATCACACCTGATCATGTACACGTAATGATGCAGGGTCGCATCGTAAAATCAGGCGGTCCTGAGCTTTCTCAGCGTTTAGAATCAGAAGGCTATGACTGGATTAAACAAGAGCTTGGCATCGAAGACGAAACTGTTGGTCAAGAAGCGTAAGCGTTAGGGGGATTAAGATGACAGTAGAGACGAAATTCAACCACGACTATGTCACGGGTTTCTCAAGTGAACTCGGTGAACCGGAATGGCTTAAAGAACTGCGCTTACAAGCTCTTGCAAAAGCTGAAGACCTTTCAATGCCAAGACCGGATAAAACGAAAATTGATAAGTGGAATTTTACACAATTCCAGACTCACTCAGTTAAAAGCAAAGCTTTAGCATCCCTTAATGATTTAAGCGATGAAGTAAAGGCTTTAATTGATCTTGAAGATGAGAACAAAAATCTTTATATCCAATTAGATACAACGCCTGCTTATGCATCTCTTTCTCAGGAGTTGATAGACCAAGGCGTAATCTTCACTGATATCCATACGGCTGCCCGTGAACATTCTGAGCTTGTGCAAAAATACTTCATGACTGAAGGCGTGAAAGTTGATGAGCACCGTTTAACAGCACTTCATGCAGCTCTTATGAACGGCGGAGTATTTGTATATGTGCCTAAAAATGTTGAGGTAAAAGCACCTCTTCAGGCTGTATATGTACATGAAAATCCGGAAACCAATCTTTTCAACCATGTTATCGTTGTAGCAGACGACAACAGTTCTGTCACTTATGTTGAAAACTATATTTCAACGACTGAAACGGAAGAATCGATTTTCAACATTGTAACGGAAGTATTTGCGAATAATAATGCAAAAGTTACTTACGGTGCTGTTGATCATTTGAATAAAGGTGTTACTACGTATGTCAACCGCCGCGGTACTGCTGCCCGCGATGCACGCATTGAATGGGCGCTTGGTTTGATGAATGACGGCAATACGATTTCTGAAAACACAACAAACCTGATAGGTGACGGCTCTTATGGAGACACTAAATCTGTGGTTGTCGGACGCGGAAATCAAATTCAAAACTTCACAACAAAAGTGATTCACTTCGGCAAAAATTCTGAGGGCTACATCTTAAAGCACGGCGTAATGAAAGACAGTGCTTCATCTGTCTTCAACGGAATCGGCAAAATTGAGCATGGTGCTTCTAAATCTAATGCAGAGCAGGAATCAAGAGTTCTTATGCTTAGCGAAAAAGCACGCGGAGATGCAAATCCGATTCTATTAATTGACGAGGACGATGTAACGGCTGGACATGCTGCGTCTGTTGGCCGCGTGGATCCGCTTCAATTGTATTACTTGATGAGCCGAGGCATTTCTAAAGTTGAGGCTGAGCGTCTTGTTATTCACGGCTTCCTTGCGCCGGTTGTTAGAGTACTTCCAATCGAAGGCGTTAAGAAACAGCTTGTTGAGGTCATTGAAAGGAAAGTTAAGTAATGAATATCCAAGATATCCGTTCTCTCTTCCCGATTTTGGATCAGCAAGTAAATGGACAGAATCTTGTTTATCTTGACAGTGCAGCGACTTCTCAGAAGCCGCTGCCGGTCATTGAAGCACTAGACCGCTATTATAGAGAATATAATTCCAATGTTCATCGCGGAGTTCATACACTGGGCACCAAAGCTACAGATGGCTACGAGGGAGCACGCGAAAAGGTAAGAAAGTTCATAAATGCTCAGTCTGTAGAAGAAATCATTTTCACACGCGGTGCTACAACTGCATTGAATACAGTAGCTGCAAGCTATGGACGTGCAAATCTTCAAGCAGGCGATGAGATTGTGATTACGCATATGGAGCACCATGCAAACGTCATACCTTGGCAGCAGCTTGCTAAAGCGACTGGGGCGTCACTTAAGTATATTCCTTTGCAGGAGGATGGCACGATTTCTCTTGAAGATGCCAGAGAAACGATTACAGACTCAGCTAAAATTGTCTCTGTTATGCAGGTTTCAAATGTTCTGGGAACAATAAATCCTATAAAAGAAATTGCAGAGTTAGCCCACAGCAAAGGTGCCATCATGGTTGTTGACGGTGCGCAAAGTGCTCCGCATATGAAAATTGATGTTCAAGATTTAAATTGTGATTTCTTTGCTTTTTCAGCTCATAAAATGTGCGGTCCGACCGGTGTTGGCGTCCTGTACGGCAAAAAAGCACTTCTTGAAAACATGGAGCCAGTTGAGTTTGGCGGCGAAATGATTGATTTCGTCGGATTATACGAATCAACATGGAAAGAACTTCCCTGGAAGTTGGAAGCCGGAACACCAATCATTGCAGGGGCAATCGGCCTTGGTGCTGCCATTGATTTTCTGGAAGAAATCGGTCTTGAAAACATTGAAGCATATGAGCACAAGCTTGCTGATTACGCACTTGAGAGACTGTCAGAAGTTGAAGGCATCACTATATACGGCCCTAAAAAGCGTGCGGGTCTTGTGACATTCAATATTGAAGATGTGCATCCTCATGATGTTGCCACAGTATTAGATGCTGAAGGCATAGCAGTTCGTGCCGGCCATCACTGTGCACAGCCTTTAATGAAATGGCTGAATGTTTCCTCGACAGCTCGTGCAAGTTTTTACCTGTACAACACAGAAGAAGAAGTTGATAAGCTTGTTGCAGGAATCATAAAAACAAAGGAGTACTTCACGAATGTCTTTTAATAATCTGGACACTCTGTACCGGCAGGTCATCATGGATCATTATAAAAACCCGCGGAACAAAGGTGTACTCGAAGATAGTTTAACAATAGATATGAATAATCCTACATGCGGAGACCGAATTCGTTTAACGCTGCAGATTGAAGATGGGTGCATTAAGGATGCAAAGTTCGACGGTGAAGGCTGTTCGATTTCAATGTCATCTGCATCAATGATGACTCAGGCGATTAAAGGGCAATCGGTCGAAACAGCTTTAAAGCTTTCAAAAATCTTTTCAGACATGATGCAGGGAAAAGATTACGATGATGACGTAGAGCTTGAGGATATTGAAGCATTGCAAGGGGTTGCTAAATTCCCTGCACGGATCAAATGTGCAACACTTGCGTGGAAGGCAATGGAAAAAGGGGTCCAAAACAGCTAATAGCTGAACCTTTAAATTTATGCCTTCTTAAGAAAAAGAATGGGGGCAGACCTCATTCTACTATGATTGGAGTGAAAACGGATGGCTAAAAAAATGCCAGAAATCGGCGATTACAAGTATGGATTTGCTGATAAAGACGTTTCGATTTTCCGTTCAAAGCGGGGATTAACTAAAGAAATTGTTGAAGAAATTTCTCGCATGAAAAGCGAGCCTCAATGGATGCTTGATTTCCGTCTGAAATCACTGGAGCATTTCTATAACATGCCAATGCCTCAATGGGGCGGCGATATGGCTTCACTTAACTTCGATGAAATTACGTATTACGTAAAACCTTCTGAAAAATCAGAGCGCTCTTGGGATGAAGTACCTGAGGAAATCAAACGCACGTTTGATAAACTTGGAATTCCTGAAGCAGAGCAAAAATACTTGGCAGGTGTATCTGCTCAGTATGAATCTGAGGTTGTATACCACAATATGAAAGAAGATCTTGAAGACCTGGGTATCGTATTTAAAGATACAGATACAGCTCTTAAAGAAAACGAAGATATTTTCAGAGAGCATTTCGGCAAGGTTATTCCGCCGACTGACAATAAGTTCTCAGCACTAAACTCAGCTGTATGGTCCGGCGGATCGTTCATCTATGTGCCAAAAGGCATCAAAGTTGATACACCGCTTCAGGCATACTTCCGCATCAACTCTGAAAACATGGGTCAGTTTGAACGTACGCTGATTATTGTTGATGAAGGTGCACATGTGCACTATGTAGAAGGCTGTACAGCTCCGGTTTACACGACTAATTCTCTGCACAGTGCTGTAGTTGAGATTATCGTAAAAGATGGCGGTTACTGCCGTTATACTACAATTCAAAACTGGGCGAACAATGTATTTAACCTTGTTACGAAACGTGCAGTTTGTGAAAAGAACGCTACAATGGAATGGATCGATGGAAACATTGGCTCTAAATTAACGATGAAATACCCTGCTGTCATCCTTAAGGGTGAAGGCGCTCGCGGTATGACATTATCCATTGCAATAGCAGGCAAAGGCCAGCATCAGGATGCAGGTGCGAAAATGATTCACTTAGCGCCTAATACGTCTTCAACAATTGTCTCAAAATCAATCTCTAAACAAGGCGGTAAAGTAACGTACCGCGGAATCGTTCACTTCGGCCGCAAAGCTGAAGGTGCACGTTCCAACATTGAGTGTGATACGTTAATCATGGATAATCAGTCTACATCTGATACGATTCCATATAACGAAATCTTCAATGATAACATCTCTTTAGAGCATGAAGCGAAGGTTTCAAAAGTTTCTGAAGAGCAGTTATTCTATCTCATGAGCCGCGGTATTTCAGAAGAAGAAGCAACTGAAATGATCGTTATGGGATTCATCGAACCATTCACTAAAGAACTTCCAATGGAATATGCGGTTGAAATGAACCGTTTAATCAAGTTCGAGATGGAAGGTTCAATCGGATAAAGACTGAAAAGCCTTGGTATATCCTTTATATACCAAGGCTTTTTTATGTTCAAATTCATGGCGTGCCAATTTCGTGCATACTCGAAATCCGGTCAACATATGGAAAAAGCAGTTCGTTAAAAAATCTTCTTCATTATCCATTTAAATACTCAATCGATTCGATCAAAAAAGTTGTATTGTTAACACTTCAGAATATTAATATGATTGTGTCTAGTAGTTTTAAAATTTTAAAGGAGGGATTTTGAATCAAGTTGTAAACTATGCAACATTAGTAGATGAATTTCATAAGCTCATTCCATCCTTTTTATGTAATAAAAGAAAATTAATAGAAGTTTTGTAAAATATTTCGAATAGTATATTATATGAGTTTTACTTTAAAATGGATTTACAAATATCTAAGGGGTGGATAAGGAATATTGAAATTGAGACAATTAGAACATTTTATGGCTCTTTGTGAAGAAATGCACTTTACAAATACTGCCGAAAAACTAAGAAGTGGGCACCCTGCTTTAAGCTATCAAATGAAAGCTTTAGAATCTTTTGAGGTAAGAAAATTAATCTGGCCTGAAGATTTTTTACATGGATACTTACTTATTAGTAAGTAAATATTTGGATATAGAAAACAGAAAGAAACAAATCATAGGCAGTAGGGATTGCCATAACCCAACGTTTTTCTAAAAGCTTGCAAAACTTTTTATTGATTAAAAAGGATGCCTCGTTTTCGGTGAAGAGAAGCTAAAGAAATTCATTCAGCTACAGGCTGAACGGTTAGCGTGTACTGAAATTTGTCCAATTTCTTCATTACAGACGGGTTTTAATTCTTTACCAGATATCGTACAAAAAAATTGAGGAAGTCAATTGACTGGAACCTGCTAAGATAGCATACATTACAAATCGAACTAAAGGATGAGAGTACTTTGAAGAACTATGTTTTACCATCTATGCTAATTGGAAGTGTATTACTCCTTTCGGCATGTAAACCAATTGACTGGGCCGAAAAACAGTGGAATTCCCCTTTCAACAATGTATCAAGTGAAAAAAAAGAAAAAAATACAGAAGATCCAAAAGAAGAGAGGCCTCAAGAAGAAAATCTCCCTTGGCTAGAAGAAACAGTGACCGTCTCAGGAGATGGAAAAGCAGTTGTTCATAATCTAGATGATTTCTTAATCGTAGCTAATAAAGAAAGAAACTTGCCTGAAGATTATGAACCAGCAGATCTAGTTACACCAAATGTGCCTTTTCCATTTAAAGAAGACTTACCAAAGAAAAAAATGAGAAAAGAAGCAGCTCTTTCATTAGAAGTGTTGTTTAAGGCTGCTGAAGATAAGGGTTTAGAACTTCTTGCACAATCCGGTTACCGCTCGTATGATACTCAAGTTTCCATTTTTGCTTTTAACGCTGAAGAAAAAGGGGAAGAAATAGCCAATAAAACCAGCTCAAAACCTGGACAAAGTGAACATCAGACAGGTCTTTCCATAGATGTAACATCATCAGAAGTGAATTATGAACTTACTGAGGCATTCGGAGAAACAAAAGAAGGTAAATGGCTAGCTGAGAATGCACATAAATATGGTTTTATCATTCGTTATCTAAAAGGGAAAGAAGCTATTACAGGTTATAACTATGAACCATGGCATCTAAGATACGTTGGTGTTGAACATGCTAAAAAAATCCACGAACAGGGCATCACCCTTGAAGAATATTTACAAAAACCGTAATTTAATTTAGGACAGCTGTTATGGCTGTCCTTCTTAATGTTTGAACAATCGGAATTCCAATAAGAAAAACAGCTATCTTTAAAAAGAGTGTTTCTCGTTTCATAAAAAGCGTCTCACTTATTTATTGTAAATTTGATTTTAATAAGATTTATTGTTTTACAATAAATTATCACTGAATAAAATTGTATTTTTACTGTTATAAAAAAGCATCTTTAATTTTGGACAAAGATAAATGGCATTCCTCAAAAGAAGTGCTCGCAACAACTCAATAAATATAAATTGAGTTGTTTTTTTGTTGACATATAATATACCCTAATGATAGGATATATTTATTCTAAGTTTAGGATAATTTTTTTCGAGATAAATAATATTAGGATAAAGGGAGAGGTTTTAATGGGTGTTTTATCAATTATTCTTCAAGTTTTATTAGGATTAGGATTCCTAATGTTTGGATTTATGAAGTTCGGTTCAAAGCAAATGGTGGATGAATTTGGGCGTTATGGGTATCCAGGAGGTTTTAGGATATTTACAGGTCTTGTTGAAGTGATTGCAGCGGTACTAGTTATCTCAGGTATTTGGAATGATAAATTAGCTGCGTGGGGTGGTTTATTTATTGTCGGTACAATGATTGGGGCAATTTTCACACACATCAAAGTTAAGGATCCTGTAAACAAAATGATGATGCCGATTGTTTTATTAATTCTTGGATTAATTGTATTATTTATAAATTTTGGATCATTGCTTTAAGTCTATTAACATAAAGGAGGAATTAAAATGGAAATTAATATTATTAAACCACAGGATCAGGCGTTAGAGCAGTTTGATGACGGTAAAATAATAGCACAAAAACCCATTGGCTTTTCTGGTGAAGGCTCCGTCATTAATCGTCTCGGTCCATTGTTTTACTGGGGATGGGGAACATCTGAAGGGGAGGGTGGTATTGGCTTTCATCCTCATCAGGGTTTTGAGATATTAGGCTACTTCACTAAGGGCAGAGGTCGTCACCAAGATACGCTTGGTACGATTAGCGAAGTAGGTGCTGGTGATGTTCAAGTGATGCAAGCTGGCTCAGGTATGCAACATGCCGAATCTCTTCTTGAGCCGTCAGAAGCGTTTCAAATTTGGTTCGAACCGTATTTAAATGAAGCCAAGAAGCGAACACCCACTTACTCAAAATACGGGCATGAAGATTTCCCGCTCACTTCAGAAAACGGTGTAATGGTTAAGACGATATTAGGTGAGCATTCACCAATCAATCTCGTGACAGATGCCAAAATGTACGATGTTGAAATTGGGAATGGTGTAACCTATAAGTATGCTCTTTCACCTAATCGGACACTAGCTGCTTTATCTATTAGGGGTAATGGTGGTGTGATTAATGAATTGGAGGTTTCATTTGAGAATAAGGATTTCATTATTATTCAGTCAGAGAATGTTGAAAGCTTTACCATTCAGCCTAAAGGTGAAGAACTTCGGATGCTGCTAATAGAGATTCCAACTGAAGTTGATTATCCTTTATACAAAAAACCAAGATAACGTTAATTTTAAAAGGAGGTTGTGTGATGCAAGATCAAAGTAATCTGGATTTGAGATTGTTTCGGATTTGGATGAAGGCTTCCAAAGCTGTTGTTGAAAATATTCAGAAGGATATTGAAAGTCATAAAATTAATAATGAAAATTTTATGATTCTTGAATTACTTTACAGTAAAGGTCCTCATCCTGTTCAAAAAATTAGTGAGATACACTCTATTCCTAGTGGAAGTATCACATATGTTGTTGATAAGTTAGAAAAGAAAGGGCTTGTAGCAAGACAGCCAAACCCTAATGATAGAAGGGCTTCTAATGTCGTCCTGACAGAAGAAGGAAGAGCACTATTTGATGAGATTTTCCCAAAACACGTTGCAACCATTTCTCAAAATTTATCATTTATCTCGAATGATGAAAAAGAACAGCTAATTGATTTATTAAAGAGAATTGGAATGGGTGCACAAAATTTAGAAAAATAAATTTAAAAAACGATACAGGAGGAAGAAACAATGACAAATGAGAAATTAAATATTGGAATTATTTTAGGTAGTACAAGGCAAGGGCGAGTTAGCCCGCAAGTGGGAGAATGGGTTAAAGAAATTGCTGACAAACGTGGAGATGCAAACTATGAAATCGTAGATATTGCTGATTATCAATTACCTTTTTTAGGAACAACTGATGGGACTGAACCAGGAATTTCAGCTTGGAACGAAAAACTTAACAGCTTGGATGGATTCGTATTTATCGTTCAGGAATATAATCACAGTATAACAGGAGCCTTAAAAAATGCACTTGATTTCGCTCGTGAAGCCTGGAATAACAAAGCAGCAGGTATCGTTAGTTATGGTTCAACCGGTGGTGCTCGTGCAGCTGAGCATTTACGAGGAATCATGGGTGAATTAATGATTGCAGATGTGCGTGTACATCCTACATTGTCCTTATTTACAGATTTTGAAAACGGGACAGTGTTCAAACCAGC
Source organism: Metabacillus dongyingensis (assembly GCF_019933155.2). Classification (NCBI taxonomy): domain Bacteria; kingdom Bacillati; phylum Bacillota; class Bacilli; order Caryophanales; family Bacillaceae; genus Metabacillus; species Metabacillus dongyingensis. Next base: position 4,350,246 of record NZ_CP082944.1, on the reverse strand, counting down.
TGAATTACATCTTAATAATGTTAATGCAATGCTTGACCAAGTTGATGCTTGGAGCGGTGCATTAAAAACCTTAAGAAAATAATCAAATATCTTTCGTTTTTACTGAACCAATATGATTGAAAAAAGGTGTCTCTTAAATAAAGAGGACATCTTTTTTTGTTTTTTATTCAACAAACGGGCCATTAATTTGAGTAAGAAGTTGGATAAAACAGCACCCGAATCAATTAAAACCAAATGATTTTCAGCTAGTCATTTTTTATTTGATAAACCCTGTTATTCCGTAACATAAAAATGATTTCGATCAAAAATAAGTGGGATTAACATATGGAAAAACAAATCGTTAAGCATGTCAAAATATTTCCTTTATTATCCATTTGAATACTCAATCGATTCGATCAAAAATCCTGTATTGTTAACTTTTCAGAATACTTATACTATTGGGAATAGTATTTAATAAATTCAAAAGGAGGAGATTTATCCTAGTATAAGTAAAATCATGCAATTTAGTTCACACCATCTAGATACTGGCTTTCTCTCTTCGGAATTTTGCTATTGTGTTTAATTGGAAGGAACAGGTTGATTATGAGAATGAAAGATATCAGTATAGGCAGCGATGTTTTAAAAATTAGGAATTGATTTATTCAGGAATATTTGAACTAAGAGGCAGTTTATTTTCTATTAAAACAGATATTTCTAGACAAATAACTATCAAAGATTAAAAAATGCTGGTTGGCTAGAAAAAGAAGAAAGTGAATGGTTTCAATTTTCAGAATTTATAGTAATTTGAATGATGGGTTTATAACGTTTATAAAAGGAGGATTCAAATGAAAGGGTTAAAAAGGAGAAAACGGAATTTAGTAGCTTTTTTGATGATTTTTCTTTTACTAGGAACAATCTTTCCTGTAAAAGGCGGTGCGGTTCAAAACGGAGGATCGAATCCTACCCCAATGGAAGGAAAGGTGGATCCGAAGGTCATACAGGCCTTTGAAAAAAACAAGTACACGACTGTGATTGTAGAGTTAAAAAACCAAGCGGATGTTGGGAAAATCTCTAATCAAGCTCGGGAAGAGGCTAAGAAAGTGAAGGCTACCCGCTATCAAGAGAAACTCCGCGTCCGTTCAACTGTCGTGTCAGGACTACAAACGAACGCTGAACAAACACAGTATCATATTAAGAATTTTATCCGTCAAAAGAAAGCTGAAGGCAAACTGAAGGATGATCAATCTTACTACATCGTGAATGCGATTTCATTTACATCCACGAAAGAAGTTTTGCAGGAAATAGCAGCCTTTCCGGAAGTCAGCCATATTTACTTAAACGAACGGCACGCTTTGCCGAAACCCAAGACATCTGGAGTCCAAAAAGTAACAAGTGAGCTACCTTGGAACCTGGAAAAAATACAGGCAAAAAAAGCATGGGAAAAAGGGTTGGATGGATCAGGCGTAGTGGTCGCAACGCTTGATACAGGGGTGGACGCAAACCACCCGTCGCTTAAGAAGCAATACCGAGGACTCAATGCGGACGGCACCTATACACACACCTTCAATTGGCTGGACTTGGTTGGGGATAGTCCTGCTCCAATTGATTCAACTGGACATGGTACACATGTGACAGGGACAATGGTTGGCTATGACCCGGAAACAGGCACGCGTACCGGAGTGGCTCCGGGGGCACGCTGGATTGCAGTTCGCGCATTTTCAGAAAACGGCGCGCTGGATACAGACTTGCTAAAAGCAGGAGAATGGCTTCTCGCCCCACGGGATGAAAAGGGAACTCCTCATCCAGAGATGGCACCTGACATTATTAATAACTCATGGGGTGTCAGTTCTACCTTGAATGACTGGTTTCGATCGGTTGTGAAGGCATGGGTGGCAGCCGACATTACACCGGTTTTTGCTGCAGGAAACCACGACGGTTTGACGACGCCCGTCGGGCCAGGTTCTATAGTCAATCCAGCGAATTACCCTGAAACCATTGCAGTTGGCTCAACGGATTCAGCCAACCGAATCTCAGGGTTTTCCTTAAGGGGGCCTTCTCCCTATGGCGGCAGTGAAATAAAGCCGGATTTGGTTGCACCGGGGGAAGCGATTCTTTCAACCCTCCCAAATAACGAATACGGGTTGTCAAATGGGACCTCCATGGCTGCACCACATGTGTCAGGCGCCATTGCCATCTTAAAGCAAATGCAGCCAAACATGCCGATCGACAAGCTTAAAGAAACCTTGTATGCCGGATTGATTCCGTTATCTGATTCACAGTATCCATCTTCCCCAAATGACGCCTATGGGAGAGGGATTGTTGACCTGACAGGTATGGTTAAGAGCGGTTCTAACGGCGTCGGCAGTCTAGTAGGAAAAGTAGGTTATAAAGCTGTCGATAAAAAGAAACCAGCAGCAAGCCATGAGCCTTTTCCATATGCTTATGCTAATGCGCCTTTAAAACTCTCTGTACAAGCCTCTGACGATTTTGCAGTTTCCGCGGTGGAACTTCATTACCAAGTCGACAGAGCACGAGAGCAAACATCAAATGGCACACTTTTTAAAGGCAACTTTAAAAGCGGTTCCTATTCCAGTGAACTCCCTTTAGAACAAGTAAGGGGGAAAGAAATTACGTATTACTGGAAAATTACGGACTATGCAGGAAACAGTACGAAAACCGTCCCTGTTCGCCTACCCCTGAAGAAAGGGCTGTCGGTCGGGTATGCAACAGATTTTGAAACAGCGCCTGTAGGGTGGTACAGTACCGGTAGAAACAGTTCGTGGAATTGGGGGAAGGTTATGCCGACGCATGTCCTGAAGGCGGCTTCAGGGACCAATGCGTACGCGACCTCGATCCCTGACTGGAGAGATAGCATCGAATTTAACTGGAGTTATCACAATAACGAGGAATCCATGCTAACTATGCCTCCGATCCAAGTCAATAAAGGAGAAGAGGTATTCCTTAACTTTAAACAGACCTTTGGATTTCCGTTTTTAGTAGGGGCGAATGATTACGGCCAAGTGCTCGTTTCTGAAGACATGAAGAACTGGCATGTGGCGAAAACAAACGAAGGACATTTATACACAAAATGGGAAGCCGTTTCTGTCGACTTGTCTTCCTTCTCAGGGAAAACGGTATATGCAGCTTACCGTTTCCATTCCGACAGTGACAAAACAAATTTAGGGTGGTACTTAGATGATGTTGCCATAGAAGCCAAGCCTTCCGGCGGCGTATATCAACCCTCCCAATCAACGACTGCATTTGAACCATTTGGGGAGGCTGCAAGGCTGCAAGGCACCCATGAAAAACAAGTTCTCATCCCACTTAGCGCGCAAATACAGATTGTTGAAAATGAAAGGCTTTTAGCGACCGATCCAACGGATGGCAGCTTCAGCATGAAGCTGCCAGCAGATGAATACCACCTGCTGGCCGAGGCCTATGGCTTTAAGCAAAAGATTCAAACGGCAAGAGTAATGAAAGATGCATCGACCAATGTAGATATACAGTTATCCCCATTAGATAAAGGCGTCGTCAAGGGAACTGTCAAGAGCAGCAAATCCAAAAAAACGATTAAGGGAGCCACGGTGAAACTCATTGAAGACGCCGCTGTCGCCCCGGTAAAAACAGGTGCAAACGGCAAATACTCGCTTAATCCTTTTATTGGAACATATACGCTTGAAGTGAGTGCCCCCTATTTTCATACCTACCGGGAACGGATTGAAATTAAAGGCAATGCCATCCGTTCAATCGATATACACTTAAAGCCTTATATCGGTACAGAAGATGAAATCAGCTATGATGATGGCTCGGCTGAAAGTGTCTTTCCGGTCACTGGAATAGACGAGGTCGCATTAAAAATGTCATTGAAGGATGGACAGGAACAAGCATTGCTGACTGCCGGCCTGTTTTATATCGACCCACGCTGGCTTAACCCAGGCGGGGAAAATTTTCAAGTTGATGTATATGATGCCACTGGGCCTGAAGGAGGGCCTGGAAAGAAGTTAACGGAATCCATTCCTGCAAAATCGGATGTCGTTCCTGGCTGGGTCAGAGTAGATCTTAGCCATAACTCCATTTACGTACCGAAGGAATATTTCCTTGTATTCAGCACCCAAGCTCCATATCCATTTGCGCCGACCCTTGGTTTGGATAACAGCAGCCCGTTCTCAGACCGCTTATGGTGGAAAACTTTCAATGAACCGTGGCGTAAAGAATCTGGTGGTGCTGGTCCCCTGGATGGAGTTGGTTCTGAAGCAGGAGGTGCAGGCAATCCAATGATTCGCTCCGTCGTTTCATATGAATCCAAATAAAAATCTATAAAGCAGGGAACATGGAGAGAAAAACGATTCACGTTCAAGTCAAATAGATAGTTGTGCAGTTTGAAAATTTATTAAGTCAAAGGGAAAGTTATAGTTTGATTTGGGACAGTTCACATATTTAAGGATAGGTGAACTGTCTCTTTAATTAGAAATCAGATCGTTAGTTTTAGACTGTTTGAACTTTTCTATTATCTACTTTCCTATCAATGAAAATATATAACTGAAAACGCTGATATATCAACGTTTTTGCAAGCCTATGAAATACTATGAAAAACCTCAATGAATCAAGTTCGAAATGGAAGGCTCTATCGGTTATTAAAGATGGAGAAAAGCTCACCAGTTCTGGTGAGCTTTTTTGTGATTATTGATGAAGGAAAACTTTGAGATCTTATTTCTAACGAACGTTCAGAGGTATCCTTTTGTAAATAGTCCCATACTGTCTAAATGAATGCAGGAACTGTGGATATCAGCATGGCATAGTTAATTCCTATAAAATCTTGTCCATCTTCCCATATCATATATGGCAAGATCCGATAAAAAACGCCATCCATTATTACATTCCTTTTTGCCCTGCACAAATCCCCGCTTAAATCAATATAATATATATTTCCTTTTTTAAAAGTACTTCCAATAACTCAATCTCCGACATCTATTCAGGGCAGTAAATGAATGTCCTTTTCAATGAATTTTTAAATGCCTTGTAGTATCATGAAATAATAAAGGAGGCTGAGGCTGCATTGATTTATATTGGACTTACAGGCTGGGGAGATCATGATGCGCTTTATCCTAATGGTACTTCTGCCGGAGATAAGCTGAAGGAATACTCTGGACATTTTCCGATTGTTGAAGTGGATGCTAGCTTCTATGCTGTGCAGCCTCAGCGCAACGCAGAAAAATGGGTGAAGGATACGCCTGAGAGCTTTCAGTTTATCGTGAAAGCTTATCAGGGAATGACTGGACATCAGCGGGGAGATATACCTTTTGATTCTAAAGAAGAGATGTTCCAGGCTTTTCATCATTCTATTGCACCGTATCAGGCAGGAGGCAAGCTTGGGATGGTTTTATTTCAATTCCCGCCATGGTTTGAATGCAAAAAAGAGAATGTCAGTTATTTGAGATGGTGCAAAGAGCAAATGGGTGAAGTTCCCGTTGCGTTAGAATTCAGGCATCAATCATGGTTTGCACCTAATACATATGAGAAGACCCTAACTTTTATGGAACAGGAAAAGTGGATTCACAGCATTTGCGACGAGCCTCAAGCCGGAAGCGGGTCCATTCCCGCTGTAGTGAGAGCGACAGATAACAATAAAACGTTAATCAGGATGCACGGCAGAAATGTGCATGGATGGACAAGACCTGCAAATGGTGAAGATTGGCGGGAAGTCAGGTATCTGTACCGGTACAATCAACAGGAATTGCAGGAATGGCATGAAAAGATTGATCAGCTGAAAGATGCGACTAAAGATATTTATCTTCTCTTTAATAATAATTCAGGCGGAGACGCTGCAGATAATGCAAAACAAATGCAAAAGCTTTTAAATATTGAGTACGAAGACCTGGCACCCAGACAGCTGGATTTATTCAGCGGTGAATAAACGGAAAAGAGTTGGCTTAAATGGAATGGTTATTTCTTGTCCTGATCGGTTTTATTGCTGGTACGATCGGGAGTTTAGTGGGTCTTGGGGGAGGCATTATTGTTGTTCCGGCTATGCTGTTTTCTTCTGCCTTTTTTACGGTTTTTGAAAACGTAACTCCGCAGACGGCGGTCGGAACTTCATTGCTTGTTGTCATTTTCACTGGCTTATCCTCAACGCTTGCTTATATAAAGGTTAAAAAAGTAGATTATAAAAGCGGATGGATCTTTTTTATCGGAAGCGGTCCCGGAGGTTTATTAGGCGCTTATCTTAATAAGTATTTAAATTTGGATTCTTTCTCTCTTTATTTTGGGTTATTCATGATTGCTGTCTCACTGCTGCTTATGATGAGAGACAAATGGAAGCCGAAATACAGAGAGCCGGGACTGGGTGATGTAATCCGCTATTATCCATCTGAAAACGGCAATGATGCTGTTTATTTTTATAAACCTGCCCCTGCTGTCTTTATCTCATTTGGAGTTGGATTTATCTCAGGGCTGTTCGGAATTGGCGGCGGAGTTCTAATGGTCCCTGCAATGGTGCTGCTATTCTTATTTCCGCCGCATATTGCAGTCGCCACATCGATGTTTATTATTTTTCTATCAGGTCTTTCAAGCTCTGTCATGCATATCGCGCTTGGAAATGTGAACTGGCTTTTTGCTTTAGCATTAATACCGGGGGCGTGGGCAGGCGGGAAAGCAGGAGCCATGATTGCGACAAAGCTATCGGGTAAAACAGTAATCAACTTACTGCGTCTTGTCCTCATTCTGGCCGGTTTAAAACTGATTTATGAAGGTATTTTTTAATAGAGGAGAATGTAAATGGCAGAGACCATTCATCTATATCACACTAACGATTTACACAGTTATTTTGAAAACTGGCCCAAAGTTGCGCACTATTTAAAAAGAATGAAAAAAGAACATGCTGCAAACGGTGAAGAAATGATTTTAGTTGATGTTGGAGATCACATCGACCGTGTTCATCCCATTACAGAAGCAACAGAAGGAAAAGCTAATGTCGACCTTCTAAATGCCCTGAATTATGATGCCGTTACCATCGGCAATAATGAAGGAATTACACTCCCTCATGAAGCGCTTGACACTCTATACAAACATGCGCGTTTTCCGGTTGTTCTTTCAAACTTATATACGGAACTGGGTGAACGTCCGAGCTGGGTGAAGCCTTATGAAATCATCACTTTATCAAATGGCACTAAGGCAGTATTACTGGGAGTAAGCGTTTTTTACGAAAAATTTTATCAATTGCTCGGCTGGAAAATAAAAGATCCGTTTCAAAGTCTTCAGGAGACAATTCAAATGGTGAAAGATGAAGCGGATATGATCATTTTGCTTTCTCATTTAGGAATAAATGATGATGAAATCGTGGCAAAAGAGTTTCCGGAAATTGATGTCATACTCGGGGCTCATACTCATCATATCTTTGAAAAAGGGAAACTTCTGCATGGCGCTTTATTAACAGGTGCAGGGAAAAACTGTGGATTGGTTGGGCATATTTCTCTTACTGTGGATAAAACCAGCACCTTAATAGATAAGGAAGCTGAAGTTATTAACATTCTTTCAGAGCCCGAGTGTGAAGACACAAAGCAGTTTCTAGTAAATGAGACTATAAAAAGTGATGAGATCCTATCTGAAACAGTTACTGTTTTAGAAGAGGATTTATTATTGGACTGGTTTGGTCCATCAGAATTCACTGATCTATTAGCAGCTGCAATTAAAGAATGGTGCAAGGGAGAAGTAAGCATGGTGAATGCAGGAATACTGCTTGAGCCTCTTAAAAAAGGCCCTGTCACCAAAAAGGATCTGCACCGGATTTGTCCGCATCCTATTAATCCATGCACGGTTTATTTAAAAGGAGACGTCCTAAAGGAAGTTATTTTAGAAGCGCGCTCAGAAAGGATGGAGCAGCTGAAATTAAAGGGGCTTGGTTTCCGGGGCCATGTAATGGGACGAATGGTTTTTGACGGGATTGAGGTTTTTACAGAGCCATTAGAAGATGGTTTGCACCATGTAAAAGAAATTCTGGTATCAGGGGCACCTATACAGACAGAACGAATTTATGCAGTAGCTACAGTGGATATGTTTACACTTGGTGTCCTGTATCCATCTATTGGTCATGCGGAAAAGAAAACGTATTATATGCCTGAAATGCTGAGGGATCTGCTTGCCTGGAAGCTAAAACAGGTACATTAGTCCAAGAATGCCTAATTTTCACACTCCATGTCTCCTTTCTTCATAAATTGTAGAAGGAAGGGAGTGAAATAACGATGGTATCAATGACACCAATTATTATTGAAAACAATCAGTTTACAGCCATTACGGTAGCATTGCCAAAAACCAATTTTTTGGCTGTGACAAGTGAAAAGGGATACATTATGTGCGGCGCGCTTGATGTAGCTTTGCTCAATGAAAAATTAAAAGACCGCGGAATTATTGCTGGGCGTGCAGTAGGCGTCCGTACCATTGAACAGCTGCTTGATGCCCCTCTTGAATCCATTACATTTGAAGCGGAAAATCGCGGCATACATGTCGGTATGAGCGGCAGAGAGGCATTGTTAAGAATGCTGTAATGACAGAAAAACAAAAAGCGCCTTATTTTAGGAATAGCTTATTAAATATTCATTTCAAAATCATAGATGAAAAAGAATGCGTACATCCCTCCTTGCCTGCATAAACATATCATGTAAAGGGGGGATTTATTTTTGGCCAGATTCCGCAAACGCCCTCAAAAGAAGGGGCCGCTTCCTTTCCGGTATGTATTCCTGCTTACACTTGTCTTTTTTATTTTTTCTACAGCTGCAGGTCTGTGGATCGTCAATAAAGGAATTGAACCAACATTAATGACTGTTGCAGAGACAGAAACGAAACGGATTGCAACACTCGTTATTCAAAATGCAATCAATAAAGACATAAAAGAAGACGTTGATGTGGATGAAATGTTTGTTGTCGATACAGATGAAAAAGGGAATGTTACTACGATCGATTTCAACGCAAAGTTTGTAAGAAGCGTGCTTGCTAAAACAACAGATAAAATTCAAACGAACTTGAGAGAAGCTTCGAAAGGAAATATAGATGCACTTGAGCTTCCTGAGGGAGAACATATATCAAAAGATGAGCAGGGAGAGGGAATTATCTATTCCATCCCATTGGGCCAAGCTACAAATAATGCGCTTATCGGTAACCTTGGGCCAAGGGTTCCGGTTCGCTTCTATGTGGTGGGAGAAGTCCAGACTGACGTAAAAGAAACCATTCAGCAGTATGGAATTAATAATGCTTTAATTGAGATTGCGGTTGAAATTGAAGTGAATGTAGAAGTTGTCATCCCTTTTTCCACTCAAACCGCTACTGTAAGAAACACAATCCCAATTGCAATAAAAGCTGTACAGGGGCAGGTGCCAAGCTATTACAATGGCGGCGGAGGCAGTGCTCCTCCTGCACTTGATGTGCCTGAGGGCTCATCTGGAAGGTAAAAGAAGATTTGCCTATTTAATCTTCATGTAAAGACGGTGTGCCTTGAGATGCTGTCCTTTTGTTGATAAAACTTAGAGCGGAGCCATTCGATTAAACTAAAAAAGCGGGTCAGCTTATCACGGCCGACCTGCTTTTTATTTTCTTTTTCTTTTTCTGTATTCTGCACGTTCCCAAACTTTTAACTGCGGATAAGGGTCATAAGACCATTCTGTCCTGCCATTATCCTTATACATGCCGTAATGGAGATGAGGAGGGAATTTTCCCGAGGTTCCGGGAGGACCGTAGCCTGAGCTGCCGACTGAACCGATTAACTGGCCAGGCTCTACAATTTGTCCTACCTGGAGACCATCAGCAAATCCGTTTAAGTGGGCAAAATAATGGTAGGTGTTTGAGCTGTCCCGTATACCAAGTCTCCAGCCGCCGAACCTGTTCCAGCCTTTCATTTCAACAATACCATAGCAAGTAGAGCTCACAGGAACCCCGTAATTAGCGAAGATGTCTGTGCCTTCATGTATTCTTCGCCCGCCCCAGCCGCGTGCATCTCCCCATGTATTTTTAAAACTGTAATTGAAGCGAATGGGAACAGGGAAGGAATGCTGATCAAGATCCAATCTTCCATATTTTTGAAAAAGTTTCATATGCCCCGATATCAATCCAATCGTTTTATCACGCTGATAGTAATCCCAAAGACCAATTTTTATATTTTCGAGATCAATTCCATAAGACAGCAAATAGGCTGCAAACGTAAACAGTACATCTTCGTCATTGTCAGGCTCAGCCTTGCCGTCGCCATTTCCATCAATCCCCATACCGCCGAACAAAGAGATGCTCGTTGGGTTTGTGTCAGACTGGTCTGGGTTTTGCATACCTGCCCATACTTCCGGCCTGATATAGATGCCAATTACGCCTTTTGCTTTTGGGATATCATTCCTGGTTCTTCTTACATTTCGCTCATATTGATCAACAGAGGCCAGTACGTACCAGGGAATTTGAGTAATGGTTTCAGCTTTTTTAAATAAGTTCATTCGTTCTTGATTAATTTGTTCGATGCTTTTATCCGCACCAAGCACTTGATTTTGCATAGCGGTACAGAAGAAACAAAGAATAAACAGGATCCATATTTTTCTCACATTACCGGTCTCCTTTAAACCAATTTCATAACCTTAGTTTGGTGTAATAAAGAAAATTCATATGTAGAAAATGTTAGAAATTGCTTAGCTCTCTTTCCCTTGTCCTATCTTGCTCTATTATGTTAAAGTGACTAATGTACATGTTTTATTTTCATTTTCCTTTTATGCTGCAGAAAACACAGAGGATACTTACAATACATACTGGAGATGATTCAGATGGCTAAGAAAGAAGAATACCTGAGAAAGCCGGAATGGCTAAAAATAAAATTAAACACCAATGAAAATTACACAGGCTTGAAAAAAATGATGCGCGAGAACAACCTTCACACCGTTTGTGAAGAAGCAAAATGTCCTAATATTCATGAATGCTGGGCAGTGAGACGCACAGCAACATTTATGATCCTTGGCGCTGTGTGCACTCGTGCATGCCGCTTCTGTGCGGTAAAAACCGGTTTGCCGACTGAACTTGATTTACAAGAGCCGGAACGTGTTGCAGATTCAGTAGCATTGATGAACTTAAAGCACGCTGTTATTACAGCTGTTGCAAGGGATGATTTGCGTGACGGGGGAGCTAACGTATTTGCCGAGACAGTCCGCGCTGTCCGCCGCAAAAGTCCATTTACCTCAATTGAAGTATTGCCATCAGATATGGGCGGGGTTGAGGAAAACCTAAAAACGTTAATGGACGCAAGACCAGACATACTAAACCATAACATTGAAACAGTAAAACGTTTGACTCCAAGAGTTCGCGCACGTGCAAAATATGAGCGTTCCCTCGAATTCTTACGCCGCGCTAAAGAAATGCAGCCTGATATTCCTACAAAATCAAGCTTGATGATCGGACTTGGAGAAACGAAAGAAGAAATTATCGAAACAATGGATGATTTGCGTGCAAATCATGTTGATATTATGACAATCGGCCAATACTTGCAGCCTTCAAAAAAGCATCTTAAAGTATTGAAATATTACACACCTGAGGAATTTGCAGAGCTTCGTGAAATTGCAATGAGCAAAGGCTTCAGCCACTGTGAAGCAGGCCCGCTCGTACGTTCTTCCTACCATGCAGATGAACAGGTTAATGCAGCAACTAAAGCAAGACAGGCACAGGCGTAATAAAAAAGCACCCGTATCTTTGATGCGGGTGCTTTGTATTTGCGGACAGCAGGGTTCGATTGATACAAAATTGAAAACAGGCAGATAATATCAAATTTCGGTGGTTAAATTTCAATAATCGGTGGATATGCATTTAGTGTTGGTCCTTGCCAGTCGAATCCTTATCTGTCTGTCGGAGCTAACCGGGCGATTCCGCTTTTCTATATTGTCCAGCTCCATCTCCTAGCCCCTCGGCCAGAACAAATTCACCCAAAAAGTCAAACCCGGACTTTTCGTGTGAATTCTTATCTGTCTGTCGGGTCTAACCAGTCGATTCCGCTTTTCTATTTATACCTAGTCTGCTCGTAGTTATCCTTCATATCCTGGTCAAGGTTTTCGTTTGTTTCACCGTAGCCTTCTCCGTTTGCGTTTTCACCTTTGTTTAGTTGGCGGCCTTGTGGCGATTTCAGCATTTCTTTTATTGTCTTATTGATGATTTGATCAATATCTCTGTTGTTTGGATCTAGACCTGAGTACCCTTCGATTTGCTTAATCATTTCAGGATTATCTGAAAGGTATACATGGTAGTATCTTGGAACTACAGAAATCGCCGTTTTTTTCACTTGATCGGCTGTATCATTTCGATTTTTAGAATCGGTCTGATATGCGATCAGCACTTCTTCATCGGTTACGAGCGTAGCAACATCCTGAATATTGGGAAGCTGGATAATTAAGCTTGAAATGGCATTGGCAACCTTTTCGTGATCTATACCCGGTACTTTGTTGTAATCTTCGTCTTCGGCCAGATTACTTTTTACATGACGGACATAGCCAAAATCGGATGAATTATTGTCTTTGCCGTTTTCAATGCCGTTTTCAATGCCGTTTTCATTTTTTACATTAACGGTATTGCCGCCGTCTTCAAATAACTCATTTTCACTTGCAGTATTCTGGCATCCAGTTATGATGATCATACCTATCAAGGACGCCGTGAACGCGATTTTCTTCATCGCAAACACCTCCGTAACCTTAGGTTGACCAAAACAAACGCAATCTTTCTTAGCAATTGATGGGGAAATCGATTATGATAGTATTTAGACAGCTTTCATGCGAGGTGATAGTAGTGATAACGGTTCAAAATCATAGCTTTGAACTCATTAAGGATGAAAAGAATGGTTTCAATGAAGAAGCATTTAAAGCGCGTTACTCAGAAATCCTGAATAAATATGATTATATCGTCGGTGACTGGGGCTATAACCAGCTTAGACTAAAAGGCTTTTTTGATGATCAAAATCAAAAAGCTTCCTATGACACAAAAATCAGCACCCTTGATGAATACATTTTTGAGTACTGCAATTTTGGATGCGCCCACTTTGTTTTAAAAAAAATAAAGAAATAAGCCGCGGGGGAAAACCACGGCTTATTATTTTGACGTATATGGAGGTTCTTCATTTTTCTCCGGGTCATCGTGGGCAGGATGCGCTCCCGGATACTGCCTTGGCAGATTCTGATGCAGCGATTTAAACTCATAGTTATAAGCGCTGTAATACCGCTGACCCTCTTTCCACTCAGAGCTTTTGTTTTCCACAGGTTCATCCTTTCCCCGCGGCGCACCGTAAGGCCCCTCTGGGAAAATTTCCGGCAGGACCATATTTCTCATATCTTCAACATTTGAAAAATCAGTATACTCCCGTTTTTCTTTATCATCCATTGTTCCACCTGCTTTTTTCTAGAGAAGAGAGTTTATAGTTCATTGATGGCAAGCCAAATCACCCTATTGCCGGCAAGAACAAATCCGTCAAAATATCAAACGCGGACTTGATCTGTGATCTGCGCCTTTAGCTAAACGGGCGCTTCCGCTTTCCTGACTTAGTTTACGATGAATGACATCATCTTATCCTTACACCATTTCATACAAAAATTCCCTCAGCTCAGTTGCTTCATCTTCCTCGAGGCTGAAAGCATGCTCAATATATCCCGGTTCGTTTAAGTCATCTTCGCCGATAATCGCAAAACGGCTGCTCAATAAATTCATAACAAGGTGTTTTCCATAATAACGGTCTGACTTAACAATGGCTAAATCAAAGCGGCTGTTTTCACCCATGAAACTCACAAAGCGTGTTTTTGTTTCGACTGTATCATCATATAAATAAAATCTTTCGGACATGTTCATTTCCCCCTTAGCGCAGTTCATTTTATCTAATCATAGCAAACGTTTCACTTTACCGAAACAAGTTGTAAACATTTCGTTCAGTGAAAGGAATTATTACGTGAATAAATTGAAATCAGCCAAATTGTGTTAAAATACAATTACTGAGCGGCTCGTGCGTGCCGCACTTGAATGAGAAAGTTGGGAGTGTCAAAAGATGTATTTTGTAGATCGCGAAAAAATCGAAGAAACCCTGGTTTATTTTGAAAAAAACCTTACTCTATTTGCTGAGCACAAAGAATGGAAAACAGACATCGAAGTGAAAGCGCTTGAACGTCTTGCCCAAATGATCATTGAAGCCATACTCGATACCGGTAATGCAATTATTGACGGTTTTATTATGAGAGACCCGGGCAGCTATGAGGATATTATCGATATTATGCTCGATGAAAAAGTGGTTGCCGCTGCTGAAGCTGATGGACTGAAAGAAGTAATCGGTTTCCGGAAACAGCTCGTACAGGAGTATCTATTCATCGATCACACTGCACTTAAAGACATCTTTAATAAACAGTCAGTTGTGCTTGACGGTTTTCCATCCCGCGTAAGAGCTTATCTGGAAAATGAACTTGGACCGGTTTCTGCTTTTAGACATTAAAGAATAAGCGTATTATAATAAATGGACGCTTTCTTATTAAGAAGGCGTCTCATTTTTTTACATATAGCAAGGAGTGAGATGGATGAAGAAGTACAAAGGCTATTTAATTGACCTGGATGGAACCATGTATCGAGGCAAAGAGCGAATCGAAGAAGCAAGCGAATTCGTTAAATTATTAATAGAAAAAGAAATCCCATATTTGTTTGTTACCAATAATTCATCAAGAACCCCACAGCAGGTAGCAGATAAATTAAATTCATTTGATATTCCTGCAGACGAGGATAAAGTATTTACAACAAGCAGGGCAACGGCAAATTTCATTTATGAGAAAAAAGCAGATGCGACCGTTTATGTGATTGGAGAAGAAGGCATTCAGCAGGCATTGATCGAACGGGGCCTGACGCTTGTTGATGAAAATCCTGATTTTGTCGTAACAGGGATAGACAGAGACATTACTTATGAAAAATTAGCATTGGGCTGTATTGCTGTTCGCAATGGTGCAGCTTTTATCTCAACAAATGGCGATATTGCCATACCTACAGAACGCGGACTGCTTCCGGGCAATGGTTCATTAACATCAGTCATTGCTGTTTCTACAACTGTACAGCCGATTTTTATCGGTAAACCGGAAAGCATCATTATGGAACAGGCTTTAAAAGTACTGGGTACAGACTATGAAGATACGTTAATGGTCGGCGATAACTATGATACAGATATTAAAGCGGGCATGAATACAGGTTTGGACACTCTGCTTGTCCATACTGGAGTGACTCTGCGTGAGCATTTGCTGAACTATGAGGAAAAGCCAACTTATACGGTTGATTCATTGTCTGAGTGGTTTGAAAAAATTTAATGAAGCAGATAGCGCATCGGAATTGATGCGCTTTTTTTATTGCAGGAGCTAAAAAAGGGAAAATAAGCTAATAAATAAGCGATAAAAAATTCGACGGCTAAAAAATATAAAATGGGGCTTATCGCTATAAACTAATAGTCCAGCTGCGGCGTTTAACTCCTTTATTAGAAAGGGGTCCGCTATACAAGTGAAAAGCTCCTATATGGAGGACCCTTTTCTGTCTGCCTTTGCTATCCAGGCGATTTCGCATTTCGTTATCACTCAGTATTCTTAGCCCGATGAGCAAGCCTGCTTGATGCTGCGGCTGCTATGGCTCCGATGATATCATCGAGATAGGTATGGACCATTCCGGATGATTTATCATTGAGGAATTTAAGGATTCCAGGTTTTTCTTTGTCGATATAGCCGTAGTTCGTAAATCCGATTGATCCATAGATGTTGACGATGGACAGGGCAATGATTTCATCAACCCCATAAAGGCTTTCATCACTTTCGATGATGGCCTGAAGCGGTTCCTCAAGCATTTTTTTCTCCGCCAGAATATCTAATTGTATGCCGGTTAATATGGCATTTTGCACTTCTCTTTTTGATAATACTCGATCTATATTTTCCAAACATTGATCGATTGTTAATGAAGGATGATATTTGACTTGCAGAAAGTATACAAGTTCTGCGATATCTTCTACCTTTACGCCGCGGTCCTGTATCCATTGTCTTGCTGTTTTTTCAACAATATCCATCTTCGCTTTTTCTTTCATCCATTTCACCCAATCTTCTTTTTACTATTTTACGCAAACGGCCTTCAGAATGTGTAATGAAAAATGTCAATCATTAAAAAGTGTTTAACATAGGAACCAAAATATACATAAATGTGCAAACTTGCGATTACGATAGGGTAAGGACTTTTATATATATGGGGGAGAAACTGGTGGAAAAATTGATTCGGGAACAATATGGACTTAGAGTGGCAGAGACATTCAGAGTAGGTAATTATGAAGCTTTCTCATATCATCAGCATGTCTATTTGATGGTCCCGCTGTCACATATAGACGATGAAGAGCTTTATGAACTGTATAATATGAGTCAATTTCTGCTTGAACGCGGAGACCCGTTTGTGGCGGTTTTTTTGTTAACGAAGCAAGGGAATTTATATATAGAATGGGAAAAAAAGAAATATGGAATTCTGAAAACCTCTTATATTCCAAGTGAGCGGGTGTTTCAGATGGGCAGAGAACTTGCACGATTTCACCAGAAAGCCAGGAGCTATCCCTATCAGGTGTCCAAGATAAGCAGAATTGGCCAATGGAAGGTGCTTTGGGAAAAGCGCACAGATCAGCTTGAGGGGTTTTGGAGAGGAAAAGTCAGTTCGCAGCCGCTTGATTCTTTTGAAAAAATGTTCGCTGAATCCTTTCCATATTATATGGGCCTTGCCGAAAATGCTATTCAATACTTAGTAGACACAGAACTTGACGATGAGCCTCAGCCCATTGATTCAGCAACTGTCTGTCATCACAGATTCAATTCGGATACATGGAGATCATCAGGACTTGTTAAAATTCCGACAGATTGGGTGTTTGATCACTGCAGCAGAGATATTGCCGAATATTTAAGAAACCAATTTTTTGAACATCCCGATATGCTGCGCCAGGATGGATTTTTACTTTTAGATGAGTATGACCGGACAACGCCGCTTTCGTCTTTTTCATGGAGACTCATTTACAGCCGCCTGCTGCTGCCGATTCATTATTTTGAATGCATTGAGGATTACTATTTATCATCAGAGACTGATAAACCCTATTATGAGGCAAAGCTTTCGGAAATGCTCAAGTCTTCCTCCAAATACGAAGGATTCCTGAAATCGTATGCACAATTACTTTCCATGCGGACGAAAAAAATCTATTTGCCGGATATACATTGGCTATAGGCATGTTCAATCCTCTCACACCTAATGTGATAAGATAAAAGAAAAGGGAAAAAGGGTGAGAGGATGAAAACGCCAAAAATATTCATAACACGAAAATGTCCTGAAGAAAGTTTGGAAGCGCTTAAGAGTTTAGGGGAAGTGCAGATGTGGGATAAAGAGGATGAGCCATGTCCGCGAGACCTCCTGCTTGAAAAAGCAAAAGAAGCAGATGCTCTCTTGACGATGCTTTCCGATCAGGTTGACGAGGAGCTGCTTAACAAAGCAGAAAACGTAAAAGTCATTTCAAACCTTGCTGTAGGATACGACAATATTAATCTTGACTATGCGAAGCAAAAAAATGTGATCATTACAAATACACCTGATGTTTTAACAGATACAACAGCTGACCTCACCTTTGCCCTCATCCTCGCTGCTGCCAGGCGGGTCATTGAAGCGGCAGACTATGTGAAGGAAGGGAAATGGACAAGCTGGAGCCCTCTTTTGCTTGCGGGAGCAGATGTTCATCATAAAACGATCGGGATTGTCGGCATGGGAAAAATAGGCCAGGCTGTGGCAAAACGAGCAAAGGGATTTGACATGAACATTCTATATCATAATCGGTCTAGAGATTACGATGCTGAAAATAAATTGGAGGCAGTTTATAAAAGCCTGAATGAACTGCTGGCACAATCAGATTTTGTAGTCTGCATGACGCCTCTTACGAATGAAACGAAAAAGATGTTCAATGCTGACAGCTTCAGGAAAATGAAATCCTCAGCTATTTTTATTAATACATCGCGAGGCGGAACCGTTGTGGAGGAGGATTTGATAAAAGCCCTTGAAGAAGGTGAAATTGCAGGAGCGGGATTGGATGTATTTGAAAATGAACCGATAAGCCCCGATCATCCGCTGTTAAAGCTTCCAAATACAGTAGCGCTTCCTCATATTGGCAGTGCAACGCTTGAAACAAGATACGCTATGATCGATTGTTGTGTTCAGAATATCAAGTCGGTTTTAACAGGGAAATCTCCCATTACGCCATTAAATTAGATTACTGTTTTTAAGAACGGGGTATAGTGTTCTAAAACGGGAGGTTTCAAAATGAACAGTTTTTTAGTGCAGTATACAGATAAAGAAACAATGGAGAGGATCTTTGATGGTCCCATCTTTCCAACGGAGGAAGAAGCCATGCTTGAAAAAGAAAAGCTTGAGCGAAAAGGCCACATTGATGTAATAGTTGAAAGCGAAAATGATATACAGCTTGACCGCGAATAGAAAAAACGTGCGATTTACCGCACGTCTTTTTATTTTACACCAAAATTTTTTGGCTCCTTGGTCAGATCGGATCTGACCAAGGAGTTTCTCCTTTACTTATAAGTATTTTCCAAAAAATATAAACCCAGTATAATTAAAGAAGAAAGCGATTACATAATAAATACTGAAAATTCTCTATTGATAAGCAATGGCACACTGTTTATAATGACAATAATAGAAAATGTCTATCATACATATACAAATGTATTTCTAAGAAGGACATCAGGGGAGTGGATAAATTCATGAAAGCAATTCAAGTTGGTTTGTTGGGACTAGGCACAGTCGGAAGCGGTGTAGTGAAAATTATAGATGATCACCAGGATAAATTGATGCATCAGGTAGGCTGTCCAGTTAAGGTGAAAAAGATCCTAGTACAGGATATTGATAAAAAAAGACAGGTTGAATTCGGAAAAGAGCTTCTGACGAAAAACGCTGATGAAGTTATTCACGATCCTGATATAGATGTCATTATTGAAGTAATGGGCGGTGTCGAGCATACAAAGGAATATATTCTTCAGGCTCTTCGAGCTAAAAAGCATGTAGTTACAGCAAATAAGGATCTTATGGCCGTCTATGGCACGGAGCTATTAGATGCTGCAACAGAAAATGGCTGTGACCTATTTTATGAAGCAAGTGTTGCCGGCGGAATTCCGATTTTAAGAAGTTTAGTAGATGGACTTGCTTCAGACCGGATCAACAAAATGATGGGAATCGTGAACGGGACAACGAATTTCATCTTAACAAAAATGAGCAAACAGGGAAGTCCATATGAAGAAGTGCTGAAAGAAGCCCAGGATCTTGGCTATGCTGAGTCGGATCCTACTGCCGACGTAGAAGGTCTGGATGCTGCCCGCAAAATGGCGATTCTCGCACGCCTCGGTTTTTCAATGCACGTAGATTTAGAGGATGTAAGTGTCAAAGGGATCAGTGAAGTAACGGATGAGGACATCAGCTACAGCAAGAGACTTGGGTATACAATGAAGCTGATCGGCATCGCCAACCGCAACCATAATAAAGTCGAAGTCAGTGTACAGCCTACACTGCTGCCCGATTATCATCCATTGGCATCGGTTAACAACGAATATAACGCTGTTTATGTATACGGAGAAGCTGTAGGAGAAACGATGTTCTACGGCCCGGGTGCAGGCAGCCTGCCGACTGCAACAGCTGTTGTTTCTGATCTAGTAGGCGTCATGAAAAATATGAGACTTGGTGTGAATGGACGAAGCGCAGTTCTTCCTCAATTTGAAAAAGCATTGAAGCAGAGCGATGAAATCTATGCTCAGCATTTCCTGCGCATTCATGTGAAAGATCAGGTTGGTGCATTTTCAACCATTACTTCCTTGTTCTCAGAACGCGGGGTCAGCTTTGAGAAAATTCTCCAGCTTCCGCTAAAAAACAGCAATCTGGCAGAAATTGTGATTGTCACGCATCAGGCATCAAATAAAGACTTTGATGAGATTCTGGCTAACCTGCTTGATCTTGAAGTCGTACAGGGCATTAAAAGCTCATATCGCGTAGAAGGGAACGGTTACTTATGATGTGGAAAGGTCTCTTGAATCAATACCGGAATTACTTGCCCGTAAATGACAACACACCTTTACTTACATTGAACGAGGGGAATACCCCTCTTGTTTTTTTACCAACTCTATCAGAGCAGTTAGGTCTTGAGCTTTATGCTAAAACAGAAGGCGCTAATCCGACGGGCTCCTTTAAAGACAGAGGAATGGTAATGGCTGTTGCAAAAGCGAAAGAAGAAGGCAGTGATACAGTCATCTGTGCTTCTACGGGAAATACATCAGCTGCAGCAGCTGCCTATGCGGCCAGAGCGAAAATGCGCTGCATTATTGTCATTCCTGATGGGAAAATTGCGTTTGGAAAACTGGCACAGGCAGTGATGTACGGAGCAGAAATCATCGCTATAAAGGGAAACTTCGATCAGGCGCTGACTATGGTCCGCAGCATGTCTGAGAAGCTTCCTATTACTCTTGTGAACTCTGTGAACCCTTACAGGCTTGAAGGGCAAAAAACAGCTGCATTCGAGCTTTGTGACGCATTGGGAGCAGCTCCGGATATTCTCTCAATACCCGTCGGCAATGCCGGAAACATTTCTGCTTATTGGAAGGGCTTTTTAGAATATGACAGCATTCATCAGACTGGCCTCCCGCAAATGCACGGCTTTGAAGCAGAGGGAGCAGCTGCCATTGTGCGCAATCAAGTGATTGAAAATCCAGAAACGATTGCAACTGCCATTCGGATCGGCAACCCGGCAAGCTGGGACAAAGCTGTTAAAGCAGCTGAGCAGTCAAACGGCTTTATTGATGAAGTAACAGACGAGGAAATTATTGAAGCCTATCAGCTTTTAGCAAAGACAGAAGGCATTTTTGCAGAGCCTGCTTCTTGTGCTTCCATTGCAGGATTAATAAAGAGCGCCAAGAAGGGCGTTTATCAAAAGGGAGCTAAAGCAGTTGCTGTTTTAACAGGAAATGGATTAAAAGATCCAAACGTGGCTGTTGATCTCTCTGAAATCAAACCAATCGTGCTTCCTAACGATGAACTTGCCGTTATGGAGCAGCTTAAGGGAGTGGGTGCATGGTGAAGGAAGGCGACATGTTAAAGATAAAAGTTCCCGGAAGCACAGCGAATCTTGGACCTGGCTTTGATTCTGTCGGTCTTGCTGTTAATCGTTATCTGGAACTGAGGGTTACTCCTGCTGAAACATGGTCTTTTATTCCGTTAAATGAGGAAATGCTCACTATCCCAAGAGATGAAGAAAACCTCATTTATCAAGTTGCAAAAAGAGTGGCATCATCTTATGAATCTGCCCTGCCCGGCTGTACTGTTGAGGTATGGAGCGATATTCCTATGGCACGGGGGTTAGGGAGCAGCGCTGCTGCTATCGTGGCGGGAGTGGAGCTTGCAAATGAATTATGCTCTTTAAAGTTAAGCATGAAAGAAAAGCTGCATCTTGCCAGTATTATTGAAGGCCACCCGGATAATGCAGGAGCATCTTTGTACGGAGGTTTAGTAGTGGGACTTCATCAGGAGCAAGTAACAGAATTGGTAGCCGTTGATGAAGTCGACGTAGATCTAGTAGCAGTTGTTCCTCCATACAAGCTGTATACAAAAGATGCCCGCGACGTCCTTCCCGGGTATTTGGAATACAGCGGGGCAGTAGAGGCAAGCGCAGTCAGCAATGTTTTGGTAGCAGCTGTTCTGTCAAACAACTGGCCGCTTGCAGGGAAAATGATGCAAAAAGATTTATTTCACCAGCCGTATCGCGGTACTTTGATTAAGGAGCTTTCGAAAGTACAGAAAGCGGCAATGGATGCAGGTGCATATGGCGCAGCTCTCAGCGGTGCGGGCCCTACTGTCTTGGCATTTACGGCTAAAGGGAAAGGGAAAACACTCGCTAAACTGCTTAAAGCGCAATTTCCTAAATGTGAAGTTGAAGAGCTGACACCAGTATTAGAGGGATCAAATGTTTATTATGAAGCCCATTCTGGACAAGTTCGGGATTCGATTGGATAGGGCATTCTCTTATGAGGATGCTTTTTTTGTTTTGAGATGCTGATCAGCCTGTTTTTTGGATGTTTCTGTTTCATTTCAAAATTTAGCTATTTAAAGCCGCTTCAGAAGGAAAATTATTTAGCTTGTCGAAATAAATAAAATAACAGAAAAAATTCAAGGGAAAGTTTGGTGTTGATAAAAATGGAATTTGTACAGCAAAAGAGAGGGATGACAGCTGAGGACTTATACAAGCTGAAATCCGTCAATGATCCTCAAGTTTCACCGTGCGGCACAAAGGCCGTTTACGTTCAAACGTCTATTCACGAAGAAAAACATCAATACATATCAAATCTATTTTTAACCGACTTAGAAAAGAATATTTCCAGTCAATGGACTTATGGTGAAGGTGAAAATACTTCTCCGAGATGGTCTCCTGATGGAAGCCGTCTTGCTTTTATTTCAGATCGGAGTGGCAAGAATCAGCTTTTTCTCATGTTAGCATCTGGCGGGGAGGCTAAAGCACTCACAAAAGAACATTTATCTGTCTCACAGCCGGTATGGAGTCCCGATGGCAAGAAAATACTTGTAGCTATTTCTTTGGCGCCAGATGACAAATTAGACAAAGAGGATAGGGATGAGAAAAAGCTGTCGGAGCCGCTCGTAGTTGAAGATATGAGGTACAAGTCTGATGCAGCCGGTTTTGTAAAGAACCGTAAAAGGCAGCTTGCGGTTGTGGATGTGAAAACAGGGAAGCTTGAACTCATCGGTTCAAGGGAGTTTGATTATAACGATGGAGCCTGGTCCCCTGATGGGAAATCGATTGCGTTTACTTCGAATATGACGGACGATCCTGATCAAACTTTAATCTCAGATGTTTTTATTCTATCTTTAGAAACTAATGAGCAGCAGCAGCTGACGAACAGCAATGGTTTCTTTGGCAATCTTTCCTGGTCGCCTGATGGAAGCTGCCTATCTTTTTTTGGTCATGAAAAAGAATTCCAAAGTGCGACTTTCTCTAAAATTTGGCTGTACAAAATGGAAACAGAAGAGTTATCATGCTATTCAGCTGACTGGGACGTTCACATCAGTGATGCGGTTGTAGCGGATTTTATATCTGGCAGTGTGAATCCAGGTCTTATTTGGACAGAGGACAGCCAGGGATTTTACTTTATTTTAACCGATCAGGGCAATACGGGTGTCTATTATGGATCGCTTGAAGGACAAACCTTGCCGGTAAGGTTTGAACAGGAGCATGTGTACGGGTTATCGGTTCACCCTGGCAGTCATACTGCAGTTCTCGGAATCAGTAGTCCTGATCATCCTTGCGACCTGTATTTCTTTGATTTCAGCACAGGGGAAAATCGTCAGCTTACAAATGTAAATGATGAATTCTTGCAGGAAATTGAGCTTGCTGTACCTGAAGCAATTAAGTGGAATGCAGAAGATGGACTTGAGATTCACGGGTGGATCATGAAGCCGGTTGGATTTAAGAACGGCGAAAAATACCCGCTCGTTCTTGAAATACATGGCGGTCCGCACGCCATGTATGCCAACACTTATTTCCATGAATTTCAGATGCTTGCATCAAGCGGGAAAGCCGTCCTCTATACAAATCCGCGGGGAAGCCATGGATATGGACAGCATTTTGTTGATCAGGTGCGCGGTGATTATGGAGGTAGCGACTATACCGATTTAATGAGTGCAGTGGATTATGCTCTTGAAACCTATGATTATATTGATAAAGATCGATTAGGTGTAACTGGAGGCAGCTATGGCGGTTTTATGACCAACTGGATTGTGGGTCATACAAACAGGTTTAAAGCAGCTGTTACACAGCGTTCAATCAGCAACTGGATCAGCTTCTACGGAGTGAGTGATATCGGCTATTACTTTACAGAGTGGGAAATCGGCGGCAATCTGATCGATGATTTTGATAAACTGTGGCAGCATTCGCCGTTAAAATATGTCACAAACGTAGAAACGCCTCTATTGATTCTTCATGGCGAAAAAGACTACCGCTGTCCTGTAGAGCAGGCTGAGCAGCTTTATATCGCTTTAAAGCGCCTGAAAAAAGAAACAAAACTCGTGCGCTTTCCAGATGCGAATCATGAATTATCCAGAAGCGGCCATCCTAAGCTTCGGATCGACCGGTTAAATCATATAAAAAATTGGTTCAGCGAATATTTATAAGCAAAAAAAAGATGGTGAGCGGGCTCACCATCTTTTTTTGCATTAGAAAACTTGTTCTACCTCTACAACACCCGGTACTTCTTCAAGAAGGGCGCGTTCAATCCCTGCTTTAAGTGTGATTGTTGAACTTGGGCAGCTGCCGCAAGCTCCTAAAAGGCGTAATTTTACGATGCCGTCTTCTACATCCACTAGTTCACAATCCCCGCCGTCACGAAGCAAGAATGGGCGTAATTTATCTAATACTTCCTGTACTTGTTCTACCATTTGAGTTTCTGTTGTCAACTTAATCGACTCCTTCCTTATCCTGCTATTATATTCAAAAAAGCGCTGAAAATCTATTCATATGATTGAAGTAAAATCTGTTAATGCCACTATTTTAACATATTCCGCAGTGAATAAAAATGGATACTTTCAGCATATAAGTTTTCATGGAAAAAAAACGCTTCCTCCCTTACAATGAAACTTAAGAAAAGGGGGAATACGATGAAAAAACAAGTCGAAGTGTATATATATGGAGCTGAAGTATTATGCCCAAGCTGTGTAAATCTTCCCTCCTCAAAAGAAACATATGAATGGCTGGAAGCAGCAATTTCAAGGAAATTCCCGCAGCAGCAGTTTAAAATAGAATATGTTGATGTATTCTCGCCTCAAGACAATCCTGAAAAAAAGAGTTTTGCGGAGAAAATCGCAAATGATGAGTATTTTTACCCTTTGGTTGTTATTAATGGAGTGGTAGTAGGAGAAGGCAATCCGAAATTGAAAACAATATATGCTGAAATGGAGAAGCATGGATATGTTTCTGCTTAGTAATCATTTAATGTGCAAGTGCAGCGGCTGAAAATAATCGAATAATAAGCATTTTGACTGCACAAGACACCGTTTTGACCGCCCGGGGCAAGTTTCTGACCGCTGCCACATAAAAAATCCCTCAGATTAAAGCAAAAACGCAAGGCATCACATTGCCTTGCGTTTTTCTTATCCATTATGGTATTTGTACATCCAAAGTATTCCCGATTTAAGCAGTCGAGGAACTCGTCCAATTAGAGGGCGGTCATTCACAAGGCCGAAACCATGTTTTTTTCCAAGCGACCCTAATACGCCTTTCAGCTTGAAGGCAGGGAAGTCCTGCGGCAATTCTTCACCATTCCACTTTTTAAGCAGAACTTGAACGATTTGTTCAGCCTGAGCTTCAGCCAGCTGTGCACTTGGTGCATGAGGAAGACTTGCACAGTCTCCAACAACAAATGCATCCTCATGATGCGGAAGGTGATGCTGTTTTGTAAGCACTGCTCGGCCCTGAGGATCTTTATCAACAGGAAGATCTCTTACGATTTTGTTCGGCTGAATTCCTGCAGTCCACACGATGGCATCGTATGAAACAGGCTCATCATGATTATAAAGAACATTTTGTTCTACCTTTGTCACGTTGGCACTGTTGATAATGGTTACGCCATGATCTTCGAACCAGCCTTGAACATATTTGCTAAGACGTTCCGGAAAACTGGACAGAATGTTTTTTCCGCGGTCATAAAGCGTGATCTTAAGATCTTTTCTGCTTTCTCGGAGCTCACTTGCAAGCTCAACTCCGCTTAGTCCTGCGCCAACGATTGCAACAGAAGCACCGCCGCTTAAATTGTTAAGGAGCTGGTAGGTTTCTCTTGATTGATCAATTGTCTGAATGCTGTGGGTAAACTCTTTCGCGCCTGGAACATTATGATATTTGTCTTCACAGCCTAAACCAATAATAAGATCATCATATGAAATCGGTTCCTGATTATTCAGATGAACCTTTTTTTCTTCAAGATCAACCGAGGTTATTTCCCCGAACGTTACGTGCAGACGCTCATGCTCTGGAAAATCTACGCGGATATGATGGTCTGAAATCGTTCCCGCAGCCAGTGCATAATATTCCGTTTTTAAACAATGATAGGGATTTTTATCTATGAGTGTAATTTGCACATCATCAGGCAGCTGACCTGGAAGCAGTCGATGAAGGACGCGCATGCCGCCGTATCCACCGCCAAGAATTACTAAGTTCTTCATTGCAGACTCCCCTTTTTCTCCTCTTTTAGTGAGTTAGTTATATTCTTATCTATAGGTTAAATCAGTTATTAAGTAAACCTTTGCAATATGCCATCTAAAAGTATAACGAATTTGATGATAAACCACAATATGTTATGAAAAAGTCATCTATTAATCTGAGAACCTGCCCATTAGTAAATCACTTTAATGGAAATGTGTTGATATTTATGAAAAAAGTATAACATAAAACATAAATAATTGACGATAGTACATAGAAAGGGTAGCATAGGATTGCAGGTGTGAGGTGATGAAGTTGAAACCAATAATAGAATTTTGTATAAGCAATTTAGCGAACGGTTCACAAGCTGCTTTGGAAAAGTTAGAAAAGGATCCTAATCTGGACATTATTGAATACGGATGTCTTGGATATTGCGGAAAATGCTATGCTTCTCTTTATGCCCTTGTAAACGGTGAGGTTGTAACCGGGGAATCATCTGAAGAGCTAGTTAAAAACATATATGATTACCTGGATGAGAATCCTATGTTCTAAGCAAAACGCGTACATTTAGTATGCGTTTTTTTACTGCTTATATTTAGCTTATTGGATACTTTTGTTTCCATTCTCTTATTTCTCGCCAACCTGTCTTTTGCCATTTCGGCGATGGATTTTTCACGGGCATCTTTTCGCCTAACATAGAAGTTCCAATTTCAGTCAAATGAGACGTAAACTCTTCTGAATGAGAATAACCGCAGTCTGGGCATACAATTACATAGTAAATTTTGACTATAATAAGAACAAAAGTCGCTGTCATGTTCGGTTGCGCATATGCAGCTGCTTCTTACTATATCGGACAGTCGTAGAGGAAATCGAGCTTATTCAATGTATGATGTCTAAATAAAGGGCATTATTTGAATAACTAAAAGCAAACAATTACAAAATAAGATTAGACAACTAGCCCCTTTCCAACCTTTTAAGTGCAGTCAGAGCAGGGATTTTCACGTATTAATAATGGAAGAATCACGAATAAAAGCTCCCTGCATCAAAGCAGAGAGCTTTTATTATCTATAACAAACGGGGGATATTTCTATTGTGATCCTGTTTCCAGCAATTTATACTTATAAAAAGAAAAAAAGAGGGAGAACTCCATGAAACAATTCCAATTTACAAAAATGCATGCACTCGGCAACAATTATATATATGTAAATATGTTTAAAGAGCAAATTGAAGAGTCGAAACTTCCTCAGGTTGCAAAGGAAGTATCCAATGTATTTACAGGAATCGGTTCAGATGGACTTATCTTAATTTGTCCATCTGAAAAAGCACCAGTAAAGATGAGGATATTTAACAGTGATGGTTCTGAAGGAAAAAACTGCGGAAATGGTCTTCGCTGTGTTGCGAAATATGCATTTGAGAATAAACTGATAGATGAAAAAGAATTTTCGATTGAAACACTTTCAGGTTTGGTTCATGCAAAGCTCGAAGTGAAAGATAATGAAGTCCGCGGGGTAACAATTAATATGGGGCAGCCAAAGCTTGATCGGGGGGAAATTCCTATGGCCGGCACTCCTGATGAAAAAGTAATAAATGAACAGCTTGAATTTGCCGGCGAAACCTATTATGCTACAGCCGTATCAATGGGAAATCCGCATCTTATTTTCTATGTGGACAGCATAGAAACAGCTCCAGTGTTAACACTTGGACCAAGGGTTGAGAAAGACCCTCTTTTTCCTGAAAGCATCAATGTAGAGTTTGTTGAAGTGGCTTCCGAAAATGAACTTCATTTCAGAGTGTGGGAAAGAGGTTCAGGTGTTACACAGGCATGCGGAACAGGAGCTTGTGCAGCAGTTGTCTCTTCTGTTCTCAATGGACATACGAAAAGAGGAATGGATACAACTGTCCATCTTGCCGGCGGGGACCTCCTTATTAATTGGACGGAAGAAGGGAATGTTTTAATGACTGGCCCAGCAGAGGTCATCTGTACTGGTGTTTATTTTTACGATAAATAGCAGTGCAGTGTGTTTCATTTGAGAGTTCCGGGTGGAAAGGGTATACTTTATGTATAGCCTTTGGATTATTGGCAAAGGAGGAACAAGAAAATGAATGATTTTGTAATAATTACTGAAGCAGCAGCTTATCAGATAAAAGATATGATGAAAGAAAACGGCGAAGAGCAGGCTTTTCTGCGCGTTGGCGTAAAAGGCGGCGGCTGCAGCGGTTTATCTTACGGCATGGGTTTTGAACAAGAACCTAATGAGGACGACACTCAGTTTGAAGTGCATGGCATCAATGTGCTTGTCGATAAAGAAAGCTCCCTTATTTTAAAAGGGACAAAAATTGATTTTAAAGAGTCCCTAATGGGGGGCGGATTTACCATTGATAATCCGAATGCGATTGCTTCATGCGGATGCGGTTCATCTTTCAGAACAGCTACGAATACAGGTACTCCTGAAGAGTGCTGAATATAAAAAAAGACATTTCATTGGCAAAAAAACGCCAGTGAAGTGTCTTTTTTTATTTCTTTTTCCGTAAAAACATTAAGAGAGTGAAAATGAAAAGAATCGCGATAAAAATAATTCCCCAAGTAATGGCATTAGTTCCTAGCTGATGTTCCAGATTCACTTGCTTTTCAGGTTCTTTTCCGGCACCGAGATTTCTTATGTCATCCCCTGCGTCTGTGAGCAAATTTGTTCGTTCGCATAATCCGGTCTCAAGGTTAAACTTATCTCCGTATGCATAAACAAGATAATTTTCACCTTCAATGAAATCAACTCCGCACCCTGCAGAGTCCCTCTCTGTTTCAACAATAAGCTGTGATTGAGAAGGGCCCTTCCAGATAAGATCCACATCAATTAACACTTTTTTCTGACTGCTTCCTGTGATCTTTAATACTTTTCCTGAAAAAATGGCTGTTTTGTTTTCTAATTCTGACTGAACGGAAGGCTGCTGCGCACATGAACAAGCATAGCCTTTTTCTTTATTTACTAAAAAGATGCCTGACATAATTACCGCACATAAGATTAGTTTTAGTTTCCATTTCACACTATTTCCCCCTTCCTTGAAAACATAGTCGAGGATAAATAGAAAAAGGTTTCAGGTTCCAATTTAAAAACAAAGGACAAATAGCGGGCATATAGTATGGATGTGTGAATAGAGAAGGGAGCTTGAATAATGAATTACAACCCATATCCATATCCATATCCATATCAGATGTATAATCAATTTCGTCTTTCATCAACAGATGAATTAAATGAAGGCCTATATAAATGGGTAAAATTAACCTTTACAAACGGTACGGAAAAAGAGGCATTTATATTCTACTTAGATAAACAATCAGGTGCAGTGTTTATTTTGTCATTTCCCCAATTAACGACAAGTCAGGCGAATGTGAATGATATAAAATCCTTTGAAGTGATGCCTGAACCTCCAAAAATGGAAGAAGAGGCTCCTCAAGAATCAGAAGTACAAAACGGCGGGACAGAAGGCGATCAGGAAGTCGGTCAAATGCCGGGAATGGGTCAACCTGAAGAAATGCAGGGCGATCAGGAAAGTCCATTCGGACAAATGCCGGGAATGGGCCAATCGGGAGAAATGCAGGGCGGTCAGGAAAGTCCATTCGGTCAAATGCCGGGAATGGGTCAATCTGAAGAAATGCAGGGCGGTCAGGAAAGTCCATTCGGTCAAATACCGGGAATGGGTCAACCTGGAGGAATGCAGAGCGGTCAGGGAAGTCCATTCGGCCAAATGCCGGGAATGGGTCAACCTGGAGGAATGCAGGGCAGTCAGGGAAGTCCATTCGGTCAAATGCCGGGAATGGGTCAACCTGGAGGAATGCAGGACGGTCAGGGAAGTCCTTTTGGTCAAATTCCTGGAGGTGATCAAAGCGGAATACCGTTTGGCGGCCAAAGATACCAGCAATGGAATCAGCCGGTTTATTACAATCCATACAGCTATTACTGGCAGCAGTAAGTCATGCAGCGTTTATTCCAATAAAAAAGAGGAAAAGCAGACCGCTTTCCTCTTTTTATTGTAGGAATATAAAGTTTTGCACATTAAGGGCCAGCGGAAGCGCCTGGCTCCTCCGTCTGAACGGCTTCGCCAAAAAAATGTCAAACCCGGGCTTCTCACTGGATGGCATCTGTCATACCTGTGTTAACCAAGGTCATCCGATTTTCTTATTATTTTTCAAACAAGCTTGTGCTGTGAAGCGGCTGAACTCTTGCTTTTGGATCCATATAAGCTTTCGCATTATTAACAGCAGTTGGAGCTTCACCAAAACCGCTTGCGATCAGTTTTACTTTTCCTTCATATGTGCAGATGTCGCCCGCAGCATAGATGCCTTCAACGTTTGTTTCCATCTTGCTGTTAACTACAATTGAGTTTTTCTCAATTTCAAGACCCCAGTTTTTGATTGGGCCAAGTGATGAGACAAATCCAAAATTCACGATGACAGAGTCAACATCTATGACTTCTTTGCGTTCGCCTTTCACTTCTTCTAAGACTACTTGTTCAATATTACCTGCACCTGTTAATTCTTTTGGAACGAAAGGAGTGAGAACTTGAACTTTTGAGTTATTCAGGTTTTCGACACTATGCTCATGAGCACGGAACTTATCTCTTCTATGAACAAGTGTTACTTTTTCAGCAATTGGCTCTAGCATAAGTGCCCAGTCAACAGCAGAATCTCCGCCTCCGCAAATAAGAACTCTCTGGCCGGCAAATTGATTTAAATCATCAATGAAGTAATGAAGATTTGCTTTTTCAAATGAAGCAGCTTCTTCAAGTTCAATTTTTCGGGGCTGGAACGCACCGTTTCCTGCAGTAATGATAATCGTTTTAGAATAGTGAACTTCTTGATCAGTTGTTAATTTAAACACGCCGTCAGCCTGTTTTTCAACCGTTTCAACTGCTTGCTCGAGACAAACTGTCTGCTCAAACTTGGCCATTTGCTCTTTTAAATTGTTTACCAGCTCCTGTGCGCGCACTTTAGGAAATCCTGCAACATCATATATGTATTTTTCAGGATATAAGGCAGAAAGCTGACCGCCGAGCTGCGGCAAACTTTCGATGATTTTAACAGAAGCCTGGCGCATACCGCCGTAAAATGCAGTGAACAAACCGACAGGTCCGCCGCCAATGATCGTAATATCGTATACTTTTGTGTCTTCCTTCACAAATATCCCCCCGATTGTAATTGATAATAATTCTTAATTATAACATATCATACCTCTTTAACAATTTCATCTGGTAATTGAGTAAAGAGATGTGCTTGTATGATGAATATGATTATTATAGAGAATGTTTTTATTTTTGTAAAATTCTTAACGTTTCTAATCCTTCAATTTGGTCTTGAAAAATATAATGCAGATGCTATTATGTAATATAGGCATTATTTATATTCTATATTACTACTCACAGAGTTTTCAGTATCATTTTGAAAAGTTAAGTGAACATTTTCACATACTTTTTTAGGCAAAACAAAATAAAATGTTGTGAAGCAGCGGAAGATAATTAGTATTGAAATTATTTCATTCTTTACAGCAAATTCAAAAAAAAGGTGGATGTGATTCGGTTGAGAAAGCCCAAAATAGTAGTTTTAGGTGCAGGTTACGGCGGATTAATGGCAGTTACACGTCTTCAAAAAATGATTGGTGTAAACGAAGCAGATCTTACACTGGTTAACAAAAATGATTATCACTATGAAACAACATGGCTTCATGAAGCTTCAGCAGGTACATTGCATCATGATAAAGCAAGATACCAAGTCAAGGATGTTATTGATAACAGCCGTGTAAAATTTGTGAAAGAAACAGTTGTTTCCATCAACAAAGATGAAAAGAAAATTGTTCTTTCAAATGGCGAGCTTGAGTATGACTACCTAGTGATTTCTCTTGGATCTCATCCAGAAACATTCGGTATCAAAGGCTTGAAAGAGTACGCTTTCGGTATTACAAACATTAATGCAGCGCGTCAATTGCGCGAGCATATCGAATATCAATTCGCTACTTACAACACTGAAGAAGTAAAGCGCGATCAGCGCCTTGCAATCGTTGTGGGCGGAGCTGGCTTCACTGGCATCGAATTCCTTGGAGAGCTTGCTAACCGTGTTCCTGAGCTTTGCCGTGAGTACGATGTTGATCATAAGAAAGTACGCATCATCTGTGTAGAAGCTGCTCCAACAGCTCTTCCTGGATTTGATCCAGAGCTAGTAGAATACGCTGTAAACCACTTAGAGCGTAAAGGTGTAGAATTCAAAATCGGCACAGCCATTAAAGAATGTGTTGAAGACGGCATCATTGTTGCAAAAGATGACGTAATGGAAGAAATTAAATCTGATACAGTTGTATGGGCAGCAGGTGTGCGCGGAAACAGCATCGTTGAAGAAGCTGGCTTTGAAAACATGCGCGGGCGTGTAAAGGTTGATTCTTACTTAAGAGCACCAGGCCATGAAGATGTATTCATCATTGGCGACTGTTCTCTAGTAATCAACGAAGAAATCAACCGTCCATATCCTCCAACAGCTCAAATTGCTATGCAGCAGGGTATTACAGCAGCTAAAAACATTGCTGTGGCCGTTCGCGACCAGGGTGAAATGGAAGAATTCAAACCAGACATCAAAGGTACAGTTGCTTCACTTGGCGAAGATGACGCTGTAGGTATGGTATTTGGCAAGAAAGTTATGGGAACAAAAGCTTCATTCATGAAAAAAATGATTGATAACCGTGCTCTATTAATGGTTGGCGGAGCAGGATTAGTCGTTAAAAAAGGTAAATTTAAATTTTTCTAAGAAGTAGAGTAAAATAAAAGACAAGAGCTTTCTAAGCTTTTGTCTTTTTTTTTATCGAAAAAATCTAATTTAATATAGTAAGTCAAAAGGGGAGATTATGGTGGCAAATAAGCGGGGGAATGTATGGATTGCTGTATCTGGTGTAGTTGAAAATGAAAACGGGGACTGGCTTGTCGTGAAAAAGAAATACGGTGGGTTAAAAGGGAAGTGGTCTTTTCCAGCCGGATTCGTAAATGAAGGGGAAACGCTCGATGAGGCGATTGTTCGCGAAATTCATGAGGAAACGGGAATTGAAGCTGAAGTGCAGGGTGTTATTGGCATCCGGTCAGGAGTCATTCAAAGTACAATCAGCGATAATATGATTATTTTTAAACTCAAGGCGAATTCATCAAAAATTATCGTACAGGAAGATGAGTTATTTGAAGCTGCCTTTTTTCCTCCCAATTTTCTTAAGGATGACGAGGATGCCTCCCTGCTGCTTCAGTCATTTGCAGAGGAAATGTTTGAGAAAATGCTTTATAAAATAGATGGTCTAAACCCCGGTGATCAGTTTGGTTACACGTCATATCGCTTATTTTTATAATTTTCAAAATAATAAGAAAAATTGAGTAAATAGAAGGAAGAGCTTGATGTATTCGCTTACATCAAGAATCCCGTGAGATTTTCTCCCTTTATCCTTTACAAAGAACCTGATATAGTATTTTCAATATCAAAAAAGAGATACTTGACAGAGGGGAGAATAGATTATGAATGCATCTGCTATTGAAAAGAAAGAATGTCCATATTGTTCGGGGAAAGGTTATTTCCAATTGCTTCTTGGCGGTTCAGAAACGTGCGATTGCTGCAACGGAACAGGAAAGAAGTCTTCATAAAACGTTCAATTTTTTTACAATTGACTGAATATCGCTTGTTCAGTACACTTAAATAGGTGTACTGGAGGCGATGACTTGTTTTTACCTGTATTGATAATTTCGATGCTTTTATTCTTTGTTTTATTTTTTGGAATCGGTTTCTTGCTGAATATGCTGCTTCGCATGTCTTGGATCATGGCTATTATCTATCCGATTGTCTGTATATTGATTGTAGATAATGTGAGAGTCACTCAATACTTTACCTCACCTGGACCATCTTTTTCATCTTTAGGAGAGCGTATTCTATCTTTGGCTTTGGCAGATATTCTAATACTGGTCTGCGGTTTTATCGGAGCGATTGTGTCCGGAATTGTTATTAACATGCTCCGCAAAAGAGGCTATCAAATGTTTTAAAAGGTGATCTGTACAAGAGTACAGATCTTTTTTATTTGCAGAAATCAAAACTTGTAAAATATGGATTCCTCTCTATCTTGAATATTTCGTTTATCATTTGGAAACGATTATTGATGTGAGAGGAGTGAACACATCGTAAATGGATAGGACAAAAACCTGGTCAAGGCGTCTATTAATGACACTATTACTGCTAGTAGCGCTCGGTACCACTTTAAAAGCTTTTTCAGGTGTGGAGGCAAAGGATCTGTCTGATATAAATGGGTGGAGCAAAGGCATCTTGGCAAGTGAAAGCCATCCCTATAAGCTGACAGGCCTTATCCCGAAATCTCTGCACAATGAAAAAACGGTCGCAACTGCGATTTCTTCAAGCGGAAGTTCTTTAAATCAAATGTCGCTTGAAAATGAAATTAACTGGTCACAATATCCGAAAAAAGAAGTAACAGCAACCGGATACACGGCAGGCTATGAATCAACAGGCAAAAAACCTGAACATCCAGAATATGGTATTACGTATTCTGGAGTGAAAGTAAAAAGAGATTTGTATTCAACAATAGCAGCTGATTTAAGTGTGTTTCCGATAGGAACCATTCTTTTTATTCCGGGTTACGGCTTTGGTGTTGTAGCAGACAAGGGCGGAGCGATTAAGGGGAATGAACTGGATCTTTATTACGATACTGTTGATGAAGTATTTCAATCCTGGGGCAAAAAAACGTTAGACATATATATCGTTCAAAAAGGAAACGGACGATTAACTGAAAATGAACTGACGAAACTGAATGAAGATAAGTCTATGCAGGCATTTCGTCAAAAATACATGAAGCCGAAAACCAAAAGTTAACTAGCACAGTGACTCCTTGTTGGTCCCGCGGCCCTGAGGTGATTTCAGCGGAAAGTGGTTAATCTTGAAAGTCATAGAATTCAATGAATCACCTTGAAATCATAAGGAATAATAAAAATTTAGAATTAATGAGTATTCCAACTGTGGAAAAAGCCCAGGTTATAGTACCTGAGCTTTTTCTATGTATTAGAAGTTAAGTAATCTGTCTCTTCAGGCTGCGGAAAGTGTTCCCGATGAAGGATGACAGCAAGTTTCGCAAGCCCGTTTAAGAGTCTGGGCGATGGTCTGCAATAAAGCTGTTCCTCAAGAAGATGAATCCGATTTTCCCTTACTGCTGTAAGGTTTTCTGCTGATTCCCGCTTCAGGACATGCTGGACTTTCATTCTGCTTTGCTTAACGCCGACCCATGCAAGACAAATATGATCAGGATTTCTGCGGATAATGTCATCCCAGCTGGTTTGGACACTCGCAAGCTCCACATCATGGAAACTATTGCGCCC
Organism: Metabacillus dongyingensis; assembly: GCF_019933155.2. Classification (NCBI taxonomy): domain Bacteria; kingdom Bacillati; phylum Bacillota; class Bacilli; order Caryophanales; family Bacillaceae; genus Metabacillus; species Metabacillus dongyingensis. The sequence continues at coordinate 4,314,620 of NZ_CP082944.1, read as the reverse complement.
TCCTGCCAATTCACACATTTCAGTTAGCCAGTTTACTTGACCAGGTGTAAAAATCGGATTAGGCCACCATTCAAAATAAACAGTTGGACGGTTATCAAGATTTGATGCTTTTTCTTTATAATCCTTTAAAATCCCATAATAGCGGGAGACAACTGCCTTGGCTTCTTTTTCTTTACCTGCCGCTATACCTACGGCCATAAGATCGTTTCCTATATCCTCAAAGGATTGGGGATTTAAAACAAGGTGAGGAATATTCCTTTTTATAAGCTCTTCAACGTTTTTTTCCATACCCGGCACACTTAATGAAGCTAGAACAAGGTCAGGCTGCAGTTGTTCTACCAGATCCATATTAATGGATAAGTCAGGTCCAAGACGCGGCAGATTATTCACTAGTTCCGGCCAGTCTGAATAATCGTCGACCGCGATAAGATCGTCAGTCAGGCCTAAATAGGCGGCAAGCTCTGTGTTGCTTGGACAGATGGATATAAGCCGCATAGCAATCCCTCCTTACATAATGAATAGATAGTGAAGGAACAGGGTCAATAAAATTCCTGTTAATCCTCCGAAGAATACCTCAATAGGCTGATGTCCCAGAAGTTCTTTCAATTTCTTTTGTTTTTCTTTTTCTTCTTGCTGAGGCCATGCTTTTGCCTCGCCGACAAATGTATTAAAGTCAGTTACAAGTTTATTAAGAACTGTGGCCTGCTCTCCGGCGTGTCTTCTTACTCCAGTGGCATCAAACATTGTAATGATAGCAAAAACCGCTGAAACAGCAAAAAGGGAAGAGGCAAGCCCGTTATCAAGAGCGACCCCTGTTGCAAGTGCCGTAACGGCCGCAGAGTGGGAACTGGGCATTCCCCCAGTGCTTAAAATAAGAGACCAGTCAATTTTCCGAGTCGCAATATACGTTATCGGCACTTTTACAAATTGTGCAAAGAAAATGGCTGTCAGGGAAGCTAGCAGCGGGAAATTAAGTAGTATCTCCATGAGGTCGGACATCCTTTCCGTTCAAATATAAATACTCTGTAATTGACTGTATGGTATAGTTCCATGCATACATGTCCTTATCCTCTGTCATTTGTTCAAATAGTATAAAAACTTTTTATCCTTTGATACAATAAGGTCAGAGAGGAGTGCATGCCACGTGACTCTTTACCCAATAGAATATTATCAGTTTTTTATCCATTTTAATGAAGGCGATTATTATACTTGCCATGATTTGCTTGAATTAATCTGGCTGACGGAGAAGGATAACTTATTTCTAAAAGGGCTGCTGCAAATGACAGTTGCTATTTATCATTACGAATATGGCAATATTAAAGGAGCAAGGCTCATGATGCAAGCAGGACACTCTTACATACAGTCCTACCGCCCATTCCATTGGGGAGTGGACCTTGAAAAAGTAAATGCATTCATTGAAGAATGTCTGGTAATTATTCCTTCCGGCATTCAGTCGGTTTCTTTTGAAAAAGCCGGGCAGCTGCCTAAATTGCCTGCTCTTTTTCTATACCTTGAAGAAGAGCATGGAAAACCTAACTATTAATGGAGGTGTGTTTTCATGTTTCATGTTCAATCATCAATTAAATGGAACGAAGAAACAATCATTTTTGGATTATTTCAAAAAACAAGCTCGTTTGATGGCCCCTTAGCTGAGCTTGACCAAAAGCTTGAAGGTCATTTTTCAGTGCTTGTAAAAGAGGGGGATATTTCTGCCAATAAGAAAGAAATCTCGAAAGTACATACTCTTGGTAAAATCGGCGCAAAACGAATTTACTTTACAGGCCTTGGCAAAGAAAAGGAATATGATTTTGATGCTGCAAGAGAGTCTTTTGCGAAGCTGTTCAAATCGCTGCAAAAAGATAAAATTCAATCTTTTTCAATCGTTCTTGATACATTCACAAGTGAACATGTTCAGGCAAACGAAGCTGCTCACGCATTAGCAGAAGTTCTTCCGCTTTCTACTTATAAAATACAGGACTATAAACAAAAATCAAATGAGCCGGAACGAAACGTCAACCAAGTTACGATCATTTCAAATGAGGATGATGCCGAAATACGTTCAAGTCTTGCAGTTGGATCTGCATTCGGAGAAGGAACAAACTCTGCAAGAACGCTTGTCAACATGCCCGGTAATATTTTAACTGCAACGGAACTTGCTAAATACTCTGTGGATATCGCTGGAAAATACGGTTTTGAATATGAAGTGCTTGAAAAAGAAGATATGGAGAAGCTTGGAATGGGTGCTCTCCTTGCCGTGAACAAGGGATCTGATGAACCGCCGAAAATGATTGTTCTTAAATACCAGGGAAAAGAAGAATGGACAGATGTGATTGGTCTGGTTGGTAAAGGCATCACCTTTGATACTGGAGGTTACTCAATTAAGCCGAAAGACGGCATCGTCGGAATGAAATCGGATATGGGTGGAGCAGCAGCTGTTTTAGGAGCGATGGAGATCATTGGAAAACTGAAGCCTGAACAAAACGTACTCGCTGTCATTCCATCAACTGACAACATGATCAGCGGCAATGCTTTCAAGCCTGATGATGTCATCATTTCGATGAGCGGAAAAACGATTGAAGTGCTCAATACAGACGCAGAGGGCCGATTAGTCCTTGCTGACGGCATCACATATGCCAAGCATCATGGCGCTAATTATTTAGTAGATGTTGCGACATTGACAGGCGGAGTCATCATTGCTCTAGGAACACATACAACAGGTGCGATGACAAATAATGAAGCATTATTTGAGCAAGTGTTAGAGGCATCCCATGAATGCGGGGAGCCAATCTGGAGATTGCCGATTACAAAAAAAGACATTGATAAAGTTCGCGGCAGTAAAATGGCGGATTTGAATAATTCCCCTGGACGTGAAGGTCATGCCATCATGGCGGGGACATTTATTGGAGAATTTGCAGAAGGTACTCCATGGGTGCATTTAGATATCGCAGGAACAGCGACATCTTCGAATGCAGATGATCTTGGACCTTCTGGCGGCACTGGTGTCATGGCTCGGACACTTGCAGCATTTGTAGAACGTTTTGAGGTTTAATGACGGGGGAAGGCACTGATTTCAGTGCCTTTTTTTGTATGGAAATGGAATGGATTCATTCATTTTCGGAAAGATTGCATCATTCAAAATAAATCCATCCTTATTCTATAATCCTTTAGTCTGCTAATATAATAAAATTTTAACATTGACACTAAAAAAGAAAATATGTTATTTTAATTCTATTGAATTTTATCTCACTAATACATTAGCATACTAAAGTAAGAAGATTCCGGAGGTTTTATAGATGAATGCAGTTATTTTGGCTGTTTTGGTCATGCTTGTTTTAAGTTTGCTGAGGGTAAATGTTGTATTTTCCTTAGTGGCAGGCGCACTTGTTGGAGGTTTAACAGGCGGACTGGATTTAAAAGCGACAATTGAAACATTTACAGGCGGTCTTGGCGGGAACGCGACTGTTGCCCTGAGTTATGCTCTTCTTGGCGCATTTGCTGTTGCTCTGTCAAAAACAGGCTTGCCTGATGCAATGGTGGAAGCAGCTATTAAGCTAGTTGGTAAAGAAGGAGAAGAGAGAAGGAAAACTCTTTCAAAAGTACTTATTATCATGATTATATTGATTATATCTATTTTCTCTCAAAATGTTGTACCTGTTCACATCGCATTTATACCTGTCTTAATCCCGCCTTTATTAAAGGTATTGAATCAATTGCAGTTGGACCGCCGTTTAATTGCCATTGTCATTTCATTTGGATTAATTACACCCTATATGCTGTTGCCGGTAGGATTCGGAGCCATATACCATGGTATTCTTCAAAAGAGTATAGCAGCAGGCGGCTTAACTGTAAGTTTGAAGGATATTCCTCAGGCGATGCTGATTCCTTCTGCAGGTATGCTCGTCGGTTTAGTCATTTCATTCTTTACGTTCAGAAAGAGACGTATGTATGAGACAAAAGAAATAGCTGGACAGACTCCTGTTGTTTATACGAAAAAAAGTGTGTCTTTTGCTATTCTGGCAATTGTTGTTTCATTAAGTGTTCAGTTGTTCCTTTCTCAGAAACTAGAAGTAGAAGGGATGATTTTCGGCGCTTTGGCCGGAATTACTGTCCTCTATGCAACAGGATCAATGAAATGGAACGAAGCGGATCAGCTTCTGACTAACGGAATGAGGATGATGGCATTTATAGGATTTGTCATGCTTGCTTCTTCAGGATTTTCAGCTGTTATGCAAGAAACAGGTCATATTGATTCTTTGGTGAAAACTTCTGCAGATTTAATTGACGGCAATCAGTCGCTTGCAGCGGTGTTAATGCTGCTTGTAGGCCTTTTAGTTACTACTGGGATCGGTTCATCGTTCTCAACAGTGCCGATTATTGCGACTCTTTTTGTACCGCTTTGCCTTGAGCTGGGCTTTAGCCCTATGGCAACCATTGCACTCATAGGTACTGCCGGAGCGCTCGGTGATGCAGGTTCACCTGCATCTGACAGCACACTTGGTCCAACGTCGGGTTTAAATGCTGACGGAGAGCATGATCATATTTGGGATACATGTGTGCCGACATTCCTGCATTATAACATTCCATTGGTTATTTTCGGATGGATTGCGGCAATTGTCCTTTAATAGAAAAAGAGAAAAGGCCGCCTGCATATAAACAGGGCGGCCTTTTCTCTGCTATTTCGATGCTTAGCTCTGTCTCCTGACAGGCGCCAGAGCTTTTCTATGATGTTAAGCTTCGCTTTTCTTATTTCAATCTCTCTAATAACTCTTCGTCATCCATTTCCAGGATTCTCTCTAATAGTTCCGGCTGTCTTTTTAAAAGAGTATTCTCGTATGTTTCGCGTTCTTTTTCATTTAAGAAATAGCGCTTCATTTGCAATACTGTCATGTAAGCTCACCTCTTTCACAAGATCTCACACTAAGTATTTTCCAATTTAGGAATCTTTTATACATGAAATCTAGGATACTGTAAGATTTTATCGGATTTTGTCTAGTTATGCAACAATCTTTACCGGAGAAGGAGATATAAATAGATGAATAGAACTATTTAGTATAAAAAAGATAGGGGTGCAGTGAATGAAATGGATGAAACAGCATAAGTTTCTCACAGGTGCAATGATATTATTGCTATGCTGTGCGGGTGTTATTTTTTATATTTTCACCGAAACGATCCATACACCTGTACAAAGTACAGAACAAGTAAATAAGACAATTAATGAAAGTTCGGAGAAGCTTGCTGAAATAGATTTAAGCAATAACCCATTTCCAGTAGGCGGAGCGACGATTACAGAAGATCAAATACAAAAATATCTGCACGGGATGTCTCACCAAAAAGTGGAGGCCAAAGATAAGTGGATTCACTTTGAAATCACGGAAGAGAGAATTCTTTATTTAATCAAACAAATTGAAAGCGACAAAGAAGCCTTTGAAAACTCGGATTTATATTTGGATATCCTCAGCAGATGGCTTGAAAATGATTATGCAGATGCTGACAGAGACCACAATGCAATATGGAGCCTTCAGGGCGGTACGATAGGCAAAGCAACAGGCGTGCTGTCCAAAGACGAAGAATTAAAATATCTTGAAGAAAATAAGGGTGAGATCAAATAAAAAACACATGATTTCTCATGTGTTTTTTTCATACGTATCTTTCAGATCAGGCAGCGCGATGCTTCCCAAGTCTCGAAGCTTTATTTACAGCTGTATAAATGCGTGGAGCAATGACAGCGCCAATGGCTGTAAAGATTATATCTTTCACAATAAACCATGTCATCACAAGCCATGCGCCAGTATAGCTCATTTCAACATTCAGCCAATAATTAAGAGCTGCGTACATATAAGACGTTCCGATAATATAGATAAGAGCAATTCCTGCAAATGATGAAAGGAAAAAAACGGAAAGTGCTGGTTTTTTGCTTGCTTCAATAATTTTGCCTGCTACATAAGCAGCAGCAATATAGGATAAAATAAACCCGCCGGTACTGCCGAAAATAACTCCAATTCCTCCGCTGAACTGTGCGAAGACAGGTGCACCTGCTATTCCTGCGAGTGCATAAACAATCATAGATAATGCGCCTAATCTGCTTCCGAGCAGCAAACCTGCTAAAATACAGAAAAAGGGCTGCATTGATAACGGAACCGTTCCAACTGTTAAAAATGAAGTGAGGTTTGCACCAATCGCCATTAAAGCTGCAAACATTCCGACGAGTGCTAAATCATAAGCTTTTAATTTATTTTTCATTCTCTCATCCCCCATAGATGCTGTGTATCTTTCTATAAAAAGAGTACTGAATCCAGTTAAATATGTCAACTTTATTTTATTGAAGTTAACTAAAGAGGAGGTATCAATATGTATTTCGGCAAAGTCAAAAGCAAAGGAGATCCCAATCGGGTTCCGCCTAATCAGCATGTCACAACCAAATTTCCAGTTCTTCACGCAGGCAATGTTCCTAATTACGAGGATATAAGCAAATGGGATCTGCAAGTATTTGGCTTACTTAATCATCCTAAGAGATTTACATATAAAGATTTGATGGAGATGAAGCAAATCGATCAGGGCAACGATATTCATTGCGTAACGGGATGGTCCAAGCTTGATAATGTATGGAGAGGAATCAGCACCCGAGAGCTCGTGAAGGATTTGGGACTGCATGAGAACGCGAACTATTGCATTCTCCATGCCGAGGAGGGCTGGACAACAAATTTGCCGCTTGATGATTTCCTAAAGGAAACGAGTCTGCTTGCTCATTCCCATAACGGAGAACCGCTTACGCCGGAGCATGGTTTTCCATTCAGAGCTGTTTTTCCGCATTTGTACTTCTGGAAAAGTGCAAAATGGATACGTGCAATCCAGTTTACAGAACACAATCACCCTGGATTCTGGGAGAGAAATGGGTATCATATGAATGGAGATCCGTGGAAAGAAGAGCGGTTTACATGGGATTGAAAAAATACACCTGTATGATTCAGGTGTATTTTTTAGGGGTATGAATCTGACTTGAAACTGGACGTACTCAGGTAATACGGAAGCCTCAGGAAAAAATGAGATAGCCGCAATTTCCAAACTTCGTCTATAATGAGAAGGTTGGCAATTTCATACGAAAGTTCGGAGTGACTTACAATGTACTTTACTGTGCTTGGCCTTGTTTCTCTCATCCCTCTGCTGCTTGGGATGATTATATATATGAATGAGAAAACCATCTTATCAAGAGCGATCGTTTATTTCTTAATCATGCTTTTTATTTGGCAAATAGACGTTGCTCTTTTATATGGCACTGATTTATTTTCTATGGAAACAGCAGAAACTTTATTTCAAATAGGTCGTTTTGGGTCGATTATGATCATGCCGATTTTATTTTATTTTATGTACTTAATGATAAATCAAGAAAACGAAGCCGAAAAAAAGCAGTGGTTCCGTTTTATTAATATTAAAATACTCATCATGCTCATTATCTGGAGCCTGGCTGTTTTTGCTATTAATTTAACGTCATATGGAGTATCCGGTTTAAAAATGATAAAGGATGACTTTTTCCCGGATCATTATTATCCGGTTTTTGGACCGTTAAACTGGACGTACTATTTGAATGTCTTTTTTGTATTTATAAACATCATTATGCTTATCGTTGTGTCGAAGAAACTTACTAATAAGGATTTGCGTTCATTCAGTATTTTTTTCTGCACATCGATTTTATTCGTCTTTTTTAATGGTATTCTATCAGGCTATCAAGTGGTTCCGCTTTTTTTATCCAGCTTTGGGTCGGTTCTCTCGACCTTTATTATCTTTATGGCTTACTTCAACATGCATTCAAAAAGAATTCAGTTGATGAACAGGGATTTGAGGGATCAGAAGGATTTTCTTCACAAAGTAATGGATTTAAACCCAAGTTATATTTATGTAAAGAACCATGAGCTTAAGTTTGTTCTGATTAACAAGGCAATGTCCGCTTTATACGGTAAAGAAGTACATGAGTTAATAGGAAAGATTGATTCTGACTTTAATAATCAGCCGGATCAGATCAAGAAAATCCGCGATGAAGAGCTTCGGATTCTTGCCGGGGAAACAGAGAAATGGGCGGAGCCTGAGCTTGCGATTGATTCAGCCGGAAATACTAGGTGGATTGAAGTGACAAAGATCCCTGTAAGATTGGAAGGGGAGACATATATTCTTTGCATCGGCAATGATGTGACACAGAAGAAAAGGGATGCAGAGGTTATTTTAAAAACAGAAAAAATGAGCGTCATCGGAGAATTAGCGGCAAGCATTGCTCATGAGATCCGAAACCCGCTGACATCAATAAAAGGTTTTGTGCAATTTCTGCAGGAAGATGAGCTTATGAAGCAGAGAGGCGAACATTTAAGAGTCATGTCAGAAGAAATTGACAGAATCAACGAGGTAGTAGGCGAGCTGCTTTTAATTGCCAAGCCGCAAATGCAAACAGTCTTATCTGTTGACTTGAAAGCAGTCATTGAAGACGTTCTGACACTAATGAAAAGCAGTGCTCTTCAAAATAACATCAGCCTTGTGCTTAATCACGAAGCAGACTTATTTAAAGTCAGCGGGAATAAAAATCATTTAAAACAGGTTTTTATAAATTTAGTAAAAAATGCAATTGAGTCCATGCCTGATGGAGGAACCGTGGAAACTGCTATAGAGCGTTTGGCAGATGGCAGCATTCGGATCTCTATTTCGGATGAAGGAATTGGTTTAAGTCAAGAACGAATGGAGAAATTAGGTGAACCTTTTTATACGACAAAGGATAAAGGGACGGGCCTTGGATTAACGGTTTGCTATAAAATCATCCGGGAAGAGCATGCAGGAGAGATTCTATTTGAAAGCGAGGAAGGACGCGGAACGACAGTTCATATCATCCTTCCTGCTGAATCCATTTAGTCTGTATCATCTGCTGAATCTCGTTTTTGTTTAAATGCGTTTGTTCCGATAACCCCGGCGATAATGAAAAAAGCACCTATCCAGTGATAGAAATAAATGGTTTCATTCAGGATAACCGCTCCTGCTACAATTGAAATGACGGTTGATAAGTTAGCGAACACACTCATTTGAGAAGCTGGAATTTTCGATAGAATGTAGTTTGACAGAAAAGAAGTCAATAGTGTAGCAAAAACACCTAAATAGAATGTGAATAATAAAAATGGGACGTTTGTCCACAGCGAAATATATTGAACAAAATCACCTGCAGCCAAATGCTGTATCATAGCGTACAGATTAAAAAAGATAAACCCGAATGTCACCATAATAAAACTAAGCTGAAGGGGCGAATATGAAACAGACAGAAATCTCGCAAGAACTGTGTACCCTGCAATCGATAAACAGGCAATGAACAATAAAAGAAATCCAAGCATACTGTTAAATTCGATGCCTGCCCCTTTCATGAAGAATATATAGACAACACCGAAAATCGACATGAAAATAAACAGAACTTGTATCATGCTGGTTTTTTCCTTTAAAAAAACAGAAGCAAGCAAGGCGGTTAAGATTGGCGCAAAAGCCATCAGGATGCCGCCTTCTGCAGATGTTGTATAAAGCAGCCCGAATGCCTGGAAACTAAAAAACATTGTCGGATAAAATAAAGCAAGCAGCAGCAGAAAAGCAAGAGATTTTCCATTATTCTTAAATGATGGCATTTTAATAGGCACAAAGAATTGAAGAACCAGTAAAACAAGAAACCCCAGTGTAAACCGGTATGAGAGTGTATCGATCGGCGAAGCATCTTCAAGCGCAAGCTTTGTAAATAAAAAGGTAAGTCCGACTATTGAGGCATTTAATACAGCGCCAAGGTAAGGAAGTACCTGTTCTTTCTTCATCTTTCATTCCCCGTTTCTATTTTCTTATATTCACCTTACCACTTTTATTAGAGTCTTTGATATGTTCAGATAAGAAAAAGGCCGTTTTTTGAAGAATTGCTGTTCCTGAAATTTTCCATATTAACAGGCAGAGCATGAGCATAGTTTAATGTTGATGTTTAAGGAAATGATACCAATATACAGGGTGGCCTGACTCCCCGGTTTGAACGGAACTAAGCATAGCGCCTGCGCTTTTAAAATAGGTTATGCTACTATAGAAGCAATCTATGAGTGAATGAGGTGTTCTTATGAAAATTGAAGTATGGTCTGACTTTGTCTGTCCATTTTGTTATATAGGGAAGCGCAGATTAGAAGAAGCGCTGGCTGAATTTCCGCATAAAGATCAAGTTGAAGTGGTATATAAGAGCTTTGAACTGGATCAAAATGCTCCACTAAACAGCGGGAAAACAATTGATGAGGCATTGGCATCTAAATATGGCATGACGATTGAACAAGCGAAGGAAGCGAATGCCGGAATCGGGAAACAGGCGAAAAGTGCTGGTCTGACTTTCCGCTTTGACAAGATGAAGCCAACAAATACATTTGACGCTCACCGCCTGGCAAAGTTCGCTAAAACACACGGTAAAGAAGAGGCTATCACAGAAAACCTTCTTTACGCCTATTTTACAGATAATAAAGATCTGGGAGAACAACATACCCTAGCAGATCTGGCAGAAGCATCAGGGCTTGAGCGGCAGAAAGCATTAGAAGTTCTGGGTGACAAAACTGCATATGCGGCTGAAGTGCGAAATGATGAAGGAATTGCGCAGCAATACGGCATAAGCGGAGTGCCCTATTTTGTCATCAATCAAAAATATGCGATTTCAGGGGCGCAGAGGGCAGAAACATTTGCTGGTGCGCTCCAGAAGGTCTGGGAAGAAGAAAATCCTGAACTAACCTTGCAGGACCTGTCTGAAGACAGCGGTAATGACGCATTTTGCGCAGACGGAAGCTGTGCTGTACCTCCGAACAAGGAGTAGTACGTCAAAAAAAGAGCATGGAGGCAGCCTCCATGCTCTTTCTGTATTTCATCAGATTTTTAATCGAATCAGTTTACAGCGATTTCTTTATCAAGTGCTACATCAACAGGAACGAATGTATAGCCAAGATCGCGGGCTACCGCTTCATACGTGATATCGCCTTTTGCAACGTTGACACCTGCTTTAAGCGCAAGGTTGTCAGCGATTGCCTTGTTCACGCCTTTGTTTGCAATTTGCATAGCGTATGGCACTGTTACGTTCGTAAGAGCAAGTGTTGATGTTCTTGGAACAGCTCCAGGCATGTTTGCTACAGCATAGTGAACAACGCCATGCTTCTCATAAGTTGGGTTATCATGAGTGGTAATGTGATCAACTGTCTCAACGATACCGCCTTGGTCGATGGCTACGTCAACGATAACTGAGCCTGGTTTCATTGATTGAACCATTGCTTCAGATACGAGTGTCGGAGCTTTTGCACCAGGGATTAGGACAGCACAGATTAATAGGTCTGCTTCTGCAACTGCATTTGCAATATTGATGGGGTTAGACATCAATGTCTTAATTTGATTGCCGAAAATATCGTCTAATTCACGAAGACGGTCAGCACTTAAATCAATAATTGTAACATCTGCGCCTAAGCCGATCGCCATTTTTGCAGCGTTTGTTCCAACTACACCGCCGCCGATAATTGTTACCTTGCCGCGGCTTACTCCCGGTACACCTGCAAGGAGAATGCCTTTGCCGCCTTTTGGTTTTTCAAGGAATTGTGCGCCAATTTGTGCTGCCATGCGTCCAGCTACTTCACTCATAGGAGTAAGCAATGGAAGTGTGCGTCCAGTTGTTACTGTTTCGTAAGCAATAGCTGTAACACCTTTATTTTTAAGCGCCTCTGCAAGAGCTGGTTCAGCAGCTAAATGCAAGTATGTGAAAAGAATAAGTCCTTCGCGGAAATACACATATTCAGATGCTAAAGGTTCTTTAACCTTCATAACCATTTCAGCAGCCCATACATCCTTAACATCTTCTGCAATTACTGCACCGGCAGTAAGATAGTCTTCATTTGTGAAACCGCTTCCAATTCCTGCGTCTTTTTCGATAAGTACTTTATGTCCAGTTGCCACAAATTGTGTAACCCCGCCAGGCGTTAATGCAACACGATTTTCATTATTTTTAATCTCTTTAGGTACTCCAATAATCATTTGAAACCCTTCCTCCTTTAACAGCCAGTTTATACTGTGCCGCTTGTCTTGAAATGTGTGATGATTTCTTGAATATGAGATTAGTATAAAGCGTTTTCTCACACATTTGTTTGTTTAAAAAAGAGAAAGGATTTCTGATCTTTTGTGAAATTTCACAAACTCATTTTATCAAGCTTTAAGTTAAGATATACAGTTATTTTTTGATTTGGATCTCTTAAATCAAGCTCGGCAATCTGCGAAATGCGTTTGATTCTGTAGCTTAATGTATTGACATGTATATTAAGCGCTTTGGCAGCATCGTTCACATTGCTGTCTTTGTCTAAGTAAACTTCCAGTGTTTCAATAAGGTTTGTGTGATGCATCTCATCATATTCCTTCAGTTTTAGAAGAGGATAGTTTATAAACCCTTCCTGCTTTCGTTTTTCATGAAGTAAATCCAAATATTGATAGATGCCCAGTTCTGAAAAGCTGATGAGCCCGACTGTTTCTGAAACAAAACGTTTTTTAATGTTTTGAACGGCGATTGCTTCTGTATAGCTGAGTTCAATTTGCTCAGCTTCTTTATATATACTTCCTATTGCCGCCTTCACATCGTCGATCATGAATCGCTCTTTAAGCTGAAGGATGGTCCAGTCGACAAATTGTTTAATATCCGAAAGAGGCTCGCCGCTTTTAGGCGCAAGCAGGATAATCAGTTCATTCTGATCAAGAGTAGAAAGGATAATTTGAACCTGCTGAGTTGTTTGAAGCAGATAATTAATTTGTTTTTCAGTGGGATCTTTAATTTCATCGCTGAAACGGAACAAGACAACGGAATGCTGAGAGGGAGGGGTAATGCCGATATCATGAAAGCCATTGATTATGTCAGTTTCCTTGTTGATATGCCCGGTAAGCAGTTTCCAGAAAAACTCCTGGTTCCGCTCTTCCTTTTTCGATTTGCGGTTATGCAGGTTTAGAAGCTTATTTTTAACAACTTGAGCAGCTTTCTTTAAAAGTTCAAGCTCATCATCTGTCAGCCTTTTATTAATTTCCAAGGCCCAGATAAAACCAAGAACTTCATTGTTTTTCCAGATGGATATGGCAATCCTGTTGCCAAGACCCACTTCCTCAATGTTTTTTACGCGGATAGGCTCATCTGTTTGCAGAAGCATTGGAATCGTCCCGTCTTTCCATAAACTGTTAATGACTTTCTCCGGAACGCGCCTTCCGATGATCGTTGATATCCTCGCTGGGTCTGTACAGTCATCATGTGTGCTGTATGCGAGAAGGCGGTGATTTATATCTTCAATCGTGATCGGGCATTGAAGAACCTCGCTGATGCGGTCAGCGACATCTTCAAGACGGTCAGCATTGTATTTAAAGGCTTCATTAGCCGGTTTGTTCATTTCATTTCACCTGCTTCTTTTTAAAAAATATATTATTTGATTTTAACTCCGTTTATCACTTAAAATGATCTATTTTCAAGTAAATTGGTCCTATTTTAACTATATCAAAGTTCACCCTTATGGATATTATGTAACTGGCGTTTGTAAAAATCAACAAAAAGGGTAATTCTGTTTTATGATTTCAAACAATTAAAGTCATATGATAAAAATAAATAATATTAAATTAATTAAAAGCGCTTGAAAAGAGCAAGATATGAAACTTAATACCTGAACCAATAACATGGCTTGCTATCCTCGATCCGTGTTGTTCTGCTGGCTGAAGCGGACTTATGGTCCGTGTATTTTTTATTTTGCAAGTTTAAACGGGACGAAGTGTTCAGATGCAAAACCTAATTTATGGTAATAAGGATTTACGTTTTGTTAACTGTTTGTGGTTTTTTTGCAAATCATCTGTAAATTCGTTAATTTTTGACAAAAAAATGATATATTTAAAGAGTGCTAAATAACAAGGTTTATTTGGAGGTGTTCATTAATCGTCTGATTTAGAACGAAGGAGCCTTTCCGATGGATGATGTATTAGGACGTATTTCGCAGTAAGCGCTTACATTTTGTGGGGCCATCATCACTTTCCGGTTTTTAGTTTAGCGGCAGCTAAAATAAGCGGATAAATGGTACATATGCTTATTTTGCAATTTTATTAAATTTGAGGAGGAATCAGGTTGAAGATTATGAAAAAGCAGTTGTTCATTCTGACAACGATTTTGGCATTGCTTGTCAGTTATATTGTTCCATTTAGCACGACTGTATCAGCGGCAGCCAATTTAACAGTGCAAGAAGCGATCGCCAATAACTCCGGTACAGGTACTGTAGAAGGATATATAGTCGGTTATACAAACAGTGGCACCAGCTATGATTTTGAAGCGCCTTTTAGCGCTGATACAAATTTTGCTATAGCAGACAAGGCAGATGAAACGGATCCGGCAAAAATTCTTCCTGTTCAATTGCCAACAGCGCTGCGGGCAAAATTCGGTCTGAAAACGAATCCTGATATAGTGGGCAAAAAAGTCATTATTACTGGATCATTAGAAGCTTATTTTTCAGTTCCAGGACTTAAAAACCCTACTGCTATGAATTTCGATGGCGAAACACCTGAGGAACCGAAGCCATTTGAAGGAATTGAAGGCTTGCGAATTCATGATATCCAAGGTGCCGGCCATGTTTCACCTTATCAATCACAGAACGTAAAAGCAGTTGAAGGTGTAGCAACCCATGTAGTCGATGCAAGCAACTTCTATATGCAGGATGCGTCACCTGATGATAATGCAAACACATCAGAGGCTGTTCTTGTTTACAAACCGTCACACGGCATAAAAGCCGGTGATCTAGTTTCAGTAGATGGACAAGTAAAGGAATGGGTCCTGGATGGCTATGCAGAGAAGCTTGAAACGGACCTTGCCATGACAGAAATCAATGCTCAGTACGGAAATGTAACTATTAAGTCAAGCGGTCAAGCATTGCCAGCTGCTGTCACCATCGGCAAAGATGCGATTCCTCCGACTGAAGTAATCGACAATGACCAATTGGGCACATTCGATCCGCAGGAAGATGGAATTGATTTTTATGAAAGCTTGGAAGGTATGCGTGTTTCTCTTGAAAATCCGACTGTTACCGGTCCGCAAAAGTATGGTGAAGTACCTGTCATTACAGGAAAAGAAGAAGGAAAAGCCTATACAAAAGAAGGCGCGCCTTTACTAACTAAAGATAATCAAAACCCAGAGAAAATGTTCTTATTATTAGATAACCGCAGCTATGCGGCAAAAGCCGGAGATCAGTTCAGCGGAACTGTTACAGGTGTTGTGAGCTACAGCTTCAGCAACTTTAAGATTCTAGTAAAAGAAACAAATCTGCCTGAATTGACAGAGCGAGAAGTTACATCAGATGTTACAATAATCGAAAAAGAAGAAGATAAATTAACGATTGCAGGCTATAACATCGAAAACTTTGCAGCAGCAGATACGGAAAAACGCGATAAGCTTGCTAAATCTGTTGTTAACAACTTAAAATCTCCAGACATTATCGGTTTGGTAGAAGTGCTGGATGAAAGCGGCGAAACAGATGACGGGACAGTAAAAGGAGATGCAAACTACAAAGCGCTCAGCGATGCAATTGCTGCTAACGGCGGTCCTGCTTACGCATTTACTGAAATTGCACCAGAAGATAAAAAGGATGGCGGCGTTCCAGGAGGGAATATCCGTGTTGGATACCTGTACAATCCTGAAAGAGTCACTTTATCAGAAGGAACAAAAGGTGATGCAACAACGGCAGTAGCTTACGAAAATGGCTCATTGACATTAAATCCTGGACGAATCGATCCGGCAAACCCGGCTTTTGAAGACAGCCGCAAGCCGCTTGCTGCACAATTCACCTTTAAAGGAGAAGATGTTATTGTCATCAATAACCATTTCAACTCTAAAGGCGGAGACCAGCCGCTATTCGGCAAAAATCAGCCTCCTGTATTGGGCAGCGAAGAACAGCGCCTGAAAATTGCTGAAATTGTTCATTCTTTTGTAAAAGATGTTCACGAAAAAAATGAAAATGCGAATGTAGTTGTAATGGGAGATTTAAATGACTTCGAATTCTCGGCACCGCTCCAAATCCTAAAAGGTTCTGAGCTTGCGAATTTAGTTGAAAGCCTTCCTGCAGCTGAACGCTATACGTATAACTACCAA
Organism: Metabacillus dongyingensis; assembly: GCF_019933155.2. Classification (NCBI taxonomy): domain Bacteria; kingdom Bacillati; phylum Bacillota; class Bacilli; order Caryophanales; family Bacillaceae; genus Metabacillus; species Metabacillus dongyingensis. Next base: position 4,298,467 of record NZ_CP082944.1, on the reverse strand, counting down.
GGCAACGCACAGGTTCTTGACCACATGCTGGCATCGAATCAACTGGCTGCCGGTGCAGAATATGATATTGTCAACTTTAACTCTCCATATATGGAAGAGCATGGCCGTGCAAGTGACCACGATGCTTATGTTGGACAGTTTGACCTATCTTCTGATGACGAGTTCAATCTTTCTATTATGCATACAAATGATACACATGCACACGTTGAAGGCTATCCTCGTTTAATCACAGCTGTAAACGAATTGCGGAGTCAAAAAGAGAACAGTTTACTTGTTGATGCAGGAGACGTTTTCTCAGGAACACTATACTTCCGCCAATATCTTGGACTGGCTGATCTGCATTTTATGAATCACCTGAACTATGACGCTATGACACTCGGAAATCATGAATTTGATAAAGACTCTAAAACACTTGCAAACTTTATAAATGAAATGAAATTCCCAATGGTGTCTTCAAACGTAAATGTTACAGCAGATGCTGATTTAGGTCCCCTTTTCAAAAATGAAATCGGAACACCTGGTGAAGGCGGAAACATCTATCCTGTCATCATCAAAGAAATAGATGGAGAAAAAGTAGGGATCTATGGATTAACAACACCTGATACGGCATTCCTTGCAAGCCCGGGAGAAAATGTTGTATTCGAAGATGTTGTTCAAAAATCAATAGAAACGATCGATATGCTTAAGTCAGAAGGCGTCAACAAAGTTATTGCCCTTTCTCATTTAGGGTATTCTCCAGACTTAAAGCTTGCTGAAGAAGTAGATGGAATTGACTTAATTGTAGGCGGCCACTCTCATACAAAATTGGATGCACCAGTTTTAATCGAGAAAGAAGAGCCTACTGTTATTGTTCAAGCCGGCGAATACTTAAACTTCCTTGGTTTAGTAGATGTGACATTTAACAAAGATGGTGTTGTAACTGGTCATAATGGTCAATTAGTTACACTTTCAAACTATGCTGAGGATGCTGCTGCAAAGGAAAAAGTTGAAGAATACAAAGTGCCGCTTGAAGAAATTAAGAACCAAGCAGTTGGAAATACTTCGGTTGAACTTAACGGAAAACGTGCAGATGTACGCACAAAAGAAACAAACTTAGGAAATCTTATTGCAGATGGAATGGTTGCGAAAGCAAATGAATCTGTAAAAACGCATATTGCTCTTCAAAACGGAGGAGGAATCCGTGAGTCCATCAATTCTGGAGAGATTACGCTTGGCGAGGTTCTGACAGTTTTGCCGTTTGGAAACAACTTGGTGACACTTGACCTCACAGGCCAGGAAATCCTGGATGCCCTTGAGCACAGTGTAAGCGGAGTAGAAACAGGAGAAGGACGTTTCCTGCAAGTATCAGGTATTAAATTCAAGTATGACATAACAAAGCCTGCCGGAGACCGGGTTTGGTTTGCTGAAGCGAAAACAGATAATGGATTTGAAGCAATTGATGCAAAGCAAACATATAGAGTTGCCACCAATGCATTTACAGCAGATGGCGGAGACGGCTATACGATGTTTAAAAAAGCTAAAGATGAAGGCCGTATGACAGAGTTATTTATAGTAGATTATGAGGTCTTTACATCATATCTTGCTAAGAACAATCCAGTTTCACCTGTTGTTGAAGGCAGAATTATTCAAGAAACAGAAGTAAATGAAACTCCTGTAAAACGCATTAAGGGTAAAAATCGTTATGAAACAGCTGTTGAAATCTCTAAAACAGGCTGGGAAACAGCGAAAACCGTTGTTCTTGCCCGCGGAGATTCTTTCCCTGACGCGCTTGCCGGTGCACCGCTTGCTTATAAGCTTAATGCACCAATATTGCTGACAGAAAAGGGATCATTAAATAGAGCAGCGAAAGAAGAAATCAAGCGCCTTGGTGCCGAGAAAGCAGTTATTCTTGGCGGAACAGGTGCAGTTAGCGACTATGTGAAATACCAGCTAAAAGGAATGGACTTAAAAGTGCAGCGTATTGGCGGAGATAACCGCTTTGAAACAGCAGCAAACATTGCAGCTGTTCTAGGCGGAGCACCTGAAAAAGCGATCATAGCAAATGGAAGGAATTTCCCTGATGCGCTATCAATAGCTTCTTATGCAGCGCTTAAAGGATATCCAGTCCTATTAACGGATTCTAAGTTGCTTCCAGAAGCTTCAAAGAAAGCATTAAAAAATATAGACAGTACAATCGTAGTAGGCGGTGAAGCTGCAGTAAATGCTAAAGTATTCAAGCAGCTTGAAAAACCTGAACGCTATTACGGAAAAAACAGATACGGAACAGCTGCTGCCATTGCGACAGAGCTCAATCCATCAAATAAGGTGTTTATTACAACAGGCGAGGACTTTGCGGATGCACTTGCCGGATCTGTACTTGCAGCCAAAGAAAATGCATCAATGCTTCTAGTTAAGCCTAAATACATTCCTTTTGAAACAGAAGCAGCATTAGCGGCGATCAAAGCTGATGAATTTAACGTTCTTGGCGGAGAAAATGCGGTAAGTGAAGAGATAGTCAATCAGTTAAAAAAGTAATAGGCAAGAAATTAAGCTGCCGGGAGATTCCCGGCAGTTTTTTAGTATAAGCATTTCTTTAATGCTGCAAACAATGTCAGCTGAAAATAATTTAGAATCTAATTTCTATTAGACAGCTTAAAACTTTGATAAAATACAGGATAAGAAGGAAGGGGCGATACTATGAATACGACGATTATTACTGGTGCATCCCGGGGACTCGGAGAAGCCATTGTAAAACAGCTGCTGAAACCCAACCATCAAATTATTTATCTTTCAAGGTCTGAGAATAAAGAACTAAGACGTCTTGCTGTTGAAAAAGATGCTGCTCTGCAATTTGTAGCATGCGATTTATCAAACGCTCCTCATGTTGAAGCAGCGATCCCTGAAATTTTCGAAAAAATTGATTTGAATGCTGCAGAAAGGATCACCCTGATTAACAATGCGGGTACGGTTGACCCTATGAAGCCTGTGGGGAAAGCAGAAGCGGCTGAACTTGAAGCGCATGTCCAGCTGAATTTGATCGCACCAATGGTATTATCAAATGCTTTTGCAGATAAAACCAGGAATATAGAAGCCGAAAAAGTGGTAGTCAATATTTCATCTGGCGCTGCCAACAATCCAATCTACGGATGGAATGCTTACTGCAGCTCAAAGGCTGGGCTTGATATGTTCACTAAAGCTTTTGGACTTGAACAGAAACAAGAACAGCATCCTGTCACTGTCCTATCATTTTCACCGGGAATTATGGACACAGATATGCAGGGAAATATCCGTAATACACTGCCTGAGGATTTTGCAGAAGTGGCAAGGTTTCAAGAATATCATGAATCAGGGAAGCTTAGATCCGCTGAATTTGTAGCAAGTGAACTGCTTAAGTTATTAAACGGTCCAATTGAAAATGGAAGAGTATATGACATAAAAGAACTTATATAATAACAGAGCGGAGCATCCTGACATGGGTGTTCCGTTTCTTTATACTTGCCTGGCTCCCCGGTCAGCCGCCAGAACGTCTCTGCAAAAAAAAGTCAAGCCCGGACTTTTCTGTCAGAGACTTATCTGTCTGTCGGGGCAAAACGGGAGATTCCGCTTTTCTATTGTCTAGCTCCGCCTCCTAACTCCTCCCAGAACGCTCCGCCAGTAAAAGCAAAACCGGCTTTTACTGACGGATCCTTTTCTGTCTAGGAGTTAAGCAGCCGGCTCTCCTTTTCGTGTATCAAGACACACTAAGTTCCTTTTTCCAACTTCCTTGGAGTTTACGGATAAGGATAATTTGACCGACATGACTTGCATTGTGGATGGTTACATTCAGCAAAACGGAAATCCACGGCTCTTTATTATCTTCTCGAACGGATGATTGAAGTTCTTCTTCCGACAATTTTTCAAGTTCCTCTATCCATTCTTTTATGACCAGAAAAAGCTTCTCCTTTTGGTCATGCCAATTATCACCATCTTTGATGATGAAGGTTTCTTCATTAGCAGGGTGACTGTTTGACAAAGGCTCTTTTTTAAAAAGTTGAAGATGTCTTGTGTTATAGAAAACCAGATGATTAATAATCTCCCAAATCGAATGAATGTTTTCCTCTTGTTTCCACGAGGCTTGTTCCTCGGTTAAATCCTTTAGGGCTGTTTCAAGGGAGGCAAACCAATTATCTTCAAAAAAGCAGGCTGTTAGTTGTTCTTTGAAAATTTCATTTGAATTCATTCTTCTCATCTCCTTTTAGAAGAATTTCCACAAGTCACTCCGTTTTCCCTTTAGAATTCTATTAAAATAATTTTCACATGATTTCACATAATTCTCTTATTATGTTACGGAATCAGTTGGACATGATAAGGAAGATAGACGAAAAAGGAGTGATGGAAAAATGAAAAACAAGAAATGGCTTATTGCTTTTACTGCACTGGCACTTGTCATTCCAACAACTGCAATGGCAAACACAGAAAAATGGCAGATCAGTGAGCAGCATGAGCCTGCAAATGATGAAGGAATGAAGAAGGACTGGCATGAGACAAAAGCTGAACGGGAGCAAAAGATTCTTGAATTAGTAAGTAAGTATTCACCTGAAACGAAACAAGAATGGGAGAATGTATTTAAGGAGAGAGAAGAGCTTTTCAAGCAGCTGGATAAAACAGGTTTAAGAGAGATGCATCATGCACTTAGAGAAAAGAGAAAACAGGAAATAGCAGAGCTTGAAGAGAAAGTGAAAAAAGGTGAAATAACGAAGGAACAAATGAAAGAGAAGATGGAAGCTTTCAGAGAACATAAAATAAAACACCATCAAGGAAGACAAGAGATGAGAGAGCAGTGGAAGAAAGCAATCGACAGCAAGGACAAAGCCAAAATCAAAGAAATGCTGAATGCAAAATTACAGCAGATGAAAGAACACAATCAGAAGATGAAAACACTAATGAATGAGCAAACAAAAGGATAAACAGCGGTCTGGGACGTCCAAATGGCGTCCCTTTTCTATATCCTCAATATCAACATGATTTTTAATGATTTTCCCTAGGGCAACTCATTAAAATTGACATATATATATTAAAGACAAACTCTAAAATCGTCAGGTTAAATGGATATCTGTCAGCTCATTCAGCTTATTTTCCATTTCTGTCCGGTCAAAGGAAGAGTACCAGCGATAATCGTCTTCATCAATGATCCGAAAATGGAAGCTGATCACATTTTGCTGGAGTTTGAATCCTTTGATCTGATTAACATCCTTCCACCATATTTTTCCACCAAGTGTCTTTTCCTTGCGGGTCTGCATTTTTTGATGAGCAACGAGCTGCAGAATATCTAAGGGGTCACCGCCTGTAGTCTGCTGAAGAATGCTGCTGTGTCTGAAGAGAGCACACAATGCAACGATCGTTGACCATGATGCTTCCTGCCGTCCCTTTTCAATCTGCACGAGCGTTTTTTTGGAGAGCCCAAGTACTTCAGCCATTTCTTCCTGTGTGTAACGGGATTCAGTCCGGATTAGAAGCATTTTTTTAGATAGATTGGCGGTTAGTTCGTGTTTTTTCATGAAAGAGCTCCTTTTCCCTTGATATAGTGTAATTCTACACGAAATGAAAGGCAACTCAAGTATACCTGCTTAAAATATTTAAGAAGTTAGATAGATTTGGTTATCATGTCATACAATATAACAGGATTGTTGCGGCAAATGCCGTATTATGTTAATGTATACAGAAATATTTTTTAAAATACTTCAGCTTTATTATATAGAAATTACCGGTTTCAAACTATTTACAGGGAGGAGATTACATGCGAAATGTAACATTGACAGAGGTTTATTCCCATCCAATTGCTCAAAAATATTTACAGCGTTCAGGAGTAGCGCATGCAATTGCAGTAACCTACCATGCATATAGATTAGCCATTCAGCACGGTGTAGATCCCGATCTTGCAACCAAGGCAGCCCTGCTTCATGATATTGGGCATTATGAGTGGTACACAGATGGGGAATGGGATTATGAAAAGTATAAAGAGAATGATATACATGCGATAAAAGGTGCAGAACGTGCCCATAAGCTTTTGATCCGTCTTGGGGAGGACCCGCAATCTGCTAAACAGATCGCATTGGCTATTTTGCTGCATACAGATTCTTACCTGCCGGAAGGCTCGCTTAATCAAAATTCACTTCAAAAAGTAGTTCGCTTAGCTGATGAAATGGATGAGGAACCAGGCGGAGGCCATCATTACCGGACAATTAGCGAAAAGACTGCATTAAAGAAAATTCAAAAGCTGGATGAAAAAATCAATCAGCTGCAAAGTCCCACCTTGAAAAAATCGGTTTAAATGTTAAAAATCCACCCAAGGAAATGGTGGATTTGATTTGTTTTATTGACTGAATATTTTTCCCGTTGAATCTACGCAGACTGATTGAACAATTGTTCTTTCAAAGATATCTCCATTTTTAGTTTTTCCTCTTATATCAACCGTTATATTATTGATTCCTTCCTGCTTTAGCCCTAGTCCGACACCCGATTGTTTTTTTGATTTTATGTACGTTTTTGTTTGCTTCTCTGAATGAAGAGAATAAATGAAGAAAAAACGAACTTGTTTTTTCTAAAGTTCGTTTTTTATGCAGCTAAATATTATTTTGAAGCTGGATGTGAGCTGTCACCTAACATATTTTGGAATGAGAAATGCTTGATATCCAAAAAAGATGTGCTGTTTACATGTACGCCGCCTAACAGAGTGGCTTTTTCCCGTAAAGTTGAACTTTTGATAATCGTATCGCTATTCATTTTATTGTTGATTTTTTCCTTTATAGAGCCGACCAATCCATCTATATCACTTGTAAACCGGCTGTTGAGAATAAAGACATCGGGATCGAAGGCTGTAAAGATGTTATTTACACTAATGCTTATATAATTGATAAAAGTATTCACGATGTCTAATGCTTCCTGTTCATTATTTTTGTAATCGAGAATAAGCTGTTCAAATGTTAATTGTTTTTGCCCTTTCTTTTTACGGTACACCTCTAGAAGTCGTTTCTCAGAAGCGTATTGTTCAATACAGCCTCTGTTTCCGCAAGGGCATTTTCTTCCGTTTTGATGCACAATCATATGTCCAATTTCTCCGCCATATCCCTTTGAGCCTCTAAACAATTCATCGTTAACGATAATTCCGGCACCTACCCCAGTATGAACACTGATGCTAACGAAATTTGGTACATTGGTTAAAAATATTTTCTCCCCTAAAGCAGACAAATTTGCTTCATTTTCCAATCTTACTGGAATCGTGAAAACCTTTTCGAGATTTTCTACTAAATTTAAACCTTCGAAATTATAGTATGGAGCAAATACGATTTGATTATCATTTACAATTCCATGAATACCTATACAAATACCGATAACACCATAGGTAGTGTGCGGAGCCTGCTCTAGATAATAAGTAATGAGGTCTTTAAGTTCTTTCATGACGGTCCGCTTATTAATGATGATTTCATCAATGTTTTTTTGCAAAATGATTGTTCCGTCTAAATAAGTAAGAATAGATGAGAGATAATTGTCACCTAAATCGATACTAAGGGATAATGCCGCTTTCTCATTAAACGTCACCATAATCGGTTTTCTTCCCCCGCTACTCTCACCAATCCCAATTTCTTTTACTAGGTCTTTTTCTAAAAGATTGTTAACAATAGATGATACGGTTGCTTTATTTAATCCGCACAGCTTGGAAATATCTGCTCGTGAAATTGTACCTTGTTGAATGATTATTTCAAGAACGAGATTCTCATTCATCTCACGAATGTAATATCTATCTGCCACCTTCATAATACTCCTCCAAAATGAAACGTTTTTTCTAAAGAATATCCGGTTTATATAATAAGTTTAATATCCAAACTAACTTTTGGCAATGAATTAACAAAAAAATGATAAATATTTCATAAAAACACCTTGTTAAATCTCGGTTTTGTTATTAATTTCTTATATTTAATAGGGAATTTATTAAAGAAATATCATGGTATCCTTATTTTATTGCAAAAAAACATTTATTTTTTGTTGAAAGTAAACGCTTGCAAGTGAAAATAACGTGTGATAGAATTTTCTCGTAAAGTTAGTTTAATCAACGAACGAAGATAAGGCTGAAATACGGGGTTTAGATCTATTCTTTTTATTGATATTACTTGATTTCTACTCTAAAGCTAATACAAAAAGGGGGATTGGACATGAAGTTCTCTAATGGAAACTGGTTAAATAAGGAAGGTTATATCCTGCAATATCCAATGGAAGTATATGATGTTCGAAAAACAGAGAAGGACCTGACGATATATGCTCCTTTCGATCATATCGTTCACAGAGGAAAAACGTTAGATGGCGGTATGATGACCATTCAATTATCTTCACCAATAGAAGATGTGATTTGTGTGAAAATGTTTCATCACTTGGGGAGCAACAACAAGGGACCTCATTTTGAATTAAATAAAAAAGATGTATCGATCGAAATAGAAGAAACCGAAGATGACATAGTATTTTCCAGTGGCAGCCTGCATGCAAAGTTCAACAAAAAAGATGTATGGAATCTAGGATTTTATAATAATGAAAAGCAATTAACCTCTAGTGAAAGTAAAGCGATGAGTTATATATTAACCGATCAAAAAAATGCCCACATGCGCGAACAGCTGTCCATGGATGTTGGCGAATTGATTTACGGATTAGGGGAAAGATTCACTGCGTTTGTGAAAAATGGCCAAACCGTTGATATCTGGAATGAAGATGGAGGAACAGGCAGCGAACAGGCCTATAAGAATATTCCATTTTATATGAGCAATAAGGGGTATGGCGTCTTTGTGAACCATCCCGAAAAAGTATCCTTTGAGGTTGGTTCAGAAAAAGTATCTAAATTGCAGTTCAGTGTAGAAGGAGAATGTCTCGAATACTATATTATTAATGGTCCGACCATGAAAGATGTTTTGGGGAAATACACAACTTTGACTGGAAAACCGAGTCTGCCGCCTGCCTGGACATTTGGTTTATGGTTAAGTACGTCTTTTACAACAAATTACAATGAAGAAACAGTAAATAGTTTCATAGATGGAATGATTGAAAGAGATATTCCTTTAGATGTTTTCCATTTTGATTGTTTTTGGATGAAAGAATTTGAATGGTGCAACTTTGAGTGGGACAATCGTGTTTTCCCTAATCCAGAAACTATGTTAAAGAGATTAAAAGATAAAGGATTAAAAATTTGTTTATGGATTAATCCGTATATTGGTCAAAAGTCCCAGTTGTTTACAGAGGGAATGGAAAAAGGATACTTGTTGAAACGGCCAGATGGAAGCGTTTGGCAATGGGATAAATGGCAAGCTGGTCAAGGTATTGTCGATTTTACCAATCCGGATGCCTGCAGATGGTTTGAAGAAAAGTTAGAAGCGCTCATCGATATGGGGGTAGATTCCTTTAAAACAGATTTTGGCGAACGGATACCAACCGACGTCGTTTACTTTGATGGATCAGATCCTATGAAAATGCATAACTATTATACTTATTTATACAACGAAGTGGTTTTTAAATTATTAGAGCGTAAGTTTGGAAAAGATCAGGCAGCTGTATTTGCTCGTTCGGCTACAGTTGGCAGCCAAAAGTTTCCTGTTCATTGGGGTGGGGATTGCTGGTCTACATATCCATCTATGGCTGAATCCTTACGTGGCGGATTGTCATTCAGTTTATCCGGTTTTAGCTATTGGAGCCATGATATTTCTGGATTTGAACATGGCACGACTCCAGACTTATACAAGCGCTGGACGCAATTTGGTTTATTGTCCTCCCATAGCCGCTATCACGGAAATACAGAATACAAAGTGCCTTGGATTTACGATGATGAAGCGGTTGATGTAACAAGGGCCTTTACGAAATTAAAAAACAGCCTAATGCCATATTTATATCGGAATGCATGTGAATCAGCTCAAACCGGTGTACCGATGATGAGGCCAATGGTACTTGAATTTCCGGATGATGAAACATGTCATTATTTAGATAGACAATATATGTTTGGTGATTCACTATTGGTTGCACCAATTTTCAATGAAAAGGGAATTGTTAAATACTACCTTCCAGACGGTAAATGGACAAACTTCTTGACTAATGAAGCGATACAAGGAGAGAAGTGGCATACCGAGGAACACGGTTACATGAGCTTGCCGTTCATGGCAAGAGAAAACTCAATCATACCTGTTGGAGCTATCGATAGCAAAGCAGAATATGACTATGCAGATGGAGTGACTTTCCATGTGTTTGAATTAGCAGATGGAAAAGGAACTGCAGCAGATATTTATAACATTCATGGTGAAAAAGCAGGTAGTGTAACCGCAATCAAAGAAGGCAGCAAGATTTCGTTCAGAGCAAACAATATGCCTGATTCTTATAGTATTTTATTACGCAATGTTGAAAAAGTAGATTCAGTAAGTAATGGCAAAATGACTTATACAGAACAAGGAACTTTAATAACAACAAAAGATGAAGCCGTACAAATTCATTTGTCAGAATAATGATAATAATTAATAAAATAATTTCCATATACTAAAGGAGCGAAATTTAATGAAAAAAAGAACTGCATTATTATTAAGCAGTGTACTCAGTGTTTCGTTAGTAGCAACGGCATGTTCATCTTCAAATGTAACAAAAGGAGGGTCTGACGATAAAGTAGTAGTTGATGTTTTCAATATAAAAGTTGAAACAAAAAAACAGCTTGATGAATTAGTAGAAACATATGAAAGTCAAAATAAAAATGTTGATATCAATGTTACTACTGTTGGCGGCGGTCAGGATGCACCAGCAGCATTACAAGCAAAATTCTCTTCAGGTGATGAACCTTCCATTTTTATGATGGGCGGATTAAATGATGCGAAAAAGTGGCAAAAGACTTTATTGGATGTTTCAGAAACGGAAGCAGCAAAGCTTGCGATTGAAGGAACATTAGGGGGAGCAACCATTGATGGAGTTTCATATGGCTTGCCTTATAACATTGAAGGTTTTGGCTGGATGGTCAACAAGGAAATCTTCAAAAAGGCAGGAATTGAAGTTGAATCCATCCAATCATTTGCGGATTTCGAAAACGCAGTTAAAACAATTGATTCAAAAAAGAAAGAATTAGGAATTGATGCGGTATTTGCTTTCAGTGCCAAAGAAAACTGGGTTGTTTCTCAATACTCTAGTAATTTTATGTCATTAGCGTACGAAAATGATTTAAATGCGGCACTTGAAGCTGAAAAACCTTCATTTGAGTATGGTAATCAATTTAATCAATACACTGATTTAATGAACAAATATAACCTTCAGCCGATAGTATCCATCGATTATAGTACATCTGTGGAAGAAAAATTCGCTAATGGAAAAGTTGCAATTATTCATCAAGGGAACTGGATTATTCCGACTTTAGATGGTATTGATGAAACATTCTCTCAAGAGAAATTAGCTTTAGTCCCAATGTTCTTAAAAGATGGTGAACCAGGCACTGTTGCAGCAGGTCCTTCATGGTTCTGGGGCATCAACAAAAATGAAGATGAGAAAGTTGTTGAAGAATCAAAAAAATTCTTAGACTGGGTGTATACATCTAAGGAAGGAAAAAAATCATTAATAGAAGATTTTAAATATATTCCTGCATACAAAGGCAATGACGCAGATTCTATTAAAGATCCAGTTTCAAAAGTAATTTATCAGCATTTATCGGACGGAAACAACACAGTTTGGATTCATGGCAGCTATCCGAATGGTTGGTTCCAAAGCGGTCTTCATCCAGAATTCCAAAAATATCTAACTGGCGATATTACATGGGATGAGTTTACAAAATCAGCATCTAAATCTTGGGAAGAGCTGCGCAGCAACGAATAAATAATGAGGAAGACTTAAAAACCAAATGTGTCTGACCCCACAAAAACAATATTTATTGCTTTTAGGAACACTGGATATTGAGAGTGGAAGTCGGACCCTTTTTGATTCAGTCTCGTCTTAGGAGGTTCATTACAGTGAGTAATAAAAGCGTTTCCTATTGGGCCTTTCTATCACTGTGTCTAGCAGCTCTATTTATAGTTCTTGCTATGCCTTTGATTATGGGCATCTATTATTCATTTACTAATTGGGATGGAAATTATGTGGATAAATTTGTCGGTTTGGATAATTATAAACGTCTGCTTACAGATGAAGGATTTATGAATTCATTAGTTTTTACAGGAAAGTTTGCCGTTGCAGCTGTCATTGGCATTAACGTTATCGGATTAGCGTTAGCTTTGCTGGTTACCCAGAAATTTAAACTTAATACAGCGCTGCGTACGGCGTTTTTTATGCCAAACCTGATTGGCGGAATTATATTGGGTTTCATCTGGCAGTTTATTTTTATTAAATCATTTGAATCCATTTCCGGTATTACCGGATTCTCCTTCTTGTCCGGCTGGCTTTCAACGACAGAAACCGGATTCTGGGGTCTTGTCATTTTATATGTCTGGCAAATGGCTGGATATATAATGATTATCTACATTTCATTTTTAAATAATATCCCTGAAGAACTCTTAGAGGCAGCAGAGATTGATGGTGCTAATTCCTGGCAGCGTTTTTGGAGAATTAAATTTCCAATGCTGGCGCCAGCTTTTACAGTTAGCTTATTCTTGACCCTATCTGGGGCGTTTAAAGTATATGATCAGAATATGGCCTTAACAGCAGGCGGTCCATTCAATTCAACTGAAATGACGGCTATGAATATTTATAACACAGCATTCGGTATTCAAGACATGTCATATGCACAGGCGAAAGCTGTTGTATTCTTAATTATTATCGTCATCATTTCTATAGTGCAAATTTATATTACGAGAAAAAGGGAGGTAGAACTGTGAGAAGCAAAAAGGTTCTTCCAGCTGTCATTGGTATAGTCGGTGTTATAACGGCTTTAGTATGGCTTTATCCATTTTATCTCGTGCTGGTTAACTCCTTAAAGGCAAAGAAAGAGATTTTTGTCAATACTTTAGGCATTCCTCAACAACCAGTTATCGATAACTATTTAGAAGCTTTCGTTGAATTGGATTTCGTAAGAAGTATGATGAATTCCGTCATTATTACCGTTGTAAGCGTATTTGTCTTAGTAGTTTGCGCCTCAATGGCTGCCTACGCTCTATCTCGTAATAATAGTAAAGTAAGTTCATTTATTTATTTCCTTTTTGCAGTGGCAATGCTGATTCCATTCCAAGCGATTATGATTCCGCTTATGACGAGTTTTGGCAGTGTAGGTATGCTGAATCGCGTAGGCCTAGTGTTCATGTATTTAGGATTAGGCAGCAGTATGGCAATCTTTTTATACTACGGCGCACTTAGGTCGATCCCAAAATCCTTGGATGAGGCTGCGACTATTGATGGCTGCAATAAATTGCAAATCTATTGGTATATTATCTTGCCTATGTTAAAACCAACGACTGTTACGGTCATTGTTCTTAATTCTATCTGGTTCTGGAATGATTACTTGTTGCCGTCACTTGTTATTAATAAAGAAGGGATGTATACCATTCCGTTGAAAATGTTCTATTTTTTTGGAGAGTTTTCAAAACAATGGCACTTAGCACTTGCAGCATTATTGATTGCTATTCTTCCTGTCATCATCCTATACGTGTTCCTGCAGAAGCATATTATTAAAGGTGTTTCGGATGGTGCTGTTAAATAGTGAAGAGATGTTATGGTTGAGCAATTTATTTTGAAAAGTGCAATTAAAGGATAATGGAGGAATAGAGATATGAGTTATTTCCAAAACATAAATAAAATTAAATTTGAAGGAAAAGAGTCAAAAAATCCTTTTGCATTCAAGCATTATAATCCGCAGGAAATTGTTTCAGGTAAAACAATGAAGGAGCATTTGCGCTTTGCCGTAGCCTACTGGCATACTTTTACTGCGAATGGATCGGATCCATTCGGTGCGGGCACTATGATTCGCCCGTGGGATGGCGGAAGTGCGATGGATGTTGCTAAAAAACGTGCAGAAGCAGCATTTGAGTTATTTGAAAAGTTAGATGTACCTTACTTCTGCTTCCATGATCGCGATATCGCGCCTGAAGGAGACACATTGCAGGAAACAAACTCAAACTTAGATCAAATTGTTGCGATGTTCAAAGATTACATGAAAACAAACAATATAAAGTTATTATGGAACACAGCTAACATGTTTACCAATCCGCGGTTTGTTCACGGGGCAGCCACATCGTCCAACGCAGATGTTTATGCCTATGCAGCAGCACAAGTGAAAAAAGGATTAGAAACAGCAAAGGAATTAAGATCTGAAAACTATGTGTTCTGGGGCGGCCGTGAAGGCTACGAATCTCTATATAATACTGATCTGAAGTTAGAGATGGACAACCTGGCTAAGTTTTACCATATGGCCATTGACTACGCGAAAGAGATTGGCTACACTGGCCAATTTTTAATCGAGCCAAAACCAAAAGAACCAACAAAGCATCAGTACGATTATGATGCGGCTACCACGATTGCATTTTTACAAAAATATGATTTACACCATGATTTTAAATTAAATCTAGAAGCAAACCATGCTACATTGGCTGGACATACATTTGAACATGAATTACGAGTGGCAAGAGTTAACGGTATGTTAGGGTCCATTGATGCTAACCAGGGCGACTTATTGCTGGGATGGGATACAGATGAATTTCCGACAGATTTATATGCTGTTACTCTATCAATGTATGAAATTCTTGAAAATGGCGGATTACATACCGGAGGCGTTAATTTCGACGCTAAAGTACGTCGTTCTTCCTTCGAAGCAGAAGATTTGTTCTTGGCACATATTGCAGGAATGGATACATTTGCAAGAGGATTGAAGATTGCTGCAAGATTAAAAGAAGAAAGATTCTTTGATAATCTAATTGATAAGCGCTATGCGTCCTTCAAAGAAGGTATTGGCTTAGACATTGTAAACGGAAAGGCAGACTTCAAAGCTTTAGAAACGTATACAATGCAGAACAAAAATATTAAAAATGCTTCCGACCGAATAGAGCATGTTAAAGCAGCGTTAAATGAGTATATTTTCTAAAAAACAGATTAGAAGAAGCGCCTTCTACAAATGGACAGTTTCCCTGTTTGTTGTCAGGAGGCGCTTTTCATATTTTGGGGGTAACTTAAATGGAATACGTACTTGGAATTGATCTAGGAACAAGCTCTGTAAAAGTGGTATTGGTAGACGAAAAAGGTTCAGTTTCAGGAGAAGCAGTACGAGAGTATGAACTATTTCAGCCGCAGGCAGGTTACAGTGAACAAAATCCGGAAGATTGGGTAACGCAAACTCTCAGTGCTGTAGCGGAATTAACCGAAAAGGTATCGATTTCTCCTCAATCAGTAAAAGGAATAAGTTTTTCGGGGCAAATGCATGGGTTAGTGCTAGTAGGCGATAAGGGTCATTCAATACGGCCGGCTATTTTATGGAATGATACAAGAACAACTTCGCAATGTCAGGAAATCGTTGATGTTTTAGGGAACCGGCTGTTAGATATCACGAAAAATAAGTCATTAGAAGGGTTTACATTGCCAAAATTATTGTGGGTAAAGCAGCATGAACCTGAGATTTATGAAAAGGCCATTGCATTTGTTTTGCCAAAGGATTATGTTCGCTATCGTCTCACAGGCGCACTGCATATGGAGTACTCAGATGCTGCAGGAACACTGTTATTAGATGTAACAAACAAAGAGTGGAGCGAGGAAATATGCAGTGCCTTTTCCATTTCTGCCGCTCTTTGTCCAGAGCTTGTATCCTCTTTTGACTGTGTAGGGACTCTTCTTCCGGAAATGGCGAGTTCAATGGGGCTTGCCGAAGAAACAAAGGTGTTTGCTGGCGGAGCAGATAATGCATGCGGTGCCCTTGGTGCGGGCATTGTGAATGATGGGGCTGCACTTTGCAGTATAGGAACTTCTGGGGTCCTTCTGTCATACGAAGAGAAAAAAGAGCAGGATTTCCGCGGCATCCTGCACTTTTTCAACCATGCCAAGCCGAATAGTTATTACCTTATGGGAGTAACATTGGCAGCAGGATATAGCTTAAGCTGGTTTAAGAATACCTTCGCAAAGGAAAAGAAGTTTGAAGAAATGCTTCAAGGTGTGTCTTCTGTTCCAATTGGCTCAAATGGTCTTCTATTTACACCTTATTTAGCAGGAGAACGAACCCCTTACGCAGATTCCAATATTCGTGCCAGCTTTATCGGAATGGATGGTTCACATTCCTTCGATCACTTCGCTCGTGCCGTACTTGAGGGAATTACGTTCTCTTTACATGATTCACTGGAGTTGATGAGAACCACAGGCAAGAAAGAAATTAATAAAATCATCTCCATAGGAGGAGGGGCGAAAAGTGAACTATGGCTGCAAATGCAGGCAGATATTTTTAATGCAACGATTGTTAAATTAACAAGCGAGCAGGGGCCTGCTCTTGGAGCTGCCATAATTGCAGCAGTGGGCTGCGGCTGGTTCGATACTATTGAAGATTGTACAGAAACATTTATTCAGTATGAAAAAGAATTCAGCCCAATCCCTGAAAACGTGATCGTATATGAAGAAATATACCAGATATATAAAGACATATATCAACAAACAAAAGAACTGAATCAACGATTGCATGTATTCAGGTAAAAAGAGAGGCGCCAGGTCCCATCCTTATATTGGATGGAACCTGGCGCCTCTCTGTCACAAATAGTATACAACTGGGGAAGGGCAGGTTAAGAGAACAGCTTCCATAACCGTAACGTTTGACTGTACAGTTAAAAAAAAGGTATGATAGGAGTAATCTTTTTTTATTGGGGTGATAAGATGGGGCATTGTATCGAATTGGCGAACTAGCAAAATTAGCAAACGTATCAAAGAGAACAATTGATTACTATACTCAAATTGGGCTGCTCCATGTAGATAAGACTTCTAAGTCCAACTATCGCCTCTATTCTGAACAGGCACTTAACGACATTCAGTTTATTGAGGAATGCAAGTTATTCAATATGTGTCTGCAGGATATTAAAGAAAGACTGGAACTTAAGAGAAGTCAAACCAATGAAGAAGATAAGCTAATCAAACAAGCCGAAATACTGGCTAAGCATATGAAACAGCTCGAACATGAAATAAATGAGCTGAAACCAATTTTTGATAAAATGAATGGGGAAAATCAGGAAATCATAGCAAGCCGCATCTCTCCGCAGAGCATGGCGCTTATGCAATCATTAATGATTCTGCTTCATTGATTTTATAGTTTACGGATATTTTAAACTGATAACTTACTATTTTAGGAGGTGACTCCTTATTCTCTATTAGGGAATAAGGGTGTTTTGGACATAGTTAACTTGTTATTCGTGGCGATTTTAATTGCTTTAACAGCTTTTTTCGTTGCATCAGAATTTGCGATTGTCAAAATCCGCAGTTCACGATTGGATCAATTGATTGCAGAAGGTAAAAAAGGGGCAGTGGCTGCAAAAAAAGTAACAACTCATTTAGATGAATACTTATCAGCGTGTCAGCTAGGAATCACGGTAACAGCCTTAGGTCTTGGGTGGTTGGGGGAGCCAACAGTGGAACGTCTTCTCAGACCGGTATTCGATAACTTTGAAATTAACGAATCGGTTTCCCATATTATAACTTTCGGTATTGCATTCGCATCTGTTACGTTCTTGCACGTTGTTATTGGAGAGCTTGCTCCTAAAACAGTAGCGATCCAAAAAGCAGAGGCTGTGACACTTTTATTTGCAGCTCCATTGATTTGGTTCTACCGTATTATGTTCCCATTCATTTGGGTGCTAAATGGTTCTGCCCGCGTAGTAACAGGTCTTTTTGGACTAAAGCCTGCATCTGAGCATGAGCTTGCTCATACTGAGGAAGAGCTTCGCATTATTCTTTCAGAAAGTTATGAGAGCGGAGAAATCAACCAATCTGAATTAAAGTATATGAACAAAATTTTCGAATTTGATGATCGTGTAGCAAAAGAAATTATGGTGCCTCGAACTGAAATTGTAGCTGCTTCAGTAGAGAAATCGTTTCAAGACAACCTTGAGACAATGAGTATGGAAAAATATACTCGCTATCCGGTTGTAAACGGAGACAAAGATCACGTCCTTGGTATGATTAATCTCAAGGAGATCTTCACTGACATTTTTTCATTATCCGAAGAAGAACGCAAAAAGAGCACGATTGATAAGTATATCCGCCCTGTTATTCAAGTCATCGAATCGATTCCAATTCATGATTTATTAATAAAGATGCAAAAAGAACGCGTTCATATGGCGATTCTCGTAGATGAATACGGCGGAACGGCCGGACTTGTAACAGTTGAAGATATTATCGAGGAAATTGTTGGAGAGATCCGTGATGAATTTGACCAGGATGAGGTTCCTGAGGTTCAGAAGAAAGGCGAAGGCCATTACTTGCTGGACGGAAAGGTCCTTATCTATGAAGTGAATAATCTGCTCGGTCTAGATATCGATGATACGGATGTAGACACGATCGGCGGATGGATGCTGACAGAAAATATCGACATCCAGCAAGGAGAAAGCATCATTTTAGATGGCTATGAGTTTTTTGCAAAAGAAATGGAAGGCCACTTGATTAGAGTAATAGAAATCTTTAAGCTTGAAAAAGCTGTAGAAGAACTTGTTGCTGAAGAAAATTAATCTGTTTATTATGAAAGCTATGCTCAGTGCATAGCTTTTTCTTTAAATTCAGGAAAAGATTACCAAGATGCTTCATTCAGCTCTGAATGGGTTAAGCTTCATCAAATCTTAATTTGACACTCTTTCATTCTCATAGTACGTTTGAAACAGGCATAATGAAGCAGAGGAGGATGTAACCTGAATAAGTCAAAGGTTCATTTTTGGACGATTGAAATTTTGCTGCTGCTGTTAATTTTTTACGTAAGTACGAAGGTTTCGTTTTTATTTCAGCCGCTGATTGTTTTTGCATCTACGCTGTTCTTCCCGATTTTGATTGCCGGTATCCTGTTTTTTATTTTCAGCCCTGTGGTTAAGCTGTTAGAAAAAAACAAAGTGCCAAGAACACTTGCAATCCTTATCTTGTATCTCATCTTTATCGGATTGATCTTGCTGCTTTTATCCACAGTCGGACCGGTTGTTTCTCAGCAGTTCACAGACTTGTTTAAAAATTTCCCCAGATACATAACTGAAATCAGGCAGTTCATCATGAACCTGTCTGAGTCCCGCTGGTTTACATGGGTGATGACACAAGAATATGTTTCAATTGAGGAAACGATCGACAAAATGGAAAAATCATTGGGCAATCTGACGACAACGCTGCCGGAAAGCATTACATCATCTGTAACAAAGGTTCTGGGTTTTGTTACAAATATTACCCTTATCGTCATCACGGTTCCATTCATTTTATTCTACATGCTGAAAGACGGGCATAAGTTTCCCGTCACAGCAGTCAAAATTCTGCCTGCAGCGTATAGACGTGAAGGCATCAAAATTTTTGAAGACCTTTATAAGACACTTGCCGCATATATACAGGGCCAGCTGCTTGTTTCTCTCTTTGTCGGGACAGGCTGCTTTATCGGATATACGCTGATTGGACTTGACTATGCGCTCATACTCGGGATAATTGTAGCTGTTGCAAACATCATCCCTTATTTAGGACCATTTATCGGCGCTGCACCTGCAGTGGTGATTGCTCTCCTCGATTCACCGACTAAAGCTTTGATCGCTGCAGTTGTTGTAACCGTTGTTCAGCAGATTGACGGAAATATTCTTTCACCATTAATTATCGGCAAGAGATTAAACACACACCCGCTCACCATCATTCTCCTGCTGATTGGCGCAGGCAGCTTTGGCGGTATTTTAGGAATGATTTTAGCTGTGCCGACATATGCGGTACTAAAAGCTGTTCTTTTACACGTCATCAGGCTGGTGAAATTAAGAAATAGGTATAAGCAGGAGACAGATAACCGAAAAAATAACAGAGATGAAAACGATAGAAAGCCGCCGGTGTAACTGGCGGCTTTTCTAGTGTTCATTTGCCCCCTCTGTGATTGTCCTGCTGGGATTATTTCTGTTATCTTATTATTCATTCTATAACGTATAAGCAATCAGCCTTTGGCTGTATGAACTACATTATTATTTTACAGGTCCTTTATTATAAGAAACCCAAGAGCCCTTTTCGGCATAGTCTAATAAAAAATAAAGGAGGAGATTATATGCCGGCTTTTGTTGGTCCCATTATTATTGAATCAAGCACCGGTGCTGTTAGTGCCGGGGATGTCTTTGCCCTCTCGCCAAAAAGCACAAGTAAATTCTCTGTTGGTTCGGGTACACTCAATACAGGAGACTTCACGGTGATTACAGATGAAAAAAGCATTACAAATTTTTATGATTTTGACATTATCGATCAGCCAACTATTTTCAATGGCTAAACGAATGACCCTTTCTTATCCTGAGAGAGGGTTTTCTTTTTGCTTGAAAAAGGGTATTAAAACCTATGAATTCAATGAATGAAGAGGTGTAGGGATGACAACGATCAATGAGATTGCAAAGCTTTCCAAGGTGTCTGCTGCTGCAGCATATGAAGTGCTCCATGAAAATGCTGAATCAACGGTCTCTGAAGAAACGAAATCGAGAATTTTTCAGGCCGCAGAAACATTAAACTACCGATTAACAGAGATGCAAATGTCTTCGGCCAGTAACAACTGCATCCATATTGCACTTGCCATTTTAGATGCTGCGGGCGGAGAGCTGGAAAATCCTTTTTTTATCGCACTAAGGAAGCATGTTGAGCAGGCATGCCTCCTAAATAACGTCCATATTAAAGAGACCATCCGCTATGAAAATATCAATTCGACTAATAAAATGGAGCCTTTGGATGGGATCATTGTCATAGGCCGTTTACAGAAAAACGATTTGGAAAAGCTGAAAAAGGTTTCAAAGAATATCGTGTTTGTTACAGATTGGACTGCCGATTCCACTGAAGATATCGTAAGTATAGATCTTGCTCAAATGACAGAGCTCGTTATTTCGCATCTAAAAGATATGGGACATGAACGAATTGGATACATAGGCGCTTCTAATTGGGGGCAGACAATGAAAGAGCAGCTAGAAAAAGCGAATCTTTTGTCAGAAGAGCATATTTACCTGACAGAACCGTACGGAACGGAAGGATACAGGATTCTAAAGGAAGCTGCTTCAAACAGAAAGCTTGCTGATGCCTATATCATTCAAAGCAGTGTCATGTCCCTTGCCGCTATCATGGCGCTGCGCGAGGAAAATGTAAAGATACCAGAGGATGTCTCAATTGTCAGTTTTTATGATGTTCCTGAAGCTCATTACTTTGCCCCTTCCTTGACTGCCATTCATGTATCATCAGCTGAGATAGCAAAAATCGCATTGAAGCTATTACAAGAGCAAGTAATTGAGCATAGAGATACGCCACTTAAAGTACTGGTTCCATCCACACTGAAAATGAGAGAATCAACATCAACAAAACAATAGGAAACATTGCTGAAGAGAGAGAACTTTCTTCAGTTTTTTTATGTCTAAAACGAATGAAAAAGGAATTCTTGATAGAAAGTTAAAACTATTCTATCATTGAGACAACTATTCTCATAAAAGGAGAAACCATATGCATTCTTATATCGAAAAGCGGGATGGTGTCTTTCCATCTGTTTGTTCATTGGATTGTCCTGATCAATGCGGACTTCTTGTCCATAAGAAAGCCGGCAGAATCATAAAAGTGGAAGGGGATCCGGAGCATCCCGTTACAAAAGGCAGCATTTGCAATAAAGTGCGGCACATGGCTGAACGCATCTATGATGAGAAGAGGCTGCAATATCCTTTAAAAAGGACAGGGAAAAAGGGCTCAAAACAATTTGAGCGGATCAGCTGGAACGAAGCCCTTGGGACTATTACTTCTAAATGGAAAACACTTATTGAAACGGATGGGCCGGAAAGCATTCTTCCATACAGTTTCTATGGAAATATGGGTAATTTGAATGCTGAGGGAATGGATCGCCGTTTCTTTCATAAGCTCGGCGCTAGCAGACTTGATCAGACAATTTGCCAAATTGCGGGTTCAACAGGCTACAAGTATACAATGGGAGGAAGCTTTGGGATCGATCCAGAGGATACTGTACATACTAAGCTGTTTATTATGTGGGGCATTAATGCGGTCAGCACAAATATGCATCAAGTGGCACTTGCTCAAAAGGCGCGTAAAAATGGGGCCAAAATCATCGTCATTGATGTTCACAAAAATCAGACTGGGAGACTTGCAGACTGGTTTATTCCGATTCTTCCGGGAACGGACGGTGCCCTCGCGCTTGGAATCATGCATATCTTGTTTAAGGAAAACATGGAGGACATTGATTTCCTTGAAAACTACACAGTTGGACACGAAGAACTGAGAAGTCATGTAGTTCAATATGATCCGAATACAGTATCAGAAATAACAGGAGTTCCAGCAGATGACCTATTAAAACTGGCTAGAATGTACGGCCAAACATCACCATCCTGTATTCGAATCGGCAATGGCCTGCAGCATCATGATAATGGCGGCATGTGCATTAGGACTATTGCCTGTCTTCCAGCTCTGACCGGCCAGTGGCTGAATAAAGGAGGGGGTGCTATTAAAGGCAATTCAGGATATTTGGCATTTAATACAGATGCTCTGCAGCGCCCTGACCTCCTCCAGAAAAAACAGACCAGAATCATCAATATGAACTTAATTGGCGAAGAGCTTCTAAATGCCGATCCGGCGATAAAGTCCATGTTTGTATATGGAAGCAATCCTGCAGTCGTCGCTCCAGAGGCTAATAAAGTGAAAATGGGATTAGAGCGGGAAGATTTATTTCTGGTGGTCCATGATTTGTTTTTAACCGAGACTGCGGCATATGCTGATATCGTCCTCCCTGCAGCATCAGCCTTTGAGAATACAGATTTTTATACGTCATACTGGCATCATTATCTTCACTTGCAGGAGCCGGTAGTTGAAGCATATGGAGAGTCAAAATCAAACGTCGAAGTGTTCAGGCTTTTAGCGGAAGGAATGGGATTTACAGAACAGGCATTTAAAGATTCAGATGAAGAGATGATTGATCAGGCGCTGAACAATCCTCAAAATCCGTATATGGATAAGATCACTTTTCAGGATTTGAAGAAGAAGAAATATGTGAAAGCAAATGTAAAACCGCTATTTCCGGGAAGACTTAACACTCCAAGCGGGAAAATAGAGCTTTACTCACGTGTCATGGAGAAAGCAGGATATCAGCCTTTGCCGACATTTTCACCGCTCGTCAAAGAAAGCGATTTGCCTTTCCTCTTTGTCCCTGGTCCAAATCATAACTTTTTAAACTCCACGTTTTCAAACAATGAAAAACATAAATTCCTTGAAAAAGCTCCTAAGCTGCATATGAATAGTAAGGACGCCAGGATGCTTCGTTTGGAAAGTGGAGATATGGCTGTCGTTTGGAATGCCCGGGGTGAATGTGAGCTGACAGTTTCAGTTGGAGAGAACGTATTGCCGGGTGTAGTCGTCAGCCAAGGATTATGGTCAGATGAACCCGGGAAAAAACAGCTCGTGAACTCACTTACGCCAGACCGGATATCAGATATGGGCGGGGGTGCAACCTTTTTTTCAGGAAGAGTTGGCGTTAGAAAAAAAGAAAGATCTCATTCCTGAGGTCTTTCTTTCGTTTGATCTAAAAAGTCTTTGACTCTTTCCAGGTATTTTTCTCGTGCATAACCGCTGTATAAATTTTTTGCAAGGCGGATCGGGTCTCCAAAAAAGTATCTTTCATAGTGAGTTTGTCTCGTGCCGAAAGAGCTCATCGTCAGTTCCCATACTAATCGAAACAGCTTTGTTTTTGCTTTTGCATCAAGTGAAGCTCCCTGCAGATACTGCTCAACGTGCCTGCCGATAGGGGAAGTGAAATCCTCCTCTGATGGCAGAACCATTAAACCGCCTGCCCCGATCTGCTGCAGAAGACCAATGTAGTGAGGGTAAAGCTTTGAAAACAGATTGATGGCTGCGTATAACGGATGAGAGCTTGGAGTCATCGTTCCGAAGGCATCTATCTTGGCCTCTGCTTCTGATTTAAGCAGGAGTGCGTGCATGCTCTCAAGACCTAATATCATTTCAGACAGTTTCAGCTGGATATGTTCATACTCAGATACATCCATAGAATTGATCAATAATTGAGAAAGTCCGATTAAAAATTGCATCTTCACTGTCTGTCGTGTGACAACCTGATGAAGGGCATGCGAAATAAACCCGCTTTTGTTAAATAAGTTAAAGGCAATATCCTGTCTATGGTAAAAAAACACGCGATCCCATGGAACCAGAACATTTTCAAAGACGAGAAGCGTATCCATTTCATCGAAGCGTGAGGATAGCGGATAGTTAAAAGCAGATTCACCAGCATGAAACGGTTCGCGGCAGATAAATTTCAGTCCAGGCGTATTTGCCGGAATGCTGAAGGCAAATGCATAATCGTCGCCCAGATTATTGCCGCCAGAAGGGAAAATCAGCACTTCATCCGTCATTCCGCCTTCTGTTGCAAGCAATCTGGCTCCTTTAATAACCAGTCCGTCTGCAGTCTTTTTCATCACTTTTGCTGCGACCGGCTGCCTGGATGTTTCAAAATAATAGGACGAACGATTTACCTGCGGATTAATAAAGCTGTGTGTAAAAGATAAATCCTGTTCAAGCGCAGTTTCGTACATGTTCCGAAGGTTTTTCGAAAACTCTTCATCCTGAGCGCCGACAATGGCAGATGCAGCTGATAAAGACATTAATGCCGTATTCATATAGTCAGGACTCCGCCCCATCATCCCGCATGTTGCATTCGCCCAGTATTCAATCATTTTTCTTCTTTTCTGTAAATCTTCTTTTGTCTTTGGCTCTAGATAGGACATTCCTACACGATTTTGCGTAAATGGGGAAGGGAATGTCATAAAGCTGATATTCTCTTTTTCGACCTGCAAATCATAAAGAGATGCTTTTGTTTGCATAGCCCCTTTATAAACGGGATGCATCATAAGATCTTCTGTAATGGCTTGGCCCTTTAACCAAACATTAGGCTTTAATGCTTTCATGCGCTGCAGATATTCTATCCCTGAAATGGCCGGCATTCTTTTCCTCCTTGCGGTCTATTGATCTGGCTCTTTTCTAATGAACGGTTAAGCCTGATTTGTAAACAGGCAGAGATCGTAAGGGATGTGAGAAAACAGCCTTTGATTTAAACACTATATGCTGCCGAAGAAGTACAGGTGAAACTTGACAAGGAAATCCCCTAAGGGAATGCAGAAAAATAATGAAATGTTTATAGAGGATATCATAAGAAAAAAAAGAATTATAGTTAATGTAAGCGTTTCCTTTTTTTCTGCAGTTATAGAAAACAAAGAGAAGGGTAAAATGCATAGTAAGGAAGATTCGGAGGGAGAGCTGATCATGAAAGATGCTAACTTTTTCAAAGGAATGATCTGGGCAACCATTCTTAGTGTTCCATTATGGGTATCCTTCTTCGGGTGGATTAAAATTATTTTATCATATACTGATTGGTAAACAATCGTATCATTTTATGTCAGCTTTCTGCTCTGATAGACTTATCCTATAATGGACTTTAGACAAGGAGAATGACATCATGTCAGACGATCAGATCGATTTATATATCAAGCAGGGAATTTACGGAACGTTTGAAACGAAGCCGGAAGAGAGAAATGTTTACCTCGGCACATTAAGAGAAAGAATATATGTGGCTCTCACCATTGGACAAGTGAGACAAAATAAAATATACAGTGAAGTGCTTGCCTCATTGGAAACAAGAAAGAACCAAACACTCTTTTTAAATGGAACAATAGATTATGGAGCCTTGTCTAAATATATCAAGGCTGCAAATAAAGAGAAAATCCCATTTACCATTGTAAGCGATCAAAACGACACAAAAATAGGATTAATCGTTGCTTCTGATCATGCGATTGATCATAAAGATATTTATGTGAGAGATAAAATATTTGAACAGACTTTTAAATAAACACAGGGGAGCCTGTGTTTTTTTAAATTCTATATATGATATAAAAAATCAGAATCCAAATTGGAATCGATAGGATAACTCCGTAAAAACAGCCTTTTGCAAATGCCTGATCTTCCCTCATCACATACCCCGCGATTTCTGTCTTATGATTAATATATCTCTTGATGCCGTTATTAATCAATGAATCCTTTGTCTTAAATTGTCGATTAATCTTTAATTTGCTGCCTGTAATAGGATTCATGAACCACCTCACGAAGGTGGTTTTTTTAATTTAAAGCTTTTTTAAAATAAACAGCGGGCTAATAGAGGGATATGGATTAAAAACTAGCATCAATTAGCATAGCTTTACAACAAAGTTATTAGTAAATTTAGATTATTGTGATAATGGTTAATATGTTATATATTTATTTTGCTTATAGATTAAAGTTATAAAACACTAACATTTTGAGAGGGGAAAAGAAATGAAAATCGGTAAAGCGTTTGGAGCTGCAGTATTAAGTTTATCAATGAGTCTTTCAATGTTTGGGACAGCCGCTTTTGCAAGTGAGCAGGTAAAAACAGATGTGAAACATGAATCAATTCGTGTAGTAATCAAGGGAACTGATGCAGAAAAGGGTAAAGTGAAGAAAAGTCATCAGGTCCGGCGCGATTTTGGGAAAGATGGATTTACAGCAACCGTTACACAGAAACAATTAGAAGCACTGCAGAAGAACAGCAAAATCAAGGTTGGAAAAGTTCCGACTTTTAAAGTAGCTGCCGGAAAGCCGATTCAGACAATGGCCCTTCCAAGCACAAGAACCCCATGGGGAATTAAAGCCATTTATAATAACAGCTCGCTGACATCAACTAGTGGAGGTGACGGCATTAAAATAGCTGTTCTTGATACCGGAGTTCAGACAAGCCATATTGATTTGTCGCAAAATGCTGAGCAGTGCAAAGATTTTACAGTTGGGACAACTTATACTAATAATTCATGCACAGACCGCAATGGACATGGAACACATGTTGCAGGAACGGCACTTGCAAATGGCGGTTCTGATGGACAGGGAATCTACGGTGTGGCACCTCAATCTGAGCTTTGGGCATACAAAGTACTGACAGACAGCGGTTCTGGCTACTCAGATGATATTGCAGCTGCTATCAGACATGCTGCAGATGAAGGAACACGGACTGGTTCTAAAGTCATCATCTCAATGTCTCTTGGGTCAAGCAGTAAAGATAGTTTAATTGCAAGTGCAGTAGACTATGCTTATGGCAAAGGTGCATTGGTTATCGCAGCAGCCGGAAACTCAGGATCAGGCAATAATACGATTGGATATCCTGGCGCTCTAGTAAATGCTGTTGCTGTTGCGGCTCTTGAAAATGTTCAGCAAAATGGAACATACCGTGTGGCAAACTTCTCTTCACGCGGTAACTCGGCAACAGATGGAGACTATATTATTGGAGAGCGTGATATTGAAGTCTCAGCTCCTGGTGCTGCTATTGAATCAACTTGGATCAACAGCGGTTACAACACGATCAGCGGTACATCTATGGCAACTCCTCACGTATCTGGGCTTGCTGCGAAAATCTGGTCTTCTAATAAAGGCCAAAGCAACGTTCAAGTTCGTGCAGAGCTGCAGCGCCGTGCAAAGCTGTATGATATAAAAGGCGGCATTGGTGCGGCAACAGGTGATGACCACGCATCAGGCTTTGGATTTGCAAGAGTTCAATAATAAGAGAGCAAAAGAGCTTCCCCATCTGAATCGGGAAAGCTCTTTTGCTATTTCGTCATACTATATTTGGTTCAAATCTTTGAAAATATGTTTTAATAGATAGATATAGAGTGAAGCCATATATCTTCAGAAGTTTATTTAAAGCAGCTGTTAACTATATTGGTTGGCTTTAATAATTCTTGGCCATTCTTCGTCAGCAGTGTGGATATTTTGCTCAGCTTTAGAGCATCCAGTTAAGAGGATTGCCGTACCAAGTGCAAGTAATAAAAGATGTTTTCTGATTTTTTTCATCTCATAGCCTCCATTAGTTCTTTTATTTTAACATTTTAGAAATAAGTAACATTTTGTTATAATTATCTGACAATTAAAATATATACAATTATTCAATTTCTTGTCAATACATATTCAAATTTTTATCAGGAGGCGCCGTATGAATACCGTTGGAATGAAATTAAGACAGCTGAGGAAAAAACAAAAATTGACTCAGAGCGAGCTGGCAATTGGAATAGTGAACCGCAGCTACATCAGCCAGCTTGAAAAAGGAATGGTCCAGCCTTCTTATAAACTGCTGTTGAAATTCAGCGAAAGACTGAAATGTGATATTCACGATTTTTTCGAAGAAGAGGATAAATCACTTCTGTCTTTTGATATAAAAAAAGCTCTTTCCAGTTTGGAATATGCAGTGATAAATGATGACTTTGCAGATGCTGTTGAACATTTAAACGACTTAGAAAAAAATCTTGAATCATTGAACCAAAATGATCTTGCTCTCTATTATTTTTGCCAGGGAAGGATTCTGCAGCGGGTAAAGCTTCAAATGGACGAGGCCATTGCAGCTTATGAAAAAAGCTACGAATTATTCTGCAGCCTGCAATATTCTGAAGAGAGACTCAGAACCAGCAATTATTTGACGACCTTGCTCATTAACCAGGATCAGTTATCAAAGGCATTTTCTTATTTAAATGAGGCTTATGACGACTCAATTGCTTTCAAGGCTTCAGGTGTAGAAAAAATATCTTTACTGAATAACCTTGGTCTTGCACATGCAAAAAAAGGAGAATTTTATTCTGCGATCCGCTTTTTGAAACAGGCACTGGCTATCAGCAGCAAAACATCCATTTACTATCAAACAGGTGTTATATACATGGTGCTTGGCTTGTGCTATAGACGAATGAATGAGTATGAGAACGCGAGTGCGGCCTACGCAAAAGCTTTGCTGTTTTTCGAAGGGACAGACGATCCGCTGAATTTGGCGGGCACATATACCAACTTAGGTATCCTCAGCAGATATTTATTGGATGCTGACAGTGCGATGTCCTATCTTCAATCTGCACATGAAATTTACAAACGGGAAGGTGATGTAAAAGGAATATTAAATACGCTGTATGAGCTGGCCGTTACCTATTATGAGGCAGGACAGGATGATGAAGTACTAAGACTTTATGAAACGTTCCTGGAAGTTTATTTAAGTGATTTCAGCGATTTTAAATATAAATTTCTGCATTTAATCGGAGATTTGCATCACCGGAAAAATCAACAGGAAGAAGCTCTGAAGTTCTATTATGAGATCCTGAATCATTCTGTCCTGGTTGGAGATTCCTCTATCGTAAAAGAGGTCCTGAAAAAAATAGCTGAAATAGCCTATATTACCAAAAATGAAAAAACACTTTTCTATGTTGTAGAAAAATACTTAAAGCTGTAAAACACAAGTTGCTCTCCCCTGAGGAAATTCATGAATGCTATATGGAAGCTGTTCTTTGGTCAAATCATCTTTTAACCCATGATGAAATTGCACATACGAGCTGACAAGAGCCGGCAGGATTCAAATTCAGCTATTTTGAAGCCTGAGCGCATTCAGTTAGAATGATAAGGAAAGGAGAATGATTATGCAGAGAATACAACTTACTGAAGATCTATCATTTTCAAGAATCATTCATGGATTATGGCGTCTTTCTGACTGGAACATGTCAAATGAAGAAGTGCTTAAATTAATAGAGGATTGCTTAGAGGCTGGCATTACAACTTTTGATCACGCGGATATTTACGGAAATTACACATGCGAAAAAAAATTTGGGGATGCACTTGCACTAAAGCCAGAGCTCAGAAAGCAAATGGAGATTGTCACGAAATGCGGCATTAAACTTGTCTCAGACAATCGCCCTGAACACAGTATTAAATCATATGATACAAGCAAAGAGCATATTTTGGCTTCTGTCAATAAGTCCCTTGAAAACTTTCAG
Organism: Metabacillus dongyingensis; assembly: GCF_019933155.2. Lineage (NCBI taxonomy): Bacteria > Bacillati > Bacillota > Bacilli > Caryophanales > Bacillaceae > Metabacillus > Metabacillus dongyingensis. The sequence continues at coordinate 4,268,528 of NZ_CP082944.1, read as the reverse complement.
ACTGATTACATAGATGTTCTGCTTATACACCGTCCGGATCCTTATATGGATCCAGTACAAGTTGCAGAGGCGTTTACACAACTTAAAAATGAAGGCAAAGCCCGCTATTTTGGTGTGTCGAATTTTAAACGCTCACAGTTTAAAATGCTTCAATCATACTTGGACTTCCCGCTGATTACGAATCAGATTGAGCTTTCTGCCTACAATCTTGAGAACTTCGAAGATGGCACGCTTGACTTATGCCAGGAAGAAAGAATAGCGCCGATGGCATGGTCTCCGCTTGCTGGAGGATCTATTTTCTCTGCTGATGACGAGAGAGCTAAGAGCCTGCGTGATAAACTTGAGAGAATCGCTCTCGAAATCGGTGCAAAAGGGATTGATGAAGTCCTTTATGCATGGCTGATCTGCCATCCCGCAAACATTATGCCGATTGTCGGTTCAGGTAAAATGAGCCGCATCGAGTCCGCTATTTGCTCACTTGATTTAACATTAACACGCGACCAATGGTTTGATATCCTGCAGGCAGCAATGGGACGAGAAGTCGCATAGTTTGAAAACCTCCGCTTATGGCGGGCGGAGGTTTTTTAGTTTAGAATCAGAAATAATATGGAAAGCTGCCGAATGTCTACATTAAATAATAACTAGCTGTTGACATTTATTTTTGTTGTAACTATAATGGTTACATCGGAGGTGATTAAGATTAAAATAAGCAGCCGATTTACGATTGCTGTTCATATTTTAACTCTAATAAAGCAAAATCCGCCTTCTGATTGTACTTCTGAATTTATGGCTGGGAGTGTAAACACGAACCCAGTGATCATAAGAAAAATATTGTCCTATCTGAAAAAGGCAGGACTTGTGGAAGTGCGGCGCGGAGCCGGTGGAGCTTATTTGCTGAAAGAATTGCATGACATCACATTACTCGAGGTTTATCGTGCAGTTCAAGTAGTTGAAGAAGATAAGCTGTTTCATTTTCATGAAAAGCCAAATCCGGATTGTCCAATAGGTGCAAATATTCAGAGCGTGCTGGAGCTTATTCTTGTTCAAGCACAGGAAGCTATGGAACAAGTATTAGAAAGCATCACGATGGACCAGCTGTTTACAACACTGCAAAATCAAATACAAAGTGAAAAGAAAGTATAGCATTCTTCTGAATGCTTAATTTTTCACCTCGGTTGTAACCGTATTGGTTACAATGGATAATTTTTAAAAAGCGAGGAATTAAGCCATGACATTAAAAATTAAAGCTTATTCAGATTTTATTTGTCCGTTTTGTTTTTTAGGGAAGGGACCTTTGGATGAAATAATTAAGGAAAAGGATGTGGAGGTAGAATGGATGCCTTTTGAACTGCGTCCAAGTCCTGCTCCAAAAATTGATCCTTGGAAAGAAGCAGATAAATTAGGTTCCTGGGACTCCTTTATTTTGCCTGCATCAAAGCAGCTCGGCGTTGAGATGCTCTTGCCGCGCCTTTCTCCCCATCCATATACCCATTTAGCTTTTGAGGGATGCCAGTTTGCAAAGGATCATGGAAAAGGAAATGAATTTCACCATAGAGTATTCACTGCATTTTTCCAGGAAGAACAAGACATTGAGGATGTAGAAGTATTAACAATATTAGCTGGTGAAGTTGGCCTGCCTAAGGAAGATTTCAGAGACGCTCTGGTAAAACGCAAATATCGAGAGGTTCATCAGGAGGCTCTGAGACATGCTTATGAAGATGCTCGGATTACAGCCGTTCCTACATTTATTATTGGGGACGAAGTGATTCAGGGATTGGCAAGCAAAGAAAGACTGGCACAAGTCATTGATAAGGAATTAGATAAAAAGCACTTACTTTCCATAGATGGTTTGCAGTGTGATCTTAATGGCGATTGCTAAGGCAATTTTCATTTGAACAGCCGGGGAAAAGACCATTCCTGCCTTTATTTTGTAACCGGAAAAATGAATTTGGGAGAGTTAGGTTATTTTTAAAAAAATCGAATAAAATTCGGAGGGATTTATAATGAAAATTGCAATTATTGGAGCCGCTGGCAAAGCAGGCAGCCTTATCATGGAAGAAGCGCTGGAAAGAGGCCATGAGGTAACAGCTGTCGTCAGGGAGGCTTCAAAAGTGAAAAACACAAATGTTCAAGTAATCGAAAAAGACCTTTTTAACCTTGAATCCAATGATTTAAAACCATTTGATGCGGTGGTTAACGCGTTTAATGCTGCTCCTGGAAAAGAACATCTTCATGTTGACGCCGGAAGAGTGCTCATTCAGGCCTTGGAAAACAGCACTAATACGAAATTAGTTGTTGTTGGAGGAGCAGGCAGTTTATTTTTAGATGAAGAAAAAACAACACGGGTAATGGATGATCCAAATTTTCCTGCAGCTTATTTCCCTACTGCAAAAAATATGGGAATCAATCTTGATGAACTTCAAAAAGCAGAAACAGTAAAATGGACATATATCAGTCCTTCAGCAAACTTTGATCCTCAGGGTATAAAAACAGGCACATACCATTCAGGGAAAGATCATTTATTAACGAATTCTCAAGGTGAAAGTTATATCAGCTATGCAGATTATGCCATCGCTGTTGTTGATGAAATCGAAAAACCGAAACACAAAAATGAGCGTTTTACAGTAGTGTCTAAATAATCTTCATGAAAAGAGCAAATGCGTGCCTTAATCCGTATTTGCTCTTTTATTCATTCGGCCAGCATTTACTCTGCATCATTTAATAACCTGAATTTTCTGATATAATAATTTCATTCGAGTGACTAAATAAGGGGACAAAAGAATGAAAAAGGTATTGTTAACAGGATTTGAACCGTTTTTGCATTATACAATTAATCCAACAGCTGAAGTTGTGAAGCAATTGCATGGACAATCTATCGGTCAATTTGAAGTCTGCGGAAAAGTACTCCCTGTTCAATTTTCAAAAACATGGGAGCAATGCCATGTTCATATTGAGGAGGAAAAGCCTGACGCCGTATTGCTGCTTGGGCTTGCAGCAGGCAGATACAAAATTACTCCTGAAAGAGTGGCCATTAACTGTGCTGATGGCGAAAAGGATAATGAGGGAATTGTAAAACAGGATGAATGGATACAGTCCGATGGACCAGATGCCTATTTCAGCACACTGCCTATCCGAACATTTGTAAATGTGCTGCAGGAAAAAGTGCTGCCTGCAGAAATATCCAACACTGCCGGAACCTACTTGTGCAATTATATTATGTATCAGACTTTGCACTATTTTAAAAAAGCAGATCGGGACATTCCAGCAGGATTTATTCACCTTCCTGCATCACATGAGCTTGCTGTGGAAATAGGGAATGTTCCAAGTTTTTCTCAGCAGGATTTAACAAAAGCTGTTTCTATCATGATCCAGCATCTATCAGAGGCTTAATCGACTTTCTTTTTTTTTTTTAGCCTAATATTTAGTGCTGAATTGACGATATAACCCCTATACACAGAAACTAGTGGGGGAAATGAAAATGTTCAATAAGCTTCAAGTTAAAATTACTTTGTTTTTGGCGCTCATCATCATAGCAGCGCTTTCTGCCGTACAGATCTTCTCACATTTTTATCTGCAATCGGAAATGCACGAAGATGCAAAAAGAAATGGTACAGGCATTATTCAGCAGCTGAAAAGCAATATTGAATTAAGTCTGAGTGATTATGAGAAAAGCCTCATCAGGTTTGGAAAAGATAATCAGCTCGTCAGATTGTTAAGTGAAGAAGGAAATGAAGCAGATGTTTCACAGCAGTTTCAAACCTTTCTAGAGACGAACAAGCAGGTAAGCTTGATTTATGCAGGGAGCGAAAAAAAATCGCTGTTCATTCGGCCTTCGGTCGAACTTCCTGAGGATTTTGATCCTACAACAAGGCCCTGGTATACTCTGGCTAAAGAAAGCCCGGATAAGGTGGTATGGACTGAACCTTATGAAGATGCTGTAAAGGGCAGCTATATTGTGACTGGTGCGAAAGCAATTGTGAAAAATAATGAGGTAATAGGTGTCATTGCCTTTGATTTGTCGTTAGATGCGGTCAATGACATAGTGAACAGCGTAACAGTTGGTTATAGCGGATATTCCTTCTTAATTGATCAAAAAGGGATAGCATTGTCTCATCCAAAAGAACAGGGAAAAGACTTATCTAAGTTAGATTTTATGAAATCTGTGATGGAAAATAAAAAAGGGTTAGTAGAATATGTTTTTGAATCTGAAGACAGAATGCTTTATTTTGAGACAATTAACGGATTGAACTGGAAGATTGGAGCGGTTTATAAATATGATGACCTAATGGAAACGGCCAATACAGTTTCCTTAACAAGTACGCTGATTACACTTGCAGCACTTTTTATTGCTGTTGTAATTGGATATTTCGTCTCTAAATCAATTGCAAATCCTATCATTCGTATAGGAGAAAGTGCAAAAGCCGTAGCAGCGGGAGATTTAACTCTCAAAGTGAACGTTTCGAATAAGGATGAAGTTGGAACGCTGGCAGAAAACTTCAACACTATGGTTTCTGAAATGAAACGCATGATTAAGGAAGTGGATTTGTCTATCACAACGATCAATGATTCCGCAGAGAATTTAAGTGCGGTTTCTGAAGAAACGATGGCAGCCAGTGAGCAAGTTGCAGGTGCAATGGAAGATGTTGCAAGAGGAGCATCTGAACAAACTTCTGATGTTGAAAATATGAATGAACGCACAACCAGCCTATCTTTGAAGATTACTAAAGTAAATGAATCCATTTCACATATTCAGACCTTGTCTGCTAAGTCAGAGCATGCAAGCTACGATGGGCTGGAAAAATTAAATGTTCTTCAGGTTAAATCAACAGTATCGAATAAAGAGCTTGCTTCAGTGGAAGGAGTATTATCTGATCTTGCTGGTAAGATTAAACAAATTGAAGAAGTGGTGACGGTCATTTCAGCCATTTCGGATCAAACCAATTTGCTGGCTCTAAATGCAAGCATTGAAGCTGCAAGGGCAGGAGAGAGCGGGAAAGGATTTGCTGTAGTCGCAGCTGAGGTAAGAAAACTTGCAGAGCAGTCAGCCAGAGCTACTGGCAGGATTACGGAAACGATTTTCGGCATTCAGCAAGAATCCATTAAAGCAGTTGATGCAATGATTCGCACAAAGGAAATGAATAATGAACAGCATAAAGCAGTTCAAAATTCGGGTGAGGCCTTTCAGACCATTGCAGTGATGATGAGTGAGCTTTCACAATCCATTTCGACTGTCACTGAAGATATTAGAGAAATGACACTGCAAAAAGAACAGGTTATAGAATCAATAGTAAATATCTCGGCCATTACAGAACAATCTGCTGCAGCTGCAGAAGAGGTAAATGCTTCAACAGACGAACAGCTCAGAGCTCTTTCAACAGTTGCAGATTCAGCTGAAAATTTAAGCGAAGCCACTAAGCAGCTTCAGGAGCTAGTGAAAAGATTTAAAATTGGAGGATGACGATACTCGTCATCCTTTTTTTACCATCTCAGCACCAATATTAACTTGCAGCAATTCAAGTCAGGATTTTTATAAGAAAGGATGAGTCTGACACTGTCCGGATTAAACTCAGTTTCTAACTCATTTGTAATGCCGGAAGCGAGCAAAAGTTTTTTTACCAAGACGCTGTTGGATGCCTGAGCGGCAGCCATGATCTTTTTTGTCTGTTCTTTTGAAGTTGAGAGGTAAGTGGTCAATTTTTTAGCATCAGTCAATAGTCCATCCGTTTGTGAAGCGGAATGAACAAATTGACTTGAATCAATTTCCGGCATAGGTCTCCTCGTACATTGATAACATGGGAAATGAGCTGGATAATAAGGGTTGAAATAAAACGGCCGTAACCATTGTTGCCTTTGCACCCGCAAAATAATTCACCTCCGAGTGAACTTGCTTCTTATATATATGTTAGGTTTCTTGTCCGTGCTTTTTCTATAAAATGAAAATGTTGCAGGAATACTGCTGCTTATGTCGAACTTGGATAATTGTTAAACTACTTTTTTCGGGGGAGGTTCAGCTCTCTATGCGCGTGCGGCCATCCATATATGTGCTGGATGATAAAACGGTTGCGGTATTTTCGGTTGCAGAAGGCGAATGTAAGGTTAAAATGGAGTGTTTACTGTCAGAACAGGGAATTCTGGATTACACCTTAGAGTTTAGCGGACCGATTGAAAAGAGAGATGAACTGACGAAAATTGCGCTGCAAGAAGCACAGAACATTTATTTGAACACAATTATTGCCGCAAAGTGACAAGTCCCTGTATCTGGGGCTTTTTTTTTGTTAAAAATTATGAAAATGGAATTATATTCTATCTGTATAAAAACAGATACAATGGACTATTGCGCCGTTTGCGGTATCACGCATTGATTATTTCGCATTATTTTCGGTGAAAATACTTTCTGCATCCTATAAAATTTGAAGTAGGGAAGATCAAAACAAGTGTTTCGTTCACCATGCATAATTTGATCTTTTACAGAGGAGTGTGGAAACGATGAAAAAGCACAACATTGAAGAAATAACTCAATTATTGAAACGTCTTGAGAAAGAAATTCAGGAAACGAAACAGTCACTAAGATCAATTAATAAAAGCATTGATAAGTATGATAAATACTCCTTTATAAACGTGTCATAAGACTTGGCCTTTCGAGCCAAGTCTTTTTTTTTATGTCTATTTTTTCAAAAATATGTTAAATGTTTTATATTTATGTAAAAACATTGTTTTATATCTACTATATTGGTCGCGAATATTGTAATATAATTTCGAAGGGGTGATTGCAATTAGATTACATTTGGACTATAAAGATATGATTTGCAGTCAGAAAGCTGCAATTTCTTCATATATAACGAACAAAGAGTTATTGCATCTTATCCTGTCGTTCTCAGAAACGAAAAAAACCTTTCCGTTCGGTCAATTGACACATTTGCATTACACAGCTTTTGGCGGAGAAGAGAAGGAAATCATTCATCTGTCAGCTGCAGTTGAACTGCTTGCGCTATCATTCGACATCTTAGATGATCTTGAAGACCTAGATAACTATGAAGAGCCATGGATGAAAATAAACCCATCTCTCTCACTGAATGCCGCTACTGCTATGTATACAATCAGTCTGCAAATGCTTCATGAATTATCAAGCGTACATAAATGGAAGATCATCAGCACGTTCCAGCGTTTTGCCTTGCAGGCAATGGAAGGTCAGCACGCAGATCTTCAAAATGAAATCGCAACTGAAGAAGAGTGCATCTCTATGATTGAAAAAAAATCAGGTTCACTGATTGCTTTAGCATCAGTCACAGGCGCCATGCTTGCCGCAGGAGAAGAATTAACATGCGTTGAACATTATTCCTATCAAATAGGACTTGCTGCCCAAATTGAAAACGATTACCGTGATTTATTTCATGAACATAAAAATGATCTATCTGCACAGAAAAAATCGCTGCCGCTCCTCTTTCTAAAAAGAGGGTTTAACGAGCATGCAAAGGAGCTTACCGATTTTATTTCAAGCAGTGAAACATTTATTGAACACTACGGGAGTATTGATGCATTTAAATCGAAATTGTTACAATCTGGTGTTGTCCATTACCTGAATGTAATGAAGCAAATTGCGATTCAAAAGGCTTCAACCCTGATTGCAGAATTACCCTTACCTCAAAATCAAATTGAGCTTCTAAAGTCTCAATTGATCATAAATTCAGCTGAAAATAAAAGGAGAGATTAAAGCCATGCAGGAAATCGTAAATTTTCTAGTAGAAAACCCGGAAGTAATCGAAAAAGTAGCTAACGGTGAAGCAAGTTTACTGGGTGTGAAAAATGTGGATGAAGTGTTAGGATTAGTAGAAGGACTGTTGAGTACAGCTAGAACGACGAACTTGTATTGGTATTAGAGTTTAGCTTAAATTAAGAAGGTTTTAAAATGAAATATTTAAACTTTAACAAATTATATTTTATTACACTATTTTTTAGTTTTATTTTAGTCGTGTATTTTTTAGCAATAGGTATTAAATACCCTTACGTAGGTGCCAGTGTTAGATTCAATGATACAGATAAGCTAGAAATAACGCTTATTGAACCTAACACTTGGGCTTCAAAAGTCGGTTTGAAAATAGGCGATACTGTAACCAGAATTAATCATGAACATGCACATGAACACTACCCTGCAGTTCGCTATGGGATGCTTGAACAGTTAGAAAATGTAACAATTGAAAGAAACGGAAACGATATTAGTTACATTGTTAAAGATTCAATAATAAGTCACCAGAGTCTTTTTTTAGTTGTGGTTCCTATTATTTTATATGTCCTTTGTTTATTTTGCAGTTATTTTATTTATAAAACAAATAAAAAATTAAAATTGCAGTCAGCGTTTCTACTAAATATTTTCCTATTAATGATTACATTAGCTCATTTCAGCGGAACAGGTTCTTCTAGAGGAGATGTGTTAAGTAGGTACTTGAATCTAAGCTTCTTTTTATCAGTACCTGTTACCTATATGTCTTTTCTATATTACTACTTTAAAGAATTGGGTGAAAAACTTTTCTCTGAAAAGTTTTTATATGTGTCTTTCTTAATTGTAGCTATTAATATAGTTGCAGAACTTTGTACAGAAACTGTGAATCTTTCTTATAGTTTTTTCTATATTTTCGTAAAAAACTTAAATTTAGCTTCGTTTGTCATTTTATTTGCTTTAACCTTCATTGTTAAATTTGTAGGATTAAAAAAAGTTAGATACTCAGCACAAGGCTACCTGGTTAAAATTTTAATAATAACAAATATTGTTGCATTCTCACCTTTTGTTTTACTATACATTTTGCCGTATGTCTTTTTAAATAGACATATTTTCCCGCCTAATATATTGGCAGCATTTTTATTATTAATTCCTTTTTCTTTGGTTTACCAATTTCTCGCTACTAAAATTTATGATATAGAATTTATTTTAGGACGTGTCAGATACTACGCTTTACTAGCAGTTTTACCTACTGTTGTGTGTGTAAGTATTATGTTAATTATTAAAGAGAATAGCCCAACATTCTATCCAATTAAACTATCAATCTTCATCTATATCACAATGCTTGTAGTCTTTTATATTAAGGAAATTCTCGACTTCCGCTTTCGCTTTAAACGTTTTTCCGAAAAATACAATTATCAGGATAGTATTTTTAAATATACGCAAAGCATTCGAAAGGCAAACAAGCTTCATCATGTAATTAATGAACTGAAACAGGTGATTACAGATGTATTGCTTGTCAGCAGGGCGAATTATGTTGAAGTGGATAAGAGCGGGAACATCATTTCAGTCGAGATTAATATGAAGGGTACAGATTATCTTTCATATGAAAAAGAGATTAAGAAGGCAACCCAAGAGATCGGAAAGATTATCGAAGTGGATCGCGGTTTTGTGATTAATGTAGGGGAGACAGATGACCGAAGTTATGTCATGGTTTGTTTGTCTATGCTTAATACTCCAATGCTGAACCGAGATGAAATTTCCTGGTTAAAGACGCTTTCTTTTTATACGAATATATCCCTTGAGAACTTCCTTAAGATAGAAGAGCTGATGAATCATTTACAGAAGATTAAGAGCGAAGGCAGTAACCCGGCCTGGCTTACGAAAGTTTTATTTTCAATAGAGGAAAAACAGCGTTCTAACTTGGCAAAGGATTTGCATGATTCTGTTTTGCAGGATTTAATTTCTTTAAAGCGGCAAAGCGAGCTCGCCCTAGCTGAGCTTGAAATGGCTCCGACTGTTTTCAGGGATCAGCTGAAGGATATGAACAGCTCGATGACCAATATCATCAAGACTACGCGGGAAACGTGTCAGGAACTTCGTCCGCAGCTTTTATATGATCTTGGGCTAGTAAAAGCCTTGCAGAAGCTTGCAGCTCAATATAATGAGTCCGCAGCCTTTGATGTGAGATTAAATACAGGAAACTTCACTAAAGCGATTGATATTGATACACAGCTGAATTTGTACCGGATCGTTCAGGAGCTTTTAACAAATGCCGGAAAGCACTCCAATGCACTCAATGTTCTGATAATGCTTGTTTGCATAAAGGATAAAATTGTTCTTCATTATGAGGACGACGGCATCGGTTTTGATCAAAGTGAACTGTATTCCAATAATCAAAGCATGGGTCTTTCCGGTATAACGGAGAGAGTAAAAGCACTAAACGGCTCCCTTCATATTGAGACTTCAAAGGGAAATGGCTTTAAAGTAGTTGTAGAAATCTGAAAGAATAGTTCAGACTTGGCATTTGCCAGGTCTTTTTTATAAAATAGAGACTAGATGCTCGGAGCAGAGAGGTTGATTACATGATACATATTTTAGTTGTGGATGATCATCCAGCAGTACGTGAGGGAACAAAAGCGATATTGGAAACAGAGCCGGATGTCAGGGTATCCTGCTTAAATCCCCCTTATTCAATTGATGTTATTAAGCATATCAGCTTTCATGAATACGATGTTGTCCTGATGGATATGAATCTCGGAGATATTAATGGAATGGAGCTTTCCACAGAAATTATTAAGCACTCCGAGGATTGCAAGATTATTCTGTATACAGGCTACGATGTAGAAGATTATTTTGAAGAGGCAATTCGCCTTGGGATTCACGGGGCGATCAGCAAAACAGAGACAAAGGAAAAGATTCTTTCTTCCATTCGGCATGTTCTCTCAGGTGACATTGTTGTGCCGTATACCTACTTAAAATCTCTCATTCTTCAGCAAAAAATGAAAAGCAGTTCCGGTTCAAATGATATAGAAGCATTGAATGATCGTGAGAAAGCCATACTGCAAGAGGTTGAAAGAGGTCTGACGAACCAGGAGATTGCCGATAAGCTTCATTTAAGCAAGCGGTCAATTGAATACAGTTTAACCTCTATTTTTAATAAATTAAATGTCGGTTCAAGAACAGAAGCTGTGTTAATTTCAAAGTCAGAAGGAATTATTGATTAGTGTGCAAGTACCATTCTTGCGCACTTTTTTTTATTGCTCAGGCATATAGATGGAAAAGAGTGTTAGATTCTGAGAGGAGTGAGGCTTATGTTTCCGGTGTATGGGCAGCCTTTTGATCCGGCTTACAGAACAAGCGTGAGAGAACCAAAATCAAAAAACATGATCTCTGTTCGCGGGACGGGAAGAGTGGAAGCAAAACCAGACACAGCCGTTCTTCAGCTTGCAGTAGTTACTGTGAACAAAGATGTAACTGCAGCTCAGCAGGAAAATAAAAGACGCGTTAATCAGCTTATTCGAGCCCTTCAGTCAATTGGAATAGAAGAACAGCAAATTGAAACCATTTCCTACACCGTTTTTCCTCAATACGATTATAGTGCGGGTACGGATCCAGTCTTAAAAGGGTATGAAGTGACCAATACAATATCCATCACAACTCAAAATTTAGATGAGATTGGTTTGATTTATGATACAGCCTTTTCTAATGGAGCCAACCGGGCAGATTCTGTACAATTCTCGCTTTCCAACCAAGAAAAGTGGATAAATGAGGCTCTGAACCTTGCTGCAAAACAAGCTTTGGATAAGGCAGCAGCAATTGCCCATTCCTATCAGCTCAATCTGCATCGCAAGCCTGTAAAAATAACCGAAGAACCTAGAGGATTTTTCCCATTGTCTAAAGAATTAAGTCTAGGTGCACAATCTTCAGGACAGACCCCTGTTTTTGCAAGGAAAATTGAAATTGTTGCAGAACTGACGGTTTTGTTTACGTATCAGTAAGCATAAGTTTACAAACTTTAAACTTTCTCTCAATATCGCCATCATAATCCTGCGCTAAGATGGAATCTAATTACAGATTCAAGTGTTGGAAAACGCTTTCTTACCGGGGGGTTTTTGATGGACGTGATCACGGTATTACCTGCTCTTATGATATTGATTGTTTACTTTTTCTTTGCTGTATACGCCCTTCGAAAATAAAAATGGAAGTATAAATTCGTGAATCCTTTTTTATTATTCGTTAAACTTAAAGAAAATGGGAATATGAGGTGATTTTCCTGAAGAGGTTATGGGTGATTATTTTCAGCAGTTTGGTCATAGCGGGATGTCAGTCCTTTCAGAATGAAGATCAGGAAGACAAAGAAGTGAGCGGCCAGTCTGAGAGGCAGGATACAGAAAGTATTCTAAAGGAAATGGATGTTCCGTGGTCTATTACAAAGAGTGATGATGTTTTTTACCTGAGTGAACGAACTGGGCAAATTGTGAAATGGAACCAGGTGTCTGATGAAAAGGTGACTCAAAAGGTGAAATTGAAAAAGAAGCTGCATCTAGAAGGCGAGGGCGGATTTCTTGGCTTTGAGCTTTCCCCTGATTTTGGAGAGAGCAAGCAAGCCTTTGCCTACCATACATATAAAGATGGAAACAAAGTAAAGAACCGAATCGTTGTTCTAAAGGAAAATGCAGACCATTGGGAGGAAGTAAAGACTGTACTAGAAGATATTCCAGGTGCACGTGTCCATAACGGAGGGCGACTCAAAATTGGCCCTGACGGCAAGCTTTATGCAACAGCAGGCGATGCGATGAGTCCTGAGTTTGCACAAGATAAAAATTCTCTGGCAGGAAAAATCCTAAGACTTGAACTTGACGGATCGGTCCCGGATGACAATCCTTTTCAAAATTCCTATGTATATTCTTATGGGCACCGTAATCCTCAAGGGCTTGCATGGGACGAGAAAAATTCACTGTTCAGCACAGAGCACGGCCAGTCTGCTCATGATGAAATTAACTGGATTCAGCCGGGGAAAAATTATGGCTGGCCAGTAATAGAAGGGGACGAGCAGCAGGAAGGTATGGAAACACCGCTCTATCAAACCGGGGAAGAGACTTGGGCGCCTTCTGGCCTTGCCTATAAGGAAGGAATCTTGTATGTGGCGACATTAGCCGGAAATTCTGTTAAACGATTTGAAGTCCATACAGGAGAGGTGCAGATTTACCTGGAAGGATGGGGCAGGATGCGCGATGTTATGATTGAAGATGACAATTTGTATACAGTAACGAATAATCGCGATGGCAGAGGAAATCCGCGCAAAGATGATGATCAAATGCTGCGAAAGAAACTAAGTCCGCAATAGAGGAGGAAATATAATGGAATACAATGTTGAAAATACACTGCTGAACTCACTTGGTATTGAGGTGAAAAGCGTAACAAATGATGGAGTCGTTGCTACAATGCCTGTGGATGACCGTACGAGACAGCCTTTTGGCATTTTGCATGGCGGGGCTTCTGTAGCGCTTGCAGAAACAGTTGCAAGCATAGGTGCCTATCATTTAATCAACCAGGAAACAGAAATGTGCGTTGGACTTGAGATTAATGCAAATCACATAAGAGGAAAGCAGGACGGCACCGTTACCGCTCACGCCATCCCTATGCACCGAGGCAAAACAACAATGGTTTGGGAGATTAAAATTGTCGATGAAAGAGAAAGCCTGATCTGCATTTCCAGATGCACGATGGCAATTTTACAGAAAAAATAATTCAGGTTGACTGCATGCCCTGATGTTTAACAGGGCATGTTTTCTATGAGAAAAAGGGGAAATAACAGATGAAAACAAATTTTCCAGTCCTCTATACAGAGCGTTTTGTTTTAAGGAAAATGGATGAGAGCGATGCGAATGAGGTGTTTGCTTATTTTTCAGATGATGAAGTCACAAGATACTATGATCTGGAAAGCTTTACTGAAATAGATCAGGCAGTTCAGGTGATTAACCGCTGGGGTGAAAGGTTCGATAAAAATGAAGGATACAGATGGGGAATTGCTGATAGAGAAACGAATAAAATTATAGGCAGCTGCGGCTATCACAGCTGGGAAAAAGAGCATTTTAAAGCAGAAATAGGCTTTGAATTGAATCGCTCTCATTGGAGAAAAGGGGTAATGACCGAGGTTTTATCACCCATTTTGGAGTTTGGTTTTGCCCAAATGGGCTTAAATCGCATTGAAGCTTTTTATGATCCGGACAATACGGCTTCAAAGCTGTGCCTTGAAAAAGCAGGATTTATATATGAAGGTGTCTTAAGACAGGCTGCATATGAAAAAGGGGTATTTTGTGATGCAGCAGTATGCTCGATTTTAAAAGAAGAATACGGAAAAAAACAGAGCATTTAACCATAATGAGTACCGTTATGAAGGAGATACAGCAAATATAGAAGAAAACGGGTACAAAATTGCACCGCAATTTGTATCCGTTTTTTTTGTTATTATCACTTCTTTTAAAAAAAGATTATTTTAATTGGGGAATCAACCGCGCGCAATAAGTACTTCAAGCAAAATGGAATTCCGTTTTTGGGTACTCAAGTGGAAGTCTGTTTTTGGGTACTCAAAGGCACTCTATGAGTACTCAAAACCAAGTGGAAATCTGTTTTTGGGTACTCAAAGGTACTCTATGAGTACTCAAAACCAAGAGAATTCCGTTTTTGGGTACTCAAAAGCACTCTATGAGTACTCAAAACCAAGAGAATTCCATTTTTGGGTACTCAAAAGCACTCTATGAGTACTTAAAACCAAGTGGAAATCTGTTTTTGGGTACTCAAAGGTACTCTATGAGTACTCAAAACTAAGAGAATTCCGTTTTTGGGTACTCAAAAGCACTCTATGAGTACTTAAAACCAAGAGAATTCCATTTTTGGGTACTCACCAGCGCTCTATGAGTACTCAAAACCAAGGGAATTCTATTTTTGGGTACTCAAAGGCACTCAATGAGCACTCAAAACCAAGAGGAATGCCGTTTTTGGGTACTCAAAGGGACTCTATGAGTACTCAAAACCAAGAGGAAGCCTGTTTTTGGGTACTCCAAGGCACTCAATGAGTACTCAAAACCAAGAGGAATGCCGTTTTTGGGTACTCAAAGGGACTCTATGAGTACTCAAAACCAAGAGGAAGCCTGTTTTTGGGTACTCCAAGGTACTCAATGAGTACTCAAAACCAAGGGAATGCCGTTTTTGGGTACTCAAAAACACTCTATGAGTACTCAAAACCAAGAGAATTCCGTTTTTGGGTACTCACCAGCGCTCTATGAGTACTCAAAACCAAGAGAATTCCATTTTTGGGTACTCAAAAGCACTCTATGAGTACTTAAAACCAAGAGAATTCCATTTTTGGGTACTCAAAGGCATTCTATGAGTACTCAAAACCAAGAGAATGCCGTTTTTGGGTACTCAAAAGCACTCTATGAGTACTCAAAACCAAGTAGAAGTCTGTTTTTGGGTACTCAAAGGCACTCTATGAGTACTCAAAACCAAGTGGAAATCTGTTTTTGGGTACTCAAAGGTACTCTATGAGTACTCAAAACTAAGAGAATGCCGTTTTTGGGTACTCAAAAGCACTCTATGAGTACTCAAAACTAAGAGAATGCCGTTTTTGGGTACTCAAAAGCACGCAATGAGTAACTTAAAACCAAGAGAATGCCATTTTTGGGTACTCAAAGGCACTCTATGAGTACTCAAAACCAAGAGGAATTCCGTTTTGGGTACTCACCAGCGCTCTATGAGTACTCAAAACCAAGAGAACTCCATTTTTGGGTACTCAAAAGCACTCTATGAGTACTTAAAACCAAGAGAATTCCATTTTTGGGTACTCAAAGGCATTCTATGAGTACTCAAAACCAAGAGGAATTCCGTTTTTGGGTACTCAAAAGCACTCTATGAGTACTCAAAACCAAGTGGAAGCCTGTTTTTGGGTACTCCAAGGCACTCAATGAATACTCAAAACCAAGGGGATTCCGTTTTTGGGTACTCACCGGCACGCAATGAGTACTCAAAACCAAGTAGAATTCCGTTTTTGAATACTCAAAAGCACGCAATGAGTACTCAAAACCAAGAGAATTCCATTTTTGGGTACTCACCGGCACGCAATGAGTACTCAAAACCAAGAGAATTCCATTTTTGGGTACTCAAAAGCACTCTATGAGTATGATTACAGATACTTCATTCCTTCACGCCTGCTTAAAGAAGGCAATTCATTCCCTGCAATAAATGTTCTTACGGAATCAGGATTTGTTTTCGAGTATTCGCGCAATGACCAGCCAATTGCCTTTTGAATGAAAAATTCGGCTGATGCTGAGTGCTTTAGGATGACATCGTAAAGCCAGGCTTCGTCTGTTTTTTGCTTGTATTTTAATTGATGCAGGATGGCCGTTCTTTGAAGCCAGAAATTGTCCGAGTCAGTCCATTGATCGAGGTGTGTTTCCCGCAATTCGGGATTCTTTATAACGAGGTGACCGATTATGTTAGATGCAATTAGATCCACTGTATCCCACCAGGAGTTTGTAATGATCAGGTGTTTTATCCATTCTATGTCCAGCTGCCCAAGCTTCTTTTTTTCAAGCAGAAGAATATCGACCGCAGCATATAATAGTTCCCTTTCTTCAAACGTCCAAAGTTCCAATATCGTGGTTTTTAAGTGATCAGGCCGTCCGTGGTGTTTAAGGAATTGCTTCGTAATTTCTTTTCTTTCAGGTGATTTTATTCCAAAAAAACGAAATTGATTGCGCATATACTTCTCCATCGCAAAAGCTTTTTCCTGATCTGCATGCTGTGAAAAAACGTCTCTAAGCTTAATAGCGTAGGTCATTTAATTTTTGCTCCTTTAAAAAAGGATGAGACGGATCTCATCCTTTTACACTTTCACTTTTCCGGTCTGATTCTAAATCGTCCTGAACACTTTTTTCCCAAAGCGGTACTTTCGTGTTATAGGCAGCCCTCATAATGAGGTGCCCGGCAACCGGTGCTGTCATAAAAACAAAAACAATCCCCAGTATGATTCGTGCATTTAAATGGCCTTCAATCAGCCAAAAATAGAAGAATACACCAAGCAGGATACTGATGACGCCAAGCGTTGCGCTCTTGGAAGCGGCATGATTGCGCGTATAGGCATCAGGCAGGCGGACAACCCCAAAGGCTGCTATCAGACTCAGCAGTGCCCCCTGAAGAATGAAATACCCAATAATGATATTAGCTATTACGATCATTTTCGATAATCTCTCCCTTCTCAAGGAACTTTGCAAAGGCAACTGTTCCAATGAATGTCAGGATTCCAAGCAGCAGAATGACCTCTAGGAAAGCATTGGTTCGGAGTATAACTGAAATGATGGCCGTAATACAAATCAGGTTAATTCCAATGGCATCAAGCGCAATGACCCGGTCAGGAATCGATGGCCCTTTGATCAGCCTGTACAAGTATAAAACAGTTGAAATAGCTATGATGAGAAGTGAGATTCTTAATACCAGGTCGAGCATTAGCGGCTCACCTCCTGAATGGCTTTCTCAAACGTGTTTTTAATATCTTTTCTTGCTTCTTCTGCGTCTTCTAAGTCCATCGCATGAATATACAGAAAGCGGTTATCGTCTGAGACCTCAACGACAAGAGTTCCGGGAGTCAAGGTAATTAAATTGGCCAGAATGGTAATTTCCCAATCTTTTTTCAGTTCTGTTTCAAGCTTGAAAATCCCGGGCCGGGTTGTGATTTTAGGTGCAAGCACGATTTTTAATACCGCAAGATTAGACATAATCAGCTCACGGTTGAAAATATAAAGGAGCTTTAAAACGGCGATAATATTCCATAGATAGAACCGGTGATTGAAAAAACGGCGCAGCGCAAAGATCATCAGCAGTCCGAAGAAGTAGCCGTTAAAAAAGTCTCGGACGGAGTATTCGCCCTTTAAGAACATCCATGTAAATGCAATAGAGAAATTAAGTAAAATTTGAAAGGCCATAACATCTACTCCTTCAGCACGGCTTGAATATAGATTGATGGATCGAGCAGCGTTTCAGCAGCTTGAGTGATATATGGTGCAGCTGCTTCCGTTCCAACCCCAAAAGCAATCGATAGAGCTATCAGGACAGCGATTGGAAAGAGAAGACCTTTTGTCGAGCCTTTCTCCTGTTCTTTCGCAAGCTTGACTTCACCCCAGAATCCATTGATAAAAATTTTCATAATGGAGTAGAGAACAAGCAAGCTTGATATCAGGACAAATAAAGCAAAGACATATTCTCCGGCTTCAAAGCCGCCCTGGACAATTTTAAGCTTGCCGACAAAACCGCTTAATGGAGGAATTCCAGCAAGGGCAATGGCGGCAATAAAGAACATCCACGCAAGGAGAGGATGATTTTTCAGCAGTCCGCCCATTTTCCGTAAATCACTTGTGCCTGTAATCACAATCATGGCACCTGTAAGCATAAAGAGGGCGCCTTTGATGATCATATCGTGGATCAAGTAGTAAATGGCCCCTTCAATCCCAGGTGAATTGAAGACCGCAACTCCAAACAAAATGACGCCTACTGCGACAATGATATTATAAATCACAATCTTTTCTATATCCCAATATGCAACTGCTCCAATTACTCCGAACAGAATGGTCAGAACAGAGAGCCATGCTAAAATCTGATGCGTATAGCCCGTGTCATGAATGAAAATGAGTGAATATACCCGAGTAATGGAATATACGCCGACCTTTGTTAACAAAGCTCCAAATAAAGCTGTTACAACAGCTGGAGGCGCCTGATAAGATCCCGGCATCCAGAAGTAAAGCGGAAAGATTGCACCTTTCATGCCGAAAACGACTAAAAATAAAATCGCAATAACAGTCAATATCCCTGTTTGTCCGTTTTCACTGATTATCTGACTCAAATCTGCCATATTCAGTGTGCCTGTTACTGCATATAAGTAAGCAACGGTGATGACGAATAAAGCTGAGGAAAAAATGTTCACGATAATATATTTAATAGATTCCCTCAGCTGCGGTTTTGTTCCGCCAAGGACAATCAGTACATACGAGCTCATAAGCATCACTTCAAAAAAGACAAACAGGTTAAAGATATCGCCAGTTAAAAAAGCGCCTGTTACACCAGTCAGCAGGAACTGAACAGCCGGATAAAAGTAAAAACGCTCTCTTTCAGCCCCGATTGAACGGAAGGCAAACAGAATAGAAGTCAGCCCGATAATGCTGGTTGTTAAAACGAGCAGGCTGGAAAACATATCTGCAACGAATACAATCCCGTACGGAGGCGCCCAGCTTCCGATTTCTACTGTGAGAATACCATTTTCTCTGACATCCAAAACGAGCAGAAAAGAGATGATACCTGCTATTAAAGAGGCAATGACGCTCATCCATTTTTGGACGGTTATATACTTATTGAAAAAGATTAAAAGAATGCCTGCCAATAATGGAACAATGAGAGGCAGCATCACGATATTATTCATTATGATCATTTCCCCTTAACTGATCCATATCATCACTTCCAAGTTCCTGATACGCTCTGTAAGCTAAAACAAGCAAGAAGGATGTAACACCAAAGCTGATAACAATTGCCGTTAAAATCAAAGCCTGCGGCAAAGGATCGACATATGATGAAGCTTCTTCGCCAAGAAGCGGTGCTGCGCCTTTTTTCAATCCGCCCATAGTAAGGATCAAAAGATGGGCGCCATGGCTCAGCAAACCTGTACCGATAATAATGCGAAGCAAGCTTTTAGATAGCATTAAATAAGTTGCAGCCATAAACAATATACCAACAACGATTGCCATTAAAATTTCCATTATTCTGTCTCTCCAATCGTCTGAATAATGGTCAGGGTTACACCGATTACAACAAGATAAACGCCAAGATCAAACAAGACTGCTGTTGCAAGCTCCGTATCCCCAAGAATCGGCAGATCAACATGACCGAATGTATGGGATAAAAACGGAACGCCGAAAAAGAAAGATCCGACGCCTGTTAAAACGGCGATCAGCAGTCCCGCTGCAGCAAGATTAATGTAATTGACAGGCAATATATTGATGACTGTTTTTACATCATAAGCGAGCAGAAGCAGCACAATTGCAGAGGAAGTCATTAATCCTCCGACAAATCCGCCGCCAGGTGTGTAGTGTCCGGCGAAAAAGAGATAAATTGAGAAAATGATGATAATGAAGAACACAACTTTAGTAATCGTCTGCAGGATCACGTCGTTTGTTTTGATATGTGTTTTTTTCATCCTTCCTCCCCCTTTGCCATCCGCAGTTTGACCATGCCGTAAATACCAAGTGCAGCAATGCCAAGAACGGTAATCTCAAATAAAGTATCAAATCCGCGGAAATCTACTAAGATAACGTTGACCATATTTTTACCGCCGGCTTCTGTATAACTGTTTTCAATAAAGAAAGACGAAATCGTTTCGCCGACGCGATTGCTATTGGCCGAAATAGCAACCAATGTGACAACAAGTCCCACTCCCAATGAAATAAAGAAATTCACTAATCGGAAGCTGAGCTTCTTTTCTCTTTTCTTGAAAGAAGGCAGGAAGTAGAAGCAGAGTAAAAACAGCGCCACCGATACCGTTTCAATTACAAGCTGGGTAAGGGCCAGGTCTGGTGCGCGAAACAGGACAAAGAACAGGGCTAAACTGTAGCCGACTGATCCGAGTGCAATAATAGCGGTCAATCTGGATTTTGAAAATAAAATCGTGACCGTTCCAAGCACCATGGCAAAAGCAAGAACAGCCTCATAAATGCCAATCTCCGCTGTACCATCCAAAGTGAATGAAAAGCCTCCTTTGATGACCATCGTTCCGCCTGTTATCACAATCAGAAAAACAAAAATATAGGCAAGATAATCTCTGATGAACCCTGTCATGTAAAAGCGCGTAAATGTATTTGAATAGCGTTCCATGCCGCTTAAAGAAGCATCATAAAATTTATTGAGCGCAAGTTTTTTTGGGAACAGATCGTATACTTTTCTCCATTTTCCAAGCGTCAAGTATCCAATTGCGCCAAGCGCTATAACCCCCATTGTCATAAAGAGCTCAGGTTTGAATCCATGCCAGAAGGAAATATGAACTTCAAACTTTTTGCCTTCAGGAAGCAGAGACGGCATGATCGATTCTACTGCAGGCTCAATTAGTGTATAAGACAGCAGATTCGGGAAAAAACCGAAAATCACAACAAGTGAACCGAGAATGATTGGAGAAATCAGCATGCCGAGCGGTGCTTCATGCGGTTTGCGCTCGAGCTTCCCCAATTGAACAGGACCTGTAAATGTTTTAAATACAAGCACCATGCTGTATAAGAACGTAAAGATACTTGCAATCCATGCGAGAACAGGGAACAAAAATCCCCATGTTTCCATATTGAAAATATCCATTTTCGTTGCGTTGAGCATTCCGGTAAAGAACATTTCTTTACTTAAAAATCCGTTAAATGGAGGCAGACCGGCCATTGAAAAAGCCCCAATAACAGCGATTGTGAACGTGATCGGCATAAAGCTCATCAAACCGCCGAGCTTTCGGATATCACGTGTGCCGGTTTCATGGTCAACAATACCTGCTACCATGAAAAGACTGCCCTTAAATGTTGCATGATTAATTAAATGAAAAATTGCTGCAACAGTAGCTACCGTATAAAAATTATCGTCAAGTGAATCGTAATGTAGAGCGGCTGCGCCGACTCCGAGCAAAGACATGATTAACCCAAGCTGACTCACCGTTGAGAAAGCGAGAATCGCTTTTAAATCGGTTTGCTTTACAGCATTTAATGAGCCCCAGAACAGCGTAATGATTCCGAAAATGCTGACAAGCCAAAACCATTCAGCCGTCATCGCAAATACAGGGCTGAACCTTGCAACAAGATAAATCCCTGCTTTAACCATCGTCGCTGAGTGAAGATACGCGCTGACAGGCGTTGGTGCCTCCATCGCATCCGGAAGCCAGATATAAAATGGAAATTGGGCTGATTTCGTAAAAGCTCCCAGCAGAACAAGTACAAGAGCAGGAATAAACAGCTGGTGGGTCATGATGCCTGGAACAGCTTCAATCATTTCACGGATGCTGAACGTTCCTGTCATTAAATAGAGCAGAACAAAACCCCCGAGCATTGAAAGTCCGCCAAAAACTGTGATCATCATCGACTTTAATGCACCGTATCTTGATTTTTCTCTGTGATACCAATAGCCGATTAATAAGAAAGATGAAAGGCTCGTAAATTCCCAGAAAGTGTAGAGCACAATGACATTATCCGATAGAACAACGCCAAGCATAGCTCCCATAAACATTAGCAGATATACATAAAAATGATTTAATTTTTCTTTTTCTTTTGAGAGATAATAAATCGAATACAGTACGACGAGCGATCCTATACCTGTTATCAGCAAAGCAAAAAGCAGACCAAGCCCGTCCACATAAGCTGTAAAATTAATGCCGAGCGATGGTATCCAATTGACAGTTGATTGAACGGTCTCGCCGATAAACCCAAGAAAATAAACGAACAATACAATCGGCAAAATGAGAACAAACCATCCAGTATGTACGCTTCTGAAATATTTATAAAGGAAAGGTATCAGAATGGCCAGTAGAAATGGTGAGATGATAGCCGCATGTAATAACGTCATTTTTGATCCTCCTTATGATGAAATTTCACGGTCATAAGACCCTATATTGAATTTAAAATTAATTATAACGTAAATATTTCGTTCATGCATTCCTTACACACGTATTATTGACCTCCTTTATCTGTTCTATTAAATAAGAAGAAAGAAACGAAAATCAGCCAAAAAATAACGGATTTTTTTCACTGCAGGCTTGTATATTTCCTTTTTTGAATGAGCATGCTAGGGATGAGGTGATCCATATGAATAAAAAGAAGATCATCACTGCTTCCTTTATTTTTACAGCCATGTTCACGAGTGCATGGGCTGCAAATGAAAAGACAAAACGAACCTACATTGATCCTGATTCCTTTAATGAAAGCAAAGCGGAAATGTCTGAAACAGAAGAGCCGTTTTATTTGTCTAATGAGGAAAAAAGGATGCTTGAGAAATTTAAGCCGAGAGAATACATTCGGATTGTGAATGTGAATAAGTAAAACTGAACGTCAGTCTTGGGACGTTCTGTTTTGTATGTGGAAAATAGTTCTTGTAACCCAGATAGCACTCGGTCATAATGAATGAGTATTATGACAGATTAGGAGATTCATGGAATGAAAAATACATATTTTACAAGCTATTTCCCCTTGATTTCCATTCTGCTGTTCAGCACCTCTTTTTCCATCTCGACTGTCATGATGGTTTTAAAGGTGCTTAAGAGGCTTGGTGTTTACGGGGGAATGCTTGAATTCTTTTCAGCGAATGGAATCAAATTAGCCTTGTTTATTGTTTTTGCTCTTATTTATTTTATGATTTTTTCCGCTCTAAAGCTTCTTGCAGACACAGTAACAGAGCTTTCTCTGCTTTTTTTTTCAAAGGATGTGGACGGAGAAAGTCTAAAGAAAATCAGGCTTGGATCAGCGATCTATCTAATAGCAGCTGCTCTTTCCCTGCTGCTCATCCAATATGGGATTGGAATTTTCGCTGTCTTTCTGCTGGCCACGCTTTGTTATTTCATATTTGTTGTTTATCAGTTCAGCTTTTTCTTAACTTCGTTCTCGTTAATTGGACTTGTTTTGTTTCATGTGCTGTTCTGGTCCATCTTTTTGTTCGGCATCCTTTATATTTGCATGAGATTGTACAACAGCGTGATGGCGAGTTTGCCCGTATAGAAGAAGCCCCTCGGCTATTGCGAGGGGCTTTTCTTATAAAAATCTTTCTCTTTCTTCAGGAGAAGGGAGTGTACACGATTCCTTCTTTCCAAACCATTTGTATCTGTTTTTTGCAAGAAGGCTATAAACATAATCCCTGATAGGCCTTGGGATGACTATAAATAAAAAGGTTAGCCGGAATAAACCGCCAAGCTCCTTTAATACGTGCAGAGCAGCCGTAGATTTGAGGTAAACCTTGTCACCATCCACATAAACGAAACTGTCAAAATCGGAAAGAGGAAGGCTGTGATGAGAAAGAATTTGCTGTCCTGCATCAGACTGAAGGGAGGCAAACTTAAAAACAGCCTTTTTATCGTGCTTTAACACAAATTGCACGGTTCCATCACAGAAATTGCACACACCATCAAATAATAAAATTTTTCCCTTTGTCATCATTTCACCCTCAATTACAAGCTATATCGTTACTTTTCCACGAATAAACAATCTAAAACGGCCGATTTTTCGTGATATCCCTCCATATAAGCTGATGCGGGGCTGATTTGGCTAAATTCACTATGCTGCCTGATTTGTCTTTGCCAATCCACACGCCGGCTGCATATCGATCGGTTAAACCGACAAACCATAGATCTTTATAGTCATTAGTCGTACCTGTCTTGCCGCCTATATAGGGAGCTGCATGATTGGCTTTTGTTCCGGTTCCGCTTGCTGTAACAGCCGATAAAAGCTTTCTCATTTCATTATTAGTTGTGCTTTTCCACACTCTTGCCGGTTCTTCCTGCCATTTGTATAGATCGTTCCCTTGTAAATCTGTTATTTTGATAATGGCATGGCTTTTATGGAAGACGCCATCATTTGCAAAAGCCGAATAGGCTTGCGTTAGTTCTAAAGGTGAAAAACCATTTGTGAAGCCGCCGATTGCTGATGGAAGCACGTAATCAGCAGGCGTTACCGAACGGAAACCGAACGGCTTTAAATAAGAATATCCTTTTTCAATGCCAACTTCATCAAGCATTCTGACAGCAGGTGTGTTGTATGATTTTTTAAAAGCCGTTTCAAGCGTCACATTTCCGTAAGTTTTCTCATCATAATTTTTGGGGCAATAGTCTTTCTTACAAAATGGTCTTGCGCTTATAAGGGACGATGCAGCAGCATTTTTTACATCTATATACGGAACATAATCCAGCAATGGTTTTATGGCTGATCCTGGCTGGCGATAGGCCTGGTAAGCGCGGTTGAAATCAAATTTTTGATAATTATGGCCGCCATATAAGGCTTTTATTTGATGAGCATGATGATCAATTACCACGCTCGCTCCTTGAACAGAAGAATCACTTAGATTATTTTTAAAAGCATCAGCAACGTTAGCCTGCAGGGCTGGATCAAGAGCCGTATGGATGATCACGCCTTTTTTCACTACTTCTTGCACTCTGTTTTTAAGCTCTTCCTCAAGGACAGCTTTTTCATCCTTGTCTGCATCTGCTGCTCTTTTTGTGTAGCCTTCATTTTCAGCAATAAGGCGTTTTAGTTCATCATGTACATAGGTGACATAGTCAGGATAGCGGTCTGTCCGATGATGCAGATTTAATCTGATCTTTTCTGCTGAAGCAGAGTCGTATTGTTCTTGAGTAATATATTCATCGTCTAATAGATTTTTAAGCAGCAGCAGCTGTCTTTTCTTTGTATTTTCAAAATGCTTGATCGGATCATATAAGGTTGGATTATTCGGAATAGCACTGATAAAAGCAATTTGAGCCAGTGTCAGCTTGTCGATTGGCTTGCTGAAATAATAATTGCTTGCCATTTGAACCCCGTAAACCCCGTTATGAAAATAGACTGCGTTTAAATAACCTTCGAGAATTTCTTCTTTTGAAAAGGTTCTCTCTATGTGATAGGAATACAAGAGCTCGCTCAGCTTCCGATTATAGGTTTTCTCGTGAGATAAAAAGACATTGCGGGCAAGCTGCTGGGTGATT
This sequence comes from Metabacillus dongyingensis, assembly GCF_019933155.2. Classification (NCBI taxonomy): domain Bacteria; kingdom Bacillati; phylum Bacillota; class Bacilli; order Caryophanales; family Bacillaceae; genus Metabacillus; species Metabacillus dongyingensis. The sequence continues at coordinate 4,243,065 of NZ_CP082944.1, read as the reverse complement.
GTGCTTCCGCCTTGTTCGATGGATTGGTTTTTGGCATTAATCATGACCGCTCTCGCCATCCCGGCAGGATCAAAGCCAATATGTTCATAGAATTTTTGATCCTCTGAAACGATGAAAATGGTTTTAACAGCTTCAGGAATCTTGTCAATTGGGACAAAGCTCCGGTTTTCCTGATTTGTGACGATCTCAGAAACGAGGGACCCGTTTTGATCAACGATAAAACTATTTTGTGTCAGAGGAATTTCTTTTAAAGGAATCTTTTCGTCTAAAACTGCTGATAAAGCTTTCACATTTTTTACTTCATCCCCAGAGATGAAAAATAAATAAATAAGTACGGGGGCCATGATAAACAGGCATATCCAGCCGATTATTGAACGCAATACTGTCACTCGCTTTATAGGTTATTAGTGTTCACCTTATAGTACCATCTGCTGAAATAAGATAGAAGATATTTCCTGATGGGGCGCAGACGAAAAAACGCGCTCCAATTTGGATAGCGCGTTTTCAGCTCGCTTTTGCCAGGGCTTTTTGTTCACTGCGCAGGCTTTTCCATAATAGAACCGCGCTGCACAGAAACAAACCGGCTGTTACATAAAAAACAGCAGAGATTCCGAAGCTGCCTGCAATGATTCCGCCAAGAACAGGTCCGACAACATTGCCGAGAAACTTAAAGCTGACATTGTAGCCAAGGACCTCGCCCTGCATAGCTACAGGTGCTGTCTGGCGGATGAATGCCGTAATGCAGGGAATGATGCCGCCAATCGCCATGCCAAACAGAAAGCGGAAAATCATCAGCTGCCATAAATTTTGGACAAGCGCCTGCGGAATAAAACAGAAGACAGAGGCAACCAATAATCCAATCAGCACTTTTTCATGTCCAATCCGATCACCAAGAGAACCCCATCTCCTTGAAGCGATTAAATTGCCGGCGCCAGTAGCGGAAAAAGCGAGTCCTGAGAAAAATGCCAGATTGACCGGGCCGTGAAGTTCGCTCACATAAAGAGCTAGCAGCGGCTGTATGCTGAAATTGCCAATTTGGACAAGGAGGGTTAAGAACATAATGGTTAAGAGGAGAGGAGATTTAAAAATATGCTGCAAGACTTGTTTTCTTGTGTACGATTTCTTTTTTTCCTCTTTTACTCTGAGCGGTGCTTCTTTAATCCCAAAAGCAACAAGAAGGACAGATATGTATATAACGCCTGACGTAATGAAAAACGTGTACGTAAAACCAAACTGGTCAGCGAGAAGACCTCCAATAAGCGGTCCGAATAAGCCTCCTGATACCGTCCCCATCTGAAGGGTTCCGAGCGTGCGTCCTGCTACCTCCTTTTCAGTCTGGGCTGAAATTAAAGCGAGAGAAGTCGGGATAAATCCAGTTACAGCACCCATCACCAGCCGCAGTAAAAATAACTCATGAACAGATTTTACGAAACCCATTAAAAGAATGCTTGTGGCAATGCCGGAGCCTGTAATCAGCAAAATTTTCTTATAGCCATACTTATCTCCAAATCTTCCCCATAATGGCGAAACAAGAAAAGCCATCAAAAAAGAGATGCCAAATACATAGCCAGCCCATTTGCGCACATAGTCATCTGAAAAATCGCCAAATGTGCTCAAGTATAAAGACAAAAAGGGCATAATCATGGTCGCACTTGCTGCAACAAAAAAGTTAGCCGTCCACATGATTAAAAAATTTCGTTTTAGTATAGAAATAAAAACACCTTCTTTAGATAAAAGCCCGGTTTTTATTTCGGGTCCCTTAATATTATAAATCAATCCTTTCGTTTTTAGAAATAATATCTGAGCAATATTCATTATTTTTAGAAAAATAAAGCTATATTTTACATTTCGGTGATATAATAGTAATAAAAAGGAAATTTCTTTTTTTGTCTAATAAATAAGTTGAAAGGAGGGTTCGTATGGCAGATCACCATCAATTAATTTTTATTGATTTTGAATTTACCATGCCAGAAGGAAAAGCCAACCCGCGCGGATTTTATCCTGAAATAATCGAAGTAGGAATCGTCTCCATCATCAATCAAACCGCACATAAACAATTTTCCTCTTATGTAAGGCCAGTTCAGTTTCCCTTTTTATCAAATCGCTGCAAATCATTTCTGCACATTTCTCAGGCACAGGTTAACTCAGGTATTTCCTTTCAGGAATTGATCACGATCTTAAAGGAGTTTGCAGACTATCCGAAGACAACCGTTGTGACGTGGGGGAATATGGACATGAAAGTACTCAGGCAAAATTGCCAGAAAAATAATGTTGATTTCCCTTTCTCCGGCAAATTCAGAGATTTATCAATGGAGTACAAGAAGTTTTTTGGAGACAGAAATCAGACGGGTTTATGGAAAGCTGTTGAAGAGTATGGGAAAAAAGGAACAGGCAGGCATCATTGCGCATTAGATGATGCACTGACCACCTACAATATTTATAATCTTGTCGAAAATGACAAACGATATTTGCAAAAACCAACACCAACGACAATCGGAGACAGGATTGATTTTTCAAAAGTCATGAACAAATTTGCAACATAAGCCAAATCACCTTACACGTGATTTGGCTTATTGATTATTTAAAGTAATCTGCCTTTAACAGCTGGATTTTCTCAAGTGACTTTTTTGCCCATGGCCTTGCATCATCTTTAAGGTCATTCTCAAGTTCTGCAACAGCTGTGATAAGAGATTCATGGTAAGACGGGATGCTTCCTTCATATTTACGGACCATGCTCTTTGGAATATTGGTTTGCTCATGCTCTGCAAGGGCCCTGCGTTCATGAAAGAGAGGTACCTCTGCTTCCTTTGGCATATGCAGGTCTCCCTGAAGCGGATGTTTCATAACGGCCTTTACTTTTACCAAATAATGCTCTGGCCGTACATTTGTGATTTCTCCGATATATTTTCCGGTTTTATAGTTGCCTGTCACGATTTCCCCAATAAGAAGTTCTTCTCTCATTTTTATGCCCCCTGTTTTTAAATGGTGCAAATCCCCATTTATTTTTGAAGTTATTTTAATAATAGAGTGTTTATAGACATCAGTTCAAGAAATAGTGTGGAGCTTGGGGCTGAAACTTGTTATAGTTAAGTGGATAAAGGTAAGGAGTGATCGTTTTGTTGAACGCTTTCATAGTAGGTTTGTTTCTCTATTTTCCTGAAGACAAGTCTGAGTACCTTCCAGCTGGGATTACCATGTTCATCTTTTTCGTGGCCGCTGCAGCAGCGTTCATGTTAATTAAAAAAATCTCGAAAAAAGAAGAACTGAAAGCAGAGGAATTTGAAAAAAAACTTAAAGCCGCTCATAAAAATAAATTGTAAGTTGAAAGTTCCAATTTTGGGGTTGGTATTTTTTATAGGATCAGATTTTAAATATTCTACTGCATCTATGCCAAGCTGCAGATCCTCGCTTAAAACGCTTCTGAACAAGAGCGCTTTAAGCTTTTCTTAATTTTCCAGAATAAAAAACTCACACTATGCAAAAAATGGTAAGAAGTACATATATCTGGAGGGAACAATGAAGAAACGTATCGTTCCGGCTGTTTTATTTCTTTTATTTTTAAGCGGGTGCATGGAAGAGGCACCGACAAAATTAGATGTAGAAATGTTTAATGCAAGCGGAGATTCTCTTGGAACAGTGAAAATCTCCGAACAGGCAAAAGGCGTAAAATTGGAATTGGTTTTAGAGGGTCTTCCTCCTGGAGAGCATGGTTTTCATATTCATGAGAATGCAAAGTGCGAGGCGCCGGAGTTTAAAAGTGCAGGCAATCATTTTAATCCTGATGAAAAGCAGCACGGTCTGCTGCATCCAAAAGGATCTCATGCAGGTGATCTGCAAAACCTGATTGCGGATGAAAATGGGCTTGTTGAGGCGGAAATTGCAGCACCTGCTGTGACGCTGAAAAAAGATGAAAAAAACTCTTTATTAATGAAAGAGGGGACAACGCTCATTATAACTGAACTAAAAGACGATGGAATGACTCAGCCATCCGGTGATTCAGGCACACGCATCGGATGCGGTGAAATTACTGAAAAAGAAGGAAAGCGTTCTGATAAGAAGGAAGTAAAGCCTGCAGAAGAAAAACAGTGATCACTTAACAAGTAAAAACGGCCCTTCAGGCCGTTTTTACTTTATTTCTGCGATTTGATTACAGTCTGCTTTTACTTTTGAGAGAGGCAGTCCAAAAAATGTATAAAACTGGACAGTCGTTTCATAGCATTTTTGACTAGACCCTTTTTGCTCTTTGATGCTCAGCACTTCCTCGTTCAGGGAAAGTGCACGCTGAAACGAGTTAAAGTGAAGTGTTTGAATCGTGTCAATCGCAAGGGCAGCTTCTTGCTGCATTTCTTCATTCGGTATTGCTTGTGCGCCGTTCCCTATTTGCTTCGGGATAAAGAAGGCTGCGGTTAATAGGCATAAGGTCAGCAGAAAAATCAGCATGAATCGGTTCTTCAGTAAAACCCCTCCTCATGTTCTTTTCGTCTGGTCACTTTTCGTCTCTATGGTCAGTTTATTAAATAATCGAAAAAAACATTCGAACTATTGAACATCTGATTGAATTGGCAGAGAAACGGTGACAGTTGTTCCTTCGCCAACGGAACTCTGATAGCGGATAGTACCGCTGTGGTGATGGATGATGGAAAAGGTTACTGTTAACCCAAGACCGGTTCCTTTTTCCTTTAGTGTAAAGTATGGTTCTCCCAAGCGTTCAAGCTGGTCTGCTGTCATTCCGTTTCCATTATCAGTGATTTTGATTCTGATGTATTCATGTGAAGAATAGGCTCTGATGAAAACTTTTCCTTCAAAATCCGGCACCGCTTCGATCGCATTTTTTAAAAGATTGATAAATACTTGCTTTAGTCTCGGATTATCTCCATACACGACTAAATCCGAGTTGATTTTTGTTTCGATTGTGACCGTTTTGTAGTTGGCATAAGAGCGCATTAATTGATCGACTTCAATAAGCAATGAGGATAAAGAAACTTTCTCTTTTTCAAAATATTGCTGTTTTGCTAAATTTAGATAATCGGTAATAATATCCTGAGCCCGATCAAGCTCTGATAATACTAATTCGAAATAGTCCTTATTTTTATGTTCGTTCTCCTGCAGTTCCTGACCCATCAATTGAATAAAACCCCTCACTACCGTTAATGGATTGCGGACTTCATGAGCAACGCTTGCAGCGAGCTCGCTTATGATGGAGAGCTTTTCGTTTTTGATAATCTGATAACGCATCATTGCGTTTTCACGAATGTATTCAATGGCATATTGCGAAAGAAATAATGCAGACATGAGGAAAAGCCAGTCAAGCACTAAGGTTATCGTATTGTTCCCTGTGAAAATCATAGGAGTAAGACCAAGTGTTCCAGTCAAATACATGGCAGAATAAGTGACTGCGGTTTTAATATTGCCAATCAGCAGAATAAACATCATTTTGCGCTGTTTATTATAAAAAAACCATTTTCTTTGAAGATAGTAAGGAAGAATAATATAGAAAGGAATGGTAATCATACTCAGCAGCAGCCAGTATCCGCCTGTATAAAAATGGTAGGCAAACACAGTGAGAATAACAAGGGCGCCAGAGAGCGGCCCTCCATATAAAATGCTGATGACAATGGGGATGGAATGCAGATCAAAGCTTAAATCATCCACAATATGAAGAGGGTAGGTTATACAAAGAATAGCAGAAGGTGCACAAAGCAAATAAATAAGAGTTTTGTTACGGCTGGGAGGCGATTTGAAAGGCCTGCTCAGCCAAGCAGTCTGATAAATGAAGACAGGAAAAAGAATGAATGTCATATGCAGGATTAATTCTTTAATCGATTCGATTGTCATGGTCAATGGACTCGACACCTTTACAATTTTCTGAATTCATTATACCATTTAAAAAATTAATATACTTCAAAATAGTTCAATTAATAACAGGGGATGTTCTGTCTAATGACGCTGATAATTAAACCGTTTCGCAGGTATGACAAAGCTATTCTTGAAAGACAAGGAAAGACGAAGCGGTGAAACATCTGACCTTTCGGAACACTCCCTGAAGAACATACTTATCTAGAGAAAATACAAGGTTCGCCGTTTTTCTGACTGTCATTTATAAACAGGATTTTTTAATATACAAAAAGCCATAATCTCAGATTATGGCTTTTGCTGATTAAGAAAATGCTTTTTCAAGCCGTTTTAACCCCTCAATTACAACAGAACGCGGACAGCCAATATTCATTCGGACAAAACCTTCACCGCCATGACCGTATTTAGTGCCTTCTTCAAGAGCAAGTCTTCCTTTTTCAAGCAGCAGCTCCTTCAATTCAGCATCTGTTTTTGAGAGGCTTCTGCAGTCAATCCAAACGAGGTAAGTGGAATCTGGCTGAATCACTTTTAACTCCGGCAACTTTTGAGCGATAAAGGAAGTGACCGTTTTTACGTTCCCTTCTAAATACGTTTTTAACTCCTCGAGCCAAGGATCGCCATAAGTATAAGCAGCTTCCATGGCTGTGATGCCGAATGTATTTAGCGTGAAAAAGCCCTGTCTTTTTTGAAAATCCTCATATTTAGCCCGAAGATCTTTATTTGGAATGATAATCGCAGAAGATTGGAGACCTGCAAGATTGAACGTTTTGCTTGGTGACATGCATGTAATAGAAAGGTTGGCAAGCTCCTTGGAAATGGAGGCTAAAGGCACGTGCTTATGCCCGAATAACATTAAATCCGAGTGAATTTCATCTGATACCACGATTACATGATGGGCAGCACATAACTCGCCAATCTTTCTCAATTCATCTAAGGACCATACTCTGCCTCCAGGATTGTGGGGGCTGCACAGCAGCATGAGCTTAACATCAGGATCTGAAAGCTTTTTTTCAAGATCTGCAAAATCAATTTCATAGTGCCCCCTTACAAGACTTAATTGATTATTAACGATGGTGCGATTGTTTTTTTCGGTGATATCAAAAAAAGGATGGTAAACGGGAGACTGAATGAGGACACTGTCACCAGGCTCTGTCAGTGACTGAATGGCCATGCTTAAAGCTGTCACAACACCTGAGCTGAAAACAATCGATTCTTGTGTAATGTCCCAGTTGTGGCGTTTTTTCATCCACATTTGCACGGATTTTTTTGCCCCGGAACCTGGAGATGTATATCCAAAAATACCATGCGCTGCCCGCTCTGCAAGTGCTGCAACTACTTCTTGAGGAGCCTTAAAATCCATATCCGCCACCCACATAGGCAGAACATCTTTAATACCGAAAATTTCCTCCGTATAATCCCACTTCACGGATTGAGTATTGGATCTGTCAGTTGTCTGATCAAAAGGATTCATTTTTAACCCTCCTACTTTCCTGTATGTGTGTGCACTATAAGGGCTGTTCTGCTTTCTGGTGACTGCTCCATCTTGCAACCCTTGTCATAAAAATTTATCCGAAAAGTCAAAATCGGACTTTTCGGTTGACTCCTTATCTTTTTGCCGGGTCTGTTCAGTTGGTAATGTTTTTCTTTGTCCAGCTCTAACTCCCAACTTCTCGGCCAGAAGAAATTTCCCCAAAAAGTCAAACCCGACTTTTCGGATGAATTCTTATCTGTCTGTCTGCTCTAAACAATTGCTTCCGCTTTTCTTTTATAATATATATGATAAAATAGCTATGCAAATGAAATGGATGGGTGATATTAAGTGGAAATGAAAGAAGCTAATGAGCAGATGCTCGAAATTTTATATAAGTGGGATCCCTTACATTACGGTGCGGAAGCTTATGAAACAGAAGTATTCGATGTTTTGCAGGCTGTTCATGTTTCAGAAGCGCCTTCCCATTTGTCCAGAAAAATTCAGTCTATTTATGAATTCTCCTTTGAAGAAATTATTCCATTAAAAGAATGTGAAAAAATAGCTATTGAATTGCTTCTTATAAAAAATAATGCAGCTTGTGAACGGTAAACTGCCGTTCTCAGCTGCATTTTTTGTTTCTGTATTTGGATGTTACACGCAAAATTCGAAAATTCGCTCGGACACAAAATCAGGACGCTCTTCTGGAACTAGATGTCCTGTATTTTTTAACGAAAAGAAATGAGAATTTGGAAGATCTTTGTTCATGCGTTCACCGATTTGTACAGGGACGACTTTATCTTCCTGACCCCAAATAAGCAGGCTCGGTGTTTCAATTTTTCTTAAATCCTCTGCAGATAAATCACCTTCACGGTCACGAATCATGCGTGATAAAGCCATAAAAATCCGGTCATCATAAAACGGCTGAATATAGCCATCCATCATTTCCTGATCAATCAATGAATGGTCATAAACGACATTGCAAAGGTTTTTCCATACTCCCTGCCGGCTCATAATATGTTTGATGCAAAGATAGAAATAAGGCACATATGAACCGAATATAAGGGAGGGATGAGATCTTTTCATATATCCTGAACTGCAAAGAAGGACAACCTTTCTGAACATCTCAGGCATTTCTTTTAAAGCATACAAGGAAATTTGCCCGCCCATCGAATGTCCAACAAGAATGGCGTCATCCACTTGAAGATTTTTTAAAAGCTCAATGACGACTTTAGCCATATTGCGGTATGAATAAACAAATGCGATGGACTTTTCCGACTGCCCAAAAGGAGGCAGGTCAACCGCAATAATACGATATTCATTTCTTAAATACGGGATCAGCCGCCGGTAGCTGAATGTGGAAGAAAGAAAGCCGTGGATCAATACCATTGTAGGTTTTCCAGGGTTCTCATAGAGCTCATAATGAACATGAATGTCCTGTATCATCATCTTGAATTCCTGTTTATTTTCAAAAGTCACCATAGTCGTTCACTCCAGCATTTATTCTGATTTTCTTTGAGAGATAAGAAAATATAACATTTTGCGCATTGATGGCAAGCGGACTTGTCCAACCCCTCGGCCAGAATGAATCCGGCAAAAAGTTTAACTGTCATACCTGAGCTAAACGGCGCCTGCGCTTTTCTTCATACGACATGAATTCGTATCCTTTGACAAAAAGCTGACGGTTATCAGTATTTTTGCCGCAGTAGTTTCTACTATTTTAACCTTGAATACAGAAATAACTCATGTAAAATCTACCCGTAATTTGAGGAAAAAAAACGGGAAACCCCATGTCTGTTTTCTCCTGTTCATGCTATAATTATCAGAACATTCTTAAGGATAAAAGGAGGACGGCGAAATGAAGCTTTCTCAAAAGGAAACGGAAATACTTGAGCTTTTAGAGGAAAACAGCAGACTGACTCCTCTTGCAATTGCCAAAATGGTGCAGCTGTCAGAGGAAGAAACGATTGAAGCGATTAAACGCCTTGAAGAATTGAAGGTCATTATTGATTATTCGACAACTGTCAACTGGCGCAAAGTAGACGGTCATGAAGGTGTAACAGCTATGATTGACGTAAAGGTCGCTCCAAAAAGAGGAACAGGTTTTGATGCGATTGCTGAACGAATATACAGATTTAAAGAGGTAAAGTCGGTGTACCTCATGTCAGGGGCCTACGACTTATCGGTTGTGATTGAAGGCAGGTCGATGTCAGAGGTTGCCCATTTTGTTTCAGATAAGCTATCTACTCTTGATTCTGTGCTGTCAACAACGACTCATTTTATTTTGAAAAAATATAAGCATGACGGCAAAATTTACGAGCAGGATGATGAAGACAGACGAATTGTGGTGTCTCCATGACACAAGAGAGGTATTTATCTAAAACCGTTTCACAATTAAAGCCTTCCGGCATCCGCAAGTTCTTTGATCTTGCGGCTGGCATGGAAGGTGTTATTTCGCTTGGAGTCGGAGAACCGGATTTTGTCACTTCATGGAATGTCAGAGAAGCATGCATCTTATCGCTCGAGCAGGGATTTACCTCTTACACAGCGAATGCAGGTCTTGCAGAGCTGAGAGTGGAGATTGTCCGGTATTTGCAAAAGAAATTCAATGTTTCTTATCGCTATGAGGACGAAGTTATTGTAACTGTAGGAGCCAGTCAGGCTTTGGATATTGCGTTAAGAGCAATCACCGATCCTTTAGATGAAATATTGATACCAGAGCCTTGCTTTGTTTCTTATGGACCTTTAGTATCGCTTGCAGGAGGGGTGCCTGTGCCTTTGCATACAAAGGCAGAGGATCAATTTAAGCTTCTTCCTGAACACATAGAAGCGGCGATTACAGACAGGACAAAGGGATTGCTGCTGTGCTCGCCAAGCAACCCAACAGGAGCCGTGTTAAATAAAAAGGAGCTCGAACAAATCGCTGAAATGGCTGAAAAACACGATCTAATCATTTTAGCCGATGAGATTTATGCAGAACTTACATATGATGAGGCCTATACAAGTTTCCCAAGTTTAAAGGGCATGCAGGAGCGTACCATTTTAATCTCCGGTTTTTCAAAAGGCTTTGCGATGACTGGATGGCGACTTGGATTTGTTGCGGCACCCGCTGCACTCTCTCAAGCCATGCTTAAAATACATCAGTACGCTATGATGTGTGCTCCAACAATGGCCCAGTTCGGAGCAATCGAAGCGCTGAAAAACGGACTGCAGGATGTTGAGCAGATGAAAAAAAGCTATAGGCAAAGAAGAAATTACTTCGTTGACTCCCTTAATGAAATTGGGCTGCCTTGCCATCTGCCGGGAGGAGCTTTTTATGCATTTCCTTCAATTGCGAATACCGGACTCAGTTCTGAAGAATTTGCTGAGCGTCTTTTGCTCGAACAAAAGGTAGCTGTTGTGCCTGGCCATGTTTTTGGCGAGAGCGGAGAGGGCTTTATCAGATGCTCGTATGCTTCTTCCTTAGAACAGCTGCAAGAGGCGTTAAGAAGAATTTCTATATTTATGAAAAATTTTCAATAGGAATTCTAAACAAAAAAAGGACAAAACCGTTTGGGTTTGTCCAATAAACAAAAGGGGGGAATACTAGAAAGCTTATACGCTAATAGTATTCCCCTTTTTTTGATTGATAAACCTCTTATTTACATTTTTTCTCTTCTAAATAGATATATTATGAAACAAAAGATACTTTGCCAGCGTTTCATAGATGTCAGAAGGAGGGAAGAACATGAACGATGATGAGTTGGTTTTAAAAGCAAAAAAAGGCAATATGAATGCGTTTCAGGAGCTTGTTGAGAAATACACTCCAGTTGTTGAAAAGTTTGCTTATCAGCTGGGGAACCGGCGTGATGATATAGATGATATTACTCAGGAAGTATTTATACGCGTGTACCGTTTTCTTGATCAATTTTCAAAAGCGAAATTTTCGACCTGGCTTTATAAAATAACCCTAAATGTCACGCGTGATGCTGCAAGAAAACGAATGTCAAATATGAAAAAGGTCTTTAAAATTCAAAACGAGCCTGCCTATGATTATCCGGAGGTAGAAGCTCATGTTCTTCAAAATGAAGAAGACAGGGCCCTTCATCTTTGTCTTCAAAAGCTTGATGAAAAATATAGAGTTCCAATTGTGCTTTATTTTTTTCATGAACTGAAATATGAAGAGATTGCTGAAATTATGTCGATCACGTTATCTACTGTTAAAACAAGAATATTAAGAGGAAAAACAATGCTTAAGAAGATATTGGAGGAGCACGAGAAGAAAGAAGGTGAAACTCATGGATGATCAAATCTTTGAGAAAAGATTATCGAAATTAAAACAATCATATAAGCAGCTGCCATCGCAAACTTCTTCCGATAAAATAATGGAACGAATTAAAAAGGAAGAGAAAAAGAAACGGAGCTTTTTCTCTGCTCAAACCCTATATGCCGCAAGCTTCATTGGCGTCTTAATCATAGCGGGACTGCTGGGTACCCAGCTTTTAATGCGGGGAAATGGAGGAACTGGCGATCAGCCTCCTGCAGCAGTTGTGCCGCCTTCAGCTGAAGACATTGAAGAAAGGCATAAAGAAATAAGACAGCTATATGAAGATCAATTAACTGCATTTGATGAAGCTGTCAGCATAGCTGATGCGGAACAATATGCTTTTATACAAGATGCAGGGAAAGCTGTTGCTGATTTTGAAAAACGGGAAACCTATAAATCAAATCAGGAGCTTGAAAATTACTACAATACGGTGAAGCAGACGGTTGAGCAAAATGTCTCAGTTCCAAGTGAACAGCTTGCCAAGTTGCGTGCAAAAGCTGAAGAAGGAAAGCAAATTAAAGATGAAGAAATCATCAGTTTGCTTGAAAAACAGCGTGTGATGAATGAATATTACTTTGAAAAGTGGCTGTCTGTATCACTGAACTTACACTATACAGATGTGTTTGCTTTTGCTGATGAATTGAATCGTACTGGCACAGACGACCCTGAAGCAGGACCTATAGTGAAAGAAATTAAAGACAGCGGCTATCGTTTTTATCATGAAGGTGAAGGGATGATTAATTTTCAGCCTGACCTGACTTTATTGGAAACCGAACTAAGGCCGAGCACGCAGATGAAGAAGTATTTTGAAGTTGAAAATCAGGCTCAGGTGACGGAAGACGGTGCAGTCAGTGTTTCACCTCAGGAGCTTGCAGATCGAACACTTGCATTAGAAGATTTTATTAATAAAAATCCGAACTTTAAATATGGTGAAAAGTTGAAAGAGCGGTATGAATTTTGGCTGTTTTTACTCTTAAAAGGGCTTACGAATTCGGAAGCAATTGATGAAGAGAATCGTTTGAAAGAGGAATGGAAGTCGGCACTCGAATATGTAATGGAAAAGGATCCAAATAGTCAAACGGCGGAAGTTGTTACAAGGTTCTATAACGAATTAAAAGAAAAAAACTTTACGTTTGATTCTAGAGAACAATATGAGCAATATCAGGTGGATGTTCCTGAAGGTTTAGTTCCTGCTGTTTCATATAAGAGGGGCAGGGAATTCAATATCCTTCCCCTTCCTGACAAGATTCACAAGACATACCTCGTATATAAAGAGAATGGAGATATCCAGGATCTCAGAGACTTGCAGCCTCCCGACATCATCCGACTTTACATGTATGCAGTTGTAAAAGGAGATGCAGATACTGCTTACGGCCTTCTCTACAAAGGAGAAGGAACACCGGCTAAAGAAGAGTTTGAAATGGAAATAAAGAATAAATCAGCTGAGTTTCAAGATATTTCCAACAGAGTGTATAAGGTTTACGAAGAATATAATGAGGAAGGTGATACAGCAACATTTGAATTGATATTTAAAGATGGATCCTCAATCAGTTATAAAGTGAAAATTGATCTAGGTGACTACACTTCAAGTGTCGTTTATCAATAAGAAGGCTGCTCCGTCGTTTCACAGATAAATTCTTAATTCAGATGGAAATTTCGGTTGGAAAATCTGAAAAACCTGTAGTGGATAAATTTAGTAAACAGGTTGATAAAAGTTCAACTTAGGCGGATAAGATATAGTCGATTCAGCCGGGCGCTTGTTGCCCGGTTTTTCTAATAGGTAAAAGGATGCGTTCGATATGCAGATTCAAACGGATAAGCTTGCTGTTCGAAAATTAGTGAGACTTTCTGACGAAAGGATGTCTTCAGTTTTATGAGGAAAAGGATAATCCGATTTCTTTGGAAATGGATGGAAAGAAATTTTACGATCGGAATAACGAAACCGTAAGATGTATCATAACCTATGATCATATCCCGATTGGCTATCTTCTGTTTTTTGAATTAATTCAAAAAGAGTGGTGTATTTATGATACCCAGAGGGATCTTTTTTTGGAATGGATCAGTTTATAGGATAGCCGGATTCTTGGAACAGGGGAATCGGCTAAAAGCATCTTCTGAAAGCTCAAATGCTTGACATAAATAAAAAACTTCATTGAAAAAAATGGGGATATATGATATAGTTTTAAATTGCGTATATTAAACGAGAAAAATACAACTTATATAGGAGTGTTACCATGAGCACAAAATACGAAACAGGTTCTGTTCACACAGGCAAAGTAACAGGAATCCAACGCTACGGAGCGTTTGTAGCATTAGATGAATCAACACAAGGTTTAGTTCACATTTCTGAAATCGCACACGGTTTTGTTAAAGATATCAACGAGCAATTAAAAGTAGGCGACGAAGTTCAAGTGAAAGTTCTTTCAGTTGACGAGCAAGCTGGTAAAATCAGCCTTTCAATTCGTGCAACTCAAGAAGCTCCAGCACAAACTGAAGCTCCTAAAAAGCCTAAAAAGCGCCAAGCTACAGTGAAAGCAACTCCTGCTTATTCTAACGAAACTCCACAAGGTTTCAACACTCTTAAAGAAAAGTTAGAAGAGTGGATTGAGCAATCTAAACAAACAAATAAATAAATCCGGCCTTATTTAAAAGAATGCATCCTTAGCGGATGGATTCTTTTTTTGTGTGAAAAATGATTGTCGGAGAAAAGAATTTGTGGCAGGAAACGATTTGCTGCAGCTAATAAAAACAATTTTAGGCATTTATCGAAACCTTAAGTCTAAATAGGCTTTTGTATTTCGCTAAATAAATTGCTTTTTCGGCTAAATGATTCCGAGTTTCAGCTAGATAAAAGCAGAATGCGGCTAAATAAAGTTGAATTTCAGCGATAATAAATTTCTGAAAAACAAAAAAGCACCGAATGATGGCATTCGGTGCCTGCACATATTATTTTATCGTGCTTCTGGTTTTGGCTCGTCGCGAGCAATTTCAGCTGCCGGCTTGAACAGAATTGCAAGGTTGATAAGGCCGGCAATTCCAACTAGTCCGTAGATAATTCTTGATAATGCAGAGTCTTGGCCGCCGAAAATAGCAGCTACTAGATCAAATTGGAAGAAGCCGATTAAACCCCAGTTTATCGCTCCGATAATAGTAAGTACAAGTGCTATGCGTTGTAATGCGCTCATGATGTTACCTCCTTCAGATATGAGAATGCACTCATAGAGTTTGAAGAAATCAGCAGAATTATTCATCCAGGCAAAAAAAGAGTTTGCCGAGCGCATTTCTTGCAAAAACAATCGAAAGAAGGCCATACTTATTTTATAAAAAGTAAGGAGGCGATGATTGTGGAAAATTTTACATACCATAATCCTACTAAATTAATTTTTGGCAAAGATCAGCTTGAACAGCTAAAAACTGAGGTGCCTAAATACGGCAAAAATGTTCTCCTTGTTTACGGTGGCGGAAGCATTAAGCGTAATGGTTTATATGATAAAGTACTTGCACAGCTTGAGGAAATAGGAGCAAATGTTTTCGAACTTGCAGGGGTTGAACCAAATCCAAGGTTATCGACTGTAGAGCGCGGCGTAAATCTTTCTAAAAGCGAAAATATTGACTTCCTTTTAGCTGTAGGCGGAGGAAGTGTAATTGACTGTACAAAGGCAATCGCTGCAGGAGCAAAGTATGACGGAGATGCTTGGGATATCGTTACCAAAAAACATATGCCGACAGAAGCTCTTCCGTTTGGAACAGTTTTGACATTAGCTGCAACTGGATCTGAAATGAATGCAGGTTCTGTTATCACTAACTGGGAAACACAAGAGAAATACGGATGGGGAAGTCCTCTTACATTCCCGAAATTCTCTATTTTAGATCCTGTTAACACATTTACAGTTCCAAAGGACCAAACCGTGTATGGAATGGTTGACATGATGTCGCATGTGTTTGAACAATATTTCCACCATACGAAAAACACACCGCTGCAGGACCGTTTCTGTGAAGCTACTTTAAAGACAGTAATTGAAACAGCTCCTAAGCTGATGAATGACTTAGAAAATTATGAGCTTCGCGAAACAATCCTATATTCAGGCACAATTGCATTAAACGGATCTCTGCAAATGGGTTACCGCGGCGATTGGGCGACTCATAACATTGAGCATGCTGTATCAGCTGTGTATGACATTCCGCATGCAGGAGGTCTCGCAATCCTATTCCCTAACTGGATGAGACATACGCTGGAAGAGAACGTTGACCGCTTCAAACAAGTTGCTGTACGAGTATTCAATGTTGATCCTGAAGGGAAATCAGATCGTGACATCGCATTAGAAGGCATTGATAAGCTAAGTGAATTCTGGAGCAGCTTAGGCGCACCAAGCCGCTTGGCTGATTACAGCATCACAAACGAGAAGATTGACCTGATTGCCGATAAAGCAATGTCTAACGGAGAATTCGGCAACTTTAAAAAGCTCAAAAAAGAAGACGTACTTGCGATTTTAAGAGCATCTCTATAATAGAAGAACACTCTGTTTCGGCAGGGTGTTTTATTTATTTTTGGAATGAACGCGTTTACATCCGGAGGCTCGCTTGATTTACTATCTCAGTTTCGTTAAAGTGAAAGAGGATAAAAATTTTTATATGCGATGGAGGAACTGCAATGACACATGTTCGTTTTGATTATTCTAAAGCGTTGTCATTTTTTGGTGAACACGAACTTACATATTTGCGCGATTTCGTTAAAGTGGCACATCATTCAATTCATGAAAAAACAGGTGCGGGAAGCGACTATTTAGGATGGGTTGATCTTCCGTCTGAGTATGATAAAGAAGAATTTGCACGCATTCAAAAAAGTGCAGAAAAAATTAAATCTGATTCAGATGTTCTTTTAGTTGTCGGAATTGGGGGTTCATACCTTGGGGCACGTGCTGCTCTTGAAATGCTGAATCATTCTTTCTACAATGCTCTTTCTAAAGAACACCGCAAAACACCTCAGATTATTTTTGTGGGCAACAATATCAGCTCAACCTATATGAAGGATTTAATGGATCTGCTTGATGGGAAAGATTTCTCTATCAATGTTATTTCCAAATCAGGCACAACAACTGAGCCTGCGCTTGCATTCCGTATTTTCCGCAAGCTGCTTGAAGAAAAATACGGCAAAGCTGAAGCTAAATCCCGTATTTACGCAACAACAGACAAAGCCCGCGGTGCATTAAAAACACTCGCAACTGAAGAAGGCTACGAATCATTCATTATTCCAGATGATGTCGGAGGACGTTACTCAGTTTTAACAGCTGTTGGCTTATTGCCAATTGCTGCTGCAGGAGCTGACATCGAGGAAATGATGAAAGGCGCGGCAGCAGCAATGGAAGATTTTGCAGCTTCTGAGCTGGAAGATAATGCTGCATACCAATATGCTGCTGTTCGAAATGCTTTATATAACCGCGGTAAAACGATTGAAATGCTGATTAACTATGAGCCGGGTCTTCAATACTTTTCAGAGTGGTGGAAACAGCTGTTTGGCGAAAGTGAAGGAAAAGATCAAAAAGGCATTTTCCCTGCTTCAGCAAACTTCTCAACGGATCTTCACTCAATGGGACAATACGTTCAAGAAGGCCGCCGCGATTTATTTGAAACCGTGCTGAACGTAGAGAAGCCTCGTCATGAATTAACAATTGAAGCAGAAGAAAATGATTTGGACGGCTTAAACTACTTAGCTGGTGAAACAGTTGATTTCGTTAATAAAAAAGCATTCCAGGGCACAATGCTTGCTCATACAGACGGTGGCGTTCCGAACTTAATCGTGAATCTTCCGGAAATGAACGAGTACACATTCGGATACCTTGTTTATTTCTTCGAAAAAGCATGTGCAATGAGCGGATACCTGCTGGGCGTCAACCCATTTGACCAGCCAGGTGTTGAAGCTTACAAAGTGAACATGTTTGCTTTACTCGGGAAACCAGGTTTTGAAGAAGTAAAAGCAAAGCTTGAGAAACGCTTAGAGGAATAAGGGTTTACGCCACTTTCCTAAGTGGTATTTTATAAGGTAATTGCATAGTTCTCGGGGTATAAAAAGGGCGACTGACCACATTCCTTGCTAAAATGTGTTTGAGCCGGCCATATACTCCGAGAATTTTTTTATTGATCTGGCTTCCATATATTTTGTAAAATGGTAATAAATAGTTTATTCGGCCGTAACATCCTTGTGTCCTAATTTTTCTTAATCTCTAATTGTGCCGGTGCCGGTAGTTTGGCAAGGATTTGCACTAGTAATCCATATTCCGCGAAAGAAACTGAATCCTTTTTCTTAGACTCCTCAAACTTGTCTTTATATTCTTTATCCTTATTTTTCATAATTGTTCATCATTCATACTCTATATCGAACGTTCATTCGTGTATAATTAAGACATACTTTTCAAAGGAGGAAATTATGAACTCAATTGATTTGATTATCTTAAATTTTAATGAAGTTAGAAGAAGAAGCATAAAGGTTTGGACTTCTATTCCCGCAGAAAAACTTAATTGGAAACCAGATGATAAAGCTATGACTTGTTTAGAAATGATTAGACATGTATTAGAAAGTGAACATTACTATCACTTGGCAATTAAAAACAGAGGGAGCCTCTCTACTTTTGATTCTCCCTTTGAAAACCTTCCCTATACATCAGTAGAAGCAGAATTAGAGTTTGCAGACCTGTATAGAAAACAGTTCATAGATACAGTTAAATCGTTTTCTGAAGAAGATTTAGATACCATAAAAATTGACAGATCCGAATCTGGATACATAAGAAGTCTGGGAGATATGCTGCTGCGTGTGGCCTATCATGAATCTGTCCACACTGGTCAGTTATTAGATTATCTAAGATCTGCAGGCATACCCAGAGTTCGAATTTGGGACTAAGTAGGCAGATAGAAGTAACAAATACTTCGGCTATTTTTTCTTTGTGCAGTTTCTTTAAAATGGAAATTAGAGAAACGGACGCGTTTAGTTGACAAAGATAATGTTTTTTTAGTCTATGGCCTGAATTTAGTCCATTAAAAAAGAATAGATTTGCGAGGAGTATAAGATTGATGAAAAAAGGTCAATTAGAGGTTATGAACTTAAATGAATTAATAAAAGACCAAAAGGACTACACAAATTTTATTGTAAGTGAAGTAAATGACCACGCTCTTAGAATAGCTGTGATAAATGGAGAATTTCACTGGCATAAACACGAGGATTGCGACGAGTTATTTTATGTATTAGAAGGTGAACTTTTCATAGACTTAGAAAACGGTGAAACAGTTTCATTAACTCCAGGTGAAATATTTACTGTACCTGCTAATACAAGGCATCGAACTCGTTCAAACGAAAGAACAGTCAATCTTTGTTTTGAAAAGGCAATTAACGATATAAAAGGGAGCAAAAGTTAATAGTAAATCAATCAATTAAATTGCCCCGGTTGGCATAACTTCATAAAATATTGCTGTTTTTTTGAACAATTGGAACCATTTGGTTGTACAAGAAGGTCCTACTAGCTTGAGGGGATATGAAAGAAATGATATTAGTGAGTTCTTGTTTAGCAGGGTTAGAGGTAAGGTATAATGGTACGCATAGTCTAGATAACAAGATAAGTAAACTAATAGAAGAAAATAAGGCAATAACCGTTTGTCCCGAATTGCTTGGTGGTTTTTCAACACCAAGAGAACCTGCTGAGATAATAGGCGGCAACGGGGAAGATGTACTGGATGGGAATGCCAAAGTAGTCGAGAAATCAGGAAGAGACGTAACTGAACAGTACATAAAAGGAGCTTATGTAACTTTTAATAAAGCAAAAGAGGTTAATGCAACAATTGTTGTTCTTAAAGAGGGTAGCCCATCCTGTGGGAGTTCAATGATTTACAATGGTGAATTTATAGGTAAGAAAATTGTTGGAAATGGAGTCACAACTGCTTTACTAAAAAGAAACGGGTTACGAGTAATTTCAGAAGAACAGTTTTCGGATAATCTCGGGTGAGATAATATAATTTATCTTCAGGCTAAGCGTGCAGTAATAAAGTATTGTTGAGAAATGTTCATATCTAATTTCATACTTTCGTTCTTAAACAATCGGACGCATGCCAGAACAAGCAGTAAAAGGCTGATAAAAATTATACATGTTTGAAAAAAATAAAGCAGGAGCCGGGGAGATTGAAACCTTTCCCCGGCTTGCTTGCGTTCCCTGAAAGAGTACTTTGCTATTCAACTAAATAGGGAGATTATTTAAAGAGTGCTGAACACATTCTCTTAATTTGATTTCCCTTCTCTTACTTCCTTGAATTTCTAATTAAGCTTTATAACGCAATACGTTGTGCTTTTTTTATAAAATCTCTCCACGTTGTAAATCATAATAAAAAAGGAGGTCGAAATTATGATTGAAATTCCGTCAAAGCTTGAAGGAAAGTCGTTTAAACTTTACCATCTTGAACAGCAGCTAAAGCCGCTTGGCTATTCAATTGGCGGAGGCTGGGAGTATGATCATGGGTCGTTTGATTACAAAATTGACGATGAAGCAGGCTATCAGTTTCTTCGTGTGCCATTTACAGCAGTGGATGGCCAGCTTGACTCGCAAAATACTACCGTTAAGCTGACAAATCCATATCTGCTTTCACATAAATACCAAATTGGACTTGATGATAACGTTCGTATCGGAAATGTGAAAGCTTCGTTTGATCAATTTCAGGAACCACAGGATAAGGATGCTGAGTTCCCTGAAAAGTATATCGATATTGGCAAGGATTTAGTGAAAGAACTTGAAGCGGTACTGCTGGATTAATGAGTAATCAGAATGAGAAGATCATCCTGTTGCAGGATTTGGGAGATAGGCGGGTTCAACTTCGTCTCATCTCCTTTTTTGATGCCGATTAACAGCATCTCTTTTTCAAGCAGGGCGTGGCTTGCCGCATGAAAAGTTTCTCCAATTAATTCTTTTGGAATCGGTTTGATTTTAAAAAAGTTTCCTTTTGCAGCGTTCAGTTCAGAGTAAATACTGGATAAGCCGTATTTTGCTAAGTAACTGTTCATCATTAAATGACTTGACAGCTGATACGATTTAATAATTTCATCTGCTCCGGCACGCTTTGCGTTATTCACATGCATTCCCGTTACGAGCTCAATGACTGTATATAAATCAGGATTTATCCCTTTCAAAGCAAGTAAAATGAGAATGGAGTTCATATCTGCATCCGATTCATTTTTATGCTGGTTGGCTGTAATGATGGCTGCATCTGCGTGTTCGACATTTGCTCTCACTAACGTCCGGTCTATTGTCGGGTTGCCTTTAATAAAATGAAGATTTTCAATAAGAGGAGACTCCTCAAGCGTATCATCAATTAGTACGAGGTTTTTGTATGGTTTTATTTTCTGGAATGTCTCAATCAGTTCGCTCGTTTTCTCATTCCATCCAATAATCACAATATGATTGTCATGTTTAAAAGCAGTATCCCCTTTTAGATAAGAATGCTGTTTTTGAAAAGCTGCAGCTGACAATGTTGCGAAATAAGTTGTGACAAAACCTGCTCCGATTAAAATGAGCACCATTCCAACAGAGCGCCCCGCAACAGTTTCAGGCACATAGTCTCCGAAGCCTACGGTGGATACGGTGACAAGCGCCCACCAGATTCCATCAAACACGGTTGGAAAGACTTCAGGTTCAATAAGAGAAATAATTTGACCGAAAAGAAGCACGATCAGCATAACGATCAAAACAATTCTGAAATACAGGGGCCATTTCAGCCAATCAATTAATAGTTTATTCGTTTTCACCAAACTCACCTCTTATTTATCTTTCGGAAGAAATGAAAGAACCTCTCTGATAATAGAATTGATTTTCTCTGTGACAGCCTCTTTTCCATAGACGCCTATAGCTTTTTCAATGGCTGACATTGTTTTCTCATAGAATTCAATTATAGGCTTATCCTCTTCTGCGTCATTATAGAATTGGATAAAGACATCAAGACCTTCATTCATTTTATCAATCGCATCGCTGAGTGCGTTTTTTTCATCTTCAGTCAATTTCATCGTTTCACTTCCTTATGTCCGTTCAATACGTATTCCTCTGTAGTATGTGCAATCTTGCTCTATTTTTTCGGCAATCGGTAAAAGTTCTAAAGTTTGTCTTCCGGCATGTTATTTTTTATTTTGTAAAAGATAAAAAAAATAGGCATAACCTGAGGTTGATAACTAATGAAAAAAAGATATGTATCTGTAAAAAATAAGTTTTGGATCAGTCAGACAGCCGCAATCCTTTGGATGAGCGCCTCGATTCTGATTTCATTGCCGTGGGTCAGGGAGCTTGCAGAAATCATCGGGCTTCCTTTTGCCATTTTTATTATTGCCGGAATTGCGTATATTCCGGGATATTTAAATGCATTTTTAGTATGCAGTCTGTGGATTGACAGACAGCCGAGGCCTAAGATCATCAGCCCGGATGTGCCGGTTACGGTCATTATTGCTGCAAGAAATGAGGAAAGAAATATTGGGACCACGATTCATTACATCTCTAAACAGGATTATGAAGGCGAAATGCAAGTGATTGTGGTTGATAATGGTTCAACAGATGAAACGGTTGCCAGAGCAAAAAAGGCGGGTGTTGAATTGAAATTGAACATTCGCGTATTGCTTGAGGAGGAAACCGGAAAGTTTCATGCTTTAAACCGGGGAATCAGTGAAACAAATTCGGGATTTGTTCTGACACTTGATGCAGATACACTTTTACATAAAAGCGCCATTAGGCACATTGTGGCAAGAATGGTCAGCTCACCAGAAGATGTATGTGCCGTCGCGGGTACGATTCTTGCCAGAAACAGCCGCGAAAATTTACTGACCAAAATGCAGGAATGGGATTATTTCCTTGGAATTGCAGCCATTAAGAGACTTCAGGGGCTTTATCAGGGAACGCTTGTTGCACAAGGAGCTTTTAGTCTTTATAAAACAGAAGCAGTTAAAGAAATCGGCGGATGGCCTGAAGCAATTGGTGAGGATATCGTGCTGACATGGCGATTCCTTCACCGCAATTACAGGGTATACTTCGAGCCTCTTGCTGTTGCATTTACTGAAGTTCCATCGACATTTCGTCATTTTGCAAAGCAGAGATCAAGATGGGCAAGGGGAATGATAGAAGCTTTAAAGGAAATGAAGCCTTGGCATCAGCCGGTTCTGTTCGCCAAATTTCTGACGGGCATAAACTTTATCATGCCATACCTGGATTTTACATACACAGTTTTTTGGATTCCTGGACTTATTCTCGCTTTTTTCGGTTACTTTTGGATCGTAGGACCGATGACCTTATTTGTTCTTCCGATTACCTTAATCAGCTATTTCAGCATTTACTCTTACCAGAAAAAAGTCTTCATGGAGCTTGATTTAAGAGTCAGAAAAAATACAGCCGGCTTTTTCTTATTTGTCTTAACGTATCAAATCTTAATGTCACCAGTATCTGTATGGGGCTATATTCAAGAATTTTTTCGTTTGAGGCGAATATGGAAATAAATGAGATGTTAAATGCCATCTATTAAGTAAAGAATAAAAACTATATATCAAGAATTCAGCGAGATGGATTTCACCATAGAAGGGAGGTGACCTTATCCGAATTACGGGTAAGGGAACTCTTGATTGCCACAAATTTGATATTGGTAGCCCTGTTAATTGCTGCAACCGGTTTTTTTGTCGCTGCGGAATTTGCCATAGTAAAGGTGAGAAGTTCCAGAATTGATCAGCTGGTCGGAGAAGGAAATAAGAATGCCATTGCTGCAAAAAAAGTGACTGGAAGCCTTGATGAATATTTATCTGCCTGCCAGCTGGGAATTACAATCACAGCTCTTGGACTGGGCTGGCTTGGAGAGCCGACAATTGAACATCTGCTTCATCCGCTATTTGATTCATGGGGATTAAACCCATCTCTTTCCGGCATTTTATCATTTGTGCTCGCTTTTATTGCCATTACTTACTTGCATGTAGTTATTGGAGAGCTTGCGCCAAAGACTCTTGCCATTCAAAAAGCCGAGTGGGTGACTATGACGCTGTCCCGTCCGCTCATTTTCTTCTATAAAATCATGTATCCCTTTATAAAAACGCTGAATGGTTCTGCTTTATTTATTGTCAGGCTCTTCGGCCTGCATGCAGCATCCGAGCATGAAGTTGCCCATACAGAAGAAGAGCTGCGGATTATTCTGTCTGAAAGCTTAAAAAGCGGGGAAATCAATCAGTCAGAATATAAATACGTCAATAAGATTTTTGAATTTGACAATCGAATTGCCAAAGAAATTATGGTTCCAAGAACAGAGATGACTACGGTATCCCTTGAAGATTCTTTCGAAGAAAATCTGGAGATCATGAGAAGCGAAAGATATACAAGATATCCGCTCGAACATGAAGATAAAGATAACATTGTTGGTCTAATCAATATTAAAGAAATTTTAGATGCCCTTTACATGTCAAAAGATGGTGTTCTGCTTAAAAATTATATACGTCCCGTAATCAAGGTGATCGAAACGATTCACATTCAGGATTTATTGCTGAGAATGCAGACAGACCGGATCCACATGGCAATCCTGGTAGATGAATATGGCGGTACAGCCGGACTTGTAACAGTAGAGGACATTCTTGAAGAAATTGTCGGAGAAATCCGCGATGAGTTTGATGTGGACGAACTGCCTAATGTTCAAAAGAAAAGCGATTTTCATTACATTTTTGACGGCAAAGCACTTATTGAAGAAGTAAATGATCTCCTTCAGCTCGAGATTGATTCAGAAGATGTCGACACAATTGGGGGCTGGGTGCTCACAGAGAAAATCGATGTGAAAAAAGGAGACAAAATCATGTCTGACGGCTACGAGTTTACTGTAACCGATATGGAAGGGCATCATATCAGAACGCTTGAAGCTAAAAAAAAGATGGAAACAGCAGCAGGTAATCTTGAATGATTGCCTGTTTTTTGCTGACTAGACCAATCTGATTTTAATCCCCCAGCGAAACACAGAATTTCTCTTCTTGAGGGCTGGAACTATCTTGAAATCAGGCTGCAATCTATCCGCCATAAAAATTATGTGTTTCCAGTATTTCAGTATTGTCCAACTCCATCGCAGAACATCATCCCAAAAAGAGTCAAAAGGGAAACCGTTTGCAAGCTTTCTTTCTTTTGGATCAGAAGTTTTGATGAAGCTGGTTTCATTAATTATGTATTATGCTCCGATCGGACTTGGTGCTTATTTCGCCACTTTAGTCGGAGAATACGGTCCGATGTTTTTAGGTACTTATTTTAAAGCGGGTGTCATGTATTACGTCTCAGCATTTATCATTTACATTTTACGCATTCATGTCAGGCAAAAAGAAGGCTGTAGCTGTTTTCTGGAAAAACATGCTTTCTCCAACCGTGACTGCACTTGCTACCTGCAGCAGTGCAGCTGCAATTCCCGTGAACCTTGAAGCGACACGGAAAATGGGTATCAGCGCTGATATTCGCGAGACAACTGTACCTTTGGGCGCTGCTCTTCACAAAAATGGATCTGTCCTTGGCGGTGTGCTGAAGATTGCCTTCCTTTTTGGAATCTTTGAAATGAACTTCTCAGGATTGGGCACATTGACGAGTGTTGTCCTCGTTGCCATTCTCGTTGGGACTGTAATGGGAGCTATTCCAAGCGGCGGAATGATTGGTGAGATGCTGATTTTGACGCTTTACGGATTTCCTCCGGAAGCCTTGCCTATCATTGCGGCAATCTCCACGATTATTGATCCGCCTGCAACGATGCTCAATGCAACCGGTGACAATGTCAGCAGCATGATGATTTCGAGATTAGTGGAAGGAAAAGACTGGCTGAAGAAGAAATCAGCTGAGCCTGATTCCAGAATTGCATAATTTAGGAAGGTATCCAGTGCAGATACCTTCTTCTTTTTTCTATAAATACAATTAGAAGGAATTCAACAGAAATTGTTCAATCTTTAACATAATTAGAGTATAATATTTTTTAGTAATGACAACTTTTAATAAATGTAAGCGAATACTTTGCTTTTTAATATTTTATTCCTATTTTTCATTCGTCTTACTTGACGTTAAGGTTGATATAAAGGAGTGTTTAAGTTGAAAAAGATTTGGTGGAAAGAAGCGGTTGCATACCAAATATATCCTAGAAGCTTTATGGATTCCAACGGTGACGGAATTGGCGATATCCGCGGGATTATTTCTAAATTAGATTACTTAAAAGATTTCGGCATTGATGTAATCTGGATTTGCCCGATTTTCACATCGCCTAATGCTGATAACGGCTACGACATTAGCGATTATCAAGACATTATGGCAGACTTCGGTACAATGGAGGACTTTGATGACCTTCTCTCTGAAGTGCACAAGAGAGACATGAAGCTGATTCTTGATCTGGTAGTGAATCATACTAGTGATGAGCATCCTTGGTTTATCGAATCACGATCTTCAAAAGAGAACGACAAACGTGACTGGTACATCTGGCGCGACGGCAAAAATGGCAAAGAGCCAAACAACTGGGAAAGTATTTTCAGCGGTTCTGCCTGGGAGCTTGACGAAGCAACAAATCAATATTACATGCACGTATTCGCAACAAAACAGCCTGATTTAAACTGGAAAAACCAAGAAATGAGGCAATCAGTTTACGATATGATTAACTGGTGGCTTGATAAAGGAATAGACGGCTTCCGTGTAGATGCAATTTCCCATATTAACAAAAAAGACGGCTTCCCTGATCTTCCTAATCCGAATGGACTTGATTTCGTTTCCTCTTTTGATTACCACATGAATGTAGAAGGCATTATGGAGCACCTAAGCGAGCTGAAAGCGCAAACGTTTGCACGTTATGATATCATGACAGTCGGAGAAGCGAATGGCGTTAAGCTTGAGCAGGCAGAAGACTGGGTTGGCGATACAAATGGAATCTTCAACATGATCTTCCAATTCGAGCATCTCGGATTATGGGATAATGGCACAGAAGGAACAGTCGACCTCATTAAGTTAAAAGAAACATTAACAAAATGGCAAAAAGGGCTGGACGGTTCCGGCTGGAATGCATTATTTCTTGAAAATCACGACCAGGCCCGCTCTGTATCAACCTGGGGAAACGATAAGGAATTTTTGACAGAAAGTGCAAAAGCATTAGCAGCCATGTACTTCTTAATGCAGGGTACACCATTTATTTATCAGGGACAGGAGCTTGGAATGACAAATGTTCATTTCCCGTCGATTGATGATTATGATGATGTAGCCATGAAAAACCTTTACCGCATTGAAACGGCAAAAGGACGTTCACATGATGAGATCATGGAAATTATCTGGCATAAGGGCCGTGATAATTCCCGTACACCAATGCAATGGAATGAAGAGAAAAATGGAGGCTTCTCTGCTGGCACACCGTGGTTTGGAGCGAATGATAACTATAAAAAAATTAACGTTGAAAAGCAGTTAAAAGATGAGAACTCGGTCTATCATTTTTATAAAAAGATGATTGACCTGCGTAAAGAGCATCTGGTTTTCGTTTATGGATCATATGATTTGATTCTTCCAGAGGATAAGCAAATCTATGCTTACACAAGAACTTTTGAAGGCAGAACAGCACTGGTTATCTCAAACATCAGCAACAAAACGGCTTTTTACCAGTACAGCAAGCTGCCGTTATCTAAAGAACAGCTGATTCTTCAAAACTACGAAGTTGCTGAACATAAGCACACTACTTCATTTACATTGAAACCATTTGAAACAAGAGTTTACGTTCTCTAAAATCACATAACTCCCAAGAAGGATAAATGCCTTTTTGGGTTTTTTTATTAAGTGGATAAATTCTATTAAGTAAGCATATAAGCGGGAAAGAGGAGATGAATTTTAAAGTGAGCAGCTCAAAGCTTGCTGGCAGCTCCAACGTGCCGGATTAGGCTGCTTAATGATACAATGCAACCAAAGGGAATAAGGAGGGACTCGCATAATGCTGAAAAGGTTTACTATAAAAACAAACTCTCGCGACGAGATGGCAGATGTGACTTCAAGTGTTGAAAAACTAGTGAGAGAAGCTTCCATAAAAGAAGGAACTGTCCTTATTTACTGCCCGCATACTACAGCAGGCATTACAATTAATGAAAATGCTGATCCAGACGTAAAAAAAGACATGATCAGACGTTTTGATGAAATCTATCCATGGCACCATGAGAAAGATCGGCATGATGAAGGAAATACTGCTGCTCACATGAAAGCGAGCACAGTGGGTGCATCACAGCATATTATTGTATCAGACGGACAGCTTGTTCTCGGCACGTGGCAGGGAATTTACTTTTGTGAGTTTGACGGTCCTAGAGAACGTACTTTTTATGTAAAGGTTCAGTCTTCATTGTGAAAAAGTATCAAAATCTTGACGATGTTCAAAATACGAAGAACTTTTCTGATTTGAGAAAGTGGATGAAAGAAAGAAGGAGCAAGCAAAAGGATCTTTCTCTATCGATTGAACGAACAGAAAAAACAGTTGAAGCTGAATTAAAAAACAATCGATCAGATATGAGCATCACCTGGATCGGCCATTCTACTTTTCTGATACAGCTAAATGAAAAAAATATCCTGACTGATCCGGTATGGGCAGAAAGAATGGGTGTTCAAAAACGGCTTACAAAGCCGGGTCTTCAAATACAGGATCTTCCTGAGATCGATTTTGTTCTAATCTCGCATGGACATTATGACCACCTTGATTTTGCGAGCATTAAACAATTAAAAGGAAATCCGGTATATTATGTGCCGGAAGGCTTGAAACCTGCTTTTAAAAGAAGAGGATATAAGCAGGTAATAGAAGCAAATTGGTGGGATTCATTTGAAGTATATGGCGGAAAGCTATCCTTCGTTCCTGCTCAGCATTGGACAAGGAGAACTCTTTGGGATACCAACTCTTCTCATTGGGGAGGGTGGTTGATAGAGGATACTGTCACGCCCTACACAGTATATTTCGTTGGTGATACAGGTTATTTCAGAGGATTTAAAGAGATTGGGAGCAGATACGATATCGATGCAGTCCTAATGCCGATTGGAGCCTATGAGCCGGAGTGGTTTATGAAGGTTTCCCACATAAATCCGGAAGACGCGATTCAGGCGTTTCTTGATTTAAATTCGAAAGGTCCATTTATCCCCATGCATTATGGCGCATACAGACTGGCAGATGATACAGGACCCGAAGCCCTCGGGCGCCTGTATTCAGAATGGGAAAGACTTTCGCTTGATAAAGAGCTGCTTAAGGTCATGAAAATCGGAGAAACTTGGTGGAGAAAGCAGTAGAACCTGCTCCTGGAAAATCATAAAAAGAAGGCGGCTCATTCAGACGAGCCGCCTTCTTTTTATCCCCGTACCTTATGAGTAAACCGTTCATTTTTTTTAGCCGGCAAAAATTCTTTAAAGCTTTTTAATGTTTCAGGTGTTTCTTTGGCGATCTCAATTGTTGTCTGGACTGTCTGTTTTTTGTATTCCACATCTGACATGATTTTCTCCTGTGTTGCAGTTAGCTTGGTTGTTTCGGTTTGTATGCCCTCTGTTTGCTTTTGGATGCGGTTAGCCGTTTCTTGAAGATCCTGCAATGCAGGCTTTGCTTTTTTAAACGTTCTAAAAGCAGAGGTTCCTAAATAAATTAGTGCACAAACTACTAGCGCGATGCTTATATAAACAATCGTCATCGGGTAAAAACTCCTTTCTATTTCTTCTCTTTTTTATTTTTTACCCTATAAGGGCATTTCTTAATCTATGATAGAGGGCCTCATATTGTCTATATCCTTCAGCCAGGAGCGAATGCCGCGTCCTGCATAAGGCTCGTCTTGGAAACGGGGAATAACATGCAGGTGAGCGTGAAAAATATGCTGTCCGCCTGTTTCTCCTGAATTCCATCCTATCGTATAGCCATCAGGCTGATCCATATCATCGAGCCATTTCTTCACTTCCTTCAGCAGGCTGAAAGTTGCGTGCCACTCTTCTTCTGTTAAATCGAAAACGGTTGGCCTGTGCTCTCTTGGAACGATTAAGCCCGAGCCTTTCAGTACTTTTTGAGGCATTTGCAAAAAGAGGCAATGTTCATTGGACAGAACGGCTTTTTGATCTTCTATCATTTCGGGATTGCAAAGCGGGCATAACTCTTCCAACTAAGACAACTCCAATCTATCCTAATCTATTTTTTACCATTTTAGCATAATCAGCAAAAATGAACTCGATATTTGCTTCTATGCGGGTATTCCTTTTAGTATGGCAGGGAACAGCGGCCGGCATGTAGAAGAAGATATACAGCATTCTTCAGAGATGGGAGGAAAACTGAATGACATGGAATCATACCTCTATAAGCAGGCTGCTTAAGATTGAATACCCAATTGTTCAAGCACCGATGGCAGGAGGAATTACTGTCCCGAAGCTGGTCAGCGCAGTCAGTGAGGCCGGAGCATTGGGATCAGTCGGTGCAGGGTATTTAACGTCCCTTCAGCTTGATCAGCAAATAAAAGAAATAAAAGGTTTAACAGGCAAACCCTTTAATGTGAATCTTTTCGTCCCTGAAAAAGAAGCAGGGATCAGCAAAGATGATATTTTGGCGATGAAGGGTGTCCTTGAAAAATTCAATATGCCGGCGGAGGATATTTCATTCACATATGAAAAGAGTCAATTAAATTATGAGAAGCAGCTTGAGGCCGTTCTTCAAAATGATGTGCCGATCTGTTCTTTTACTTTTGGTCTTCCTTCAATAGAAGCAGTCAGGGAGCTTAAACGGGCAGGCCGGATTGTGATGGGCACAGCTACAACAGTGGAGGAGGCTCTTTTGTTCGAAGAGCGGGGTGCAGACGTTATCGTTATGCAGGGAAGCGAAGCAGGAGGACACCGAGGTACATTTAAAAGCTCCGCTGATTCTTGCATTGGCACAATGGCTCTTGTACCTCAAGCAGCAGACGCTCTAAGCCTTCCTATTATTGCAGCCGGGGGAATTGCAGATGCAAGAGGAATAGCAGCAGCGCTGATCCTTGGTGCAGATGCAGTTCAGCTGGGAAGTGTTTTTATTCCATGTACAGAAAGCGGAGCCCCTTCTGCTTACAAAGCAAAGGTATTAAGCAGCAACGAAGATGAGACCGTTTTGACAAGAGCCTTTTCCGGCAAATATGCCCGTGGAATTAAAAATGACTTTATTCAAAAGATGAAACCATTTGAAAACAGCATTTTACCTTATCCTGTACAAAATGAAATGACAAAAAGTTTGCGCAGTCATGCTGCACAAGAGCTCAATTCGGAAAACATGTCATTGTGGGCAGGACAGGGTTTAAGAATGATTACAGAATCTCTGACTGCCAAAGAGATTTTAGAAAGATTAATTGGACAAGTGAATGCTGTTACAGATTCCAGCTGGAAGGGATTGAATGCAAATGGATCTTAAAAAGGCGGCAGCCCTTGATGAGAAAGATGAACTTGCCCATTTTCGAAATGAGTTTTATCTGAAAAAAGATGTGATTTATTTAGATGGAAATTCCCTTGGACTGCCTTCAAAAAGGGCAGAGGCCGCATTGATATCCATGCTTGATGCCTGGAAGGAGTATGGGATTGACGGCTGGACTCAAGGAGAAAAGCCTTGGTACACCTTATCAGAAACGCTTGGCGAGCAATCTGCATTTTTAATAGGGGCGAAGTCTGATGAGGTAGTTGTGACCGGATCAACAACAGTCAATCTGCATCAGCTCGCTGCAAGCTTTTTTCATCCAGAGAAGAAGCGTACGAAGATTCTGGCAGATGACCTGAATTTTCCATCTGATATTTATGCGCTGCAGAGTCAGCTGTCTTTAAGAGGGCTCGATCCGAATGTTCATTTAGTTAAGGCGAAAAGCAGGGATGGCCATACCCTCGAAGAGGACGATATCATTGCTTGTATGACAAATGAAATTGCATTAGTTGTTTTGCCTACCGTTCTTTACCGGAGCGGACAGCTTTTGAATATAGAAAAGCTGACGAAAGCCGCAAGAGACCGGGGGATTTTGATTGGGTTTGACGGGTGCCATTCAGTGGGGGCAGTGCCGCATGAGTTTCACAAATGGGGAGTTGATTTTGCCTACTGGTGCAATTACAAGTATTTAAACGGAGGACCCGGGGCTTCTGCAGGACTCTTTGTTCATGAAAAGCACTTGGGGAAAATGCCGGGCTTAAGCGGATGGTTTGGATCGAATAAAGAGTCTCAATTTGATATGGACCACAGCTTTACTCCTGCTGCCTCTGCCGGAGCCTATCAAATTGGAACGCCCCATATTTTCAGTACAGCGCCTCTGTCTGCGTCTCTTCAGCTTTTTAAAGAAGCTACTCTTTCAGCCATTCGCAAAAAGTCGCTGAATATGACAAGAATTATGATGGATTTAATTGATTCTGAGCTTTCAGGATTTGCTTTTCGCATCATCAACCCTGCTGAAGATGACAGACGCGGGGGCCACGTAGCTCTCCAGCACCCTGAAGCAGCAAGGATTTGCAAAGCCTTAAAGCAGGCTGGCGTCATCCCGGATTACCGATCGCCAAACATTATCAGACTGGCACCAGTTGCATTGTATACATCATATGAAGAACTTTGGAAAACAATACAGTTTCTAAAAGACATTATGAGGGAAAAAAGATATGAACAATATGAAAATAAGCGTGAGGTGATCGCATAATGATTATTGATATTTCAAGACCTATTCAAAAAAGCACGCCAACGTGGCCAGGCGATACGCCATTTGACTTTGAATTAATGTGGACAAAAGAAGCAAGCGGATCCGTTAATGTAGGCAAACTTGAAATGAGCACCCATACCGGTACGCATATAGATGCACCCTTTCATGTTGACTCAGAGGGGAAAAAAGTGCATGAGCTCGATCTATCAATCTACTGCGGAAAAGCAAAAGTGATACACCTTCAGGATGTTGAAGTGATTACAGCGCACGAGCTGAAAAAAGCAGATCTTTCTGAAACAGAAAGGCTGTTGATCCGAACAGATTCGTGGGATGATCCGTTAAGGTTTCCGGAAAAGTTCTCCTATTTTCACCCTGATGCAGCTGCTTACTTGAAAGAGATCGGAGTCAAGCTGATAGGTGTGGATGTTCCTTCTGTTGATTTTATGAAAAGCAAAGAGCTTCCTGCCCATCATTCATTTTTGGAGCATTCAATTTTCATTTTAGAGGGGCTTGATTTAAGCGCAGCCGAACAGGGAGATTATGAGTTAATTGCTTTGCCGCTGCCGATTGTAGATGGAGATGGAAGTCCTGTAAGAGCGATTTTAAGAACGTTTAAATAAGGCTTGTCAGGAAAAAAAGAAAACCGATTGTTTCTTTTCTTTTTGGATCGGAACGTGTAATCTACTTGTAGGTGATGGAAAATGAAAATCATTCATTATTCTTATAGGAAACACGGCAGAATTGAATTTTGGTTTGATAAGTGGCCGAATTCACCCGTTGTTTTCACTCCCATTAAAGAATACTATTTTATTAGAGTTGTAAAGTGGAGTGAGCTCGATCCGCTCGTTACCAGAGATGACCTTGGCAAGATGGAGCTGATTGTCAATCAGTACCTCGGACGCGAACAATACTACTTGCAGCGCAAATATTTTGATAAGAACCAGCTGCGGCTGCCTAAATAATAGGCAGCTTTTGTCTGTTATTTTAGATAAACAGCCGAGCCGATCTTAGAAATGATTTTCTGATCATCAGCGAGCGGGAAAGTTCCCTGGATTTCTCTGCCTGCCTTTCTGTAAACATATAAATATCTGTAATCCAGCCTTGTAACCTGTGAAAGCAGATATGCAGTCTGAACAGCTCCCTCTTTCCGGTATTTATTCAATGAAGCGATAATTCCTTCTGCATCTTTTATTCCAATTCCATGGCCGTAATAGAGATCATATCCCATATCGATTGCATTTTCTCCGCGCCACTGAGGCTTTTCAGGATCGAAATCCGGGTTTTTAAAATATACACAGTCCCCCGGTAAATAATCATTTCCCCTTCTTGTAAAAACGCCCAGATCATCATCGTAATGCCAGTCATAGAGAATCATTCCGGCAAATAGCCGATTGAAATGACGCTCTTCAATGATCTCAAGCACCGCTTTGTAAAAGACGGCCACAATGGCGGTCGCGCACTCAAAGGCATAAAGCTTTCCGTTTGCATAAAGATCCCGGATCCCTTCTGACGGCAGAACTCCCGGCTTTATGACAATCGCCCCTTGCCTTGTCAGATTCCACAGTGCCGGGTTGCAGCGGGAATTTTCAAAGGTGGTGAACTTTACGCCGCTTTGATACAAAGCTGTTGCCGCTTTTACAATTTCAATTCTTAGGTCCAATTCGAATTTTAGCTGATTAAAATGTTCATAGGAATAAACTTCTTCATACTTTACCATTAAA
The DNA here is from genome assembly GCF_019933155.2 of Metabacillus dongyingensis. Lineage (NCBI taxonomy): Bacteria > Bacillati > Bacillota > Bacilli > Caryophanales > Bacillaceae > Metabacillus > Metabacillus dongyingensis. The sequence goes on along the minus strand of NZ_CP082944.1, from coordinate 4,209,061 downwards.
TCCAGGATCTCTTTTTGCTCGCCGGTTAATATGGATGTATTTAATATATTATTGCTTTGATAAGCATTCTGTATTTTAATCACAGCAATCATTCGCCTCCCAATATGAAGCTGATTTAATAATTTATGAGGGCACACTGTGAGTTGGAACCCCTGATGAATATTTCCTTGAGGAACAACGTATGATGAAGAAAGTCATCTGTGTCAGTAATTCCTACTTGACTGATTGGAATAATTGCATTATATTTTTTTAATAATAAAGGAAAATGTTAGGGGGAGAAAAAGTGTCATCTATTTTAGTTATTATTAATATAGCCGTGCTTCTTGGTCTTATCTTTTTATTATTTTTCATGCAGAAAAAACATGTATCGTTTTCAAAACGTGTATTTGCTGCACTCGGTTTAGGTATTGTTCTCGGGTTTGCATTTCAATTTATTTATGGACCGGAAAATGAAGTACTGCTTGAATCGATTGGCTGGTTTAATATCGTTGGAAGCGGCTATGTGAAGCTTCTTCAAATGATCGTAATGCCGCTTGTTTTCATTTCGATTCTGGCAGCATTTACGAAGATGAAATTGTCAAATAACATCGGTAAAATCAGTGTTCTTATTTTAGGAATTCTTGTTGGGACGACTGCAATTTCTGCTGCAATTGGCATTGGCACTTCTCTTGGCTTTAATTTAGAAGCTGTCCAAATTGAGCAGGGTGAGGCAGAAACAGCAAGAGGAGAAGCTCTTGATGCAACTTACACAGAGATTCAGGATCAGACATTCCCTCAAAAAATCCTTGAATTACTGCCTGGTAATCCATTTCTTGATTTTACTGGAGCACGTCCGACATCAACGATTGCGGTTGTCATTTTTGCTGCAATCTTAGGTCTGGCATTCTTGGGTGTTAAACGGAAAGAACCTCAGCATGCAGAGTTATTTGCAAACATTGTGGATGCATTTTACGCAATCATTATGAGGGTCGTCACGCTCATTCTTCGACTTACTCCATACGGCGTGCTTGCCATCATGACAAAAACGGTGGCTTCAAGTGATCTTGATTCTATCTTAAAACTTGGGAAATTTGTTCTCGCTTCTTACGTTGCGCTGCTTATTATGTTTATCATTCACTTGCTGCTGCTAACACTTGCTGGTCTTAACCCAATCACATATGTTAGAAAAGTCCTTCCTGTATTGACGTTTGCCTTTACTTCACGTACGAGCGCAGGAACGCTTCCTTTGAATATCAGCACACAAACTAAGAAACTCGGTGTGCCAGAAGGAATCGCAAACTTTGCAGGATCTTTCGGTCTTAGCATCGGACAAAATGGCTGCGCAGGCATCTATCCCGCAATGCTTGCAGTTATGATTGCACCGACTGTCGGCATCGATCCTTTAAGTCCTTCTTTCATTTTTACATTAATTGCGGTGGTTGCCATCAGTTCATTTGGAGTTGCCGGTGTCGGCGGAGGGGCTACATTTGCGGCAATCCTTGTCCTCTCAACCATGAATATGCCAATTGCATTGGCAGGTCTGCTTATATCAGTTGAACCTCTTATTGATATGGGCCGTACGGCATTGAATGTCAGCGGCAGCATGACAGCTGGAGTGTTAACTGGAAAAGTGACAAAAGAATTAGATACAGATACGTATAATAATAGCGGCTCATCACAATTGGAGCTGGAAGCTTAATAAAAAAAAGCAGTTAGCAACTGAAAAACTTCAGTCTAACTGCTTTTTATTTTACAAACCCGATTGCGATGGCATAGTTATCCAAAAGAACTTGCTGTATTCTTCTATGAAAATCCTCATGACATTCAATCACTATAACAACTTCTGTTTCTTTCTTTTTAGAAAAAGGCTTTAATTTTTTCTTTTTAATCACACAATAGTAGAAAAAATTGAGAAGAAATCCAAGTAAGAGTCCGCTGCAAGCTCCGATCAAGCCCCAATAAACCGGCCCCCACGCTAAACGGAACCCAATGCTTACGCCTATTACAGCAAAAGCAGTGGCGAGTGCTGCGCCAGTATCAAACAGACTGACTCCATCAGAGTGATGAATCGAATCCATCAGTTTCATTGAATCATCTGTAGTATTTAATGAGACGGCCAGTATCTTCTCTTTAGGAATTCCTTCTTGTTCCATCTGAGAAATGGCCAGTTCTAGATAAGTGCAGTGATCAAACGTAGCAAAAACTTGCAATGGATATCGCCTCTCAAACTCTTTCAGGAAATTTAACCCGGTATTGCTGATAATTTTTCACAAGGAAATTTCTCTGCTCTTTAATAAAAAGTTTATTGTTCTCAACCGTATTAATATAAGCGTCATAGACTGCAAAACCGTACACAGAAGGCACAAACATCAGCCATGAAGGATTCAGAATATCAGTAGCATGCTGTACTTGCCCCAAAAATAAAAAATGAACGGCAAGCAGACACTTAGAATAATATACAAAAACAACCGTCCATATCAATGCGAAGAAACCAGTAATGATTCGGTGATTATAAAGCTGTCCTGTTCCCGGCATCAGAAAAGACCAAATGACCGCCATTCTGGGGTTTCGTTTGTCTAAATAATTGATTTCCAAGGCCCCTATTGAGAACGTATTGATGGGGGCATTTTCCCGTTCAGCAAGCAGAAAAACATGATTAGAATCAATCGTAGTCCGGTAACTGTCCCAGATTGCAAAGATGTAAACAGGAATATAAAGAAGAGTCCAGCGGTAATCAAGTGCATCCCGTGCCTTGTCGATTTCTCCGCAAAAAGAGTAAACCATGGCGATGTTTAAATGAGATTGCATGTTAATAAATACTTCCCAGACAAATAAGATCAGGCCCCTTAAATATTTTGACAGGAGCAGATGTCCAAATCCCGGAAAGGCTGCAGACCACCATGCAATTATGTACGGGTTTCTCAAATGAAATTGTGTCGTTCCAAACATGCTTAGATGAGCTTTATACCGTCTGTACTGATTGGCGCCTGAATAATTATCCATCTTTTCTCCTGCTGCTTTCTATAGTTATGCAACTTATCTTTTCCTTTTTTATGGAAATAAATGCGGGAAATTAACCTTTTTCTGAAAGGAAATGTATAATAAAGGATAGCACGCAAGATAGGAGACAAAATGAGATGAGTTTACAAGTGACAGGTAGCAGCTGGGGGGAATTCTTTCAGCTGATACGAAAGACAAAGCCATCAAAAAAAAGAATGGCGATTGCAGGTACGCTCAGCGTTTTATCCACAGTTGTCGGTCTGGTCATCCCATTATTCACTAAGAATTTAATTGATGATTTCAGCTTTGATAATTTTGGAAGTGTACATATTTTTCTGCTGATATCAGCATTCATAGCACAGGCCATTACAAGCGGGGTTTCAATTTACCTGCTCAATCATGTCGGACAGCATGTCGTTGCAAGGTTAAGGGAAAGACTTTGGAAGAAGCATATCCACCTTCCCGTCCGATTTTACGACGACCATAAAACCGGTGAAATGATCAGCCGGATGACAAATGATACAGCCATCTTAAAAGGGTTAATTACAGATCATATAACAAACTTCTTTACAGGTATTATTGCCATTATAGGATCATTCGGCATTCTCCTTTATCTGGACTGGCAAATGACGATAATCATGCTTGCATTAATTCCTCTCTCCATTCTGATACTGCTTCCGCTGGGAAGAAAAATGTACAAAGTCTCTAAAGGTCTTCAGGATGAAACGGCGGGTTTTACAGCGTTATTAAGTGAAGTATTATCTCATGTCCGATTGGTGAAATCCTCCAATGCGGAACATAGAGAGTACAGTTCAGGGAAAAGCGGAGTTGGCCGCCTTTTTCAATTTGGTCTGGCTGAAGCAAAAATTCATGCATGGATTGGCCCGTTAATCTCACTTGTGATTATGTCGCTGCTCGTAGTGATCCTTGGCTACGGAGGCTTAAGAGTTCAAGCCGGAGTTTTGTCCTCAGGAGATTTAGTTGCTTTTATTCTTTATCTCTTTCAGATTGTCATTCCAATGACTCAATTTACGGCTTTTTTCACACAGCTGCAAAAAGCAATGGGTGCATCGGAGCGGATCATTGAAATTCTTGAAGAAGATGAGGAAGACCTTCACTCAGGCAAAGAAGTAGAGCATATTCACCAATCGATCCGCTTTAAAGAGATTGAATTTGCCTACAAAAAAGAAGAACAAATTTTAAACAAGATTACTCTTGAGATTAAGCCAGGTCAGACCACGGCTATTGTCGGACCGAGCGGAAGCGGAAAAACAACGCTGTTCTCATTAGTTGAACGTTACTACTTGCCGACAGGGGGAGCTATATATCTGGGGGATGAACAAATAGACAGCTTTACCCTTGCTTCGTGGAGGGAGCAAATTGGCTACGTCTCTCAGGAAAGCCCAATTACCTCAGGTACTATTAAAGAAAATATCTGTTATGGATTAACTCGGGAAGTGACGGATGCAGAAATAGTCAAAGCAGCGAAGATGGCCTATGCGGATCAGTTCATTGAAGAATATCCTGACGGCTATCATACTCAAGTAGGAGAACGGGGTGTTAAACTCTCAGGGGGGCAGCGTCAGCGCATCGGCATTGCCAGAGCACTGATCAGGGATCCTAAAATTCTCCTTCTCGATGAAGCAACCTCAAGCCTTGACAGCCATTCTGAAATTGTTGTTCAAAAAGCACTGGGCAACTTAATGGCAGGACGAACAACGATCGTCATCGCTCACAGGCTGTCCACGGTCATTGATGCTGATCAGATTATCTTTTTAGATAAAGGAAGAGTTACTGGAACAGGCACACATGCTGAACTGCTTGAAACGCATCCAATGTACAGGGAATTTGCAGTTCAGCAATTAAAGCTGAATGATATAAGATTGAATGAGACTGTCTGATATTTGATCAGATGGTCTTTTTTTTGCTATTAAAAGGAGTTTATTGGACTAAAGAAAGGATATCTTCCATAAAGGAAAATATTAGAATATCAATTTCCCATAAATTCAAAATCATAGCGGTTCTCACATGCTGATTCTGACTTTGTTTTGATTGTTTTTGGTTGAATGATAGATTATTTGATTAGTAATGATTGTTTTTGAAAGTTTTTGGTTGATTTATGAAAAGGCTTACGTTAGAATGAATTCATGGTAAGTTTTTAGGCAATTTGAACGATTAGCTGGAGGTGACTGAATGATTACACCAGAACGGCACAGGATTATTATTAAGGTATTGGGTGAAAAGCAGGTCGCAACGATTCAGGAATTAGTTGATGCTACTTCTTCTTCAGAATCAACCATTCGAAGAGATTTAAGCCAGCTTCAAAAAGAGAAAAAACTAAAACGTGTTCATGGCGGAGCTTCTCTTTTTCATCAAAAGGGAGAAGAGCTCAGTGTCATCGAAAAGTCCTCACAAAATGCCGCAGAAAAAGAACGAATTGCTAAGTTTGCAGCAGACCTTGTGAAAAACGGAGACAGCATATATATTGACGCAGGTACAACAACCATGCAGATGATTCCATATTTAAAGGACAAAGAAATAACAGTCGTGACAAATGGCGTTTCACATCTCGAAATGCTGCTTGAAAATCAGATCCCAACCTACCTGATTGGAGGCATTGTAAAGCCGAAAACAAGAGCGCTTGTAGGCAGTGCAGCACAGTCAGGAATAAATGCATACAGATTTGATAAATGTTTTATGGGTGTGAACGGTATTCATCCGGAAGCAGGCTATACTACACCGGATCCGGAGGAAGCCGCAATCAAGAGGCTTGCCATCACCCTGTCTCAAGAAGCATATATCCTTGCAGATGATACGAAATTCAATGAAATTTCGTTCTCTAAAATTGCCGGCCTGTACGAAGCAGCGGTAATTACGAACGAACTGGATGAAGACACAGCATATGATTTTAAAGAAAAGACAGAGATAAAGGTTGTGACAGCATGATTTATACATGTACGCTGAACCCTTCCATCGATTATGTCGTGAAGGTAAACGATTTTAAAGAAGGGCACCTTAATCGCACGGATAGCGCAAGCGTTTTTCCGGGCGGGAAAGGAATCAATGTTTCAAGAGTTCTGAAGCGGCTTGGAACAGAAAGTACAGCACTTGGCTTTGCAGGCGGATTTACAGGCCAATTCATTAAAGAGTTTCTCTCATCAGAAGGAATTACACATGATTTTATCAGTGTTTCAGATCAAACGAGAATTAACGTCAAGCTAAAATCTGTTAAAGAGACAGAAATTAATGGACAAGGCCCTGGGATTACTGCTGAACAGAAGCTTGAGCTGCTGGGGAAAATCGGTGAAATGCAGGCTGAGGATGTCCTCGTTTTAGCTGGAAGTATTCCATCCGCTCTTGATGAAACCTTTTACAAAGAAATAGCTGATACATGCTTGAAAAATGGTGTGAACGTTGTCATTGATGCTTCAGGCGATGCTTTAAGAAGCACATTCTCAAGCAAGCCGTTCCTGATTAAGCCGAACCATCATGAATTAGGGGAGCTATTCGATACAAAGGTCAGCAGCGCCCAAGAAGCTGTTCATTATGGGAAGAAGCTGCTTGAAGAGGGCGTGCAGAATGTGATTGTTTCAATGGCTGAAAAAGGAGCCATTTTCATTAATCGGCATGGAGCTTTTTTTGCCAATGTACCATCTGGAGAAGTAAAGAATTCAGTGGGTGCAGGAGATTCAGTTGTTGCCGGCTTTATTGCAGGATTTAAACAGCATGGCGATTTTAAAAAAGCCTTTAAGCAGGGCGTTGCAACCGGAAGTGCAACTGCTTTTTCAGAAGATTTAACTACAAAAGAGTTTGCTGCTGAGCTCATAAATGAAGTAAATGTCAATGAGATAATTTAGATATTCATTGAAGGGGGAAGAAAAATGAAGATTACAGATTTATTAACAAACGATACGATTATCCTGAACCTGCATGCAGATTCAAAAACGGATGTTATCGACGAAATCATTGAATCACTTGATCGGGCAGGCAAGCTGAAAAATAAAGAAGAGTATAAAAAAGCGATTTTGGACAGGGAAGAGCAGAGCACTACAGGAATCGGAGAAGGGATTGCCATTCCTCATGCAAAAACAAGTGCAGTGTCAGTACCTGCAATTGCATTTGGCCGTTCTGCAGAAGGCATAGACTATGAATCTCTCGATGGCCAGCCTGCTCATCTGTTTTTCATGATTGCGGCTTCTGAAGGAGCAAATAATGAACATTTGCAAACGCTTTCGAGACTTTCTAGTTTTTTAATGGACCCCGCTTTTAAAAAGAAGCTTGAGGACGCCGATTCAAAAGCAGAAGTACTTGCTGCTATTGATCAAAAAGAAAAAGAGATGGAGGCAGAAGAAGAACCTGCATCATCCTCTTCAGGCAAGAAAATCCTTGCTGTCACAGCATGTCCCACTGGAATCGCGCACACATATATGGCTGCAGATGCCCTGAAGGCAAAAGCGAAAGAAATGGGCGTAAGCATCAAGGTTGAAACAAATGGATCCGGCGGAATTAAAAATGGTTTGACAGATGAGGACATTGCAGAAGCCGAAGCAATTATCGTAGCTGCTGACAAACAGGTGGAAATGGATCGTTTCGCAGGCAAGCATGTCATTCAGGTGCCTGTTGCCCAAGGAATCCGAAAGCCTCAGGAATTAATTCAAAAAGCGCTGGATCAAGATGCGCCTGTTTATAAAAGCAGCGGTGAGAAGAAAACGGCTGACTCACCTAAATCAGGAAGAAACGGTTTTTATAAGCATCTAATGAATGGTGTTTCAAACATGCTCCCGTTTGTCGTGGGCGGAGGGATCCTGATTGCGATTTCCTTTATCTTTGGAATTAATGCCGCAAATCCAGAAGATCCATCCTACCATCCAATCGCAGAAGCATTAAGCACAATTGGCGGAGGCAATGCCTTTTATCTTATGATACCAGTATTAGCTGGATTTATTGCGATGAGTATTGCGGACCGGCCTGGATTTGCACCAGGTATGGTCGGCGGCCTTATGGCAGCTACAGGCGGAGCTGGTTTCCTTGGCGGATTAATCGCCGGTTTCCTCGCGGGTTACTTGGTTGTCGGACTTAAGAAAGCATTCAGCGGCCTGCCAAATTCTCTTGAAGGCATAAAGCCTGTACTGCTTTATCCATTGTTCGGTATTTTACTGACAGGTCTGATCATGATGTTTATTGTCATCGAGCCCGTTAAAGCATTAAATGATGGATTAACAGTTTGGCTTAAGGGAATGGGAACTGGAAACCTTGTGCTGCTTGGATTGATTTTAGGCGGAATGATGGCGGTCGATATGGGAGGACCAATCAACAAAGCGGCCTTTACATTTGGAATTGCCATGATAGACGCTGGAAACTTTGCACCTCACGCAGCAATTATGGCAGGAGGAATGGTGCCTCCGCTAGGTCTGGCACTTTCAACAACTTTCTTTAAAAAGAAATTTACAAAAGCAGAGCGGGAAGCAGGGAAAACAAATTACGTCATGGGAGCATCTTTTATTACTGAAGGAGCCATTCCATTTGCAGCAGCAGACCCGGCACGTGTCATCCCGGCAGCGGTCATCGGATCTGCAGCAGCAGGAGCGCTTACAATGATTTTTGGAATTGGACTTCGCGCACCTCATGGCGGGGCATTTGTTATCCCAATTGTTGATGGAAATCCATTGTTATATATTGCAGCAATCCTGATCGGATCACTGATCACAGCTGTGATGGTAGGATTTATGAAAAAAGAAGTAAAAGAATAAATGAATGGCCTATTCACTTGATGAATAGGCCATTCTTACATAGAGTCTCCAGTTTTGATACAATAAGGATTATCTGCTTAATTGCTGGGAGGAACAACTATGACAGATCACATCTATTACGATTTTTGGTATTTGAAATCGGAAGAAATCAAGCTTGACGGTTCTGATACAGGAGCTGTAGCTTATGAAATTGGCATCAATGTGTTTGCTGATGAAGAATTTGATCACCTTTTGGATGATGTCCGGATCTCAGGATTGAATAAAGAAGAGATGCTGAGTTTTGATGTGCCAAACGCAGTTCGCTTATTTTCAAAGCTTGAAGAAGAAGGACTTCACAGTGTCGTCCGTGATATTAAAACAGCCGGCTTTTATTTTGTGATGGGAGAAAAAGTATCTGTCATCCAGAAACGGTAAGAACCTTTAAAATTGACCGCGCAGCTTGATTAATTGTATAATAATAGTAACTTAAATATCTCTTCCTTAAAGGGGAGTAGCTTTTACAGCAAAGTCGTCAATACGGGAATGTTCCCCGGCTTTGCTGGCAGCGATGCTGTTAGCGAGACCTTTGCCGATTATTTGGTGAAGTCTCTTTCGAAAAAGACGTTATGACCAAGTAATTGGATCTGACGTCTTTTATTTTTTCCGAAAATGAAATTAAAGGAGCTGTACGATGATGAAAATATTTAAAGTATTGGCTGTTTTATCCATAGTTTTCCTGAGTGGGTGTTCTTTGCTTGAAGGCGTTAATTCTTCTTTACAGTATGCAAATGATGCAAAGGATTATATTAATCAGGCAAGCACATTTGCAGAGGAGCTTCCTGCCCTTGCTGAAGAGGCTGTAAATAACGAAGAAGCAAGAACAGAGCTTGAGCAGAGTTTAAATAATATGAAGGAAGAAATAAATACATTTAAAGAATCGGATGCGCCGGAGATTGCTGAAGATGCACATAATCAGCTTGTCAGCTACAGTGAATCACTTGAAAGCGGAATTGATTCTGCTTTGAAGCAAATTGAAAACGGAGAGTGGAATCTTAAGCTGCTTGAAGACACAGAAATTGTGAAAACCGTGTCTGAAATGAAAAGCATCTTAGATCAAATTGAACAGCTTGGATCTTGAGAAACAAGGTAAAGAGGAAAGGAGGTTCTCAGGATGAAAGGATATAAGCAATTTGCAGATAGCGTCAAAATAGGAGGGAAAGGGACACGTGCCAAGCTAAATGGCCATGATTCTTCCTTAACCTTCATCGGAGCTGGCAGAAGCGCATTTGTTTTTAAACTTGCGAATGAGAATAAAGCTTTAAAGGTGTTCTTTCCTTCATTTACTCATATTGCAAAGGAAGAAGCTGAGATTTACAGGACCCTTCAGGGGATTGAGTATTACCCCAATCTATATGAAGCGGGAGAAAACTATTTAGTCATTGATTATATTGAAGGAAGCACTCTCTTTGATTGTGTCAGCACGGGAATATCCATAACTGATAAGCATATAGCAGAGATCGATAAAGCTCTTATGCATGCTAAAGAAAGAGGGCTGAACCCGTCTGATATTCACCTTCGCAATATATTCATTACCGATGGGGGCGAAATCAAAATGATTGATGTCGCAAGGTTCCGTCAAACAAAAAACTGCACACAATGGGACGATTTAAAGACGGCTTTTAATAAATACTACCGCAAGACTTATTTTCCTAAAAGAATACCGGCTGCCATGATGAATTTTATTGCAGCTTTGTATAAGAAAAAGCTGATTTCATTAGCATCATAAAAAACGAGAGATTTCTATAAAAGAGATCTCTCGTTTTTTTGCATGGAAATAATGATCTATAAAAGTTTAATTTGATAATAAGCAGCAATGCTCTTCTGAAGCTCTGCTAAAGCCGGATCTTGATTCAAGTTAGCAAGCATCCCCTGTATGACGGCAGTCCGAGGTGAATCCTCTTTAATTTCTGCTTCCAGCACCTCAAGTGTAACAAGAAGATCTCCGGATAGCTGCTGCTTGCTTTGCTCAATTTTGGCTAATAATTCATCAAGGTGTATGGCTGTACAAAAAGAGAAAAGATTTTTTTCTCTTTCACTTGAAAGAATGGGTTTCTCTTTTGAAACCTTCAATCCTGATGCAACATCATCCACCCTGTTTAAAAGAAAAGCTGCGAGTTCATCGAAATCCAATTCTGCTTTTTCAAAGATAATGAATTTCAAATAAGAATGAATCATGCCCTGAAGGATTGTGCTTAAATCCCAGATATATTCTTCAATGGACTCACCGTAAATGGCTAGAAGCGCATTTTTAACAAAAAGGTTGGAATCTGCATTCATTTTTTGAATGAAAGCTGCCATTGAAGGGTTATTTGGTATGGCATTCTCCCGCATTTGCATAATAATGAAATCTTTATGTTTATTAATCTCACTCAGCTGGCAGGATAGCTGGGCGATTAAAAGTGCGCGGGGTTCGAGGTCCCGCTGTCTGACAGCCTCCATTTTTGAATGAATCAGCTCAAAATGATATTTGAACGTATCAAGCAGGAGAGCTTCCTTCGATTTAAAATAAAGGTAAAAAGCCCCTTTTGAAATTCCGCATTCGTTCGCAATATCCTGTATGGACGTTGAGGTAACACCTTTTTTAGCGAAAAGGCTCATAGCCGCTTCAATGATCCGCTTTTCTTTTTCCTTCATCGTGTATTCTCCTTATATAACAGTAAAGAATGAATATAGTACAGAATGGCTTATGCCACTATATAAGTCAAGCAAAACTTTCTGACTGAATGTTCACATTAAAAAAGATTCATTTAAAAAAAGATTAATTATGATTGACTGTAAACGACTGGTCATTTATATTATTAATTATTATGACCAGTCAGTCAACAAGGAAAGCGTAACGCCGATTTAGCTCAGGCATGACGGATTCGTTCCCGGCCGAGGGGTTGGGCGCTGGAGCTATACATCATAGCGCCACTTTATACTTTCTTAAAAAAATAAATTGCCGGAGGACAACATGAATCAAATCATTAATTTTGTTTTGAAGAACAAATTTGCAGTGTGGCTTCTTACTATTATTGTGACAGTTGCAGGGCTTTACTCAGGTTTGAATATGAAGCTTGAGACAATTCCGAACATCACAACCCCAATCGTAACAGTCACAACTGTCTATCCAGGTGCTACACCGGAAGAAGTAGCAGAAAAAGTAACAGAGCCGATCGAACAGGCGGTTCAAAATTTAAATGGAGTGAACGTTGTCAGCTCCACATCCTTCCAAAATGCCTCATCCATTCAGATTGAATATGAATTCGAAAAAGATATGGACAAAGCAGAAGAGGAAGTAAAAAGCACTGTATCAGATATCTCTTTTCCTGAAGGAGTAAATGATTCAGATGTTTCAAGACTCAGCATCAACGCCTTTCCGATTCTAGCTTTAAGTATATCAGATGATGAAGGATCTTTAAGTGATCTGACTGCACTTGCCGAAGATGAAATTGTCCCGGCAATAAAAGGACTGGAAGGTGTTTCTTCTGTTGGGGTGTCAGGTCAGCAAGTAGAAGAAGTCCAGTTTTCATTTAAAGAAGAGAAGCTTGAAGAATACGGTTTAGATGAAGAAACCGTTCAAAATATCATTAAAGGATCTGATGTTAATTTTCCCCTTGGATTGTATACTTTCGGGGATAAAGAACAATCTGTCATTGTAGATGGAAACATCCTGACAATGGAAGATTTAAAGAATATGGAGATCCCGATATCTCCGGGTGGAGGAGATGCTTCTGGACAAGGTCAAAGCAGCATGCCGGGCCAGAATGCTCCAGGGGCAGAGCAGAATCCAGCTGGATCAGTCCAGACTCCAGGGCAGGCACAAGGCTCAGCTCAAGCACCAGCAGCTGGCCAGACACCTCCTGCAACACAGAATATAGAACTCCCGACGGTGAAGCTGTCAGAGCTTGCAGATATTAAAACGATCGGTGAAGCTGAATCCATTTCCAGAACAAATGGAGAAGAAGCAATCGGTCTTCAAATTGTGAAATCCGCAGATGCAAATACAGTTGATGTAGCAAATGCTGTAAAAGAAGAGCTTGACGGTTTTGAAAAAGAGTATGATAACCTTGAGATCCAGTCCACGCTCGATCAGGCTGAACCTATTGAAGAATCCGTCAGCACGATGCTGAGCAAAGCATTATTTGGAGCTGTTTTTGCGATTATCATTATTCTCTTATTCTTAAGAGATATTAAATCAACCTTAATTTCAGTTGTTTCCATTCCGTTATCTTTATTAATTGCGGTTCTTTTACTAAAGCAAATGGATATTACTCTTAACATTATGACACTTGGAGCCATGACTGTTGCAATCGGACGCGTGGTTGATGATTCAATCGTTGTCATTGAAAATATCTACCGCAGAATGTCATTAAAGGGCGAGAAATTAAAAGGAATGGGCTTAGTGCGGGAAGCTACTAAGGAAATGTTTGTTCCGATTATGTCTTCAACAATCGTAACAATCGCCGTATTCCTGCCGCTGGCACTTGTAAAGGGAGTAATAGGAGAATTATTCCTTCCATTTGCATTAACCATCGTTTTTGCATTGCTTGCTTCATTGGTCGTTGCCGTTACGATTGTGCCAATGCTGGCACACAGCCTCTTTAAAAAAGGACTATACGGCGAAACGGCTAAAAAGCATGAGGAACACAAACCAGGGAAAATGACTGGTGTTTACAGAAGTATTTTGAACTGGTCTTTAAATCATAAATGGATTACATCAGGTTTTGCAGTCCTAATGCTTGTCGGCAGCTTATTCCTAGTTCCGGTTATCGGCGTCAGCTTCTTGCCTTCGGAAGAACAGAAGCTTGTCTATGCAACATATAAGCCTGAACCAGGTGAAACAAAAGAACAAGTAGAGGAAGTCGTTGCAAAAGCAGAAAATTTGTTAATGGACCGCAAAGATGTTTCTTTAGTTCAGTTCTCATTAGGAAGCGAAAATCCAATGAGCCCTGGAGATTCAAACAGTGCCGTATTCTTTATCGAATATGAAGATGATACAGAGAATTTTGATAAGGAAAAAGAGAAAGTAATTGAAGATCTTCAAGCTGAGACTGCTCAGGGCGAATGGTCTGCACAGGACTTCACTCAGAGCGCCGGCAGCAACGAAGTTCAATTCTTTGTATATGGAAATGAATTAGAAGACATTGAGCCCACTGTCGGGGAAATTGAAAAAATTCTAAACGACAACGGCAGCTTTAAAAATGTAAGCTCAAGTCTTGCCGAGTCATACGATGAATATACCCTTGTTGCCAATCAGGAAGAACTCAGCAAGCTTGGCCTGACAGCCGGTCAAATCGGCATGGAGCTTAGCCCGCAAAGAGATCGTCCAGTTCTGACTCAAGTTGAAAAAGACGGGGAAGAACTAAATGTTTATCTTCAAACAGAGAAAGAAACGTTTGAAAATGTAGATGATTTAACCGAAAAAACAATCACTTCTCCGCTTGGCAAAGAAGTGAAAATCGGAGATGTCGTAACAGTTGAAGAAGGAAAAACATCAGATACTGTAACACGACGTGATGGCCGCATTTACGTACAGGTTTCCGGTGAACTGACAACGGATGATGTTGCAAAAGCATCTTCGGAAGTTCAAAAGAAAGTGAATGATCTTGACTTGCCGACCGGTGTGGACATAGACACAGGCGGAGTAACAGAAGACATTCAGGAATCCTTTACACAGCTTGGCCTTGCCATGCTTGCAGCGATTGCCATTGTGTACCTGGTCCTTGTGATTACATTCGGCGGTGGACTTGCACCTTTTGCGATTCTGTTCTCACTTCCATTTACCGTAATCGGTGCATTGGTTGGATTATTGATTGCAGGAGAAACGATTAGTATTAACGCAATGATTGGGGCATTGATGCTGATCGGTATCGTTGTCACAAACGCAATTGTCCTGATTGACCGCGTTATTCACAAAGAACGTGAAGGTCTATCGACAAGAGAAGCATTGCTTGAAGCAGGAACAACACGTCTGCGTCCAATTCTGATGACAGCGATCGCCACAATTGGAGCGCTCATACCGCTTGCAATCGGAATCGAAGGCGGCAGCGGCATCATTTCAAAAGGTCTCGGAGTAACAGTAATCGGCGGATTAACAAGCTCTACACTGTTGACACTTCTGATTGTGCCAATTGTTTATGAGATGATGAGTAAATTCAGACGAAAAAAAACGAGAGCAGTTGAGGAAGAATAATGCATGATTAAAAAAGCACCCGGCCGGGTGCTTTTTTTTTATAAAGAAAGCATAAGCTAAAAAGATGTAATACAGGCAAGTAAAGACGTATTTTGGTAAATAATTTTCTATTTGACTGAAAATAGAGAAGAAAGAATTTCAAAAATTGGCTGTTCCGAACCTAATTGCCCTAATCCAATAATCAATCCGATGCCGAATAATATCAGGACTCTTAGAATAAACTCAAAAATCATACCCTGCGTAAGGCCCGACAAATTACACATATATTCCGCGCCTGCTGAATGGTATAATGATTGAAATTAAAATAGACCAAACTAATAGAGAAGAGGGGGAGCGATTTTGGAGGATATTATTGTACATCAGCACACAATCATAAAATTGTTTTTATCCCTCTTAGTCGGAATTATTATTGGACTTGAGCGGGAAATTAAGAAAAAGCCGCTGGGACTGAAAACAACAATTATTATTGCAGTAAGCTCGTGTCTCTTGACCGTGATTTCAATTGAAGCTGCTTATACGTTTTCTAACGATTATAATCGTCCGATGGATCCGCTTCGGCTGGCAGCACAAATTGTATCAGGCGTCGGATTTTTGGGCGCGGGAGCGATTCTCCGCAGAAACAATGATGTCATCAGCGGTCTTACAACGGCAGCGATGATCTGGGGAGCTGCTGGCCTTGGGATTGCCATTGGAGCCGGGTTTTATCAGGAGGCACTTATAGCGCTTATTTTCATGATTGGGTCAATTGAGATCATTGCTCCGTTAGTAAAGAAACTGGGCCCAAAAACGCTAAGACTGAAAGAATTGAAGGTAAAGCTGACCGTTCCTGTTAATATCAATATATCTGATATCTTACACTCGCTTCGCAAAAAAGATATGAAAATCAAGTATGTGAAGATTAAAGATGTTATTGACCGTGATTTGAGAACGGTAGACTTAATTCTGCTGATTAAAAATGACCGTTATACATCAGATGTGTATGAGGATATTAAAGAAGTAAAAGGTATTGAGTCCGTTGAAGTAGAGCTGATTTAAGCAGACGTCAAATAAGACGTCTGCTTAATACATATGGTATTGTAAGAACAAACAAGGTATATAGGAGGAAACAAATTGATACGCTTTGGAATTATCGGAACAAACTGGATCACTGACCGCTTATTAAAAGCTGCGATGCAAATCGAGGATTTTTCGCTGAAGGCTGTTTATTCAAGAAGCAGCGAAAAAGCTGAAGAATTCGCTGCTAAATATGGGGTGGAGACTACGTTTACAGATTTAGAGAGCATGGCAAAAAGCGATGCAATTGATGCCGTATACATAGCAAGCCCGAACTCATTGCACGCTGAGCAGGCCATTTTATTTATGAATCACAAAAAGCACGTGCTGTGTGAAAAGCCGCTTGCATCAAATGTTAAAGAGGTTACTGAAATGATACAGGCTGCAAAAGAAAATCGCGTGCTGCTTATGGAAGCGATGAAATCAACATTCTTGCCTAACTTTAAAAGCATTCAGGAAAACCTGCACAAAATTGGCACCGTGAGAAGATATACAGCAAGCTACTGTCAATATTCATCCCGTTATGATGCCTATCGGTCAGGAACCGTGCTGAATGCATTTGATCCGACCTTCTCAAATGGATCACTGATGGACATTGGAATCTATGCGCTGTATCCTTCGATTGTTCTTTTCGGAAAACCGGAAACCATTAAAGCGAGCGGGCTGCTATTAAGCTCTGGTGTTGACGGCGAAGGAAGCATTCTTCTTCAATATAAAGACAAAGATGCTGTAATGATGTATTCCAAGATAACAGATTCAGCACTTCCATCGGAAATTCAGGGAGAAGAAGGTACAATTATTATTGACCGCATCAGTACGATTGAAAAGGTGGAAATTCGCTACCGCGACGGCAGATTAGAGGATATTTCAAAACCTCAAAAAGAAGACACCATGTATTATGAAATGAAGGAATTCATCGACTTAATCCAAAATGACCTGTATGAATCAACAATTAATACTTATGAGAATTCAATAAAAGTAATGGAAGTCATGGATGAAGCAAGAAAACAAATTGGTGTTGTTTATCCGGCTGACCAAAACTAAACCAATCCTATCAGGATTGGTTTTTCTCTGCTTTGGGGAAATTCATCTCAAATGGCTATAATAAACATAAACACCCCGTTAACTAAGGAGGACCCTGAAAATGAAAGAAAGAAAGCGGTATAACATTCCGGTAGAGGCAGCTCTCGAAGTAATAGGCGGAAAGTGGAAGTGTGTGATCCTTTGTCACTTGATGCGGGGGAAAAAACGGACGGGCGAACTGAAAAGGCTGATGCCGAGCATCACACAAAAAATGCTGACCCAGCAGCTGCGGGAACTCGAAGAAGATGGAATCATCAGCCGCATGACCTATAATCAAGTTCCTCCAAAAGTGGAATATGAACTAAGTGAGTATGGATGGAGCGTCACAGGAATTCTTGAGTCTTTATCCGCCTGGGGGCTTCATCATATTGAAAAAGTATACGGAGATAAATCAGCTGTACTTGAGGATAACATTTTGAATATCTAATGGTGAAAAGTTAAGGAGGCACTACTCTTACATTTTGGGATATAAGGATTGAAGGAGTACTTAATATCTAAAACATTTGCTTTTTTTGTGGATATTGGATGGAAAATCACATCATCACAATTCTTATAAATTTCTTTTAGAATCCGTTTTTTATCGATTAGTTTTAATGGGATTTCATTAGCCAATTTCGTTCGTTGCTTTAAATGGTAATACTTCCCCCTTTTTTATGAACTAAAGGGGGTAGGGGATATTATCAATAACTAAAATTCGGAAACCAAATTAGAAATGCAATCTAAAAAACACAGATTGATTAATAAAATTTTTCAAATTGGTAAAGTTAAAGAAAACGAAAGGGTTAGGAGGCTTTAGGATGAGCAGTTCAAATCAAGTACCAATTACATCTTCAGAATTAGGAAACTTGTGGATGACGTATCAAGACAAAACAATGATTATGAGAGTTCTGGAATACTTTCTTGAACACGCTGAAAAAGAGGAAACACGGCAAATTCTGCAGTCTTATTATGAACGTTGTGCTGAAAGTGCAGAGTTTGTGAAATCTATTTTTCAACAGGAAGGCGCAGTTATTCCAGTTGGATTTACTGAACACGACGTGAATAAAGGAGCTCCCAAGTTATTCGACTTTATGTATGATGTCATGTATTTACATATGATGGCTAAAATAGGAACTTGTCTTTACGCGCTCTATTCGACTATGTCTTACCGACAAGATATAAGACAATTTTTCAGACGTTTAACAGCTGAAGCACAAGAGGCATATGACCAAACGACAAATATTCTTTTAGAAACAGGGGTTCTTTCTCGCCCCCCGTTTGTTTCGATGCCAAAAGAAGTGAAGTTTGTACAAGATAAAAATTATATGGCCGGGGGATTGAATTGGTTTAGTAATGAAAGATCCTTAAATACAATTGAGGTTTCTCTTATTCATCACTCAATTGAGACAAACCTTACGGGGATGCAATTAATGATCGGATTTGCACAAGTAGCACATAATCAAGAGGTCCGAAACCATTTTATTAAAGGGATGGAACTAGCAAAGAAAATCGAGACATCGTTAGGTGAATTTTTACGTCAAGATTACATTGAACCACCAGCCACTCATGCCGGAAAAGCAACAAATTCAACCGTCGCTCCATTTTCCGATAAATTGATGATGTATAATACCAGTTTGTTAAGTACATTTGGGCTCGGAAGCAATGCACTTGGCGGCGCCTTTAGTTTACGAAGTGATTTGCCTGCGAAAATGGCGCTCCTTGCAAAAAATATTTTTGATTTTGCAAAACAAGGCGGAAAAATTATGGTCAAAAATGGCTGGATGGAAGAACCGCCACAGGTTGAGGATCGTAATCAATTGACAAAAAGGTAGGATAGGTATTTTACCGGAGTGACTATTCAAGGATGCAATTCAAAATGGTCAAATAAAGAAGCAGATTTATACTGGTACTATTGCCCGTTTTTCTCCTTATTAGAAGTAGGAAAGGAAGGAAGTTTGGTTCTAAAGGCCAGTAGCAGAATGAGTGAACGTCCTGTTAAGCCGTTAATAAAAGTCTCATTAGTTATTGTTTATTTTAAAACATCCGATGAAGATAAAGAAAATTTGAGGATGATTTAAATGAGGCACTTAACTTGGACTTAGACTGCCCAATCGTGAGGATTATAAATAATACAGAATATCATCAGTCGAAAAAGGATTGCAGCAGCAATCCTTTTTATGTTTTTTAATCTTTTAATCAACATGGCACTTGTTAGTGGTAATCTAACATTCATTAATAAGTTTTGATAAAAAAGTATCAATTAAGAATCTCTAATTAGTTTTTCAAAAGTTGCATACCTTATATCCTTATGCTTCCTATAATTTATTTTTTACTGACTATTGTTTCATACACTAACATAGAGGATTGATCATCGTCCGGTACAGTGTACATGATTAATCCCTGTTTTGTATTTTCAAGAAATACTGGATTGCGTGTTGCAGCATGTCCGTTTTGAGAAAATAGAGTAATTGGCAGTTCGTGAACCATATCCATTGTTTTTATATCCAGTAAGGCCAGACCGCCCAATTCATATTTAGAAGTGGAAACTCCTTGCTGCGGCAATTCAGTAATACCGCTGCATATCATGTTGTCTTTTCCTGCATTCTCGCAGTCCTGATAATCGATAAAGTGGCTGGTATTATTTGATTTACGGAGCACTTTTCCTTTTTCATTGAACTCATAAAACATTCTTGAACCCCAGCTTACAGCCTTTAGAGTTCCTTGTTTTCCATCACGAAGAATTCCTCCAATATGGTCATTCGTGCGGAACACTTCTTCTGAATTCATCGTTTCTGGATTTACTTTATAAATGATTGACTTGCTATTTGGCCGGTACTCTGCAACTGAAATCCAGATTGATTTGCCATCATATGCAATTCCTCCGGGATGGTATATAGTACCTTCACCAAGCTTTAAATCCTTTAACAGCTTTCCTTCTTTAGTAAATACAAATAGATGACCGATGCCTTTACCAGGTGTGCGGTCGTATCCATCATGAGGCTGGTCGTATTTTACCGTTTTTTCGATGATTTCTACAGAAGACATGAAGTACAAGTCTCCGACTTTCGTCATTCCTTGCGGATGAAATGTGTTAAATTGCAGATCAACTTTTTCTTTCTGTTCCCAAACATTATTGCGGGTAAGGTGCTGGAATTTTTCCGCAAGCTGTTCACCGTTCTCCCCGGAATTCATCGCATCAGAGTATGCAAACGCTGTTGTTACAGTTCCAATAGTTAGAGCGGCAGCCAGTGCAAAAATTATTGTTTTCATTATCCATCCTCCTCAAGTTGCAAGTGATTTATAAAAAGGTTTTTTTGTTACCTAGGCAGAAGTAATTTTTTCATCAACTGATGTTACAGTTACCTCAGGAGATGTGTTTACCATACCTTTTATAACAAACTCCTCATTTAGGGAATTTCTATTAATCATATTCTCTGCTAATTTTCTATCCATCGGACATTTCTGACAGCAATCCTTATTTATTGAATAATTAGAGCAGAGCCTATGTATTCTCTCCCTATCTTTATTCTTCTTTCTCGTCTGCTTCATCCTTTTTCAGCTTCTCTCATTAACAGCATCTTGAATTCCAATGTTTTTCACTCCTTAGATGTGTATTATCCAGTACAGACATATTGTTAACACAAATAGAATATGAGCTGAATAGAATTTACTTATTTCATATATAAACTATAAGAAGAATACCTTTTCTTAACTTTCGAATAGAAATCTTACAAAAAACTTAATGAATTTACATTTTGAAATGCTTCTCAATTTAAATAGTCCATCAAAAGTGACTATATAACCCCGTATTTTTACACTTATTTTTAATAATTATGTAAAATTAAGGAAGTATATAAAGTGAATTGCGACTTTATCATCAGATTAACTCTATGAATATATTCCTGAAAATAAGAAAATAGGAATCTTTACAATTATTTAAATTCAGCTTAATTCTTTTTCTATATCATTTGATATGCATAACTAACAGAAAGAGGTGCGGATAGATGCCCCCAGTATTAAATCGAAAAAAATTTTTAACATACCTAGGAACTGGTACTGTTGCACTGGCAGCAGCAAGTACAGGACTTGATGGATTAGTAAAATCAGCAGAAGCAAAAACTCCTTTTCACTATCCAGAATATAAAAGGCCAAAAAAAGGTCCTTTAAAATTCCAGCCAATTGAACCAACAACAAAGGATGATCTTGTTCTTCCAAAAGGCTATAAATATGAAGTTATTGCTGCATATGGCGACAAGATTAATCAAAAAGGAGATACATTCGGATACAATAACGACTTTACTCTCTTCTTTCCATATGAAGATGAAAAGGACCGAGGATTGTTATGGGTAAATCATGAATATATCTCAGATTTGTTTGTTTTCGGTCAAACAATTAAGGGCGGCTACAGCTCCGAACAGATAAAAACAATGCTTTATAATCAAGGCGGTTCGATTATCGAAGTAGTTAAAGACAGAAATGGCTGGAAAATGGATACGGAATCTAAATATGCCCGACGCGTAACAGGGCTGACACCTTTTGCATTAACCGGACCTGCAAAAGGATCAAAAGCTGTTAACGGTGCAGAAATCGTTCAAGGTACATTTGCAAACTGCTCTGGCGGAAAGACACTTTGGAACA
Source organism: Metabacillus dongyingensis (assembly GCF_019933155.2). NCBI lineage: Bacteria > Bacillati > Bacillota > Bacilli > Caryophanales > Bacillaceae > Metabacillus > Metabacillus dongyingensis. Next base: position 4,187,365 of record NZ_CP082944.1, on the reverse strand, counting down.
CGGTTTTATCCTGTGAAGAAAATTATGAATCCACTTCAAAATCGGCTAACTTAGATGAAACACATTATGGATGGGTAATCGAAGTGGATCCATTTGATCCTGCCTATCAAGTTCGCAAGCACACAGCTTTAGGCCGCTTTAATCATGAAAATACATGCATGGGTCTTTCAAAAGATAACCGAGTTGTTGTGTACATGGGCGATGATAAGAGAGATGCCTGTGTCTATAAATTTATTAGTAAAAATAAATATAATCAAAAAGATGGAAAGAAGAATTCGAAACTATTAGAAGAAGGAACTCTTTATGTAGCTAATTTTGGCGAAGGAAGATGGGTAGCTCTGACGATTGAAGCTGTACAAAAAGCAGCTAAAGGGAACGCTGAACTGCTTAAAAAATTCCAAACACAGGCAGATGTTGTTGTAAACTGCCATGAAGCAGCCATCCTTTTAGGAGGAACACCTACAGATCGCCCAGAAGACTTAGAAATCAGTCCGTTTGATGGATCAATCTTTATTGCACATACAAATAACAGTAATCATGGAAACTTCCACGGTCATATTACTCGTTTCTTTGAAAAAGATAACGATCACGGCTCAATGGAGTTTCAGTTTGCAATCTTTGCAGCAGGCGGTATTCAAAGCGGATTTAGTGCACCAGATAATCTGTTATTCGACGAAGATGGAAACCTTTGGACTGTTACAGACATTTCAAGCGGAAGTGTTAACACAAAAATTTGGGAGCCATTCGGCAACAACGGTCTATTTGTTATCCCTACAGAAGGGAAAAACGAAGGAGAAGCTTTCCAATTTGCATCCGCCCCAGTTCAAGCAGAATTAACAGGGCCTTGTTTTACTCCTGATGAGAAAGCACTATTCCTTTCTATCCAGCATCCAGGTGAAGAAACAGAAGACCTTGCAAACCCAACAAGCAAATGGCCGCATCGCAGCGGTGATAAAATGCCGCGACCAGCTGTTGTTGCTATTACAGGATTTAAATAAGATAAGTGAATGCGCCTAATTCATCCCCGACAAGCACAATGCTAGCCAAACTTGTTGTTTTAAAAGGAAGGCTAAATCCTATGTCGTGGCAGGTGTTGGAGCTCAACATGATTGCTGATAATTTTAAAAAATAAAGGAGCGAAAATAAAATGATACAAAACATCGGTATTCCAGGGCTAATTCTTATTTTAGTCATAGCACTAATTATTTTTGGTCCATCAAAACTTCCTGAAGTTGGACGTGCTTTCGGCAACACGTTAAAGGAATTTAAAAATGCGACAAAGGATTTAGTATCTTCAGACTCTAAAAAGGAAGATGAAAAACTTTAAATATTGAAAAGAGAAAAAGGATAAATTTCTTATCTTTTTTCTTTTTCATTAAAGAGGTGAAATTCATGAAGGATCAGGAAGTTGCATTAACAGTACACCTAGAGGAATTGAGAAAAAGGCTTATCTATATCCTTGCAAGTTTTTTGGTCTTCTTCGCTGTATCATTTGCTTTTGTAGAGCAAATCTACAGTTGGCTGGTTAAAGACTTAGAATTTAAGCTCGCCTTACTTGGACCAGGAGATGTTTTATGGATTTATTTCAAGATATCAGCCGTATGTTCGATTGCTCTTACCATACCTTTAGCTGCATACCATGTTTGGCGGTTTGTTTTGCCTGCTCTTCAAGAGCATGAAAGAAAAGCAACCTTTATGCTCATTCCAGCTCTGTTTTTACTATTTATTCTCGGAATTTCCTTTGGCTATTTTCTTGTGTTTCCTATTGTTCTATCATTCATGCAAGAATTAGCAGGAGAAGGATTTCAGCAATTTTATACGTCTGAAAAGTACTTTAGTTTTCTGATCAGCCTGACTGTTCCTTTTGGAATATTGTTTGAACTGCCTGTCGTCATTCTGTTTTTAACCGCGATAGGAATTTTAAATCCGCAGATGTTAAAAAAATCCAGAAAGATTGCATATTTTGTTATTCTCATAACGTCTGTGTTAATTACACCTCCGGATTTAATTTCAGACATACTCGTATTAGTTCCGCTTGTATTAATCTATGAAGTTAGTATCAATTTGTCATCCTTTATTTATCGAAAAAAATTATTGAAGACCGAAACCCTTTCTTCATGAAACAGATGTTCATTTGCGTTATAATCTGATAACCCAGTCAAAAAGGAGGCGGCCTACATGCTGGCTCTTTTTTTGGTATTAGATTGTTATTGCTGAATTCCTCCTATTCAGCCTTGCCTCTCACGTTGATCAAAGACCATGACCGTCATAAATAAATAGCGAGTTTTTCATCTTTAGACGGTCATGACCATTTGTTCTCCAAATTGGACGATTCAATTGTCATAAGGCAAAAGGGTGTTTTTCCATTAATCCAATAGTTTGTATCTTGCCTTGAAAGCATAATAAAACACCGTGAGATAACGGTGTTATTGTTCAACTTGGATCGTTTTCATCAAGAGATAAAGTGGTTACTTTCGTGTAATCGCCATTATCAATTTCTTCTTCGGTAGCGTTTCTATTCAATTCATCTTCTGTATTGATTCCTTCAGCAAGTGTTTTTTCATCAGCTGAGCGAAATTCTTTTTTCATAAGCACACCCCCTTCGGGATTAAAATGCCCGTACATTTTTCATTCCATACATCTTTTAAGCTGCTCAGTCAGCTATTCCAATGAGTGCCCATGTAATGGAAAAATTTTATTTGGTGAAATCAAACCTACTGATCATGAGATATAAATCAATTTAGCGTAATTCCTCTTTCCACACAAAGTTTAATTGTGAGAATCATCAATATGTTCTTATTTTATGCTATGATATATGGACTATTTACATAAGGGGAAATGAGATGAAATACACGGGACAGATTGGTTTGGTGATTATTTCAATTTTATTTACAAGCTACCAAAAGGTTGTGGGACAAGAACCTTTTTTTACGATAGACTTTTTTATTTTCACCCTTATTGCTTGGCTGGTCGGATGGCAATATGATACCGCTAAATATTATGGAAAAAAAGAACGTGCGAATGAGACAAGCTATAAACAGATGATTGATTCGTTGCCTGAATCGGTTTTGATTCACCGGGATAATAAGATTGTTTATTTAAATAAAGCTGCTGTCAGCATGCTTGGAGCTGCAAGCAAGGATGAAATAATCGGCAGATATTTGTTTGATTTTATTGTACAGGAGTATAAAGCCCCTTTGCTGGAACGAATTAATCAGGTAAAGAATGAGAAACAGCCATTAAACAATATTGAACATAAATTTAAACGTTCCGATGGATCGACATTTTACTTTGAATTGTCTTTATTGAATATTATATTTGGTGAAAAAGAGGCTGTCCTTTCAATAGGAAAGGATATTACTGAAAGGAAAGTAAAAACAGAACAGATGCTTCAAAAATCTGAGAAACTCGCTCTTTTGGGACAAATGGCAGCTGGTATTGCTCATGAAATTCGTAATCCACTCACTTCAATAAAAGGATTTATTCAATTGTTAAAATCCAATCATCCTGATGAAGAGTACTACACTATTATGTTATCTGAGCTAGATCGAATAAATGCTATAGTGAGTGAATTTCTAGTTCTTGCAAAACCGAATGCTGTCGTTTTTGAAGAGCGAGATGTAAAAGTATTAATAAAAGATGTTGTTACCTTAATTAACTCTCAGTCAATTCTAAATAATGTTCAAATCTTCTCAGAATTTGACAGGGACTTGCCCAAGGTATTCTGCGCAGAAGGTCAATTAAAACAAGTATTTTTAAATATTTTTAAGAACGCTATTGAAGCCATGCCAAGGGGCGGAAATATTGATGTGAAGGTTGAGCTGAAGGGAGATTTTGAGATTTCTATCCAGATTATCGATCAGGGAATTGGTATTTCAAGAGAGCGGATTTCTACACTTGGAGAGCCATTTTATACAACAAAGGAGAAAGGAACGGGTCTCGGGCTAATGACCTGCTATCGAATTATTGAGAGTCATAATGGGACATTATCATTTCTAAGTAAAGAAAATGAAGGAACAACCGTTGAGATTATTTTGCCTGCCGTAATTAATAAAGAAAGCCATTCTCGGGATATGGCTGACACTCTTGGAATTTGAAAAATTCAGGAAGGCATCTTAAGGATAATTGAAGAATTTGAAAAAGAAGCAAAGGGAAGGGTAAGCGACATGAGATTGTTATTAGTTTGTGCCTATGATTCAGAAAGAATCCCCGACTGGCTGAATACGGCGTTAATGACATGTCATGAATTTATTATGACAGAAGATGGAGTAGTACTCTCTAACTTATATATAAAGTCAGAATCCAAGTTATCCTAGTAAAAATCAAACTTTTGAAGAGAAGGAGCTTAATGCAGCTCCTTTTTTGCTGCCTTTTAATCAATTTGTAATAGTCATTGAAAGATTAGCTTACTCAAAAAGAATATCCAGTGCTGGAGAAAGCTTATAGCGACAGCACGAGGAACTCTCCTCTAATATTCAGCCTGTTAAATGTAAAACATTTCGTTTATCTCATTAAATATTCATTTAATGCTTGTTGTAAAGTTCCTAATGTTTTGGTGTTTGTATCGAATGTTATTCCTAAACGTATCATTTTTCTAACAACTTCAGCTCTTAACCCTGTAATCACAGTATGGCATCCCATCATTGAAGTGCCAGCTATAATCTTCAATAAATGGTCAATTACTTCATTCTCCATCTCTGCAATTCCAGATAAGTCAATAATCAATGTTTGAATATGTAATTTTCCAACTTCCATTAAAATTTTTTCCTCAATAATATTCGTTCGAATTGTATCAACCGAACCAATCAGAGGCAAAATACATATAGTGGGTGTTATTGGTATTATAGGCACCGATAGATTTTCTACCAATTGTCTTTGAGCCATTATCAATGAATCCTTGTATTTTGAATAATTAATAAAAAAAACATTCAAAAATTGGTCTATTTGACTGTTTATTTGTTTTTCCAACGAAAAAAAATCATCGATTACAGCGTTATTCGTTAACTTGTTATAGTTTTGCAGGAATTCCCACAAGGTTCTGCGAATGGCCTGAACCCACTCTAATTTGAATGATAATGTCATTTCGTGTGTCGCCCACACTATCCCTTCATGTTTCGCAAAAGATTGAAGTTCTTCATCTTTACCATCAACAACGAATTGAACCAGTTTATGGGCATTATTTATGAGATCAATATTTCCAACTCTTAGAATATCTTGAATTTTATCTTTTACATTAGCTGCTTGGCTTAATAATGAATTTTCAAAACTCTGTTTATTAGTTTCGGTGTATTTCATGAATTTATCTGTATCAAACATTATCTCCATTATTAAATCCCCTTTTAGATATATTTCCACAGTACTTAAATACCCTTTACTTGTAAAAACTAAACCACTTCTACTTAAAAAGTTCATTAATTAAATAATAAATCCTTTCTAATATTTACTTTTAATTCAACTAACGGGATTTACATTTAGTTCGATAAGGCTTATAGGAAGTGTAACTAGTTTTAATTATCTTGTTTGAGTAAACATTATTGAATAGTCTTATTCGTTAGGGGACACAGAATATGGGAAACAACTATGAATACCGTATTTTCACTGAAGAATTAAAGCGGTTACACCTCGATTACCAACGATGTAATGATATGAGAATTAAACGAGAGATATATAAGGATATTGAACTTCTAGAAAAGACTATTGAATATATAATTTTGAACACCTAACCAAATGATCAGGTGAGTTTTTGTGATCATTTTTTAAACTGTTGGTTCGGTTCCTTATTTAACCAATAAAGAGCTAGTTGAATTAATAGGGAGAGTCTTATGACGGTCTTAGGTATTCCTCCTTCAATTAAAGGGGGCGATTGCAGTACGTTTGGTGTCGCTTGAGCTAAGGAATTCCTTTCATATAGAAAAGAATTTGTTATTTTGTCCCATTTATATATCATCTAACATTAACCTTACAAGATTGTTACATAAAACCATAAAATGTAATTTGAATCGATGGCAGATCACCTAGCTCTCTTTTAAGATGTAGTAAAGAGAGATAGGATGGTGACTGGGTTTGGATTTTTCTGAAGTTAATATTGCATTATTTAGATTGGTTAATGACTTAGGAAAAGAATATACATATTTAAATCCTGTTTTCAGTTTTATTGCTGAATATATGGTTTTTTTACTTGCACTAAGTGTTCTTATTATTTGGTTTAGACGGGACAAAGACAGCAGATTAATGATTCTTTGTGCAACTATCACATTTATATGTGCATTTGCAATGGGTAAAATATCAGGTGAATTTTATAAAAATTATCAGCCATTTGCAGAATTATCAAATGTAAATAAGCTGATCGAGAAAGAAAAAGATAATTCCTTTCCCAGTGACCATACAATCTTATTCTTCTCATATTGTCTTTCTTTTTGGCTTTTCAGAAGAGGCTGGTCATTCTTATGGATAATGCTGGCTGTTCTTGTTGGCATCTCCCGTATTTGGGTTGGTGTTCATTATCCTTTTGATGTTTTAACAGGAATACTAATAAGCTTTGCAGCTGCAGTTTTCATATATTTCACTGTACCTAAATTAAGTGTTACAGGCAATATTTTAAAGATGTATGAAAAATGCGAGGACATTCTTTTTCAACCATTAAAAAAGTCAAAAGGAAACAAAACCAAAAACTACTAATGTTTGGGCTTTTAATAATCTTTTATTTCAAGCTCTGTTAACCATTTATGTTGATAATTAAGCATAGAAAAAGGGCCAAAAATCTTGGTCCTTTTGTACGTCTTGTTCAATTAACGTTCCCGTTAGCCAACTTTGCTGCAAATAGCAGCTCCACAGATGATAGAATTTTTACCGTTCTTTCAAGGGAGCTCAGGAAACATACACTGTGTATTTTACAAAGTGAGCCATAAGATTACTTAATACTTTCTAATGCTTTCTTAACATTAGCAAAAGTCTCGATAGCAGAGATATTAATCCTGCTATTTATTACTAGTTGTGCCAGTTCAGGACGCAAGCCTGTAGTAATTACATGGATACCCATTAATTGAAGCATGCTTCCTATTTGATGGATATGTTCTGCAATGTCTATATTAATTGTAAAAATACCTGAAAAGTCTGCAATGACGTGATTTATATCCATGTCAGCTATTTTCGGAACAACATATTCCATAATATAATTTGCCCTGTAGCTATCAATATAGCCAACTAAGGGAAGGATCACGACACCGTCTTTAACAGGTATAATAGGGGCTGATAATGCTGCCAGTTCTTTTTTCGTTTCTTCCCTAGCTTCATCTAGAAGGCGTTCGAAAGCGAAAACTGTTTCATTTAAGCTGATGTCTAACATTGTGTTTATCCGTTTTATAATAAGCGCATTTTCCTTTACTGACAGCCCCAGATCTATACTGATTTTCGTTAATATTTCCGTAAAGACGTCCCTGGTTGGCGAATAACGAACCGCAATTTCTGAAATTTTCCCTCTTGAAGATACTTGCATTGCCGCATTCCTTTTGCTCCAAACGATAAAAGTATCGGGAACTAAATCTTTCCCTTCGTTAATAAGTGATTCTCCGAAATAGCTTAATAGCTCAACATATATCGCAATTGCTTGTTCTTTCTCCCATTCAGGGATGTCTAATTTCATTCTGTGAAGTACACTTTCAACCACTTCAATAGCTAAGGACTCCACATTTTCCCTGATGTATTTAGAAAAAATAAAAAACAGGCTCATTGTTATTCACTCCCTATTTTTATACTAATTTAGTTATAACCTAATAAAACTCTTACTCAATCAATCTGTCCCGTTAGCTTTAAATTGAAGGGATTTTATCAGTGCTGTCTATGTAATGTGGACCTGAAAATCTGAATGCATATGGTCGCTGATTTATTTCGACATCTTTTCTTTACAATTATTTTATTTGGTTGAATTTCTCCAAAACAAAGGATTTAAACTGTTTAGTTGCAGGTGATATATACCTGCCCTCAACCCAAGCAATGCCAATTGTCCTTTGGCTCTTCGGCCAACTTACAGATATTTGTACTAATTTACTTTTATCTATTCCTTTTAAATCCGGTAAAAGCGAAATCCCTAGTCCTGCAACGACAAGCCCTGCCACAGTGTCTGCTTCTTCTCCTTCAAATGTTATATTTGGTGTTAATCCTGCTTCTTGAAACAACTGCTCCACGGTTATACGGAGGGAATAACCCTTTTTTAAATGAATAAATGGTTCATTTGCTAATTGTTCTAACCCAATGCTTTTACGATCAGCGAATTTATGATTTTTAGGGACTGTAACAAAAAGCTCCTCACTCCAAAGCTTTTCCCATTGAATCGGATGGATGACTTCGTTAGGTGCAATTAGACAAAGATCCATTTCTCCAGATTTCAGCTGCTCAAGAAGAACATGTGAAGGACCTTGCCCAAGTTGAAAGTTAATTTTGGGATAGTAAATACGAAAGCAGGAGATTAAATCTGGTATGAGATTTGTGCTTAGTGTATGCAAAAAACCTAATGATATAGTTCCTGACTCTGGTTCAAGTAAATCTTGTATTTCTTGTTTTCCCTCATAGAACTCTTTCATAATATTCTCTACTCGTTTTAAAAAAATCTGTCCATATTGATTTAGTCGAATAGATCGCCCTTGACGATCAAATAATGGTACCCCTATATCATCCTCTAATCTGGCAATTGAACGGCTAAGAGCAGATTGAGAAATTGAGAGTGCTTCTGCCGAACGGGTAACGTGCTGCGTTTTGGCGAGGGTTTGGAAGTATTCAAACTGCTGCAAATCCATTTAATAACCTCCTATATCTTAAACAATCATAATCAATTACATTTTCGCATTAAAATCATCATTATAATGCATTATACATTATAAAAATTAGGTGTTACTATAAATTCAGAAGTTACTTGCAAGGACTTTTGAAGGAAATACTATCATTTATAAAGAGGTAACATTTTTATGAAGGAAGCGATTGTTTATTATGCTGCAAGAGGAATGTTTTTATATTATTGGATTGATTAATTTATGACTTACATCCAACAAGGTACGCAAGCCTTCCGGAAAGCAAACTTTGCTTTTTTTGCTGCAGGATTTAATACATTTTCTATTCTTTATTGCATGCAGCCTTTAATGCCTGAATTCACGAGAGATTTTGGCATTTCTCCAACTAGTGCAAGCTTGTCTCTCTCAGTGACAACGATAGCATTAGCTGTAAGCATGCTTTTTTTTGCATCATTATCTGATGCTTGGGGACGTAAACCTATTATGGTAATTTCTATGTTTATTGCCTCTTTCTTGTGTCTGCTGACTGCATTTAGTCCAAATTTTCATATTTTGCTGATTCTCCGAATATTGGTAGGTATTTCACTTGCTGGTCTGCCATCAATAGCAATGGCTTATCTCGGAGAAGAAGTAGATCCTAAGAGTCTAGGGAAGGCGATGGGATTATATATAAGCGGCAATGCTTTAGGTGCTGTATTTGGCAGGATTTTTACAGGCATTCTTACTGATTATTATGATTGGCATTTCGCACTAGCAGGGGTCGGAGCAATAAGTTTAATTGCCACCCTCATTTTTGGTGTCAGCCTGTCTCCTTCAAGAAATTTTAAGCCGTGCAAATTAGAAATTAGAGGCTTAGGGATGTCCTTAATTAAGCATTTAAAAGATCCTGGGCTAGTTTGTTTATTTTTAATGGGATTTTTTCTGTTAGGAAGTAACGTGGCTTTGTTTAATTATATTGGTTATCTATTAATGGATGAGCCTTATTCATTAAGCCAATCTTTCATAAGCTGGTTCTTTTTGATTTACCTCATTGGCATGTTCAGCTCTTCCTTTATTGGAAAACTAATTGATAAACACGGAAGATCCAAGGTTCTATTTATAAATCTAGTAATTTCAATTCTAGGTGTGTTTTTAACTTTATTCCCATCATTACTAATAAAAATAATAGGTCTTGGTTTGTTTATTTTTGGTTTCTTTGGGGGGCATTCCATTGCTAGCAGCTGGGTAGGGCAGCGTGCATTAATTAACAAGGCTCAAGCATCTTCATTATATCTTTTTTTATATTACGCAGGCTCAAGTATTGGTGGTTCTCTGGGAGGGGTTTTTTGGACTCTATTTGGATGGGCAGGGCTAATTTGCATGGTTGCCGTTTTTTTACTTCTAACTCTTATACTTACAGTATGTCTTATAAAATTATCAAAACCCACTTCGATTGAAAAACCATTCATTTCTTTAAAGAGGTTAGGGACAAAATATTAGTTTTAGAAAGGGAATGCTGCGGCAATCCCTTTTTTTATTAAGCTAAAGCGGGGATACTCATACAAGGGAATAACATTCAGAAAAATCCTGCAAATTATTCCTAATAAATATTTATTTATTGAATTGAACTAGTGAAACCATCACCCGCAGGTGAAGGTTTATCATGGGGAAATACTTCTTAAATTAATGTTCAGTCAAGCTTGTTACAGAAACACTTTGTTTATTATTTGGTTCTTTTAGTGAATGGATTGTAGCTTTTCCATTTTGTTCATCCACGTGCTCAATGTAAATACTTTCTCCATTATAAGTGACATTAACCATATTTGGCGAAGAAAAAATTTCTTGTGCTCGTTCGGCATTCATTGCAGTTACCTCCTTTTGCTTTTCAATAGTTATAATATTTGTTCCAAATTACTTAGATATACTTGTTCTAATTAAAACTGCTTTAAAGTAGTTAATCTTTCTGGTAATTGAACAATGATATGTAAGCCTGCTGCCTCCCCATGACCTCAAATCTTCTCCATTTCAATAAGACTTGAAGTCAAACCTTATCAAAAATCTGCCGTTTCAATTGGATAATCCATTGGTGTTTCTCCTATTATGCAATTTCATTGGTTTTTTAAAATAAATTTTTTCAACTCACTGTAACCGCTAGACCTAAGCAAACTTATCTATAATAGTCTGGAACCTGTCGGGATTTTTCAAATATGCTGATGATTTGAGAAAGCAGGTAAATTGTTTATAAGTGCTTTCTCTTTTTACTTAAACGATACAAACTATCTATATTTGCTTAATAATATTTTCATAAAATAGGTTTGTATATATTAATTCAACACTTCGGAGGTTTATATGTTAAAAGTATTCAAATTAATTACCATTGTGGTTCTGGGTCTGACCGTCCTTGCTCAGGGACTGCCGGCAACTGCAAAAGAAACTGAAAGGAATTTCGAGGAGAACACCGGCGGAAGATGGATGAAGGGAGAGTATCATGCCCATACTTCTCAATCAGATGATGCTCAGTCCTCCCAGACGCTTGAACTGCTGTTAGACAATGCGTTTGACAAATATGATATGGATTGGATGGCTGTTTCTGATCACTTGAGAATGTCTTCGCGAGATGCTGATGGAAATGTGATTCCAGGCGGCCCAATCCCACTGTCTCAAGGCATCATTCAATATCAAGTCCCGAAAATAAAACAGCTTCTTAGTGAAGGGAAGTACCGCAATAAAATTATCTTTTCTGGATTCGAATGGGACATGCCTACATATGAGCATGTCGGGATTGGCATTATAGGGGAGCAAGCCGGATCGGCAATAAGTTTAAAAGCCGGAAGCCAATTCGAGTATTTGTTTACGAACCGTGATGAAAAGATGTTTGAGCCGGAAGATGCAGCTGCTTGGAAAGCTCAGGATGAAAGAGCCTACAGTACGTCACAAGATGCACGAACAGCGCTGGCATGGCTTGAAAAAAATTATAAAGAGACAAGTTATGCGATTTTGAACCATCCTTCAAGAAAAAGAGTTTACACGATTGCGGATTTCCGAGACTTTAATAATATAGCTCCGCATGTAGTTTTTGGATTTGAAGGCATGCCCGGCAATCAAATGGAACCTGATAGGGGCGGCTTAAATTTGACCACTCCAGAAAACCGCACTTACGGCGGTTCAGATTACATGCTTGCTAAGGTAGGCGGCTCATGGGATGCACTCCTTGGAGAAGGAAGAAGATTTTGGAATTTTTCCAATTCGGATTCTCATTTTGAAATCAGCGACAACCGTCTTTATTCTAGCGGATATTGGCCCGGTCAATACTCCAAAAATTATACATGGGTAAACGGATCGAATGCGCAGTCAGTTCTTGAAGGCATGCGTTCAGGAAAATCATTCTCTGTGTTTGGAGACTTGATTAATGAGCTTGATTTTCAAGCTGAAGGCATGGGCAGCAAGGCAGAAATGGGTGAAGAGCTTAAAGTGAAAGAAGGTCAAATGATCAAATTTACGATGCGATTTAAGAGTCCAAAAAAGAATAACAATGGTGATTCAGTTCAAGTTGATCACGTGGACCTGATTTCTGGTGAGGTATCGGGGAAAGCAGTACCCGGCACACCTGCTTATAACAAGGACACTAACGATTCGACTAAAGTCATTAAACGTTTCACAAGCAAAGACTGGAAAACAGATCGTAATGGCTACAATGTAATCACATATAAAGTAAAGGCAAACAAGAATCAGTACTTCCGTCTAAGAGGCACTAACCTTGGATTGAATGTACCGGGAGAAACGAAAAACGGTGAACCGTTGATTGATCAAAAGACTGACATTGAGGATAACGAAACTCGTTTTGCTGAAATCAACAAGCGAAATTATCAAGACCTATGGTTCTATTCTAATCCTGTATTTGTAAGTGTGTATAAAAAGTAGCAGTTAGAACCCAAAAAGTGCAGGTGTCTACGGCGCGCCTCTGTATTATTTATATTTTTATCATTCATTAAATGATTTTATATGAGTTTCCGAACTTATGATCTATCAATCTCTCTACTAAATAAAGAAGGAGCGGATTTAATGTGAGAAAGATTACCGTATTGTTAATTGCTATGTTTTTGATTGGAGTGATTCTTCCCGCTGTTCCTGCAGGAGCAAAAGAAAGAGAAGATGATTATGCAAAACCTGTTTTTGGGAAATCGACCGCAGTGCCGCTTTCAAAAGCGCACGCCCATAACGATTATGAGCATGAACGCCCACTATTTGATGCCCTTGATCATGGATTTACCTCTGTAGAAGCCGATGTGTGGCTCGAAGACGGTGAGCTGCTCGTAGCTCATGATCAAATTGATATAAAGCCCGAACGTACGCTTGAATCTCTATACCTAAAACCATTGAGTGAACGAATCAAAAATAATAAAGGGACAGTTTACAAAGGATATGACCAGGATTTTCTTCTATGGATTGATATCAAATCTGAAGATGAAGCGACATATCTCGCCATTCATGAACAGCTGAAAAAGTACAATAAAATGCTGACAAAGTTTACCGATAACGGAGTTAAGCAGAACGAAGTTACCGTAATAATTTCTGGCAACCGCCCGCGTGAACTTATGGAAAACCAGCGCGTGCGCTATGCCTCGTACGATGGCCGGATGAGCGACCTCGGTTCTGATGTCTCCAACCATTTTATGCCGGTTATCAGCGACAATTGGACAAAGCATTTCACTTGGCAGGGATATGGCGAGATGCCGCAGCATGAACGCGAAAAGCTTAATCACATCGTTACAGAGGCACATAAAAACGGGCAGATCGTCCGTTTTTGGGCAACACCAGATTTGCCGCTTCCAAACCGTAAAGCCATATGGGATGAGCTCTTAAAAGCTAGCGTGGATCTGATTAATACAGACGATCTGCCAGAACTGCAAAAATACTTAAATGAAAATGACCCCCAACGAACGAAAAAACATATAAACTGGTAGTTAAATTTAAAATTCGAAAAAGGCGAGCTTGACTTATAGTCAGGCTCGTTTATTCAAAAAGCGGAAAAAAAACACTATTGAATGGGCGGGGTAGGTATTCATTTATAACAATACTTGACATCATTGAAGATGGGCAAAGTTATACAATAAATAAAAAGGATTTTGCATATAAACTCACACTTTATATCTGAACTGCTCCATGAATAATACAAAGCCCTGACACGGGCTCTTTTCTTGTTCCTAATAAAACAATTAATCTACTTTTTTCCGCTATTTACAAATCTTTCACAATGAGGTCATATCTTCTAAATAGTTCTTATATAAAATGGTCAATGAGAATAAAAGGAGGGTTAAAAGTGAAAGATTCTAACCATAATTCAAAAAAGTTCAATCGCAGAAATTTTTTAAAGAAAACAGGAAAAGGAGTGGGAATTGTACTTGGCGCTTCGATTGTCAACACAATACCGATGAATTTCGCCTCTGCACAGTCTAAGCGCTTATCATATCCTTTTACATTAGGAATTGCTTCGGGTGACCCATTGCAGGATAGTGTTGTTTTATGGACAAGACTTGCCCCAGACCCGCTTAATGGAGGAGGCATGTCACCCCATCCATTTCCTGTACAATGGGAAGTTTCTCTAGATCCAGAATTTAAAAAAGTCGTAAAAAGAGGAACAGAGGTTTCAAAGCCTCAATTGGGACATTCCGTCCATGTCGAAGTCAATGGCTTGGATGCTTCAAGTTGGTATTATTACCGTTTTAAGGCCGGTTCTGAGATCAGTCCAGTAGGCCGAACTAAGACTGCTCCTGCTTTACATAGTCAGGTAGAAAAGCTAAACTTCGCGTTTGCTTCCTGCCAAAATTGGCCAACTGGCTACTACACAGCTTATCAGCATATGGCCAAGGATGACTTGGATTTGGTTATCCATTTAGGGGACTATATTTATGAAGGTACTCATAACTCAAACGGTGTTCGGCCTATCGAAAAAGATTTTCCAGAAATCTATACGATTGACGATTATCGCAACCGTTATGCCTTATATAAATTAGACAGTGATTTACAGGCCGCCCATGCCAATTTTCCGTGGCTAGTAACACTTGATGACCATGAAGTGGATAATAACTGGGCTGGAGATGTTCCCCAAGATCCTGAAAAGCAGTCCGAGGAAGCTTTCTTAAAAAGAAGGGCTATCGCCTTCCAGGCATATTATGAACACATGCCTCTCCGACGTACATCCTTCCCAAATGGAAGCAGTATGCAAATATACCGCCGACTCTCCTTTGGAAATTTAGTAGATATCAGTCTGCTTGATACACGTCAATATAGAGATGATCAGGCTAATGGTGACGGATGGGACAGTCCGACACCTGAGTCGCAGGATCCATCCCGTACCCTTCTAGGCGAAAAACAGGAGCGTTGGCTATTAGATGGGCTTGCTTCATCACAGGCAAAATGGAAGGTTCTTGCACAACAAGTCTTCTTTGCAAGACGTGATGGCGCTATTGGTCCAGATAAGGAGTCCTACAGTATGGATGCTTGGGATGGGTATCCTGGTGCACGCCAACGTGTACTGAACTTTTTAGAGGAGAAAAATATTTCAAATACTGTTGTCTTGACCGGGGATGTTCACACGAGCTGGGCAAATGAGGTTAAAGCTAACTTTGATGAAGAAAACTCGAAAAATGTGGCGGTTGAGTTTGTCGGAACATCTATTACCTCTGGTGGAGACGGTTCCGATGTAAATAGCAACACTGAACAAATCCTGCAGGAAAATCCTCATATTAAATTTTTCAGTAACCAGCGCGGTTATGTGCGGTGCAAACTAACCCAGCAAAAGTGGCAAACAGATTATCTGGTAGTTCCATATGTATCTAGACCGGGTGCACCAATTGAAACACGCACTTCATTCATTGTGGAAGATGGGAAATCAAGCTTGCAGCAAGTAAAGACAGAGGAAGCGCTTCCTGTTTAATCATTCAAAAATTCTTTTTCTCATTAATTATGATTGAGTGCCTAAAAAGGTACTCTTTTTTTATACCTTATTTTGATCTGAATTATCTAGCTGTTGAAATTGCAAAGAGCTTACTAAATATGCCTAGAAGGGTAGATTACTATACCTTTCTGCAGCAAGAATTCGAAATTGGTAGTTTTTTATGCGGTCGAACTACCTGATAATATGTTAAGCTTTTAGTTGAATGTTAATTTGCAATTATCTGATTTTAAATTTATTATTAAAATATTTATAATCAGCAAATGCAAAAAGACTAGAAATAGAGAGTGGGGAATTATATGCAGGAACAAGAATTGTCGAGAGGTCTTAAAAACAGGCACGTACAACTAATCGCTATCGGAGGGGCAATAGGAACAGGGTTATTTCTTGGAGCAGGAAAATCAATTCATTTAGCAGGACCATCGATTTTATTTGCTTACCTGATTACAGGCGTTATTTGTTTTTTAATCATGCGCGCACTTGGAGAATTACTCTTAAGCAATTTGAACTATCATTCTTTTGTTGACTTTGTAAGAGACTATTTAGGTAATATGGCAGCATTTATGACTGGCTGGACCTACTGGTTTTGCTGGATTTCAATCGCAATGGCTGACTTAACTGCAGTTGGTCTCTATACCCAGTATTGGTTTCCTGATGTACCACAATGGATGCCAGGATTAATTGCGCTTGTCATTTTGCTGATTATGAACCTTGCAACCGTAAAACTTTTTGGTGAAATGGAATTCTGGTTCGCATTAATTAAAGTCATCGCTATTCTAGCACTAATTGTTATCGGTATTTTCATGATTATTAAAGGATTTTCTACTAATTCAGGCGCAGCCAGTTTTGCGAATCTATGGAGCCACGACGGCATGTTCCCAAACGGCATAAATGGTTTTATCCTCTCATTCCAGATGGTCGTGTTTGCGTTTGTTGGCATTGAACTTGTAGGACTTACAGCAGGTGAAACAGAAGATCCGGAAAGAGTTATCCCAAAAGCAATCAATAATATCCCTATTCGGATTATCATTTTCTACATTGGCGCACTTATTGTCATTATGAGTGTTTATCCGTGGAACGCAATCATTCCAACGGAAAGCCCATTCGTCCAAGTATTCGTGGCAGTCGGTATCGCAGCAGCAGCTGGTATCGTCAATTTTGTTGTCCTAACATCGGCTGCGTCGGCTTGCAACAGTGCAATCTTCAGTACTAGCCGGATGGTATACTCACTTGCCAAAGATAAAAATGCACCTGTACCATTTGCAAAACTTGATGCCCGTAAAGTACCATCCAATGCATTGTTCTTTTCAACTGTTGTCATTCTAATTTCCGTTGTTTTGAACTATGTTATGCCAGAAGGCGTATTCACACTGATTACAAGTATTTCTACAGTATGTTTCATATTTATTTGGGGAATTACTGTCATCAGTCATTTGAAATACCGTAAAACAAGACCAGACCTGGCAAAAGCGAACAAATTTAAATTGCCGCTTTATCCATTTTCAAATTACTTGATCCTTGTATTCCTAGCGTTCGTCCTTGTCGTGCTCGCACTTGCGGAAGATACTCGCGTTGCCTTATTCGTAACTCCTGTTTGGTTTATTTTGCTGATTGCGATTTATAAGATGCGGAACACGAAGGCAAATCAAGCGAATCAGGGAAAGGTAGCGGAAAATTAAGAAGCATCGGAAAAAGCTTCTTGAATGTGATTCCGAGGTCACTAAGTGAAATGAGTACCCTCAAGGAAACATCGTGGATGATTTACCTTGAATTATATAAAGATGGAAGATTCCCTGTCCTTTTTTCAAGACAGGGAATTTTCTATGTATATAAATAGTACTGTTACAGCTTTTGTCTTTTCAATTATTGGGCGCTTTAACAAAGAAACTTACAAGTTGTTAAAAATATATCAATCGTATACTAGGTCCTTTTTTTGCCTAAGGAAGCCTGAAGACTAGTTGTCCGAAAAATACGGCTGGCAATATCCTGCTTACCCTAGCAAACTTATAGAGTGCTTAGGTATAAAAAATTGAATGAATTCTAGGGAGTTGCGGAGCAGCTCCCTTTTTTATGCCCTCTTTTAGGATTGCGGCTGCTTTTTGGAATTCTTAGTTACATTTTTTCTTTTTCTATAAAAGGCGAAAAAGGCATCCATTACAAAACAAAACAGAAAAAAAATGAAAACAGCTAATTCGGGTGTTTCCATCACAAGAAAGGGATTCACAGCATTAAAAAGAGATGCTCTCAATTCGAATCCTTGAAGAATATCGATCCCAAATGACATCCCCGTTAACATCATCATCATAACTATTGGAATGGCAATCATCTTCATTAAATATCACTCTCCACTACCTATTTGAAAAATTATACTGTTATACATTTAGCGAATAATTTCTAGATATTGCATAACAAATAGATACGATGAAAAAGATAAAAAAAGGAAAGAAAGAAAAGAAAGGTTTTTAATACTATGCCCTCATTTTTTAAAAAGCTTAAATCAAAAAATGTAAATGAAAAGAATAAAAAAAATAGTGAAGGTCATTCAAATAATGAATCTTCAGAGCTCATAGGCATATCTCTGGCAGAAAATATTGCAACTATAAATCAAAAAACAGGAAACAGCTCAGATGTCATCATTCGAATGCTGAAAATCAGTAAATATCCTGAAATTAGAGCAGCAATTGTTTATATTGAGGGTATTGTAGATAACCAATCCATCAACGATTTTATAATTGAATCAATAATGGATGATTTTGATTTAAAAGAAAGAACAGATAACCATGAAGAAATCATAGACAGCATGGCAGACAAGATTGTTTCTTTAGGCAGTGTAAAAAAGATAAATGATTGGAATGAACTGTTGTTATCCTTAATGTCGGGTGAAACCATTATATTAGTAAACGGTACAAATATAGGGTTGAGTGCTAGCACAAAAGGAGGGGAAAGGCGTTCAATACTGGAGCCTGGAACTCAGGTGGCAGTCCGTGGTTCTAGAGAAAGTTTTACTGAATCAATTGGTACGAATACAGCCATGGTTAGGAGAATTATTAAAAATCCAAACTTATGGATTGAGTCTATTAAAATTGGCACCGTTACGAACACAGATGTTGTCATCATGTATATCAATGGTATTGCCAAAGATGAAATTATTAAAGAAGTTCGCAAAAGGCTAGAGAGAATTAATCTCGATAGCATTCTTGAGTCTGGCTATATTGAACAGATGATTGAAGATCAGTCATTTACAACATTTCCAACACTCTATCATACAGAAAGACCAGATATGGTAGCAGGAAATCTCCTGGAAGGAAGAGTGGCCATATTTGTAGATGGCACGCCATTTGTGCTGTTAGCTCCAGCATTATTTATCCAGTTTTTTCAGTCATCAGAAGATTATTACGTTCGGTTTGATATCGCCACTGCACTGCGTTTCCTGCGCATCCTAATTTTCTTTATATCCCTGATAGCACCTGCTGTTTATGTTGCTGCAACAACATTCCATCAAGAGATGATCCCAACACCTCTCTTAATCGCAGTTGCAGCCCAGCGTGAAGCCGTACCTTTCCCATCCCTTGTTGAAGCAATCGTTATGGAAGTGACATTTGAAATATTACGAGAAGCTGGGATACGAATGCCAAAAGCGATTGGATCGGCAATCTCAATTGTCGGAGCTCTTGTAATTGGGCAAGCGGCTGTACAGGCCGGTATAGTATCGCCAGCCATGGTGATTATTGTAGCCATCACTGCGATTGCAAGTTTTGCTACTCCTTCATATGCTATAGCCATTTCTGCCCGTTTGATACGATTTATCTTTATGCTGAGTGCTGCTTCATTTGGTTTTTATGGAATTATTCTTACATTTATCATGATGATTGTTCATCTATGCGGTTTACGATCTTTTGGTGTACCCTACATGGCACCATTTGCCCCCTTTATTCCGACGAATACAGGTGATACAATTGTTCGATTGCCATGGTGGTCTTTAAAAGAAAGACCAAGATTAATCAATAAAAATATGAATCGGAGAGGGAAAGACCAGAAGCCTGGCCCCCCTGAAAACCGAGGAATGGTAAATATTAAGTTCAAAGAAGGACGATCAGAATGAATCTAAAAGCATTATTTCTTCTCTTGATCATAATACCTATTCTCTCTGGATGCTGGAGTAAAAAGGAATTAAATGATCTGGCATTAATCTCAGCTCTGGGAATTGATAAAAATGATAACGGTGAGTATGTTGGAACTTTTCAAATTATTAATCCAGGGAATGTAACAGGAGGCACGCAAGGGGGCGGAGGCGGACAGGGTCCTTCCGTTTCTGTCTTTACCTCGACAGGTAAAAATTTAGTGGAAATGAGCCGGCGTGCATCAACCAAGATTTCGCGAAAACTATATTACGCACATACAAACCTGCTGATCATCAGCGAGGAACTGGCAAAAGAAGAAGGTATCAATAAAATGTTTGATGCTTTAGTGCGGGACCCTGAATTTCGAACTACAGCCACAGTTGTGATCGCACATGATACGAATGCTTCAGATATTGTAAAGACATTAACTGCCGTGGACAAAATTCCTGCAAATAAAGTGATTAAAACGTTAAAATTCACGGAGAGACGATGGGGAGAACATTTGAATGTCAACATTCAAGAAGTTGTTAAAAACCTTCTATCTTCTGGAAAAGAACCAGTGATCAGCGGTTTTCGCTTAGTGGGCAATAAAGAACAAGGAAAAAAGATGGAGAATATTCAACAAACTGCCCTAGATGCATTCCTTCAAGCTGAGGGCCTTGCCATATTTAAAGAGGGTAAGCTGGTTAATTGGCATCAAGGGAAACCTGCTAGAGGCATATTATGGGTGCTTGATAAAATCAAAGCAACGGATGTAAATGTCAGCTACGAGAAGGATAAAGATGCGATTGCCTATCAGGTCATCCGTCAAAAGACCAAAATTTCTGCTGACATGAAAAATAATCGTCCTCATATTTCCATTCATGTACGTGCAGAAGGGGATATTGGCGAGGTTACTGTTCCTGTCACTCTGAATGACCCCAACGTTTTGTTTAAAATCGAAGAATTATTAGAAAAAGAAATCAAGAAAGAGATCAAAGAGGCAGTACAACTGGCAAAGGAAGACAAAACGGATATTTTTGGGTTTGGTGATGCTGTATATCGCTCCAATCCAGTTGAATGGAAAAAGCTAAAAAATGATTGGAACGATGTTCACTTTCCAGAAGTAAAGGTAGATGTGAAAGTTGATGCTTTTATTCGCAGAACAGGTATGATAAAAAAGCCCCACTTATCTGAAATGGATAAATAATTAAAAGGGAAGTGACAATTCAGTGGAGAAGGCGAAAATTAGCTCATATCAGCTGTTTGTCCTTATTTTACTGTTCGAACTTGGAAGTGCATTACTGTTTCCGCTTGCTACCGAGACAAAACAGGATGCCTGGATTGCAGTTCTGCTTGGTATGCTGGGCGGTTTCGTCCTATTTGTAGTCTATCATGGCCTTTACTGTTTTTATCCTGATATGCTTCCAACAGAATATACTCAAAAAATTATTGGAAAAGTACTCGGGCGCATCCTTTCCTATCTTTATATTTTATATTTTACATATCTCGCTGCAAGGGTATTGCGAGACTTTGGAGAATTATTGGTAACGTTTGCTTATCCAGATACACCGTTGTTCATTATAAACGCATTATTGACGCTGGCTGTTGTCTATACCATTCGAAAAGGAATCGAGGTATTGGCAAGAACAGGTGAATTGCTGTTTGTATTAATGTACTTGCTCGCAAGTACAGGCTTCATCCTTGTTGTAGTCTCAGGATTAATTGATATTAATAATTTAAAGCCGGTACTTGAAGATGGAATTCTCCCGGTTTTAAAAGCCGCAATGACTCAAACCTTGTATGTCCCTTTTGGAGAAGTCATCGTATTTACGATGATTATGCCTTATTTAAATAAATCGAAAAAGGCGAGAATGACCGGTTTGTTTGCTTTGGGATTAAGTGGAATAAATTTAGCTATTGTAATGGCATTTAACATAAGTGTTCTAGGCGTGGATCTTACCACCCTTGCTGCATTTCCTCTTCTTAGTACAATACAAACCATTCAGGTTGCAGATTTTTTGGAACGGCTTGATGTGTATTTTATGCTTGCCCTTATTATTGGCGGCTTCTTCAAAATAAGCATCTATTGTTATGCAGCTGTTACAGGAACTGCAAACTTGTTTAACATCAAAGAACCTTCACGAATGGTTTATCCAATTGGTCTCGTCATTTTGACTTTGTCTATAACGATGGCAAGTAATTTTTCTGGTCATCTGCAGGAAGGTTTACAGATAGTTACACTATATTTGCATCTTCCATTTCAGGTGATTATTCCAATTATCCTTCTAGGTATTGCCATTATAAAAAATAGAATAAGACAAAAAGGCAGGTAATATCGAATACCCATGATTTGGAGCTTGGATGAGCTTTATTTGATATAATTGCTGATCAAAAAGCTGTTCTAGCAGCGGAACGCGATTTTTAAAGCAGCAAGTTTAACTTGCTGCTTTTTTTTCTGTGTGGCAATCCAGTTGCGCATTCTTCGCACATCATCGGGTGCAATATTATCCTTTAATAAATAAAATCAACCTTAATTACATGTTTTTTTATACTATTGAAAATCATTGATGTTTTGTGCTTTCAATACATTTACAACCATACCGCCGATTTGCTTGCCTAATCTCAAGCCTTCATCATTATCTGCTTTAAAATGTACGCCAGCGTACAAACGTGATAAAGCGCATTGTTCCATTGTGTTTTTTATTCCTGATTGCTCTGGTGGAAAGAAATAACTTAATACCGATTCTGCACATCCTGCAACAGTGGCGTGTGCAGAAGGGTAGGATGGAAAACGCGGTGTAGTCAACACAGGGGATAGGTTTCTGCCATATTGATTTGGACGTGCCACATTCCAAAGATATTTAAAATACCACGACATCACAAAGGCATCATTAACAGCAGCGTGAAAATATCCGAGTGCTCTGGCAATATGCGGTGATCCTAGTTTATATTTTTTTGCGTAACTGAAAATCATAGGAGTCATATTCTGAGTTGCTTCGACCGTCCCCCAGTATTGTGCAATGCGTATTTGTTGAGGCTTTATGGATGACAATGTTTGTTCTACTATAGATAACTCTGTACCCCAATCAACTTCAAAAGGATTTTTAATTTGCCAATTAATACGCTGCTGAAAGGGATCCAGGAATTGATTGTTTCCTTGCCTGAAAATAAAAAACATTGGAAAATACGCTGGAGCTGTATAAGCTTTAGGCGGGGTTTGCTCTCCTGGGTAAGGATATTCAGACCATCTTCTGTAATTTGTTCTCATTAAATCTGCCCCCTTATATTTTTTCTACTTATTCCTTATGAGTAATAGCAATAAAATATACAATATATGTTGTGATGGATTATTAGATTGGTATTTTTAAAGGGCAGAATAAGATACTAAATAAAGGTTAAGTTTTCCAATAAGTTGTGCTAGTATTATTTTAATTCTTATTTTAAGAGGTGAGTTTAGTTGAGCAGAGTTGAGCAGAGTATAAAGTTAGATTTAGAAAGAATTGTTTTTATTGGGAGAACCTTTGAAGAGTATTTGGATATGTTTTCCCTTTCGGTAGAATCACTGAAGGGGAAAAAAATACTGGATTGTCCAGCAGGAGCTTGTTCCTTCACTGCTGTTGGCAGCAAACATGGTCTAGATGTAAAAGCTGCAGATATTGCATATTATCATTCAGAGGAAGATCTATATAATAAAGGACTTCAAGACATCGAGCATGCTATGGAACTTATGGATAAGGCAAAAAGTAAATATATTTGGGATTATTTTAAAGATATAAACGGTCTTAGAAAATATCGTCTGAGTGCCTTAAATGATTGTGCAAAGGATATTAGGAAATCGAGTGGACGATATGTTCCTGTCACTTTACCTTCTTTGCCATTTAATGATGCAGAATTTGATATTCTTCTTTCCGCTCATTTTCTATTTATGTATGCGGACCGATTAGACTACCAATTTCATATAACAACGCTAAATGAGTTATTGAGGGTTACTCAAGAGGAAATTCGCATTTTCCCTTTAGTTGATTTGGAAGGAAAACGATATGAGCATTTAGATAAATTAATAGGTTATCTCGCTGATAATGGATGTTTAGTCGAAGAAGTTAAAGTACCATATGAATTTCAGGCAAATGCTAACTCGATGTTAATAATAAAAAAAGGGGAACAAAGAAAGGGGCAGCGTTCAGCGTTATCGTTAACTAAAGGGGTCTTATGAATTAAGCCAATATGAAAAGAAATGCCCAGAGTACAAAAATCTGAGCATTTTCTATTTCAATTGTGTATTATCGTCTTTCTGAATAAATACAAAATACCGTCATTTTATTAATTCATTACTTTATATGGAGGAAAAGACACTTGACCGAACAGCATTTGGCGGAGAGCTTTGTCAGGTTTTGTTAATATGATCAAAAGTTATGACTACATTTCCCTTTTTATGTCCTTTTTCTACATATCTGTGAGCCTCAGGTATTTGTTCGAGCGGGTAGCGTCTATCTATGGCGGAATTTATCTTTCCCGTCTCAATAATCTCACTAAGGATAATTAAATCTTCAGTGCGTACCTTTGCTATCCCTTGCCCTGCAACTGATACATATTTTCCGTTCGGAGTCAGGGCTTTCTTGCAATTTGATTTTGAGTTTTTTCCAACTGCATCAAAGATGATATCATAATGCTCTCCACTTTTCGTAAAATCCTCTTGGGTATAATCAATTACCTTATCGGCTCCCAGAGATTTCACCAATTCTAAATTTGTGGTACTGCATACTCCGGTAACTTCTGCCCCAAAGTACTTGGCAAGCTGTACCGCGGAGGTCCCTACTGCTCCAGAAGCTCCATAGATAAGAACTTTTTGACCGTTTTGGATGTTTCCTTTTCTAAGAAAGTGCAAGGATGTAGTTCCCCCAAAGGGAACGGCAGCGGCTTCATCAAAGGTCATATTAGCAGGTTTTTTTGCCACCAATCCGTTTTCAGGCAGACATGTATACTCGGCATGAGCACCAAAACTCATCCCAGTTAATGCAAAAACATGGTCACCTTTCTTAAATCGCCTTACATCTTTGCCTATTGCTTCTATTTCTCCGGCTAATTCCACACCCAGTATAGGTTTTCTTGGTTTACTGAGACCTAAGACTATTCGCATGGGGATCCAGTACAAGATAGGGCTTTCGAAACTTCGAACTCTGCAGTCCCCGGTTGTAACTGTTGTGGCATGAACTTTTACCAGGATTTCATTGTCCTTTGGAGAAGATTTTTCTACCTCTTTAAGCTGAAGAACATCTGGTGATCCGTATTTTGTGCAGACAATTGCTTTCATAAGTCTCCTCCATAATTTCATTTATATGTGATAGTTTCATCTTATGATAGTAATCACATATAAATGTCATAGTACTTGTCATCAAACCATGACGAACTTACTTTTCGGGTGTGTTAACAAGGTGAAATCCTCTTATTTAATAGACCATTGCAGCACATCGTGATCGTTCCCGTTAACTAAGAATTTGGAAGGATCATAGAACGAATCTTGATGGCGGACTGATTGGATCAGCCCCGGAATTATAAGATATCTGTTTGAATAAAGGAAAAAGGACCTTTTAATTGGTCCTTTTTCTTTTTACCTGTTATAAGATTTTTTTTCTATCCAATTCCATTAAGTCCCGCTCTTGAACGAGCCGTTTCTTCTCCATCTTGTCCTTTGCGGCAAAACGATAATATAAAGCGCACCCTATCAGAAAAGGAATTCCGCAGTATAGTGCCATTCTTTGGTCTGGAATGAAAGCTAGACTCACCATCACCAGTACATTGGCAGACAGCGCAGCTAGAGGGACGATTGGATAAAATGGCGTCCTGAACTTCAGGTCACTGACCTTTCCGCCGTTTTTCAAAAACTTTTTCCTGCCTAAGTAGTTGGAAAGAGCGATGGATGCCCATACAAATACTGCTCCAAAACCGGCGATAGACAGCAGCCACAAGTATACGGTGTCTTCGGCAAAAAAGCCGCACAATAGGCACAAGCAGCCCACAATCATGCTTGCAGCTAGAGCATTGATAGGGACTCCGCTTTTATTCAGCTTCCCGAATCTTTCATGAATCATCCCCTGTCTGGACATCGACCAGAGCATACGGGATGTAGCGTATAATCCAGAGTTTGCGACTGATAACACTGCAGTGATAATAACAAAGTTCATAATGTCCGCCGCATATGGAATCCCTATGTTATCAAATACAACGACAAACGGACTTTCCACAAGTCCTGCTTCTTTCCATGGAAACAGTCCAGCCAATACAAAAACAGAGAGAATGAAGAAGATAAGAATGCGCCAAGCTGTACTATTGATGGCTTTTGGAATTGTTTTTTCAGGGTTCTCACTCTCCCCCGCTGCGATTCCAACGAGTTCCGTTCCCTGAAAAGAAAAATTCACGCCGATCATAGTAATTAAAATTGCCGCTATTCCATGCGGAAATAATCCGCCGTGATCCGTATAATTGCTTAAAAATGGAGCAGGCTCTCCGCCCCCCATCTGAAGAAATCCAAACATGGCTGCTCCGCCTAAAAGAATAAAAGCGATAACGGTAATTACCTTGATGCCTGCAAACCAAAACTCAACTTCTGCAAAGCTTTTTGTAGACAATGCATTGATGCTAAAAAGCAGGATAGCAAATACGATGCACCAAATCCACGGTGAAACGTCCGGAAACCAGCGCTTCATCAAAATACTGACCGTAAGCAGTTCCAGGCCAATAGTGACAGACCAGTTCAGCCACGACATCCAGCCTACCACGTAGCCTGCTCCCGGTGATATAAACTTTGTTGCGTATGTTTGATAAGATCCTACGTCTGGGTTCGCAACGGCCAATTCACCGAGGCAAAGCATTGTCAAATACATGACAAAGCCGCCAATCAGATACGCGAGAATTGCTCCTCCCGGTCCCGCCTCGCCAATGGTATACCCGGTGCTCAGGAATAGTCCTGTACCGATTACACCGCCTAAGGCAATCATCAAAATATGCCTTTCTTTTAATTCCTTTTTCAATTCCTGATTCTGATTTAACATGGAGGCCTCCTTTTAAGTAAGCGTTTACAGAATTATAAAATCCCCATTATTTTATCACTATTTAGTATTATATGAAAATTAATTTTTTGAAAATAAATAAGACTTCTTGAAAATAAGGGGCCATAAAGCCTATGAAATGGCTATTTCTAGGAATATACTGTTTGGCTATTATTCAATTTTGGAGGAAAGAGGTTATTTTAGAATAATTTGAATAAATATGCATCCGATTGATGAACTGCATGCAAATTGTTAGGCGCAAGCAACAATTGGAGGTGGAGTTTGGATGGCTTAATTTAACGGCATAAGTACAGCTGCCAAGAGGAATTTGAAATGACAATTAAAGCAGCAGGTTCTGTTTCCAAGAACTAAATTACCCGAAAGTTTCCCAGCTTTCTAATGAAAGAAAGGATTGAGTAAATTGTTTCATTTTGAAATAATTGGTATGAAGTAAATGTGCAAATTGGGAGAATAAGTTTCTTTCTATTAACTGATTTTCCGGAGGATGGAGAAATGAGTAATGCATGGAGTAACTTAGCTGTAAATATCCTTATTCGTATATTCATGCAGAATGAATGTTCCATGCAATCTTCGCTGAACGTGTACATTCGAATAACGAATAGAAAGAAGAAAACGGGATGTAAGATTCCACATAGACCAAAAGGAGACTGTTATTATGCCGATTATAAAAGATATTCAGCTTTTAGTTCCAGCGGATATGGATCAGAATAGGCTATTCTTTAATCAGACAAGAAGCATATCTTTTTTATACAGCCGGCTTCTGCCAAAATTGCATGCGAAGGATGATAGAGGAATTCAGATCAACTGTGTAGAAAATCTGGAAAAAGGAAAGCAGCTGGATCCTTATGATCACATCATATTTAACTATTTTCCTGTATTTGTAGAGGTGGATGTTCAGGGATTTTTAGAATTATCTGATAGGAAGAAGAAAGTTAAAACCTTAGAAATCGTTCACGAAGGAATGAAGCTGGCTGCTTGTGAATTTAACTGGGACACATCTCTTCTTGATGAAATTTATGAGAAAGTCAAACAACTGGATTATCAGAATATCTATCCACTTATAAAAAAAAGCAGCCCAAATAAGAAATACGTGGGCAGCATCCTGTGTCATCATGAGGTGTCTACAATCGATGTATACATGGAAATTAAGAAAAGAAACGGTAAAGTTGTAGGCAAGGATAAAATTTTCTCCGTGGAGAATACAGATGAACAAAACTTATTCAGTGAATACTGGATCCTTGTATGGAAGCTCAATAATAAATTAGAGTTTGCTGATGATAGATTTAATACCGTTTACAGCTTAACATTCCTTGAAAAAGATGAGCCAGATCAATTAGTGTGGAAGATAAAAAAATTAAACAGTTAATTGAAAGAGAAGTAATAATTACAGTTGGAGGCATTGATCCCTGAGAGTTACTCAAAAAGAATTCAACATTAATGATTTACGTTATATTGTAAGGTCTGCAGTAGAAGAAGATGCGAACAATTTGTCTGATCTAAGATTGCAGATAGATGGGGAAACAGAAAATTTAGATAGAGAAAAAGGAGAGGCGTACATAGATGAATCAGGATTTAAACAGATTATTAAAGATGATACAGAGAGGCTGAATAACCTTTTTTTAGTAGCAGAAGTAAATGGAAGTATAGTAGGTTTTTCAAGATGTGAAGGGGGAAAATTGAGAAGAATTTCTCATAAAGCAGAATTTGGAATCGGTATATTAAAAGAATATTGGGGATATGACATAGGAAAAAATCTTTTAAAAGAAACTGTCTATTGGGCAGACTCTAATGGAATCAGGAAAATGACGCTGAATGTTTTAGAAACCAATGAAAAAGCTATAAAGCTTTATAAGGGCTTTGGTTTTGAAGTAGAAGGAATCTTAAAAAAAGACAAAAGGTTATCTGACGGAAATTATTATAATACTATATTGATGGGAAGGATTAAATGATAAGTTCAACTGCAGTTTAATCAAAATTAATAGTGAGAATCCGAGAATAATAAGACCCTGCATAAGTGTGCACGAAATGTCGGGCAGGAACCAGTCTTCCCCTGTTAATCTATTGATAAAGGAGGTCACCCGAATGGATTTGCTTAAGAACATGAATGGAGCGATTCAGTACATTGAAGAAAACCTTACTGATGATCTTGACATGAAAGAAGCTGCAAAACTGTCTTTATGCTCTGAATATCATTTTAAAAGGATGTTTTCTTTCCTTGCAGGTATTTCGCTATCGGAATACATCCGCCGCAGACGACTAACACTTGCAGCGTTTGAGCTTAGAGACAGCAGTTTAAAGGTCATTGATATTGCAATGAAATACGGATACAGTTCACCAGATTCTTTTGCAAGGGCATTTCAAAATTTGCATGGAATCACACCGTCGGAAGCCAGAAATAGCGGCCATTCACTGAAAGCTTACCCACGGATGGCCTTTCAGTTATCAATTAAAGGAGGAAGTGAAATGAACTACCGAATAGAAGAAAAAGAGGCATTTCGCATTGTTGGTATGAAGAAAAGAGTACCTGTTCAATTTAACGGGGTTAATCCAGAGATTGCTTCTATGTGGCAAAGGTTAGATACTGAAACGATCAATCAACTAAAAAATCTTTCTAATGTTGAGCCTATTGGAATAATTAGTGCCTCCACGAACTTTTCTGAAGGGAGAATGGAGGAAAAAGGGGAGCTTGACCACTATATTGGCGCAGCAACAACTAAGGAATGTCCAGATGAACTGTCACAGCTAGAAGTTTCATCTTCAACATGGGCTGTATTTGAAGCAATCGGGCCATTTCCTGATAAACTGCAAGAAGTATGGGGACGAATTTATTCCGAATGGTTTCCATCCTCAAATTATGAACAACTAGAAGGTCCGGAAATCCTGTGGAATGAAAATAAAGATACAAGTTCTAAAGCGTTTAAAAGTGAAATATGGATACCTATTTTAAAAAAGTCTTAGGTGATTATAGATTAAGCTTTTAACAAGAAAAAGGCGCCATTCTTTAATAAGAAGGCGTCTTTTGAAATGGACCAAAAAGAGAGGTATTTAGTCTATTGATAAAGAAGGAAACAAGAATTGTGTTTATAGGGAGAGAATACAAAAATGATTAAGGCAGTCATCTTTGATTTAGATGGAACGCTGTTAGATCGGGATGCTTCAGTACAGAAGTTTATAGCCGGGCAATACGATCGATTGAATAAATGGGTAGGTCATATCCCAAAAGGAAAATATACTGCAAGGTTTATAGAGTTAGATTCTCGGGGGTATGTATGGAAAGACATAGTGTTTCAGCAATTGGTCGATGAGTTTACCATTACTGCGATCACTTGGGAGAGTTTACTTCAGGATTACATAGATCAATTTAAGAATTGCTGTATCCCTTTTCCAAATCTTATCAGTATGTTAAAAGGGTTAAAAAGCAAGTCCATTAAATTAGGAATCATAACGAACGGAAAAGGCAAGTTCCAAATAGATAACATAAACGCATTGGGAATTAAAACGTATTTTGAAACAATCATTGTTTCGGAATGGGAAGGTGTAAAAAAACCTGATCCTCTAATATTTAAAATAGCTTTAGAGCAATTAAATGTTTCACCGGACGAAAGTATTTACGTTGGGGATCATCCTGAAAACGATGTAAGTGCTGCTCAAAAAGCTGGAATGAAAGGAATTTGGAAAAAGGACTCTCAATGGGGCAGTTTTGAAACAGATTTCATCATTGATGATTTGGCAGATTTACCTTTAATCATTGAACGATTAAGGAATGAATGTGGAAAGTCATCTTAAAATAACAGACACAAATGTTAAGGAATATTTTCAGCACTTAAAAGATCAACTTCCCTGTAAGTTGATCTTTCACACAAATATTCAGCGAATGACGATAAATGGCCGCATCATTTCGTAATCTTCATGCTCTAGTATATGGCAATGCCAAACATACAATCCGGTGTAGGATCCAAACTTCATAATGATTCGTGTTACCTGTTCAGGATTCGCTCTGACAGTGTCTTTCCAGCCTCTTTCCTGAGGCTCTGGCGGAATGCTCGGTCCTGTGTAAGAAATGACTTTTTTCTTTTTAAACTTCTCTGCATCAAATGGTCTTCGATCAAGGATCTGGAAATCAACGAGGTGAATATGAATGGGGTGGGCGTCATCAGTTAAATTGATCAGGTGCCAAATTTCAATTGTGTCAAGTCTCGGCTTCTCGCTTATAGGATCATCCCATGTTTTGTTGTCTAATAACATCAGCTCGCGGCCATATTGATCATGATTGTCATCCAGAGTTAAGAATCGTGTTCTCGAGATGGAGTTCTCCTTAAAGACTGGATAAGGCAAAAGAAAAGATGGAATGACACTCGTATCGATTGAGGAGAGCGGAAGCGACACTCTGAATTCCATGACCGCGGCTGTATTCTGATCAGGCATCTTGCCGCCTGGAAAAGGAGCTTTTGCATGATTTTCCAAAATAATTTTTCTGCCCTCTAAATTTGTAAAATCAACGATGACATCTGCTCTTTCAGCCGGAGCCAGCATGATTTCCGGTACACCGATTGGAAATTCCATTAATCCGCTATCCGTTCCGATTTGATAAAAAAGCTGGCCAGAATCAAGCTTCAATAGATAAAAACGGGAGTTTGCCGCATTCAGCAGCCTGAACCTGTATTTTCGGGGCTCAACATTTAAATATGGCCATACTTTGCCATTAACCAAATTGACATCTCCGAAAAATTCAGGTGAAACAGATGCCTCAAGTCCCGGTACTGGATTTTCCGGCTGCTTTGGATAATAGAGAGATCCATCTTCATTAAATGATTTGTCTTGTATCATCAGGGGTATTTCATACTGACCAAAAGGCAAATTCAACGACCTTTCATGCTGATCCCGTATGAGATAGAATCCTGCAAGACCCGCATAAATATTTAGTCTTGTAATACCGAGAGCATGATCATGATACCAAAGTGTACAGGAGCGCATCTTATTTTCATATTCGTACACTTTTTTTCTGAAATAGGGACCTTTTTGCTTAAATCCATTTGTAAACCACGCCTCAGGATACCCGTCGCTTTCCCATTCAACACTTGCGCCATGCATATGCACGACGGTTCTAACTTCTGGTACATCCTTATGAGCGCCGTGAACGGTATAATCAATGGGCAAAAAGTGCTTAGACGGGAGATTGTTAATCCATTTTATATAGGTTTTCTCCCGGCTTTCAACTTCAATTACAGGACCTGGATAGGAGTTTTCATAACACCAGAGAGCGGAAGGGTTTAATTCGCTGTGAAGAGATAGTCTGCATTCAGTCATTCTCACTTTATAATATGTAAAGCTGTTTCCTTTTTGATGTGGCCCAAGCTGCGGAATAATGGGCAAGGCATCTGTAAACTTAGTAAGCTCGGGAGTTTTATGTGTCATCAGCGTCTTCTCCATTTCATTTCAACTATACATTCAGTCTATTCAGAAACCCTGCCCGCAATTTGTAAATATAAAAAAGAACAGCTGCATGCTGCTCTTTTAACGGTTAAATGAATGCTCTTTTTTCTTCGCCTGTTCTTCGATGCTGATTTCAATCCTGCAGCCGTGCTCTCCTTTTTCATTAAGAAGGATCTCAAGAACTTTTGCTGTGAGCTGGAAAGATTCTTTTATATAGCCGGCTAATTTTTTGCTTTGGGCAGCGCCAATGAAGCCCAGATAGTTTTGGCCGGTGGTATACACATGAAACCGATCTGTTTGCTCTTCTTTTTTTAACAGCAAAGTTTCGTTTTGAGTAATATGGGGCAGATATGCCTGCGGACTCATCCCGTCTGCACTTTTTTGTTTTACACCGGAAAGTAAACATTTAATCGACTTTGGCTTTGGTGCAGAAGCACGTTCTGTTAAAGCGATATTCAAGTAGGATGTGCCTTCGTAATTCGGGCTCTTCAGCAGCTGGTGAAGCTGTTTTACATCATCCAGTGCACGGTGAGTCTGCACAGCTGCCAGCTTGTGGCTATGTAATAGGCTGATTAACTTGGCACTTTGGTAGCCGTATTTCTTCCACGGAATATTTCTGGCAGAGCAGTACCATTTCTTTGAATGCAGCTCAGGATACATTTTAGCAGTGAAGCTCCGGTCAAATGAAGCATTATGAGCAATAATAAAATCAGCCTTATGGATCGCTGACTTTATCTTTGTATCATCAAATGTTTTGCCCTTAACATCTTCAAAAGGAATTAAATGAATTCGAAAGGCAAATTCATAGTTTTTTCTGGCTGAAAGAGACAAAGGCTCTCTTAAAAAAGAGTGCTCTTCTAGAGTTTCTAAAAAGACATCTGTATCTGTATCATAACGAAACAGCAGGAAACCAATTTCTATTATTTCATCCTGAATGGGCGATAAGCCTGTTGTTTCCACATCGAGAATCATACCGGTAAGAATCATTCAAGTTTTCCCCCTTTCTACTAATCTACCATCTACCACTAGACCGAAACAACTTTAAGAATCATTTGACTATGGAGTATTTGCACATTACAATGTGTAGTGTGAGGTGTTGTCATTGTGAAAATCCAGAATTTTAAATTTAATGAAAAAGGCTTAAATCGTTTTTTTGGTCCATTAGAGGCTAAGATTATGAATATCCTTTGGAATTCATCTGAAATGTCGATAAAAGACGTTCAGCAGAAGCTTGAAAAAGAGAAAAAAATGAGCTTTAACACGGTGATGACAGTCATGAACCGCCTCGTCGAAAAAGATGTCCTAACTAAGCGGTCTGAGGGAAGGGGATCGCTGTTCCGTCCGGTCCTGACTAAAGAAGAATTTCTTTGTGCACAATCCAAAGAGCTGACAAACGGACTGATTGACGAGTTTGGACAAATTGTCGTAAGCCATATGATTGACAGCATTGAGAAAGCAGATGAGAGCTTGATTGCAAAGCTTGAGCAAAAAATAAAAGAAATGAAAAAGGAAAAATAGAATGTGGGAAAAAAGATCAAAGCAAGTATTTTTAGCTTGTGTGTCCATCTCAATGATTCTGCTCATTCAAATGACAATCTATCTTTTTCGAAAATTGCTCGGCCTGCCGATTGAGTTTAATCTGATTCAATTGTGCAGTACAGCCCTTCAGTCCATGGGGTTTTCGTCGCTTGAATATTTACTTGAAGTGATTATCTATGCGACCGTAGCCATGACAGTTTACAAGATTATAAAACAGCTTTACCTCTCACATACCATTCATAAAAAAATGGCTAAACGGATGAACATATCTTTAACGTCTCAATACAACCGGCAATTCTCTCTGCCAAAAGAGACCATCCTGGTGATTGAAGAGGATGCTATTCTGTCATTGACAATGGGGTTTTTCCGTCCGAAAATCATTCTTTCTACCGGACTATTGAATTTGCTTGATGAAGGAGAAAGACATGCCGTTCTTTTGCATGAGATTTATCATCAAAAAAACAGAGATCCTTTGAAGCTTTTTGTATTATCACTGTGCTCATCTGTGATGTGGTATATCCCGATTCTCGGCTGGTTTTATCAAAAATACAGAATGATCCGCGAGCTGCTGGCAGATCATTATGCCATCAGCAGACTTCGATCTTCAGCAGATTTAGGAAGTGCGCTGCTCAAGATCTTGAAAAAAAATCAAAAAAAGAAGCTTCTATCATTCTCGTATGCACCATTTGCAGATACCGCTATCAATCTTAGAATCCAAAAAATTCTTGATCCATTCGCAGAGACACCGTTAGATCTGCCGTTAAAAAAGGCCGCGGTCTCTATGCTGGTATTTTTCATGCTGCTGATGATGTTTTTGATCGAGCTGTCTTAAAAATTTTTAAGGAATTACACTACAATATGTAGTATGAAATAAAAAGGAGTGTTTTACATATGACAAAGAATGCAGAACTTGGCGGACTGATTTTACGCATCGCATTAGGATTTATTTTTTTCGTTCACGGTTTAACGAAATTTCAGGGAGGAGTCGAAAACACAGCAGGATTTTTCGACAGTATAGGAGTATCTGGTTTTCTCGCTTATCCTGTGGCCATAATAGAGGCAGCAGGAGGAATTCTTTTAATGCTTGGACTTGGTACACGAATTGTTGCCGCTCTTTTTGGGCTGATTATGCTTGGAGCCATCTTTACAGCTAAGCTTGGCAGCGGATTTATAGGCGGATACGAGTTGGATGTGGCATTACTTGCTATGTCAATCTATCTGGTTCTAAGCGGAAGTGAATTTCTTTCACTGGAAAAGGTAATCATTAAAGATAAAGACTAAAAGGACGTGTTCAGCGTCTTTTTTTTATTCTAGTAAATAAAAATTTCAGAGCGTGCTTCAGGTGCCCGAATGTGACAGGATTACTGAAGTCGATGCCCCGCTGAACCCGAGGTTTGCGCGATTTCGGGCACTTCCCTGTAATCTGAGTACGATCGCTTTTAAAAAATCCAACATCCTATTTCTTCTTACATAATTTTCTGATTTTAAACCGATAGTAATAAAAAAATGGAAATGGGAAAAGAGACTATGATCATTGAAAGATTAGTGATTGCCGGTGCAATCTTGTTAAGTATTCTTTTAATATGGAAATTTGTTCCGAGGGAAAAAGCCAGAGAAGCCTGGGTGCCCTTTCTTTCACTTAGCTCACTGACATGGGCAGCAGGGTTATTTGTTGTGGAGATGGGGTGGATCAGTTACCCCGTACAGCTTTTCAGCAAGGAGAATCAAGTGAATGAATCGAGTTTTACATTTGAGTTTTTTTTGTTTCCTGTATTGGCTATTTTATTTAGCCTGTATTATCCTTCGTCAAAAAAAATTCAGACTAAGTGGCTCTATGCAATCATCTTCTCTGGCATTTTTACTATTGCTGAGGTCATTCTTGAAACGTACACGAATTCAGTGAAATATGATGAATGGAAATGGTACTGGACATTTTTCTCAGTGATGCTGGTCTTGATGGTGAATCATCAATATGTAATCTGGTTTAAAAAAGGTCTCAAACCTTCTGGAGAAAATCATGCGTGAGATTCTTGTTCTGATTTCACTTTGGGGATTGGCCATATTAATGCTTGTCTGGAAAGTCCCCAAAAATAAACGAAGAGATGCGCAAATTGTTCTTTTATTTTCTCAATCGATTGGCTGGCTTTTCGTTTATATTCAAACGCTATTGGGAAGAATGAAATTTCCATTCCGGGAATTTCCGGATGCTACAAAAATGAGCTTTACCCTGTATTATCTTTTTTATCCGACTATCGGGGTCTTGTTTATTCTTGGTTATCCTAAAAAGGGTTTTTGGCACAAATTCCTTTACTTTTCTTTAACTGCATTCGGCATTCAATTATCAGCGTGGCTGCTTGCTGAATACACAGATTTGATAGAGTATACCCGGTACAGCTGGCTGCTTACTTTTGCCGTTAATTTTATGATCTTGGTGATAATCCGGATTTTTTACGTTTGGTTTCAGAAGGGATTTACATATGAAAGAGGATAAATAGAGGAAAACCGGCACAAAGGCCGGTTCTTTTTCACTTGAAAAATTGAGGCAGATGCTCTTTATGAGCTTCAAGCATTTCATCAAGTATTTTTTTACCTGTTGCATCGGAAGCGACTAGTGGATTAATTGTCATTGCGAGCAAAGCTGTACTGTAATTTCCGGTAACAGCAGCTTCTGCTGCGACACGTTCAAAGGATTTTATTTGCTGAACTAGACCGCGGACAGCAATAGGCAGATCTCCAATGGCAATCGGCTTAGGGCCATCTTTTGTGATGACAGAGCTGATTTCAATTGCAGAATCATGGGGAAGACTTGCAATCGCCCCATTATTCATTGTATTTACTGGCTGAATGTCCCTTTTGTCTGTATAGATGGAGTGAATCAGCCGTACAGCAGCATCACTGTAATAAGCACCGCCGCGTTTTTCGAGCTGTGGAGGTTTAATCGCAAGCTCCTCATTTTGATAGAGTTCAAACAGCTCATCCTCAAGCTTTTTCACAACTTCTGCACGGGTACCGGCGGTTTCAGCGTTTTTCATCTCTTTTTCAACCATTTCCCTCGTTTTGTAATAATACTGATGGTATGGGCAAGGGAATACATTCAGGGCTTTTAAAAATTCAGGCTCCCATCCGAGCGCAACGATATTCTGCATCGTGACGGATTGTTCTGGATGTGTAATAAGATCAATCACTTTCTGTTTAACGCTTACCCCGTCTAAATACACATCAAGTCCATATACCATGTGATTTAAGCCCGCAAAATCAATCCGGATCCGGCTGTGCTCAACATTCAATAGCTTTGCCGCACCCATTTCCATGCCGATCGGCACATTGCATAGACCAACAACCTTGCGGATATTGCTGTATCTCAGGACGGCCTCCGTTACCATTCCGGCTGGATTGGTAAAATTGATCAGCCAGGCATCGGGGCAAAGGGTTTCCATTTCCCTGCAGATGCTGAGGATAACAGGAATGGTGCGCAAACCTTTAAACAAGCCTCCAGGACCATTTGTTTCTTGGCCAAGAACCCCATATTTAAGCGGAATACGTTCATCTTTTGCCCGTGCTTCCAAAAGTCCTACACGAAATTGAGTGGTAACAAAGTCTGCGTTTTCCAATGCTTCGCGCCTATTAAGAGTCAGGTGAATGGAAATTGGCACATTTGCTTTTTCAACCATTCGTTTAGCGAGGCTTCCTACGATCTCTAATTTTCTTTTTCCCTCTGGAACATCAGCAAGCCATATCTCTGATACGGGAAGTTCATCATAGCGTTTAATGAACCCCTCAATCAGCTCAGGCGTATAGGATGAACCGCCGCCAATCGTTGCGATTTTTAATCCATTTTTATTCGTCATGCTTACACCTTCTTTGTCCGCTGATAAATTTCAACGATTTCTATGGCAAGATCTTTGACAGTCATCGCTGTCATTAAATGATCCTGTGCATGGACAAGGATGATAGGGAGGTCGTACTTTTCACCGCCTGCTTCTTTTTGAATCAGCTCTGTTTGGAACCGGTGAGCATTAACGAACTCCTTATCGGCTTCTTTAAGTTTTTCAACAGCAAGTTCAAAGTTTCCTTTTTTAGATGCCTGTATCGCTTCCATCGCAAGGCTTCTTGCATTGCCGCTATGGGCAATCAGATGGAAGGAAAGCTCGTAAAGCTGTTCTTTATTCATAGATTCCCTCCATTAGGAAGCAGCTTGATTTTCTTCGCTGAATTTCTGTTTATCCCACATGCGGAAGAAAGGATAGTAGATAAAGAAGGCAATCACCATGTTAATCAGCTGCATGATGAGCCCTGATATTTTTCCGCCAGTTGCCAAGTACCCGCCAAAAAGGGGAGGCATTGTCCATGGAACTCCGATTCCCGCTGGTCTAGCAACAATTCCCGTCGTCATGCAAATGTAGGTTGCGATTGTAATCGCAATAGGTGTTAAGATAAATGGAATGATCAGCAGAGGATTCATGACAATCGGCATTCCAAACGTGACCGGCTCATTAATATTGAACACACCCGGTCCTATGGACAGCCGCCCAAGCTGTTTCATTTGCTGGCTTTTGGCAAGGAAGAGCATACAGAAGACCAGTGACAGCGTGGCTCCCGATCCGCCAATATATATGAATAGGTCAAAGAACTGCTGAGTGAAGATATTTGGCAGAGCTTCTCCCGCTTGAAAGGCAACCCTGTTTTCATCCATAGAAGTCAGCCAGATTGGACCCATGACTCCGCCGACGATACTTGCTCCGTGAAGTCCTGTTGACCAGAGAAGCTGAATCAGGATTACGGCGACGAGACTTCCAATCAAACTTCCGCCAAGGACGCCGAGCGGTTTGCCAAGCAGGATACTGACGACATTATGAAGACTTTCAAAGGACGTATTTTCAACGAGTAACCGCAATAGCCAGACAAATGTAAGAATAAAGAATCCAGGTATAAGCGCTATAAACGAACGGCTAACTGCCGGCGGTACACCGTCAGGCATTTTGATCACAAGGTTTTTCTGAATGACGAACCTGAATATTTCAGTTGATAGGATGGCAAGAAGCATTGCAACAAATAGTCCTTTGCTTCCCATTAAAGCAGCAGGAATGGCGCCGCCGACCATAACAGCTTCTGATGCACCTTCTGCTAGAAACGGAACTTGGTAGGGAGTGGCCAAGAGGAATGCTGCAACAGAAACCGCCCCAGCTGTAAGGGCATCAACATCATATTTTTCAGCAAGGCGATAGGCAATCCCAAAAGATGCAATCAGCGCCATGATGTCAAACGTAGCCCCGACTGGATAGAGAAGCTTTGTCAGCCATTGGTCCCCAAACACGCTCGCCATATATTCCGGATAGCCTTCGATCGGAAGAAATCCGAGAATTAAAAACACAGAACCGATAATAATGAGCGGCATTGTAAGAATAATACCGTCCCTTAATGCCTGAAGATGCCGCTGACCTGCAACCTTTGCAGCAGTCACCATAAATTTTTCCTCAAAGAAGCGATTGACCTTTCCCATTCTAGTCACCCCTTAGCTGAATTAATAAGTCCAAGCGCAAAATTTAGAACTTCCTTTCCATTGCATGTTCCATAATGCAGCATATTGATGGAATCAACCGGAATTCCGCGTTCCTGCCCCTTTGTCTTTAATTGCGGCAGCAAATAGCGGACTTGCGGTCCTACGAGCAGGACATCCGCCTGATCCAAATGCTTGTTTACTTCACTGGCGCCAACAGCCCATATCCTGCAATCAAGTCCTTGCTCCTTCGCGCTTGCTTCCATTTTAGAAACAAGCAGGCTTGTTGACATCCCAGCAGCACAGCATAGTAAAATATTCACTCTAACAGCACCCTCCTTTGTAAGCGATTACATTAAAGTTTGTAAAAAATATACGAACTTAGTAATAGGTATGGAGTTTTTTTTGAAATATGTATAAGCTGTCGACGTAAGAGCAGAAAAATATTTTGGGGGGGGCGGAGAACCTAATTGAGTGGTTTCGGGGTAAATAATTAATACTGATAAACTCTCGATTTACGCTGATAAAACTTGAAAATAGACTGATAAACATTTAATAGGCACAGACTATTGACCAGATAAGCTGCGATAACAGCATAAGAAATTGGGGGCATGGATTTCGCTTTTTCCGATTTCTAAGGCACCATTCTAAAAAGAAAAGAGCCCCCGCAGGAGAGCTCTTACAGATCAACATCCTCATTTTTGTCACGCTTGAAAATACCTCTGATGATCAAGAATGCAAGAATGAGTCCAATATAAATCAAGAACATGGCAACAAATCCCCAAAGTCCTACTATAGCATCTATAAATTCCATGTTGCCTCTATTAGTCAGGGCCTGCTGTATCTCTATTCCAAATACGAGAACAAACATAAATGTCAGTGTATAAAAGAATGAGAGAGCAGTAATGCCGAATGGCAGCTTTGACAGCCATTTAGATAATAGATAAACGAACACAAATACGCCCATTCCGATAATGCCCATAATCCAAAAATGCAAATCTTTATCTGTCACGTTCAGTCCAAGCGTCTGGTAGGCAGCCGCATTGATCATATCGTGTATATTATTAACGATTTCAGCTATAAGCTTAATAAAATCTTTCAGAATCATTCACTCATTTCTATAAGGTGATGATTCTATTATACCTCACTAAGTCAATGCCGCTCTTTTCAGCAGGCGATGAATGGAGCGGTTGGCTTCTCTTAATATGACTTCCTTATTCATTGTTTTCATGAATCCGTTTTCCATCACGATTTTTCCATTAATGATTGTTGTCTCAACATCACCTCGTCCGGCAGAGTAAACAATTCTTGAAATTGTATCTGCTTCTGAAGGGTATGTGTGGAACTGATTGAGATTCAGAATGACCATATCTGCTTTTTTCCCAATCTCAAGGCTGCCGATTTCATCTTCTAAGCCAACGGCCTTTGCTCCGCCAATCGTCGCCATTTTAAAAACCGTTTTCGCATCCATGGCTGCAGGGCCATGAATCGGCTTTTGAAGAAGGGCAGCAAGCCTCATTTCATTAAACATATCCAGGTTATTATTGCAGGGAGCACCATCAGCTCCAAGACTTAAACTCACATTCATATCGAGAAGTCCCTTTGTATCTGCTACACCGGAAGCGAGTTTAAGATTTGAACCGGGACAATGGCTTACATGTATGCCGCGTTCTTTAATAATCCGCTTCTCATTCTCATCCAGCCAGACGCAGTGGGCAAGAATAAGGCGTTCATTCGCAAGACCGAGATGATCTAAATAGACGATGTTTCTCATGCCTGTTTCTTCAAGAACGATCTTAATTTCTTCTTGATTTTCAGAAGCATGTGTATGTACTTTCACATCATATTCAATCGATAATCCTCTTACTTCCTTTAACAGCTGCTCTGTGCAGGAAATGACAAACCTCGGAGAAAAAGCATAACGGATCCTGCCGTTATCATATAAATTCCATTTCGCAAGCAAATCAACACTTTCCTGGATTGAGGTCTCCGTTTTCTCTCTAAGTCCTGCCGGCACGTCAAATCCTTTATCCATCATGACTTTTCCTGATAACGCACGTATTCCGCTAGCAGCAATGGCCTGAAAAGCAAAATCGGTATGGTGTACGGTTTCCATATCAACGATGGTTGTGGTACCGCTTTGAATCAATTCCCCAATTCCAAGCATCGCAGAATAATAGACAGATTCCCCGTCATGGGATGCTTCAAGAGGCCAAATTCTTTTTTTCAGCCAATCCAATAACTCAAGATCGTCTCCTCTGCCGCGGAATAGAGTCTGGCATAAGTGAATATGTGTTTGAACAAACCCCGGAATAATAGTCCGCCTCGCAGCATCAATGACTTTTTCAGCAGGGTTCTGCAGATTGGTTCCAATCGCTGCAATCAGATCATCTTTTATGAAAATATCTCCTGTGAAAATATCATTCTGTTCATTCATTGTAATGATCTCAGCATTTTTAATAAGAAGAGAGCCCATAGAAAACCTCCGCCTTAAAGTGACATGAATTCATTATATGCAACTTTCTGAGTGAGAATTTTATAAAATAAGAGGTAATAAAAAGTTAATATAGGAATATAGTAAAAATATGAATCAACGCTTTAACGTTTTAAAACGTTGTAGATTTAAGGGGGATTTCCAAGTAAAATAGAAAAAATAGGATTTTTATCAGAAGGGGATGGAGAACTGTGAGATATACAAAAAAAGAGTCAAATGAATTGATTGCAGCTGCTTTTCACCTTTTAAGGAACAGAAAAGTAGCTACTCCTAAACAAATTGCAGATGATCTGGAAGCACAAACGGGCAAAAGGGTATCGTCTCCCTCCGCGTTTATGGTAAAGGTTATCGAGCGCTATCCTTCTGTCGTAAAACCAAGAAGAGGGGTTTATATGATCAGGGAAGGATAAATTTTTTTCTGATTTTCTCTTATTCTACTATAGAAAAATCAAAAGTACTCTAAATGCGTGAGAAAAGGTAACAGACTATTTTTAAGTGAAAAAGAACCCCTGATCGATCAGGGGTTCCATTTTTTTATGGATAAAAAAGTATATAGGTTTGCTTATTCATGTCTAGCTCCAGCGACTAGCACCTGGTCAGAACATCTCCTCCAATAAAGTCAAAACCGGACTTATCCGCCGATCCTTATCTGCCTATCGGAGCAGACCGAGGCCATCCGCTTTTTTAAGAAAGAAATTCATTCGGATTCAATCCGAGTTCATTGCAGATATCAGCTACCACTCTTTGTTCATTGTGGTCGAAATGACCGTCAGCATAGCCAATTGCGATGCAGTAGCGTGCAACAAGTCTTGCAATTTCAGGCTTTGATCTGACTTTGCCAAGTGCTTTAAATGCTTCAGCACGGCCGATCATAGGATCCCTTTCAATGCGCTGTACATATAGATTGAACTGCTGAATGACTTTATTTGTATCAAAAACGCGCAATTCCTCACTCTGATTCACAAATTCCATCATTTTTTGGCGTTCTGCCGGATCTAATCTGCCATCTGCCATTCCTACTAGTGCGCATGCGGAAACTACAGCTTCAAGCACATCCTGGCTCTTGTATTTCTGAAACAATTCCATTGCTTTTCTTTTTTGCTGGTTGGCCCAGTCTGCATAATCCGTCTGATTTGGAGACCAGGAATTTCCGCAGCTGTTGCATGTGAACTTCAGCTTGTTTTTTCCGATAAATCCTCCCAATAATCCGACAGGACCAAGAATTAATCCGCCGACAGCCGCTTTACCAAGACCAAATCCTTTTTCGCCTGTCCGGACATTTGTTGAATGACAGCGGATACAGCTGATGTTCTCGCCGCTGTATGTCTGTGATCCTTGAGCAGGAGGCTGAGAATTTGTTTGACCATGCGCAGGTTGACCAAACGATGGAGTTTGCTGATTATAGGACGGACTCTGCTGTCCAAATGCCTGATTCTGCTGCCCGTATACTGGTGAAGGCTGGGAGTATGAAGGCTGAGCCTGGTTTTGCTGAAATCCTTGTGAATGAATTCCTGCCGCTGGTGCAGGCTCATCATCAACAGATACCCCGAAATTGCGGCACAATGCTGCAAGGCCGCCTTGGAAGCCGCTTGCAATCGCATTGAATTTCCATTCGCCGTTATGTCGGTAAAGCTCTGCTGCCACAATCGCTGTTTCAACTGTGAAGTCTCTGCCAAGATTAAATCGAATGAGCTCTTCATTATTAGCAGGATTAAAGATTC
Source organism: Metabacillus dongyingensis (assembly GCF_019933155.2). Taxonomy (NCBI): domain Bacteria; kingdom Bacillati; phylum Bacillota; class Bacilli; order Caryophanales; family Bacillaceae; genus Metabacillus; species Metabacillus dongyingensis. Next base: position 4,143,794 of record NZ_CP082944.1, on the reverse strand, counting down.
GCACATATGCATTTTGGACTTGTCCGAAGTTTTGCTGCTTCATTTGTGCATCATGAATTGTGATTGTAAAGGCAATGCGGTGAATGGACTGGGGAACAGCTGTTAAATGAATCTGAATTTGTTCATCATCCTGATGTCCTGCACCTGTGCGATTATCACCAGTGTATAGAATCGAGCTATTTCCGCCGTTCGGATTATTGTAAAAAACGAAGTCAAGATCACTATTTACTTTGCCGGACTGTCCCAGCAAAAACGCCGAAGCATCGAGATCGTACGTAGATCCATGCTGGCTCACGTCCCATCCTAATCCTACAATGACATTCTGAAGACCAGGATTGGTCTTTGTTAAATCAACTTTTTGACCTTTGCTGAGCGTAACACCCATTCAATTGTTCACTCCTTAGGTAAATTTTAAATTATTTCAAAAATATGTAAAAATAGTAAATTCCCTTACTAATTAAATACTAAGTCTTTTAAACTATTTTTTCAATGATTAGCTGTTATTTCTTTAATAGAAGAGGATTGGTGGCAAGTGCCTGAAGCTTGATGGTAAAATAGTCTATACAGAAACATTTTCAGGGAGGGGATTTAGCATGAAAAAAAGAGTTGTTGTAACAGGTCTTGGAGCCATCACTCCGGTTGGAAATACAGCGGAAGAAAGCTTTGACCGCATTAAAAAAGGGATAAGCGGAATTGGACCCTTATCTCATATTGATTCTAGTATCTATAACGTGAAAGTTGCTGCAGAAGTAAAAGATTTTAAACCCGAAGAGTATATGGATATGAAAGAAGCGCGAAGAATGGGCAGGTTTACTCAGCTGGCTGTAGCTGCAAGCAAAATGGCTGTGAAAGATGCTGAGCTTACAATTGATGAAAACAATGCAGAGAGAGTCGGAGTCTGGATTGGTTCGGGCATCGGCGGTTTAGGAGAGTTTGAAGAGCAGCACATTAAATTTCTGGACAAAGGTGTAAGACGGGTAAGCCCCTTTATTATTCCAATGCTGATTCCTGACCTTGCAGCTGGGAGAGTATCTATTGAGCTTGGTGCAAAAGGAATCAACTCTTGTACAGTAACGGCCTGTGCGAGCGGGGCTAATTCAATAGGAGATTCCTTTAAAGTGATACAGCGGGGAGATGCGGATGTCATGATTACCGGCGGAACAGAAGCAGCCATTACTCCAATGACGGTTGCCGGGTTTTCAAATATGACAGCCTTGTCTGCAAATCCTGATCCTCAAACAGCCTCCAGGCCTTTTGATAAAAACAGAAATGGATTTGTTATCGGAGAGGGGGCAGGCATTTTAATACTTGAAGAGCTTAATCATGCACTGGCCAGGGGAGCCAAGATCTATGGAGAAATTGCCGGGTATGGGGCAACAGGTGATGCTTTCCATATTACAACACCTGCACCAGAAGGCGAAGGCGGTCAGCGTTCGATGATAATGGCGCTGCAGGATGCAGAATTAAAGCCTGAAGATGTAGATTATATTAATGCTCATGGCACAAGCACTCATTATAATGATCTTTACGAAACACAGGCCATCAAAGCCGTCTTCGGCCGTCATGCCTATAAGCTCCAAATTTCCTCAACCAAGTCCATGACAGGTCACCTGCTGGGTGCAGCCGGTGCTATAGAAGCTATTTTTTCTGTCATGGCTATTAGAGATAAGGTGATTCCGCCTACAATAAATTATGAGACAGCCGATCCTGAACTTGATTTGGATTACGTTCCGAATGAAGCAAGAAATCAGGACCTGAACACTGTTTTAAGCAATTCACTTGGATTTGGCGGTCATAACGTGACGCTTGTTTTTAAAAAATATAATTAGAAGTTAGCCGGCTGATGAGCCGGCTTTTCATATGCAGTTTATCCATTGATTTTCGGATATTATCAATGGATTTCAGCCATTTATCTCCCTATTTCCCCTTTTTATCTTCCATTTTTAAATGTATCCTGCTAAAGCAAACTCTTGTGAATCCAAATTGCAGCCTGACAGCCATCTCCCATGGCAATCGTAACTTGTTCAGAATGAACTCCGACATCTCCAGCAGCCCAGACATGCCGGACACTCGTCTCTTTAGTTCTTGGATTCACCACTACATGCTTGTTCTCGAGTCTTTCTGCTCCGAGCATTCCGGCCAATTCAGAATGAACAGTATTGCCTCCAAACGCAGCAAATGCACGGTCACCGTATATCCTTCTTCCATCAGAGAGCTGAACTCCTGTAAACGCAGAAGATCCATTTACTAATACAGAATCAATTGCTTCATCCACGCAGCCAATCCCTTCTTCACGCAATTTCATTTTTAGATCCTCAGGCAAATCTTCTTTTTCATGATTGATATAGGTAAGATCTTTTGTCCAATATGTAAGAGTGAGAGCCATATTAGCTCCAGAAGACCCTGATCCTAGCACCAATGTTTTTTTTCCCTGCACCTCATAGCCGTCACAGTCAGGGCAGACATAAATACTAATCCCAAGACATGGGTACAAATTAGGCAAGTGAGGCAGGCGATCAGTTAAGCCGGTAGCCAGTAAAATTCTCATTGCCTTATAACTCTCACCATTTTCTGTCTTCACATGAAAGATAGAATCAGCTTTACTGACACTTGTTGCATACCCATTTAAGAAATGAACACCTGACCGTTCTGCCTGTCCTTTACCAAGTTCACGAAGCGTTTTTCCGCTTACGCCCTCAGGCCATCCTAAAATATTATGGTAGCTCCTGCATAAAGAAGAACGGCCTGAACCTGAATCAATCACCAGAACCCTGCGATTATAGCGTCCAAGCTGTATAGCAGCCTGAAGACCTGCAATACCTGCGCCGATGATAATGCATTCGTATGTATTTTTCATTGATTAACACGCCTTTGTTGAAAAGATAGTGTTAGGATGTGTTAATTTTGAAATGTGATTCTTCAGGTTCATTAGCAATGATAACAAATTCCTTCATTTCTCATAAAAAAGAAACATTTACCAAATATCAATGACCATTCAACCGACTTTTTCAGAAGGAGTTTTTATGGGTATAAAAACTTACATACAGCCACAGTTGATAAAGCGCTTACAAAATAAAAACTTGTATCATATGTCACCTTTGCAGATTCCGTTCTAAAGAACGCTTTTTTACAAAAACAACCACTTGTATGATGATTCCAATTAAACTAAAATGGGACTTTAGAAAAAGGGAGGGAAAAAATGAATGTCTGCTCAGTCAACAGGTGCAACGAGTAAAAAAAGCAGAAATTACATTTTTGAGATTCATTTCTTAAGGGCATTTGCCTGCATCGCAGTAGTAGGAGTACATGTAACTGCGACACATTATTATGCTAATGAACAAACATGGCACTGGTTTACGTATTTTCTTAATCAGTTAGGCAGGTTTGGTACTACGACATTCGCTGTCATCAGCGGTTTTCTCCTTTTTTACCAGGTAAAGAGGAAGGGCTTTGAAATGGGAAGCTTTCTTAAATCACGCTTTTCTAAAATCCTGATGCCTTTTCTGATCTGGAGCTTGGTATACCGTGTTCTTACTTACCATTATGATAATCAGGCCGCCGGAGATCTTTGGGAAGAATTAAAGAAGATTCTGATGGGAGAATCTTTTTATCATCTCTATTTTGTTGCCATTGTTGTTCAGTTTTATTTTATTTTCCCTTTTATACAAAAGCTGTTTCGGACAAAGACGCTAATGCTTGTATTTGCATTTATTGCTCTCATAATCAGTTATAAATTTTTTGGATTTAACCCGGGAATAGAAGGGGACTTGGGAGAGTTTTTAGCCAGTAAAACATTTATGCCGATCTGGGTGTTTTATTTTGCATTTGGCGGTGTACTAGCTTACTTTTGGGAAGAAATTGTCCGTTTTGCAACAAAACGTCCTTGGCAAATGCTTGCTCTTGCTCTGATTATTTCTGCCGGAGCAGTTGTAGAGTACAAGGTGACTGGACAAGTATCAAACCGGAGGCTGACAAATTTGATCAACCTTCCGCTCCTATGTATTGCTACAATAGGCATATATCCTCTGCTGTCAAAGTGGAGAGTGATTAATAAATCGCTGAAGCTAATTGGGCAATATTCAATGGGTATTTATCTCATTCATCCGATGATCCTGTATCTATTTGCGAATCATATGCCGAAACATTATTGGACAGTAGCAAATGTACCTCTGATGTTTGCAGCGGTTATGCTGATTGCAGTCCTGTTTATCCGGATCCTGCAATTTATACCGCTTAGCGGCTTTATCATACCTGTACCGAAAATCAAAAAATCAAAGCGTACTGTTCAGTCAGAATTTGTTGAGAATAAAGTACAGAAGTCTGCATAAATGAAAAGTCCAGTATATAGCTGGACTTTTTTTAAATCCTTTTATTCTCCATCTGATTTGGCAGGAAATAAAAGCGTGAAGCATGTTCCTTTATTTACCGTGCTGGTTACCTCGATTTGCCCCCCGTGGTTTTGAACGATTTTATAGCTTACCATCAGTCCAAGGCCATTTCCATAAGACTTTGTTGTGTAGAAGGGTATGCCGAGTTTCTGGATTTCTTCATCTGACAGTCCAATTCCTGAATCTTGAATGGAAACCTTGATTTGTTTTAAATTTTTTTCAATGGAAACATAAATGTTCCCGCCTGCTGACATGGATTCAATTGCATTTTTCAGCATATTTAAAAAGACTTGTTTTAATTGATTGCTTTCCCCGAAAATGGAAACTTCATCAGACGGAATCGATAAGGAAATGACAACATTCTTCAAAAGCGCTTCAGGCTCTAATAGCTTTATCACACTCTTAACGATTTCCGAAAGGCTGCACTTGCTGAAATAAGTCGCATGAGGTTTTGCAAAAACCATAAATTCACTGACAATAAAATTGATCCGTTCAATTTCAGCTAAAATTGTATCCGCATATTTCATTCCGTCAAATGACTCGTCCAATAATTGGACAAAGCCTTTAATTGCGGTCATCGGATTACGGATTTCATGGGCGATGCCGGCTGCGAGCTCTCCTACCATTGATAATTTTTCAGCTTTGCGAAGCATATCCTCCGTTCTTTTCGTATCTGTAATATCATATTGAATGGAAATATGCTGATAGGTTTTTCCATGGTCATCTAAAAAGGGAACGATTGTCGTATCAACCCAATATTCAGAACCATCTTTTGCTCTGTTAAGAATTTCGCCCTTCCATACATGACCGTCTTTTATCGTCGTCAGGATTTCTTCGAAAAATGACGTTGGATGAAAGGATGAGTTTAAGAGATGATGATTTTGGCCGATAAGCTCTTCCTTATCATATTTTGAGATTGCGCAAAATTTATCGTTAACATATGTAATCACATCATTTTTATCTGTAATGGCAAAAATAGTGGCTTCATTCAGCGCTTTTTTGAGATCAGCAAGCTCCTTCAATGTAATCTGCAGATCTTTATTCGATTCATCCAGTTCAAATTTCGCCAATAGAAGATTTTCATGATAGTGGGTCAAAATAGAAGCGGACATCATCTGCAGCAGTGGATCAAGTTTTTTCAGAACCTCAAATATCGCAGACATGGGAAAGTCTGCTGAGTGTCTTTCAAGAAAATCAATTAGAACTTTCCGGACAACAGAGACGCTTTTCAGGGATGCATCTGTTGATGAGGGGGTGCTAATTAATCTTCCTGCAAATAATTTAGCATAGGACGTGAATTTATGCTCAAGCTCTTCTTGTTCACTGTGCAAAAAGTCCCCGATGATTTGATAAAAAGTCACAAGAATCGATTCATATTCTTTTAGGCTTGGAGAGAGCTCAATGGTTTTAGCCGCAAGGTCTCCGCCAGAAGCTTTGATTTTTTCGCAAAGGGTTTCCATTACTCATCCCTCACAACTTTTGATACCTCTTAAATTAGACATATAGTCGGAGATATCCTTTGAGTGAATGAAAAAAAGCCCAGTGAAGGGCTTTTTATTTCCTTATTTTATGTTCTTTTCACCAGCCGGTCGACAAGCTGATCAAGTCGCTGCAATTGGAACGCATATTCATAAATAGCTGAAGCAACAACAGTCAAACGCTGATTATTAAGCTTTTCAGAATCGGACTCCATCATTTGAATAAGGAATATTCTGCTTTCGCGGATCAAGGTGTCATCTTCGAACTGATCATTAACCTTAACTTTCCCCTCATACTTAAAGAGAAGATATTCATGCCACTTTATTAATTGTTCAATCTGGGAATCAAATAATTGATCGTCAACCATCGTGCTGCGGCTCTGAAAGTAATGTTCTTCAATGACTTTTAAGACATCTGCAGCCTGCTGAATGGTTTTCAGCATTTGTTTATAAACGACCAGCTCCCTTACATTCACCGGATTTACCTTTGCCATCTTTTCCCGTTCTTCGTCAAAGATATCGTATATATCCTCCAGTTTTTGAAGCTCGCTTCTAAATTCCTTTTGTTTTTCCTGAAAGTATTTCTCCGTTAATTCATCTGAGATGGCTGTCCTCATCAACAGGGACATGATTTCAAAAACAGATTGAACTTTTGCGTAGTAATTTTCTTTATACTTGGGCGGAAGAATCAGCAGATTAACAAGAAAAGCGGAAGCAATGCCTATCAATATAATCAAGAATCGATTCCAGACAAATAAGAAGTCTTCATTGCCGGGAGCGCTCATAATCGCCAAGACTGTTACTAGAGTCAGTGAAATGGTCGCTTCCATTTTGAACTTTAAGCTGATTAAAATGACAGAAATCACAACAACCCCGATTACAATCGGATTGCTGCCGAAAAAGAAAATGGCAAACAGAGCAAGCAAGGCTCCAAGTGTATTCGCCTGTACTTGATCAAGCACTTGTTTCCATGTCCTGTATATGGAGGGCTGAATCGTAAAAATAGCAGAGACTCCTGCAAATACTGAAGGCTCAAGCTGAAAGATAGAGCAGATAAATAAAGCAAGTGTAACTGATAATCCAGTCTTTAAAACTCTGGGTCCTAATATCAAAGGGGGAGACACTCCGTTTCTAATATCTTGTGTTCCACTTAGTTTATCAGATTTTCAAATCCAAGAAAAAATGAATTTGTTGAGTGCTGCCCCAACTTGTGAAGGATCAGGTCATGCTTTTAGTCGCGCTATTTGTGAAGGAATTGGCAGATCGCGTAAAAATTCAGGCTGAACGCGCCCAAATTTCCATGAGCGAACCCATATATAAGGTGAACGCGCACAAATTCCCCTGAGCTTGCACATATATAAGGTGAGCGCTAGAAAATGGCATGAGAGGCATGAATGGATTTTGATCAATAATGAATTAGACACATTCCCTGCTCAAACAAGAAAATGAGTGATCTTTTTGAAAAAGCAGCATTCACAAATGTAAAAGAGAGGGCGAAATAAAAAAAAAAATTAATCCTTGTAAACTCATAGGAATTATATATAATAAAATTACATTAAAAAATTTATAATAATCAGACTGATTGGATAACCAAAGGTCCTTAGCATTTTGTTAAGGGCCTTTTTCGTTTCCAAGTGGGGAGGAATTGCTTTGAGGAAATTAATTATTTTTGCTTTTATCGGTTTTCTGGCACAGCTTATTGATGGTTCTTTAGGAATGGCCTATGGTGTTACATCCACAACAATGCTGCTTACGTTTGGGATAGCACCGGCAGTTGCCTCTGCTTCCGTTCATTTAGCAGAAGTAGTTACAACGGCCGCTTCAGGTGCCTCACATATAAAATTTGGGAATGTTGATAAGCAGGCAGTCTACAAACTGATTATTCCAGGTTCTATTGGGGCCTTTGCAGGAGCAGCCTTTTTGAGCAATTTGCCTGGTGATTTGGCAAAACCCTTTATAGCCATCTTTCTTTTGGTATTGGGTCTTTATGTCATGCTGCGGTTCTTATTTCATTTTGAAGCACGTGAGCAAAGTGAATCTCTTCCACTAACACGGAAAAAATCGATACCTCTTGGGTTAATTGCCGGCTTTGCAGATGCTACAGGCGGCGGGGGATGGGGACCGATTGCAACTCCTGTACTTTTATCGCAAAAAGGGTCATCCGCACGAAAGGTTGTCGGAACGGTCGACACAAGCGAATTTGCTATCGCTGTTTCGGCTACCCTTGGATTTTTCATTGCACTTGGCTGGGAGCAAGTAAACTGGTACTGGGTTTTTGCTCTTATGATCGGAGGAATCGTAGCTGCTCCGATTGCAGCATGGCTTGTTAGAAAATTGCCGGCTTATCTTCTGGGTGTCCTTGTTGGAGGATTTATTGTTCTGACAAATTCAAGAACCCTACTAACTACTTGGGCTGTTGACGTTTCTGTAGTGTCATTTATTTACGGCTTCATTTTGATTGGATGGGCACTCGCAGTTGGATATGCGGTCAAGAGAAACCGGGTAAAGGTGGAGGAAGAAATCAGTATAGAAAAAAGGAGGGCTTAGGCTCCTCCTTTTTTAAATTCTTATTTACAGCGATTTAGAGACTGCCTTTGCTTTCTTAGCAAGATTTCTTCCTTTTGTAAACTTTGGCAATCGATCACCGTGCGCTTCTATCAGCTCAGCAGTCATATCCCAGATTTCGTTCAGTGACAAAACAGACGAGGTATGGGGATCAAGCATAACCGCTTGATAAACGTAGTCTATATTTCCTGTAAGAACAGCTTCAACAACTAACTGCTGGACATTAATATTTGTCATATTCATCGCTGCTAAATGAGGCGGCAAATCTCCAATATGAATTGGCTGGATTCCGCGTTTATTGACTAAGCAAGGTACTTCAACACAAGCGTTTTCCGGTAAATTAGATATGAGGTTTGTGTTCAGAACATTCCCCCAGATCTCCCTGTTGACACCCGTTTCGATGGAATGAATAATAGGTGCACCATATTCGTGGCTTTTTTCAACCTCAAAAGATTCATTTCGGTTAATGATCTGCTTCATCTCATCAAAATGTTTAAGGTTTTCTTCACTTCTTCTAATGTATTCATCGATTGGAATATCAAAGTCCTTTATTAAACTGTCACGTTTAATAAAGTATGGGGTATATTCTGACATATGTTCGCTTGATTCAGTAATAAAGTAGTTTAATCGTTTCATCATTTCAAACCTTACTTTATCTTTTGCAAAAATTTCTTCTTTTTCCATGCTTTCAAAAAGGTCTGGGTATAAATCTTTTCCATTTCGCTTAAGCTCTAAAAACCAAGCCATATGATTAATGCCTGCTACCTTATATTCTAACTCATCTACCGGGAGGCCCAGATAGGATGCCAATTCCTCAGCTGTATTTTGAACACTGTGGCAGAGGCCGACGGATTTAATCGGTGTCGCCTTTTGGATTGCCAGCATGAGCATGGCCATAGGGTTCGTATAATTTAAGAGAAGGGCGTCAGGGCATACCTCTTCCATATCTTTGCATATATCAAGAAGGACTGGGATTGTGCGCAATCCTCTAAAAATTCCGCCTACTCCGAGTGTATCTGCAATTGTTTGTTTTAAACCGTACTTTCTAGGAATCTCAAAATCAAGCAAGGTAGATTCATGCATTCCGACCTGTATTAAATTCAGTACATAATCAGCATCAGCAAGTGCCTGTTTTCTGTCTAAATAAGCCTCGACTTGTGCCAGGTTTCCATTTTTCTCAATGATTGATTTCGTCATTTTTTCTGCTGTCTGAAGCCTCTCCGCATGAATATCCGTTAAAGCAAAAGTGGTTTCCTGTAATTCTGAATAACTTAAAATATCTGAGATTAAACGTTTTGCAAAAACAACGCTGCCTGCACCTATAATAGTAACTTTCATTGATAGTTCCTCCTATATTTACGTTATTTGATACTCTAAGTCATTAACCTTTAACAGATCCTGAAGCTAATCCTTTTACAAAATGTTTTTGCAAAAGCAAGAAAAGAATGGCCATTGGGGCGACTGCCATGATGGCAGCTGCTGCAACGAGATTAAGATTATTTGCATTTTGTCCAAAGAATCCTGCCAGTGCTACAGTCAATGTCTTCACTTCTTCGGCCTGAAGGAAAAAGATGGCAAATTGATAATCATTCCATATATAAACACTGGAGATAATTAAAATCGATGCAGTAACAGGTTTTAATAATGGAAATACGATTTTAAAAAAGATTACCAGTGTATTTGCACCATCGATTTTAGCTGCTTCTTCAAGCTCCTTTGGCACCGTTGAACGGATGAAACCGGCATATAGAAAAATGGCAAGAGGCAAATAAGCAGCGACATTATTAAAAATCGCAATTTCATGCGTATTCATCATTCCGATATCAACAACAAGCTGATACAGAGGCACTAGTGCTGTTAAAGGGGGAATGACCATTATCGCGATGAAAAGCATGTAAACAAATTTGTTTAATTTCGTCTGCCTTCTGGCAAGAGCGTAAGCTGCCATAGATCCAAAAAAAATTAGCAGCAATGCTGAAAAAAATGTAATAACACTCGTATTAATAAATGCATTCCCCAGATTTGCCATATTCCAGGCTTCAGTAAAATTTTCAACAGTAAAATAATCTGGGAAAATCCATTTTGAAGTAAAGTCTCCCTTTGCTTTTAAAGAGGTCGTGATTAAAATGTAAAAGGGAACTAAATGAAATAAAGCAATCAAAGATGCAATAATTGACAAAACAGCCTTTTTTCTCTTATTCATATAGTCCATTAGGCTTCGACCTCCTTGCGTTTAAAATACATCAGCGCTGCAAGACTGATCACTAAAATAATGACAGCCATTAAAATACCTTGTGTTGCTGCATATCCAGCATCCTGTCTATTAAAATAAAGATCGTACATAAAAGTAGACATCGATTGTGAGGCATTCCCCGGTCCGCCGTTTGTAAGTGCAACGATGACATCAAATAATTTTAGACCTCCGATAATATTCAGCACCATATTGATTGTTATAGAAGGCATCAACAGCGGCAATGTAATATTTTTAAATTGCTGAAGAGAAGATGCACCATCAATTTGCGCAGCTTCATAGAAATCTTTGGATATGCTCTGCAGTCCTGCAAGATAAATAATCATAGCAACACCGACAAACTGATACGTATTCACAAATACAATGATCCAAGTATTGATTGCAGGGTCTGCTAATGCATTAATTTTATCTAATCCCAGAAAAACCAGTACGTCATTTAATGCTCCTCCCTGAAAAGAAAAGAAGAAATACCAGATGTATCCCATGATTAAAGGACTGATGATAACCGGCAAGTAGATAATCGTCCGTGTAATAGAACGCATTTTAATGCTTTGATTCAAGAGCAGGGCATACAAGAGTCCAATGATATTTTGGAAAAATGTACTGCCGAGTCCATAAAGCAGGGTATTTTTCACAATAAGCCAGGTATCAGGATCCTGCAGCATGCGCAGATACTGACTGAATCCAACATAATCATAGGTTTGTGAAAATCCATTCCAGTTCGTAAACGATATCTTCAAACCATTAAGAAAAGGATATAGAATGAAAAAACTGACTGCAAAAAGGGCAGGGAGGTACATCCACCATAAAGAGGATTCTTGCTGTTTTTTTAATCTGCTTTTTAATTTTGATTTCGTTATAGCTGTTTTTTGCGTTTCGACTCCAATCATTATCCTTCCAACTCCTATTTAAGGCATTTGGGATTTAATTGAAAGGGGCAGAATGCTGTCTGCCCTTTCCGGATCAGCAACATCAAACGTTTATTTTTGATTTAATAATCGATCGTATTCTTCACTCATTTTGTTTGAAACCTGTTTTGGCGTCATTGTTCCAGTTAATAACTCTTGACCAGTTGCTCCCATTGGATCCCACATTCCGCTTGGCAAAAAGACTCTGTCAAAGTAGGGCTGTACCTTTATGTCTTTATATTTTTCGAAGTATTCAGAATAATAATTTTTGGATTCAGTGTTTGTTAAACCTGGAGGAAGAGATGTTCCTTCAGCAATCTCTTTTACAATTTCAGGCTGTGATATAAATTCAATGAATTTTTTTGCCTCTTCTTTTTTCTTTGAATCTTTCCAGACAGCTAAGGTATGCCGTTCCCCGCCAATCCAGCTTTGCTCATCACCTTCGTGAATAGCGGGCATAGGGATGACTCCAAGCTGTACGTCAGGATTAAGCTCCTCCACTGAAGGTCCAAGCATCCCCCCGCCGATGATAAACCCAATTTTATTCTGAGCCATCAGTTCAGTCATTTGATGGTTTTGTGCAGTTAAAACATCTTCATTAAGAAGTCCCTTATCAAACATTTCTTTTAGCTTCTCTGGCAAATACGTATAATTCGACCAATCAAACGAACCATCCAGCAATTCTTTTTCAAAGTTATTTTCCTTGTCTGTAACTAATAATGGGGTAGAGAACTGATCAAAGAATTGTCCAAATGCAGACTTGTCTGATCCTGCAAACCATAGAGGTGTCACTTCTCCATTGCTTTTCTTTTTAATCGTTTCAAGTGCTTTCATAAATTCATCAAAAGTAGATGGCGGTTCTATCCCGTATTCCTCTAATAAAGTCGCATTATATGTAATACCGTCTTTTGCTTGGTTTAGAGGATAGGCATATACTTTACCTGAATCGTCTTTAAGAATCGGATTTAAAGCAGGATCAAGAGACTCAGCCCAAGCCATGCTGCTTAAATCTTCTGTATATTCACCGTAGCGATTTTTAGCCCACCCATGTGTATCGAATAGGTCTGGCATATCATTTGCTGCCATTTTTACACGAAGCATGCCTTCATACCCATCAGCCGGATAATTTTCTTTTATATCAATATCCGGATTTTTGTCTTCGAATTTTTTAATGACTGCTGTAAGGGTTTTTTGATCAGATTCATTGGTTACTGTTGAGAAAAGTGTCAATTCCGTTTTTCCATTACCGCTTGATCCTTGGCTGCTGCAGCCTGACGCTATTGCAGTCATAGCTGCTGTAAGAATAAATGCCTTGAATAATTTCTTCATAAAAAGGCCCCCAAATTCCTTTAGTATTAGCACAAACTAAATTCTTCATTTTTAGATAAGCATTTCAATTCCACAGCTAAAAGAGAAAAATTTGTAATTCTTGATAGTAGAATGGGGCTACTATATAATGATAGTGGCTCCATCGATTAGGAGTTAAAGTTTAATAGTCCTGTAGATTTGTGATTGGCCGTCACTGTTATTTTCTGATTTAATAAAAATTAGAAGTCAGGACTATTAAGCTTCTAATTGTCACCTCTGTCTGCAGATTTCCTCCCAACGCATCACCTCCTTATCAATTTTAATATGGAAACTTATAAATTTTACTTTTCATGTAGCATCTTGAGACACTCCGCAGCTCTGCCTTATGATTAACTCCGTAGATACGGTCACTTTTAACGGCATCTTTCTTCCATGAATCCTATCTATTAAAAGTTTAACTCCTGTTTTGCCCATTTCTTTTGTATGAACTTTCACTGTCGTTAAAGGGGTACTGCAGAATTTGGCCATTTCTATGTCATCAAAGCCAATGATGGCAACATCATCAGGCACGGAGAGGCCTGCTTCCTGAACAGCTCTTAATGCTCCAATTGCCATGGGATCACTTGAAATGAAAAAGGCTTTAGGATAAATAGGATTGTTCAATGCTTTTTTCATAAGTTCATATCCGGATGCCATTGTAAATTCACCTATAAAAATAGACTCCTGATTAAGTATTCCTTCTTTTTCCATGATTCGCTCAAAGGTAATAAGCCGCTGATTTTCAACCACTACCTTTGCATGATTTAAATGCTCACGCTCAACTCCTCCAATAAAGCCTATTTCTGTGTGTCCAGCATTCAGGAAATGCCTCAATGCTCTTTCAGTCCCTTTTTCAAAATCTATGATGACAGAATCGTAGAGGTCTTCATCGGGTGAATGATTGACATAAACGACGTTATCACTATGGTTACTGATCATTTTTAATGCCTGATCATTAATAATTCCAACAACTAAGATACCGTCTAAGTCGCGAACCATCTGATTCGTCTCCATGTCATATAATCTGAACATAGCGCTATTGTTGATTCCCTGGTTTTTCAGCTCTTCTTCAATTCCTTGCCTGATGGACAAAAAATAAGGATCATTCAGCTCTTCTTCTAATGATTGGCAAAGCACGATGCCTATACTAAGGCTTTTTTTTTCTGTTCGTTTTGTAATTCGGCGTTCATAGATTGTCTTATACCCCAGCTCCTTGGCGGCTTCAAAAATCCGCATCCGGGTTTCCTCTTGTACCGAAATCAATTTGTCATTATTCAGCACTCTAGAAACTGTAGAAGCCGATACATTGGACAATAAGGCAATATCTTTTATAGTGGCCATCTGTATTACCTCTCATCGGCTGTTTTATTTTTAGTAATAAAATCAATATATTTACTAAATTGTTTACTAAGAGAATGATACCAAATTATGAAAAGGCTTACAATAATTATTTTTATTTTTCTGATAATTAAAGTGTTTTAAGGTTTAAAAATGCTGATGTTACAGGTTTTGTATAAATGGAGAAAAAGAATGATATATTTTTATTTACTAAATTATTTATCAAACTTAAAATAATTATAGAAAGATACAAGGTTAACAGAGGAAGAGAAACAACAAAAACCCCTTTTAATAAGGGGTTTTTTCATCCGGAGAAATTCATTCATAATCATAAAAACTTCTTTTGCCTTTAAGCAAGGATTCAGCGAGATTTAAAGCTTTTTCCGTTTCATTGTGTTTTAAAAAGTAATGGAATAATTTCTTCTCGTAATGATCAACAAGGATATTATAGCCGCTGTCGCGAAAATGGTTTAGGGCAGTTGATTCTATATATTGATAATAACGGATTTCCTGCTTTTGAAATAAGTAGAGCAGCAGCTGAAAATCAACAAACCTTCTATCATTTCTCTTTTTGCATAGCTGCAATCCTTCTTTAGCAAGTGAGATCAGCTCTGTCTCAGGCAATAGCTTTCCTTTGTGGCAGGCTGAAAGGTAGCTTTCGAATGTAGTTAAATAATGCGGGTTTTCAGTGGTAATGAGTCTCATTGCAGTCTGATAAATGTCAGATGCTTCTCTATATAATTTGCGCCTGGAGTGTTCAAACGCAAGGTTATGATAGAGCTTTGCCTTCCGGTCCTGTGCCTTACAGGCATCACACAGTTTCAGGAGGGAGTCATACTTTCGCTTCGTATCTTCAAAGTCATGAAGCTCCTTTGCGTTAAGCTGGGCGATCATAATAGTTTCAGTATCGATGATTCTTAAGATGTTTAACGTTCTGCGAAAGTAATGAAGGGCTTTTTCCGCGTAATAATAGGATGTTATATTTGAATGAATGGAGTGATAGGCAATCGCAAGGTGATAATAGAATTCATGATGATTATATTGTGTTTGGTCAATGCTTTTAAGAATCTGTATACAATCATTGAATTGCGCGCTCAGAAAATAATAGATTCCAAGGACATGCTTCAGAAGATTCTGTTCATATGCGGGAAGAGAGTGCTCCTGCTTGTTTAACGTGAAAATGAGCTGTTTCGCTTTTTCCAGCTGGTTTGTAAAAAGATAATATTTAGAAAGCAATAAGCGGTATAGAATTAAATAATCCGGCAAGTCCTTTAGCGTTTCCTGTTCGATTTCATTTTTAAGAATCTCCACTTCCTGTGTTCTTTGCATGATCATCGCTTCGTGCCATTCCGTCAGTTTTTCATTGAGTTTGTTATAGCGGATCACTTCTGTTTCCAAATCAATTTTTAATCTTTTTGATAGTAAAAAAGTGATCTCTCCTGAATACTCCGTTATGCCCCGTTCAATTTTACTTAAATGGGTGACAGAGCAAATGCCCTGTACGAGTTCACCTTGTGTGAATCCTTCTTTTTCGCGATAAAATTTAATCAGTTTCCCCTCTAACATTTGTTTCACCCCGGCTGCAACTTTTCTACTATTATAGAAAAGTTTTGAGAGTGAATCTAGCAGGACAGAAAAAAAGACTAATAAAAAACGTCTTCCTGTTTAAGGAAAGACGACTAAGAAATAATCTGTACAAATGATGCAATAAGCAAAGCGCCTGATATTCCAAAGATCAGGTCTTGTTTTGTCATATCCAATTTCTTTAATAGATTTATCATAATGGATTTCCCCTTTTATGTTTTTATATAAATAAGACGGTCCTTCTTTTTGATTTGTTTCAGAAATAAAACAAAAAAGAACAGCAGAATCTGCTGTTCTTTTTTTATCTAATATTAGCTGTTTTTAGGTGCAAGACCAATCTTCTTTAAAAATTCAGCAAGACCATTTTTGCCGATTTTCTCTTTCGGTTTGGCTTTTTCAGGTGCTAAAGCCCCAATTGCTAGGAAATTCTTTTCTATAAAACGTACGTCTGTTTCTCCAACGATACCGTCTTGGTCTATATCAAGGTTTGGATTGCTTGGATTTGTTTTGCCGTAATGATTGACTGCAATCTCGAGGTCACGGATATCAATCATTTCATCCCGGTTGATATCTCCAGCAAGATTTGTATTTGGATTGATTCTTTGGCTGATGCCATATAGCTTTCCATCTACCGGCTTGCTCAGCATTACTTTAGTTGCAGTTATTGTATGGCCGTTTGCTTCAATATAAACTGTATGGAAATCTTTAGAAACTGGGATTCCTGGAATTTTAAACTGGCCTCTTTCATCGATTGTTCCCGGATAGGTGCTGCCGTCAGCTGCTTTTGCGTATACTCTGAAGCCCATTTTACTGTAATCATTTTTATTCTCTAAATAGCCTCCCGAAGTCAAAAATGCTTCTGGGGAAATAGAACCCGTAACTTGTGAGTGTTTGGAGATGAAATTAAATCTTTCTAAGCTGTAAGCAGGCAAAATAGTCGGCTCCGTTTGTCCAGCTTTGATGTATGAAAGCTTAGTCACGTTGAAAAGTGCCAATGAACTGTAAAACGTATCATCGATTATCTTAAAGGTTACATCCAAGAATGGAAGATCACCGTCGAATCCTTTGAAGCCTTCTTTAGATAAGGAAGCTCCAACTTTTACGGATTTTTCGGTCACTTCTGCTTCATGAAGGTCTACCTTAACTCCTTTTTGCTTAGCAAGAGCATCGAAGGCTCTATTTACTTTTACACTTTGGAATTTAAAAATATCAGAGTACGTATTGTCAATTTCAAATTCACCGGACATAAATCGTTTCACATTATTCAAGTCAAGAGTCATCGTAATTTCACTGCCGATTTTCACACTTTGTTTGTTATAGCGGTTTGTTGCGTGCTCTGTGCCTTCTTTCATAAATACATAGTTAGGTGAAGCAAAAACATTGGCTGCAGTCGCAATATCCCAAGGGAAAATACGAAGCTGATAAGGCTTTGTTTCGTATTCTTCAGGAAGGACGCCGAATTTCGTATCGCCATTATCCTCAAGCTTCAGAAAGCCCCCAATAAACGGTCCGTTGTTTTCATAATAAGCAGCTGTATTTGATTTTTGTGTATAATCATAGCCTTTTGATGCGAGCAGATCCACAGTTGAATCTGTTATACTGCCGTGAACCCACAGTCCGCGGTAGCCATCTTCCTCTGTCAGCATGCTGTCGTCAATTTCCACAACACCCGGCTCTACATCAAGATCTACTTTAGGCGGAGTATTATCAACTACAGCAACGTTTGCAACGCTGTATGTTTTACCATCTTCATCATGACCGATCATTTCTAAAGAATATTCACCAGCAGGGACTCTTACAGGTGCCTCTGAAATAGGCTGGTCTTCATTTCCTGTAAATGGGAAAATAATTCCTCTAAAAGCAAGCCTAATGAAATATTCACGGTCCGGAACAGCGTTTGTTCCGTCGAAGCTTCCGGTTATACCTAATGGCTCACCCGTTTTTGCGTCTTTTAATACAAGATCAAACTGCTTTAATGGACTTTTCAGCTTAAAGATCATTGGAGAACCGGGTGATGCATATTGATGGAACTGCGTATCGTTTGTGACGGATGGCTGCAATAGTTCCGTATAGTCTATTCCTTTGTCAGTGACTCGGATCGCAAAAGGAACTTGAAATTTCTCTTCAGGATTTTGTTCATTCACTAAATGAATATATCCTTCGTAACGGCCGATTTCCGCGTTTTCCGGGACCGTAATTTTAGCTTGAATATCTTTCGTTTTTCCGGCTCCAACTTTAAGGGTATCTGGGACAGCTACCTGAATTTTATTTTCAATGGCATCCTGAACACCTTTTCTTGCTTGATGATATTCCACATCTGTACGGTAAGTCTGAGCTTTGCCGGTTTTGTTTACAATTTGGAGGGTTCTGCTGTCTTTCACTGCAGCTCCTTCTTTTGTATAGCGGGAACCATAACCGATCGATCCTGTAACTTCAGGAATGTCCACATATTCACCATTCTCAATATTTTCTGTCGTATCCAGCACTTTAACCGAAACTTTGGAATGTACCGCATTGTAAGCATCTACGCGACCGGCACCGACTTCAAAAACGGAATAATTCTGTTTAAGGTCATCAGCTGTATTCATAATAGCCGTTTTTACTTCAAAAGGATCAAGATCAGGATTCTGCTGCAGAACTAGAGCTGCTACACCCGTAATATGCGGAGCGGCCATAGAAGTTCCTTGCATCCGCGTGTATGCTGCTGTGTAGTCATTTCCGTCTTCTGGATGATTCATATACTCAGGATAAGTAGAGAAAATAGACACCCCTGGAGCAACAATATCAGGCTTGATATCGTAATTTCCGTTCACAGGTCCTCTTGAGCTGAAGTCTGCAAGGGAATCACCTTCTGTTTTTACTTCTTTTAACTCATTAAAGGTAATGGAGGATTCTGTTAATCCCTTGATTTTTTCACCGTCTGCTTTTGACAGCTGGAAGGTTGGAACGTACTTTGTATTTTCACCAATGTAGGTTGGAATGTCGCCATCTGCATTGTTGTAAATAATGACAGCCGCTGCCCCGGCATTCTTAGCATTTTGAACTTTAGCATCAAATGTCAGCACGCCGCGCTCAATAAGAGCGACTTTTCCATTGAAATCTTTTCCATCAAAATCTGCTGGGTTTCCAAGTCCTGCATAGATGAATGGCAGCGTTTGACCTTCAAGTTCATTTAACTGATCCGCAAAATTTTTGCCTAATAGCTTCATAGATTCAAAGCGGATGTCATTCACAGCAGCAGTAAATGACGGGA
This sequence comes from Metabacillus dongyingensis, assembly GCF_019933155.2. Taxonomy (NCBI): domain Bacteria; kingdom Bacillati; phylum Bacillota; class Bacilli; order Caryophanales; family Bacillaceae; genus Metabacillus; species Metabacillus dongyingensis. The sequence continues at coordinate 4,124,682 of NZ_CP082944.1, read as the reverse complement.
TGGAAATGGCAGCGTCAGATGCACCGACTGAAATTCCAAAAGCACTGGTTCCCGGTGAACCAACCGTTTTTTCATTTGGTCCCGCGTTTCCGGCAGATACGACGGATACGACACCGGAGAGCATGGCGTTATTAATGGCTACAGATGTTGGATAGAGCGGATCATTGACTGAAGCTCCTAATGAAAGGTTGATAACATCCATTTCGTCGCTGACAGCTTTATCAATTCCCGCCAGCACATCTTCTGTATAACCGGATCCGTAAGGGCCTAAGACACGATATCCATAAAGGTCAACCTCAGGAGCAACTCCTTTAACTGCATAATCCACATTGTTTTTCTGCTGAGCTGCAACGGTTCCTGAGACGTGCGTTCCGTGAGAAGTGTAATAGGATGAGCCTGTAGATGGATTTATCTCAGGATCACTCGTTTCTTTCCAATCATTATAAGTTGTCTCCATTGGATCTGCATCATCGGCTACAAAATCCCAGCCTTTAACAGAAGCAGGATTCACGGCTGCCGGATTTTGTCCGGTCTGTGCTTTATATCCCTTGTAAGCACCGGCTAAGTCAGGATGTGTGTAGTCAATGCCAGTATCAAGAACTCCGACTTTAATTCCTGCACCTTTGATGTTTTCATCATGGAGCCTATCAACGCCAATTTGCGGAATACTGTCCGCCATTTTAGGCGAGATGCCTTTTGCTTCAGGCGGAAGCTCAAGCTGAACCTCTGCGTTGCTCCAGATTCGTTTAACCGTGCCCGAATGAAGCAGTTCCTCTACCGCAATGCCCGGCAGAGTCATTGATACACCATTAAAGGCATTTTTATACTCTTGTTTAATTTCTACTTCTGCCGTTTCGAAAAGAGCTTGTTTCTTTTTTGATTTGATGGAATTTACATAAGCTTTAAATTCTTTATGAGATGCCTCTACTTTTTCTTTTGCGGAGGTTAAGGAGATTTTTTTTCCTTTTAAGGCTTCTTTTTGAAGATCTACTTTAGCAGGTGCCTGGTTAAATTCTACGATGACTTGAACGAGTTCCGGGCTTGTTGTGTTTATCTTTGGATCAATTGTGAAGCCTGGGCCCACATCCAGCTGCTCAAGAGCTCTTCTTTGTTCTTCAGATAGATTGCTTAACACTTTTTCAACATTGCTGATCTTAGCTGTTTTGATAGGGTTTTCTGCGAGTGTATTGTACGGAATTGAGGCGGAGAGTAATAAACCCATCGCTAGTGTGCCTGTTATGAGCTTCTTGCCTTTATTATTTTTCATATATTTCCCCTTTGAATTTTTTATATTTGCGGGAAAAATCCCACTATTACAAAATTAATAGTATAGGCACAACAGTTTCTTTGTAAATTGGGGTAATTTAAGAGGGGATAGGCTTATAATTAATAGTTCTATTTGCATAAGAGATTAAGGGGAAACCAGACATCTAAGCTGATCTTCTCTGTTAATAAAAGAAGGTGTTAACAGAAGAACTAATTATAAAAAATAAGCCTATAGGTCTTTCAGGGTGTGAAATTACCCCAAAATTGGGTAAAAATAAGATGTTTCTTTAGGTAGAATCGGAAATACAGAAAGAGGCTTTTTATAAAACATCACTCTTTACTAAATGAACTTTCATAAATACTAAACTGGGCTAATATAACGAAACATTATAGTAGAATGGTGATTAATTAACTAGATTGCAAGGAATTTTTAAAGGAAAACAAGGAATAAAGTGGGAATTTTCAGTTTGTTAGTAAGGTTATTGTTATAGCGCTGTTACAATTGTAATGGATTTATCACCTCACTGTTTTTTATAAGCCTCCTTTTTGTGATAACATGGGAAACATTCGTAATTGCTGAAGGAGGAAGAAAAATATGAAAAAAACTATCTTTTCATTAGCGGCTGTAGCCGCTCTAACAACTACAGCAGGAATTAGCGCGCAAGCAGAAGAGGTCGTAGTAGATAAAGGAGACACTCTGTGGAGCCTATCACAGGAGCACAAAGTTTCAGTTGATGATATTAAAAACTGGAACAACTTAACATCAGACATAATTTTTGCAGACAATACATTAAAAATATCAGATGAAGAAGTATATACAGTTGTTGCAGGCGACACGCTTTGGAGCATCGCAGAGAAATTTGACGCTAGTGTAGAGCATATTTCTGAGAAAAACGAGTTATCAGGAGATGTCATCCACCCTGGTCAAGAACTAGTGATCTTCAGTGATGCTGACAATACAAGCCCAGCCCCAGCCCCAGCTCCAGAACCGAAGCCTGAAGCTAAGCCAGAGCCTAAGGATCAAAACCCTTCTGTAAATGAAGCTTCTGCAAGTGCTGTGGCAGAAAACGACGTCAGTGAAGAAGGCGTTGCGAAAGAATTAACCGTAACAGCTACAGCATACACGGCAAGCTGTGAAGGCTGCTCAGGAACAACTGCTACAGGCGTTGATTTAAAAGCGAACCCTGATAAAAAAGTAATCGCGGTAGACCCGAGCGTCATTCCGCTTGGATCTAAGGTATATGTTGAAGGCTACGGCTATGCAACAGCAGAAGATACTGGCGGTGCAATTAAAGGAAACCGCATTGATGTCTTCATTCCGACACAAGATGCTGCAGTATCATTCGGTAAGAGAGAAGTTAATGTGAAGGTATTAAATTAATAGATTAGCAGATTGATAATATGCGGCAGATCTCTCTATTGGGGATCTGCCGTATTTTTTATCGGCTAATTTCTGAATAATAAAATAATGATTGAATATGAAGGAAAAAATTTAATATAATATAATAAATGAAGTTTTTCCTTCATATGAATGAAAAGGAGCAGACATGAAACCAAAATCAATCTCTCAAATTATTAAGGAAAATTATTCCTCTTTATCGCAAGGTCAGAAAAAAGCTGCTGAATTCCTTACTCTGCACAGGGAAGAAGGGGTATTGCTCACTGCTTTTCAATTAGGGAAAAGAGCAGGCGTAAGTGAGACAACCGTTATTCGTCTGGCCTATGCACTAGGTTTTAAAGGTTATTCAGACATGCAGGAGGCGCTGCGCAGGAATTGGCTGGAAAAGAAACAGGGGGCAGGGCTTGAAGAATTGCCTGCAGAATTGAAACAACCAAATGAAACGAGCATTTTCAGTTCGGTCATCGAGAAAGAAACATCTGTATTACAGCAATTATTAATGCAGGTCGATGAGGGTGAGATTTGGAAGACGGTTGATCACTTTATTCAGTCTGACCGCATTTATATAGGCGGATTTGGAAGTTCCTATGGAGCTGCCTATTGGCTGCATTATACCCTCAAGCTATATAGGGATAATGTAGCACTTTCAAGTCCAGCGGGCTTTTCACTTGAAGATATTCTAGATCTGAATCAAAATTCTGCGGTGATTATTTTCTCGTTTCCAAGGTACAGGCAAGAATCCTTAGAACTTGCAAAATGCTCACAAGCTCAAGGGGCAACAGTGATTGCCATTACAAACAGACAGTTTTCTCCTGTTGGACAGCTTGCTGAAATTACGTTAACAACGGAGGAGGAGCTGGACTCGGGGGATCATTCGATTGCTTCTGTTGTCAGTTTACTGGAAGTCATCATGGAAGGTGTTAAGCATCGGGATCAGGACAGAATCAGCCTTCGTCAGCAAAAATTAGAAAAGCTTTATACGGATCAGGAATTATTTTTAGAGTAAAACCAAACACAGGGGTGGGATTTGAATGGATGGAGTGCCGCAATTACATGGAATGCACGCTGCAGACGAACACAAGGAAGAAATAATTAAAACGTATCAGGAGCTGCATATGCTTGCAGAGCCCAGCTGGGAGGAGGAAAAAACCTCACAATATATAAAAGAAAAACTAGTCAATGCAGGCTTTATTATTCAAACCTATGAAGGGCATTTCGGTTTTATCGCAGAGCTTGAGGGGGAGCAGTCCGATGTTATTGCTCTCCGTGCAGATATGGATGCACTGATTCAGGAAGTGGACGGGGCGGTCGTGCCCAACCACTCCTGCGGCCACGATGCTCATAGCACAATGGTCCTATATACCGCACTCATTCTCTCAAAACAGAAGATGAAGCATACGGTCCGTTTTATCTTCCAGCCGGCGGAAGAAAAGGCAGCGGGTGCCCTTAAGATGATGGAGGAAAACGTCCTTCAGAAAGTGAAGTTTCTTTTCGGCATCCATTTGCGTCCAGTGATGGAAATTCCGTTTGGAAAGGCCGCGCCAGTTATTCTTCATAGTTCAACGGCAAGCATTAAAGGAGTAATAAAAGGGGTGCCCGCTCACGCTGCCAGACCGGAACTGGGCAATAATCCGCTTGAGGCAGCCGCTCTGTTAATCGGGGCGATACGCCAAATTCAATTGAATGCATCTGATCATTATTCAATTAAAATAACGGAACTGCATGGGGGAGAAGCCTCCAATTCGATTCCTGAGAACGCTCGCTTTACACTTGATTTGAGAGCAGAATCGAATGACACGATGGAGATGCTTCTGGAAAAAGCGAAGCATACGATTACAAAAATCGAAGAGTTAACCGAGACGGAAATTACTTCAAAGGTAGAGGAATACTCACCCGCAGCGGTAAAGAACCTTCCTGCGATTGAGATAGCAAGAAAAGCGATTGTTTCCATACTGGGTGAAGAGAATACCGAAGAGGCCTGTGTTTCTCCCGGGGCAGAGGACTTTCATTTTTATACAGCGGAAAATCCGGCGATTGCCGCCACAATGATAGGGCTCGGCTGTGGCCTAAAGCCTGGTTTGCATCACCCAAAGATGCAATTTAATCAAGAGGCTTTAGTTTATGGCACTAAGATTTTAACACAAATGCTGCTGGAAGCAGATCAGCAGCGATGGTAAACAAGGAGGATAGAATCTTGAAAAAAGAAGTGCAGGAATCAATGATTATCCGCAATCTTCAAACGGCAAAAGAGCTGGAAGAAGTCAGGCGCCTTGAGGCAATAATCTGGAGTATGGAGGATTCTGTTCCTGTTAATCAAAGTGTGGCTGTTGTGAAAAATGGCGGCTTTATTCTGGGCGCATTTTATAAAAATGTGCTCATTGGCTTTCAATACAGTTTTCCGGGATATGACGGGAATAAAGTGTATCTCGTTTCCCATAGCTTAGGCATCCATCCGGATTACCGCAAATTCGGTATCGGAGAAAAACTGAAAATTGCACAAAAAGAAACAGCACTTGAGATGGGGTATGACCGGATCACCTGGACATACGATCCGCTGGAAACCGTCAACGGAAATCTTAACATACATAAGCTAGGTGCAATTGCCAAGGAATATATCCCTAATGTTTACGGCGAAATGGCGGACAATTTAAATGCTGGTATACCGACAGACCGTTTTTTAGTCGAATGGCATTTGAATGAGCAAAACAAAGTAAATGTGAAACATGTATATGTGAAAGAAGCAAACATTCCATATGCGCTTTATACAAATGAAATAGACAATTTTCCTTTTCCGGAAAAAACAGACCTATCCCTGCATGATCCGCATATTTTCGTTCCCGTGCCGGCACAGTTTCAGGAAATCAAAAGGGCTGATTTACAGCTTGCTAAAAAATGGAGAGAGAAAACTGGCGAAGTGTTCTCTCATTATTTAAGTCAGGGATGGGTGGTATCCGATTTAGTGAAAGATAATCGTCACATTGGCCAGTATCTATACCTCTTAGAGAATGGGGGACAAGGAAATGGAAATTAAAAGCATTATCCTAAGGCAAATCAAGATGGATCTGCTGCATCCTTTTACCACAAGCGTCGGAACAGAAGAAGATAAAGACATCATTTTAGTTGAAGTGAAATCGAAATCAGGGTTATCAGGCTGGGGAGAATCTGTTTCCATTACGCAGCCAATCTATAATGAAGAAACGGTCAAAACGAATTGGCATATGATTAGCGATCACTTGATTCCGCTTCTTTATCAAGAGCCTGTCACTCATCCAGATGAGGTGTCAGAGCGGTTTATAAAGATACGCGGTAACTACAATGCCAAAGCCGCGATTGAAATGGCTGTTTGGGATCTCTATGCAAAAGAGAAAAACATGACTTTGGCGAAAGCGCTCGGCGGTGCAAGAGACAAAATCGAAGTAGGTGTAAGTGTCGGGATCCAGCAATCTCAGGCGAAAATGCTAAAACAAATCGATGGTTACTTGAAGGCCGGATATAAGCGGATTAAAGTGAAAATTATGCCGGGCTGGGATGTTGATATTATTAGATTAATTCGTCAGGAATTTCCGCATATTCAGCTGATGGCCGATGCAAACTGCGCTTATACGCTGAATGATATAGAACACCTAAAAGCACTCGACGAATTCGGATTAACAATGATTGAACAGCCGCTGGCCCATAATGACATTGTTGACCATGCAAGGCTGCAGGATCAGCTCAAAACTCCTATTTGTCTCGACGAAAGCATACATAGTGCAGAAGATGCGAGAAAAGCAATTGAGCTTGGAAGCTGCAGGATTATCAATCTTAAAATCGGACGTGTCGGCGGGCTCACAGAATCAAAAAAAATTCATGACTTATGTGAGCTGCACAACGTTCCGATGTGGTGCGGCGGAATGCTTGAAGCGGGAATCGGCAGAGCTCATAATATTGCCATAACTTCACTGAACAACTTCACCCTGCCTGGAGATACAGCCCCTTCTTCTCATTATTGGAAGCGGGATATTATTACTCCGGAAGTGGAAATGAAAGATGGATACATTTATATCCCGGAAAGTCCTGGAATCGGGTATGAACCGGACCTGGAACAGATCGAGAATATAACGTCATACAGCAGATTTTATCATTATTAATTTAAACATAGGAAAAGCAAGAAGGGTTATACTTTCTTGTTTTATCGTCCGCGGATAAAATGAATCAAAAACCAATATTTATCACGCTCTAACAGCTATTTCAAGTATAATGATGATTCATGAGTTAAATACTTGAAAAAACACAAGAAAAAATGAGGTTGCTAAATGAGTCATAAAGGGTTTATTGATTATAAATTAAGCGCGGAGATTGTGAGGGCGCTGGATCGTTTAAATTATACGGAACCGACAGAAGTTCAGAATAAAGTCATTCCTGTCGCTTTAGAAAAGAAGGATCTTGTTGTGAAATCACAAACAGGGAGCGGGAAGACGGCGTCGTTTGGCATTCCGCTCTGTGAAATGGTGGAGTGGGAGGAAAACAAGCCTCAAGCTTTAATTCTGACCCCAACAAGGGAGCTCGCTGCACAGGTAAAAGAGGATATAACAAACATCGGCAGGTTCAAACGGATAAAAGCGGCAGCCGTCTATGGCAAACAGCCATTTGACAGGCAGAAAATTGAGCTGAAGCAAAAGACTCATGTTGTAGTCGGAACACCCGGAAGAGTCCTTGATCATATTGAAAAAGGGACGCTTGCGTTAGAAAAGCTGCAGTATCTGATTATTGACGAAGCGGATGAAATGCTGAATATGGGCTTTATCGATCAGGTAGAAGCGATTATTGATGAACTTCCTGCGGACAGAGTTACAATGCTCTTTTCAGCTACTTTACCAAAGGATGTAGAAAATCTCTGCCATAAATATATGAAAAAACCGGTTGAAATTGAGATAAAAGCTGCAGGACTGACGACTGCATCAATTGAACATTCGTTAATTGTGGTGAGAGAAGATGAGAAGTTCCCGCTTCTTAAAGCTGTGACTGTCGTTGAAAACCCTGACAGCTGCATCATCTTCTGCAGAACACAAGAGCAGGTTGATGCCGTTTTTAAACAATTAGACCGCGCCAATTATCCTTGTGATAAAATTCATGGCGGCCTTTATCAGGAAGATCGCTTTTCTGTCATGAATGATTTCAAAAGGGGGAAATTCCGCTATTTAGTTGCGACAGATGTCGCCGCCAGAGGAATCGATATTGATAATATTACACACGTCATTAACTATGACCTGCCGCTTGAAAAAGAAAGCTATGTTCACAGAACTGGCAGAACGGGCCGGGCAGGCAAAACAGGAAAAGCGATTACCTTCATTACGCCCTATGAGGAAAAATTCCTTACCGAAATTGAAGATTATATCGGCTTTGAAATTCCTAGAACACTTGCCCCTGCGAGCGAAGATATTTCTAAAGCAAAAGGTGCATTCGAAGAAAAAATAATATCCCGTCCTGAAATTAAAAAAGACAAAAGCGCCCAGCTGAATAAAGGAATTATGAAGCTCTATTTCAACGGAGGAAAGAAAAAGAAAATCCGTGCTGTCGATTTCGTCGGAACGATCGCCAAGATTCCCGGAATGACAGCAGGCGACATCGGCATCATCACCATTCAGGATAACGTTTCTTATGTAGAGATTCTAAATGGAAAAGGACCAATCGTTTTGAAAGCAATGAAGAATACAACGATTAAAGGCAAGCTTTTGAAAGTTCATGAAGCGAATAAATAAAGTAAGAAAACTCCGTTCATTCTTGGCGGAGTTTTTTTTGCTGTTCAAATTCATTTTTGATAAATATTCAACATAATTCTTTAGAATGAATATGCCTGAGTCATTTTTATTTATAACAGAATATCAGATAGCAGCATAAAATATCTGAGCTAATTAACTTCTAAAAGGAAAAAGGCATCAATATTAGATAAATTGTAAACAAAAATCCGTAAATTAAAACGGGAGGAACAGCATGAAAAATCAGGAAGAAGAGCTGAAAAATCAGGAAAGACAAGATGAGAAGAAAGCCGAAAAACAAAAGAAAAAAGAACTGAAAAAACAACAAAAAAAGGAGAAGAAAAAAGCTGAAAAACTAAAAAATGAAGAACGGAACAAGCAACAAAAAAAGGAGAAGGAAAAAGCTGAAAAACAAAAAAAGGAAGAACTGATCAAGCAACAAAAAGAGGAGGAGGAAAAAGCTGAAAAACAAAAAAAGGAAGAACGGAACAAGCAACAAAAAAAGGAGAAGAAGAAAGCTGAAAAACTAAAAAATGACGAATTGAAACAACAAAAAAAGGAGAAAAAAAAAGCTGAAAAACTCAAGGAAGAAGAATTAAAACAACGAAAACGAGAAAAAGAAAGCAATGAACCAAATAAAAAGGCAATCGCATCTAAAAATGATGCAATAAAAGCTGAAGAGATGTTAAAAAGCCAGGAAAAGACTGCTGAAGAAAATAAAGCTTTGGATGAACAGGCGTTCGTGCAACTGACTGCTAAGGCTCAAGCACTCCTGCAACTGACTGCTGATGCTGCAATAAAAGCTGAAGAGAAGTTAGAAAGCCAGGAAAAGGCTGCCGAAGAAAATCAAGCTATGGAAGAACAGGGGCTCGTGCAGCTGGCTGATGATGCTGCAATAAAAGCTGAAGAGAAGTTAGAAAGCCAGGAAAAGGCTGCCGAAGAAAATCAAGCTATGGAAGAACAGGGGCTCGTGCAGCTGGCTGATGATGCTGCAATAAAAGCTGAAGAGAAGGTAGAAAGCCAGGAAAAGGCTGCCGAAGAAAATCAAGCTATGGAAGAACAGGGGCTCGTGCAGCTGGCTGATGATGCTGCAATAAAAGCTGAAGAGAAGGTAGAAAGCCAGGAAAAGGCTGCCGAAGAAAATCAAGCTATGGAAGAACAGGGGCTCGTGCAGCTGGCTGATGATGCTGCAATAAAAGCTGAAGAGAAGTTAGAAAGCCAGGAAAATGCTGCCGCAGAAAATAAAGTTATGGAAGAACAGGGTCTCGTGCAGCTGGCTGATGATGCTGCAATAAAAGCTGAAGAGAAGTTAGAAAGCCAGGAAAATGCTGCCGCAGAAAATAAAGCTATGGAAGAACAGGGGCTCGTGCAGCTGGCTGATGATGCTGCAATAAAAGCTGAAGAGAAGTTAGAAAGCCAGGAAAATGCTGCCGCAGAAAATAAAGCTATGGAAGAACAGGGTCTCGTGCAGCTGGCTGATGATGCTGCAATAAAAGCCGCAGAGAAGTTAGAAAGCCAGGAAAAGGCTGCTGGAGCTGACGAAAAATCCCAAGAGGAGCTGAAAAGTCAGGAAACGATTATTCAGGAAAACAGTCAAATAAATACCAGTGGTGCTGATGAAAAAATAGCCCCTCAAAGTACTCAGTCTGCTTTCTTAATCAATTTTTTCTTGTCTAAAGAGAAGGAAGAAGAGTAGTCTAAACCAAATAATTTTAGTGAAGAATCTCCCAAAAAGTTAAGTGCAGGTTAATATATAGCAGGAAAAGATTTGCCGGCAGGAAGGTATAAAACTGTGCCAAACGGTGAAGGAAGCAATTTCTTCGTCTAAGATACAAGCGGAACGGAAGCGGTCAACACGATCCTTGGGAATGTTTCATTCTCAGTGCCGGAATATGTGTTTTTCTGCGATGACGGTAATATCATTGAAACGATGCACCTGTTAAGTTAATCCCTGCAGAATAAAAAATACGCACTTTCACTTGTATGTGAAGGTGCGCTTTTTTTCTATTTATTCTTCATCTTCACGTACAGTATCATCCACAATCGCAAAAAGCTGGCGGTCAAATAAATCGTCACTGCATAACAAATGTTCATCTGGTGTCTGTACGATCTCATTTAATTCCCCTGCATCGCCTTTTGCATTTATAATCTCGAATATCTGATTCAGACCCTCAGAAGTTTGATCATCTTCTTGGCTTATAATTGGTTCTCTCTCTTTCAAGACACTTCAGCCTCCTTTTATACGTAGCATTTGCTCAAAAAGAAGAAATTACCCATCTGGACAATTGCATTTCTCCGCAAATACAGATATGGTTTTGAAAGGAAGAATATTTTAAAGCGCTAAAGGATGGGAATAGATTGAATAAATTTAGCCGAAAACCGGCATTTATATATACATTTGCATGTACAGAAGAGGAGCTTTTATTGTGTCACTTGGAAATGCGTTCTTTTTTTGGCTTTCAGTCCGATGGATTCAGTTTGAAAAGTGACGTTGACATTGATCCAAGCAGAAGTCCTTTTATGAAAGAGAGATTGGAAGTCATCTATGAAGGAAACGAGCTTTCTGAGATTGTAAAGCAGGTTGAGCAGATTGATATTGGAACGGATACGTTTAAAATAATTTTTCTGAAAATCAATGATCTTGAAGATTGTGAACAAATTAGTTATCAAGAGCGCAGAAATATTGAGCGGCAGGTTGGCTGGCCCTTTAAAGCAGAGGCAGATGTCCGGAATCCAGATCAGACGTTTGGCATTACAATTCATGAAGGACGCTGGTATTTCGGAAAGTACCTCAGGAGCGAACCGGTCTGGCTGCATCATTTAAAAAAGCCGCGGGAATATTCAACTGCACTTAGTACAAGAGTTGCAAGGGCAGTTGCCAATATTGCTGTTCCACATCCTTTTGGTGTAAAAGCGATCGATCCGTGCTGCGGAATTGGAACCGTTCTTGTTGAAGCATTATCCATGGGCATAGATATTATCGGACGAGATATCAATCCGCTTGTAACAGATGGATCGAGAGAAAATATCGCTCATTTCGGCTATGAATGCGACGTCAGGACAGCACCGATATCAGAAGTCACAGGCAAGTATGATGTCGCCATTATTGATATGCCCTATAACCTTTATACTCACGCTACACCTGATGAGCAAATGTCTATATTAAAACATGCCCGCCGAATTTCGAATAAAACGGTGGTTGTGACAAGTGAAACGATGGATCACATGGTTGAAGAAGCAGGTTTTCGCATAGCAGACCGCTGTACAGTGAGGAAGCAGATGTTTTCAAGGCAGATACTGGTTTGTGAATAAAGAACGGCAGACCTGAGGATACTAATCCTTTGAACCATACATAGGAGGTATTAGCAATGAGTGACCAAATGGAGAGCTCCTTTGAGAACAAATGGATGCCGATGACATCTGTTGCAAGCGGACTGGAATTCGATGTCCTGCCCGGGGTATACTGCTACACCAATCAAATCGTAAATGTAGTTTTTTTAAGAAGCGGCAATGACTGGTATTTAATTGATGCGGGCATGCCGCACTCTGCAGACACGATTAAATCGGCTTTTGAAGCGCATGCCGGCGTAGAAGTTGCGCCTAAAGCAATATTGCTGACACACGGGCACTTTGATCATGTGGGGGGCATCATTGAACTCATCGAACAGTGGCAGGTTCCAGTCTATGCTCATGAACTTGAACTGCCTTACCTGACCGGTCAAAAAGATTATCCGGAACCGGATGGAAGCGTTGAAGGCGGCTTGATTGCCAAAATGTCACCGCTTTTTCCGAATGATGCTATCAATTTAACTGATCATGTTCAGGCATTTGGAGAAAATGGACAAATTCCAGGATTATCAGATTGGAAATGGATCCATACTCCTGGTCACACACCTGGACATGTTTCCTTCTATCGCGAAGAAGACCGCACTTTGATCGCAGGAGATGCGTTTGTAACTGTAAGACAGGATTCACTCTATAAGGTGTTTACTCAAAAGCAGGAAATTTCAGGTCCTCCAAAGTACTTCACAACAGACTGGCAAGCAGCCTGGAACTCAGTGAAAACCTTGGAAGCACTTAAGCCATCAACTGCTATTACAGGCCATGGACTGCCAATGTCAGGCGAAGTCTTGAGAAAAGGACTTGCCGAATTAAGCAGGGATTTCAAAAAGCTTGCGATGCCTGATCATGGGAAATATCTTCAATAGGAAACAGCCGGAGCGAGATTATGCCGGCTGTTTTTTTTATGGAATTTTCTAGCCGGGAGCGATCCTTATAGCATAGAGTATCAGCTAATTCTGCAGGCTGCGGCTAGGGAGGAATTTTTCATGGGCTGTAGAAGAAGTAACCAAGAGATAATTTTAATGAAATCAAAAAAAATACCAGTCACTATTCATACTCTCAAATTAAATCACTTTAAAGGATTTAAAAAGCATGAAACAGCAGGTTAACATAAAGTCGAGTGAATATGTTGCTTAGGCAACTTTTTTTATTGTTCCGTCCACTTGGCAGTTTAGTTAAAGAAGAGGTTACATTACCTGGCATAAAGTGATAAAAAAGAGTGAAAATCAAATTTTGAAAAGGAGAGATTCTATGAAGGTGCAATTGAAACGGGTTACGAGAGAAAATTGGGAGGAAGCTTTGACTCTGAAAGTTAAGAAGGAGCAAAGTGATTTTGCTCCCCCAGTTGCCGTATCCCTTGCAAAAGTCTACATTAAACCAGACGGTGATAACGTCGAATACATTCCCTTTGCTATTTATGACAAAGAGAGAATGGTCGGATTTATTATGCATGCATACGAAGAAAATACGACTAATATGTACTGGATTAACGGATTTATTATTGATGAAAGATATCAGGGAAACGGCTGCGGCAGGTCTGCACTATCCGAGATCATTCAATGGATAGTAAGTGAATTTTCTATATGCAAAGAAATTCGTTTAACGGTCTGTAAAGAGAACAAAATTGCTCGTGAATTATATAATAGTTTTGGCTTTCTTCCCACTGGGGAGGTATATGCAGGAGAAGATGTATTGTTTCTTTCTGTAGATTAACTATATTGTTTAATAAAAAAAGGACCAGTTGATGGTCCTTTTCCTTTGGGTGATCAGAGCCACTTAAAAAGATGATTGCAATCCGTTAATTCTCCTCCGACTCACTAACCTTCTCAATCTTCTCTACAAACATCTGATAAACTCTGCGCTTCTCTTCCAGCTCTTTTATATAAAGCTTCAGCTCATTGAATTTTTCTTCGAATGGCTTTTGATAGGTTGTTTTGATATTGTTGATAATTTCATCGTTTATAGTAGATTGAATGACTTGTTTTGTAATGCCAAATTTATAGGAATATAACTGAAGTTCGCTTTTGACTTTGTCATATTCAGTGTCTATTTCATTCTTTTGCTTCAGCATATCCTCTTTCCATTGATGCAGAGAATCTTTCACATATGATTCCATCTTTCCCCTCCTAAGCGGCTTATTCGCCTATGTATCTCAATACACTATTTATAATCTATGACTATTTTGTGGGGGTAATCAGGGGATTTTCGTCCTTCTTCCCTGCTTTTGCGACAGGAATATAGGCTAAATGAAATAGGAGATGCTTGTTCCTATTGATCTATTATCCCAGTAAAATTTTTCCGATTATAGGAGAAAAGGTCAATTCTATCTAATTATGATTGTGCTATCTTTAAATATGTAGAAAAAACAGAAAATTCTACATGTTCTTACAAATAGGAGGGGTAGTATTGGCAAAGTGGAGCAAGAAATTCGGAACATCACTTTTGGCAACAAGTTTGGCCGCAGGTTTATTCGCACCAGCTGCGTTTGCGAAAGAACCAGTACCAACAGACGTTCAAACAGCATTGTCTGCACCAATTGATCTGAACATTATCAATGAAGACCGCCTGGCAAATGCATTAAAAAAACAAGGACTCATTCCGCAAAAAGCAAGTGACAAGGAAGTCGCTGCAGCCGTGAAAAAATATATTGAGAAAAAGCAAGGTGAAAAACCGACACTTGATCTCCATGAAGATAATCACAATGCAAAAGTGGACATGGATAAGAAATCAAAGGATTTCTTAACAAAGCAGAAAGAAAAGCTGACAAAGCAATTAAATAAAGGTCATGAAAAACTGGAAAAAAGTAAAAAGGACGGCTTTGTAAATGTAAAGCCGGCAAAGCAGTCTGAATACAGTGGGACTGTAAGAGAAGACAAAGTTCTAATCTTGCTTGTCGAGTTTGAAGATTTCAAGCATAACAATATTGTCAAAGAAGATGGCTACATGTACTCTAATGATTTCAGCAAGGAACACTATGAAAAAATGCTTTTCGGAGACAAGCCGTTTCAGCTATTAGACGGTAAAAAAGTACCTACATTCAAGCAATATTATGAAGAGCAATCAGGCGGAAGCTATACAGTAGACGGCACAGTTTCTGAATGGCTGACTGTTCCTGGCAAAGCAGCTGATTATGGCGATGACAATCCTGCTGGAGGCCATGACAACTTGGCGCCAAAAGGACCACGTGACCTTGTGAAAGATACGCTTAATGCGGCAGCTAAATCTGGTATGGATCTCTCTCAATATGACGAATTTGATTTATATGATTTAGATGGAGACGGCAATCAAAACGAGCCGGACGGACTTGTTGACCATTTGATGATCGTACATGCTGGAACCGGACAAGAAGCTGGCGGCGGCAAGCTGGGCAATGATGCAATTTGGTCTCACCGCTGGACGCTGGACGGAGTATACAAAGTTGAAGGAACAAAAGCAGAAGTACCATACTGGGGTGGACAAATGGCTGCATTTGACTACACGATCCAGCCTGAAGATGGTGCAGTCGGCGTATTCGCACATGAATTCGGACATGATTTAGGTCTTCCTGACGAATATGACACGCAGTACTCCGGAAACGGCGAGCCTGTTGCCTCATGGTCAATCATGAGCGGAGGCAGCTGGAATGGCCAAACAGCGGGTACAGAACCGACAAGCTTCTCCCCGCAGAACAAAGAATTCTTCCAAACTGTTATGGGCGGAAACTGGGCGAACATCCAGGAAATTGACTACAAAGATGTGACAGCTGAAGGAACAGCAACATTCCTCGATCAAAGTGTCACAAAATCAAATAACCCAGGAATCGTCAAAGTCAACCTTCCTGAAAAACAAGTAAAAAGCACAATTCAGCCTGAATTCGGTGAAAAATATTATCACAGTACAAAAGGCGATGACCTTCATACAGTGATGGAAACACCTGAATTCGATTTAACAGGAAAAACAAATGCAACATTCTCTTACAAAGCAAACTATGACATTGAATACGGCTGCGCATGTGACTCATTAACCGTAAAAGCAGAGACAGCAGATGGCACCAAAGTTCTTGAAATATTAGGCGGCGATGTGACAGACGGCGACGCTACTAAAGGAACAACAAACGGAAAATGGATTGACAAATCCTACGACCTCAGCGAATTTGCAGGCAAAAAAGTAAAACTGGTATTTGAATATTTAACAGACGGTGGCCTTGCACCTGAAGGGTTTGCTTTAGACAACGCAGTTCTTACTGCTGATGGCGAGCAAGTTTTCAGCGACGATGCAGAAGGTGCATCTAAATTTACATTGGATGGCTTCAAAGCATTTGAGGGAACATACCTTGCACAGCACCATTATTACTTAGAGTGGAGAAACTACGCTGGATCTGACAAAGCATTAGCTTTCTCCCGCGGTCCTAAATACAATACAGGCATGGTCGTCTGGTATGCAGATAACAGCTACACAGACAACTGGGTTGGCGAGCATCCTGGTGAAGGGTTCCTAGGAGTGGTCGACTCTCATCCGCAGCCATTATACGGATTGCTGGACGGAAAACTGACAACAACACAATCAACCCGCTATCAAATCGCAGACGCAGCATTCTCTTATGACAAATCTGCGTCTTGGTACGTAGACAGCCCGACACGCGGCGAATACAGCTACAACGGTTTAAAAGGAGTCACATTCTTCGATGACTCAAGATCATACATGAATGAAGTCATTCCAGACGCTGGACGCAAAGTTCCAAATTACGGCCTGAAATTCCAGGTTGTAGGCGAAGCGAAGGATAACTCTGCTGGAGCGGTTTGGATTCGGAAATAAGAGAAAAGGCAGCTTTTAAGCTGCTTTTTCTTTTTTTATGGAATGATGTCTAACTCCCGACGTTTTTTACCAAAAGGGTGTTTATAAAAATACAAACCAGCCACCCCCGGTTTGTATTATACTTTAAGAAAATAGAACTAGCAGAAACTTTTGAAAAGTTCCCGGGAGGCTCCATGTTTTATTCTCTGAGAAATCGTTTGTTCATCATTTTTACCATTCTCCTGACCGTTCCATTTCTTGTTTTATCCCTTCTTATTCCGGCATGGTTTACATCCGTCATAGAAGATCAGACAAAAGATTCAACAGTCGAAATGATGGAGCAATACTCCATCTATATTAACTCCGTCACCTCACAGGCAGAGGATTTGGGAAAGCAGGTACTTGTCAATCAGGCAACACAGGAGTGGCTGCATTCAGAAAGTGATCCGGCTGTCCCGTCTGCTGAACGGCTTCTAATCAAAAATCAGCTGAAAATGCAGCTTTCTTCCATGATGGTCAATAATTCAAATGGTATGGGTATTTCTGTTTTCTTAAACGATGGGACAGGAACATGGGGGAATAACCCGCTGCTTGCTGAAACAGAATGGTACCAGGAATTTTTAAAGGGAGAAAAGCGATGGGTCAACCATCACCGTGACCCGTATCAGCTCCATCAAACTATGAGGGAAGCAGAGGTAAACAGCTACTTAATTCCTCTCTTTGATTTGCAGGTGCTGGACCTATCTGGAATGATCAAAGTCAGTTTTCCATCTTCGCTGCTTGAAACGGCACTGGGGAAAATTAAACTTGGCGAAAATGGACGTGTATATTTGCTGGATGATAATGGAAATAACGTTTTATCCGGAAAGGTAGAAACTCCATCTTCTGTTATAAATGACAGTCTTGGAAAAATTCAGCGAATGAAGCAGCCTAATGGACTAATAGAAACAGCGTACAACGATGAAGACTATCTTGTCTTTTTTCAAAAACTGAAGATAGGAAATTGGACGCTGGTCAGCGAAATTACAAAATCTGAACTGTTTGCCAAAATCGATAAGCTCCAGCAGAATTTATTGGTTTTCAGTGCCATCATCTTTCTGCTGACGATCCTTGCTTCCTACGTCCTATCCTCAAACATCGTAAGACCGCTCGGTAAGCTTACAAATGCTATGAAGTTCGTTGAAAAAGGGGATCTTGATGGTGCAAGGAAGTTTATGCCGACAATTAAATCTTATAATCATGAGGTCGGGTATGCTATAAAAGTTTTTGATCATACAATCGGAAAGCTGAACGAGTTAATTAAGACAGAATACAAGGCGAATCTCCGGAGGAAAGATGCTGAATACAAAGCATTGCTTCTTCAGATCAATCCTCATTTTTTAAACAACACGCTTGAAGTTATCGGCAGTCTCGCCCTGCAGAATAAACAGAAGGAAGTTCTGGATGTGAGCATCTATCTTGGAAGAATGATGAGATACTCGTTAAACACCAAATCAGACATAGTCAGGTTAAGGGAGGAGCTTACCTATATCAGGGATTTTATTGAAATCCTGAAGCTGAGGTACGATGGTGCCATCAAGTTTAGAATTGAGGAGGATCAAGCAGCTGCTTCGTTTCCAATCTGTAAATTTATTATCCAGCCGCTTGTTGAAAATGCAGTGAAATACAGTTTACTGGAAAAAACAGATGCAGAGATTCTGATTCGGACAGAATGGAGAGAAAACAGGTTAACCATAGCGATAGAAGACGATGGCATAGGCATGTCCCAGGAGATGATTTCGCAGCTTTTGGCAGAAGAAAAAGAATATGAAACCATGGGCGTATTGGACAGCAGCGGAAGCAGCATTGGCCTTAGAAATGTGATTGGAAGATTGAAGCTCTTCTGCGGCAGCCGCTTTTCAATTGAAATCAAGTCAGAAGAAGGAGCCGGGACAAGAATTGCATTATGTATAAAGGGAAATGAGGGGGATATACATGATGAAGGTCATTATAGCGGATGATGAAATTCAAGTCCGCAGAGGGCTGAAAATGAAAGCAAAGTGGGAAGAAGAGGGATTCCAGATTGCCGGAGAAGCATCAAATGGAAAGGAAGCGCTTCAATTAGTGGAAGAAATAAAAGCAGATCTGGTCATAACAGATGTACGGATGCCGGTCATGGACGGAATTGAATTCGCTAGAAGGTGCCACAGGAAATTTCCCCATGTAAAAGTCATCGTTTTATCGGGGTACTCAGATTTTGAATATGTTCGATCTTCTCTTGTTGAAGGGGTGAAAGATTACTTGCTGAAGCCTGTAGCTCCCGATGAGCTCGCAGGAGCTTTGAGAAGAGTGAAAGAAGAAATTGTCCTTGAAAAAAAGCAGCTGCTTGAATCCGAAAAAATCTCCAGGATGGTTCACACACAGCTGGAAGAAATGAAAGAACAGTACTTGCTGCAGCTGGTAAAGGAAGAATGGTCTGAACCATTTCTCGCTGCAGAAAGACTCCAGCACCTTAAGCTGGGCTTTCTAGCGGAGGAAGAAAAACACGTTCAATTCTTCACAGTTGAACTTAGGGCGTCAGAAGAACATTCAGTAAAAGAGCTTTGGCTCCCGTTTAGGATGCTCTGCAAAGAAATAGCCGAACAGTATGAAGGGACTTGTGCATATTATGATGCGGGCTATTCAAACATGCTTCACTTTCTTCACTGCATAGATAGAAAGAAACCTTTAGAAACCTTGAGTATTGTGAAAAAGGTACAAACGTATGTTAAAAAGTATCTCAAAGCTGAAACAGTGATCGGAATGGGCAAGAAGGTAAGTAATCTGACGGAGTTAAAAACAGGCTATATTTCTTCTTTGCTTGCCTGGAGCCAGAGTGATCCGGGACTGAAATCACAAGTAATCGATGGAACGCATCATAAGGACGTTTTCGAACTCTCTCCTGATAAGGAGAAAAAAGCAGCAAACTTGATTGAAAATGGCAGCCTGAAGGAAGGCAGGAAGCTGATAAATGACCTTCTGCTTGAAGCAAAGGCGGGGTCCATGCTGTCTTTTTCTTTTGCAGCCAATCGGCTTCTCCTTCTGCTTGAATCACTTGCTGCGAAATATGATATGGACAGAGCGGAAATCAATCAGACGATGTGGTCTTGTCAGCAGAGCATCGGAGAACTGACCGCCCATGAAAAAGTCATTGAGCAAGTAACTGAATTTGCTCACAGGATTATCCTTCTGGTAAGCAAGTCACGTTCTTCGCCAAATGGTTTGGCCATTGTTGAAAATGTCCGCCGTTATTTGGATCTGAATTTTGCAAATGAAGTCACGCTGACCTCTTTATCTGAACAATTTCATATCAATAGTGCCTACTTATCTGAACTTTTTAAGCTTCATGTCGGCCAGAACTTCAGTGATTATTTAGTGGAGGTACGGATGAAGCATGCATGTGAATTATTAAAAGACAGACAGCTGAAAGTGATTGATATCGCATACTTGACAGGTTATTCCAATTCCGGCTACTTCAGCACCGTTTTTAAAAAACACGCCGGACAGACTCCTGCAGAATATCGGAAGGCTGCACTAAACATGGATGAAATAGCAGGCAGGGAAAGACGATGAAAAAAAGAGCTGCCATTTTTATACCAGTCATTCTGCTGTTCATTGCAGCAGGCTATTATGCCTTTTCTTCATTCAGCTTGTTTTCAGATGAGGAAAATAACAATCCGGGAGTGCTCTCCGGGAAATCAGAGAACATTGAACTGACTTTCTGGAGGAATTATGGCACCAAGCTAGAAAATGAAGCTTATAAAGAACTGATAGCAGCCTTTGAGTCCTCTCATCCCGGAATCACGATTAAAATGAATGCCATCCCGTATGGTGATTATGAGTTAAGACTGAGAACGGAAATTGCGGCCGGAAGCCCGCCTGACATTATGTCGATCGACAGTCCTAACCTCGCCCTCTATGCCAATTCAGGTGCGCTGCTGTCGATTGACAAGGAAATGAAAGAAGAAGGAGAGATCGAGGATATTCCTTTTTCAACACTTGAAGGCATGAAATTTGAAGATGAAATCTATCTGTCTCCTATTGCAGAATCAGGTGTGGCCTTATTTTATAATATTGACCTATTTAAAAAAGCCGGATTGCCTCTTCCATCCGATGATCCTGCTTCCCCAATGACATGGGACGAGGTAGTGGAAATGGCCAAAAAAATAAATGATCCCGGGAATGAAATCTTCGGGATTGATCCTGCACAGGGATTCAGCGACGGGGAATCTCCAAGCTACTTCAAAACGCCTTTATTATGGCAATTTGGTGCGGATGTTTTGAGCCCTGATGGAAAAACTGCCTCCGGTTATCTTAATTCTAAAAACGCGGTACAGGCCCTGCAATTCTATCAGGACCTCTATCACCGCTACAAAGTGGCGTCTGTTGATCTGCCTCCCGATCCGTTTATAACAGGACACCTGGGCATGACTGTCTTGGGATCATGGATGCTTGGGGAAATTGAACGGAATAACCCTGATTTTAAACTGGGTGAGGACTTCGGAGTAGCTCCTTTGCCAAAGGGAAATTATCAGGTTACTCCAAATGGAGGCTGGGCACTCGGCATTTCGGCTAAATCCGATCATCCGGAAGAGGCATGGAAGTTTATCAGGTATATGACAAGCTTTGAGGGCTCAAAAAAATATGTGGATATAACTGGCGATATGCCAGCGAGATTTTCCGTCTCAAAAGCATTTCCTGAGCTGACAGCCTATCCAAAAAATATCTTTGTGCAGCAGGCATTGAAGTACTCAAAAAACCGGCCTGTTTCACCTGCATACCCAGTTATAAGCGATGCTCTTAAGGAATTATTTGAAGAAATCGGCATAGGCGGGAAAGACGTAAAAGCATCTGCAGATAAGGCAGTGGCGAAAATAAACAGCGGGCTGGATGATATAAATGACAAGGAATGAAATGGGGTCGCTGCACAAGGTGTTCCATTTTAAAGGAGAAAAATACAATTTTCATTTGAAAACAAATTTGCATACGATTCACAGGGATTTTTCCATTTAAAATGAATAAAACATAGAATAACCAGCCCGCCAGAAAAAGGGGCTGGTTATTCTGTCGTTGGAAATAAAAGTTAATATAGTGGTTTCCGTTATTCTATTAGGAGGATTAGATTTTTTTCTTCTTAAGTTAAAGGGCAAGATGACGGTAGAAGAAAAAGGCTAAAACAATAAATGAGTAAAGCAGATAATACATTGTTCACAAAATAGTCACTTATGAAGAGATTTCCCTTTTCGCTATAATAGCAAGGTACTTAAAAGAAGGGATGTAGGAAAATTTGCCGACAACTAAGAGAGAAAGTTTTTATTTTGGGCTAATCATGTGCTTGGGCATGGTCGTAGTCATGACGTTTTATAATTTATTGATAAATGGCTTGATTGGAATGGTACCCATTAAAGGTATACTTATACAACTTATGCTGGGTTTTATTATTGCTTTCTTACTGGAGCTATTTATTGTCGGTCCAGCGGCACAGAAAATTGCTTTTTCTTTGCCATATGACAAATCTAAAAAGATCTTTGTCATTCTATCTGTTTCATTTTTTATGGTAGTTGGAATGGTTCTTTTTATGTCTCTTTATGGATTAGGGACTGCTTATTTTTATAACGGCTTAGGCGAAGAATCATTATTTATAAGCTACTTTTCCATTGTGTTTAAAAATTTAATTTTTGCTTTCCCTCTGCAGCTTATCATTATGGGACCTTTAGTTCGGTATATATTTGCTAAATTCTTTAAAGATCAAAGAATGATGGAATCAGGCAGTATAAGTTAGGGCTTAAAGTTTTGATTAGTATCTCAATCAATTACATCGACGCTAATATACAAAAAAGTCACAGTCGGAGAAATTGCAGAGATGCCTCTGGCAGAGTTTTTAACTTTGCCGATAGTGAAGAGAACTAGTTTGCAGTCATGGGGAAAAGGGAGTAAAAAACAACTCCTGTTTCTAAAACGTTTTTAGTCGGTTCCATTTGGGATCGGCTTTTTGATTCACAGTACTGGTATTTTTGATTTTTATAGGATGGATTTTAGGTTCTCCCTCACTTAACGGAACCCGCAGTCTTCGGACTCGGGTTTTTACTTTTTTTAAGTGCCAAAAATATTAAACTCCTTCATCCAAAGAATTCAAACTTTTTCAAAATGCCTGTTTGATAAAGTGGAATTACAGAGAACACAGATAGAAATCTCTGAACGCAAATTATGAAAGCGCTTATAAGTGTTTTCTATCAAGGGGGGGAGTTGCATGCAGGAGGTAGTGAAGGCCAAAGATGATGGCGCTGTCATTAGCAGGCCGGAAAAGAAGACCAAAGCAAAGTACAAATGGGACTATATAAAAAAGAATTACTTTTTGTACTTGCTGATCGCACCTGCTGTTATTCTGACAATCGTTTTTAAATATGTTCCGATGTACGGAGCCATCATTGCTTTTAAGGATTTCAGCACAATTAAAGGGATATGGGGCAGCGAATGGGTCGGCTTTAAACATTTTGAAGAGTTTTTGACCTCGCCTAATTTCGAAACAATCTTTATGAGCACACTTAAGCTCAGTTTATACGGGCTTTTGCTTGGGTTTCCCATTCCAATCATTCTTGCCTTAATGCTGAACCAGGTCAGAAGAGCAGCCATTAAGAAAAATATTCAGCTGTTTTTATATGCGCCAAACTTTATTTCTGTCGTTGTCATTGTTGGGATGCTGTTTATCTTTTTGGCCCCGACGGGTCCGATCAATCATTTTCTTGCGTTTTTAACCGGTAAGCCGGTCATGTTTATGTCTGATCCTGAATACTTCAGATCCATTTATATTATCTCTGGAATCTGGCAGGCTGCTGGATGGTCGTCCATTGTCTATGTTGCCGCTTTGGCGAACGTGGATCCTGAATTGCACCAGGCAGCGACGATTGATGGAGCAAACATTCTTCAGCGGATGATCCATATTGATCTGCCGGCTTTAAAGCCGCTTATGGCTATTATCTTTATTTTAGGTGCAGGCGGTATCATGGCGATTGGGTTTGAAAAAGCTTTTCTGATGCAGACAGCCATGAACTTGCCGACATCGGAGATTCTTCCGACCTACGTTTATAAAATTGGTTTGCAGGCAGGAGATTACGCTTATTCAACTGCAGTTGGCCTGTTCAACTCAGTCATCAACGTCATTTTGCTTATTGTCGTGAATTTTGTTGTCAAAAAACTGAATGAAGGAGAAGGACTTTATTAACCTGAGAGGAGGATTTATATGATTAAACACACAAGAATAGACCGGATCATCCTGTCTCTGAATGCTGTATTTCTTTGTCTGGCTGTCCTTGCCGTCCTGGTCCCGCTCGTTTATGTCGTCATCGCTTCATTCATGGATCCAAATGTTCTTCTGAATCAGGGTTTGTCGTTTAAAGTGTCTGATTGGAGCCTAGAGGGATATAAACGGATTCTATCCGATGATTCAATGGTTAGGGGATTTATAAATGCCATGCTTTACTCTGCAGGATTTGCCATTATTACCGTCGTTGTCTCCATATTTGCTGCTTTTCCTCTGGCGACTCAAGGGTTTGTCGGTAAAAACGCTTTTATGACATTCTTTCTTTTTACGATGTTTTTCAGCGGCGGATTAATTCCGACGTATCTGGTTGTCAAAGATCTCGGCATGTTAAATACGGTCTGGGCGATTTTGCTGCCGGGAGCAGTCAATGTGTGGAACATCATACTTGCCAGAACTTACTTTAAGGGGATACCGCATGAACTGCATGAAGCAGCTAAAGTGGACGGGGCCTCGGACTTGCTTATTTTCTTCAAAATCGTGATACCGCTTTCTAAACCGATTATTTTTGTTCTCGCGCTCTATGCGTTTGTCGGCCAATGGAATTCCTATTTCGATGCCATGATTTATCTTGAAGATCCTAAAATGCATCCATTGCAGCTTGTTTTACGATCCATCTTAATTCAGAACCAGGCTGAACCCGGCATGATCAGCGATCAATTGGCAATGGCAGAGCTTGCTAAGGTTTCAGAGATGATTAAATACTCGGCGATCGTGATCTCAAGCCTTCCGCTGATCATTATGTATCCATTCTTCCAGAAGTACTTTGAAAAAGGGGTTATGGTCGGTTCATTAAAATAACAAATGATACAGGGGGAAATGTAATGAAACATGTTAAGAGAGCTATAGGAACTGCCGCTATTGCAGCTGTTTTATTATCCGGCTGCACAAGCAAAAATGTCTCATCTTCAGAAGACTATGAACTAAAAGATGTCTCCTTCCCGCTTAAGGAAGAAGTTACGCTGAAATTTATCACGCAAAGCTCGCCGCTTGCGCCTAAAGATCCAAATGATAAACTCATTTATAAGAGACTGGAAGAAAAAACGGGTGTTCAAATCCAGTGGAAAAACTATACGAACGATGTGTTTGCGGAGAAGAGAAATCTGGCTATGGCAAGCGGTGATTTGCCGGATGCCATTATGGATGCAGGCTACGGCGACTATGACTTGCTGAAGCTTGCAAAAGATGGAGCGATTATTCCAGTTGAGGATTTAATTGAAAAACACATGCCGAATCTGAAAAAAGTGCTCGATTCTTCACCAGAATATAAAGCAATGATGACAGCTCCTGACGGTCATATCTATTCCTTCCCATGGATTGAAGAGCTTGGGACAGGCAAAGAGAATATTCATTCAGTTGATGATTTTCCGTGGATTAATGTGGAGTGGCTCAATAAGCTGGGCTTAAAAATGCCGGCAAATACAGAAGAGCTAAAGAACGTATTAGTTGCCTTTAAGACTCAGGATCCAAACGGAAACGGAAAAGCGGACGAAATTCCAATGTCCTTCATCATTAATCATGGCGGTGAAGATCCTGCCTTCTTATTCGGAGCATTCGGCCTTGGAGATAACTGGGATCATACAGTTGTAAGCAATGAAGGCAAAGTGATCCTGACAGCAGCTGAGGAAGGGTATAAAGATGCCATCATGTACTTCAGCGATCTTTATAAGGAAGGCTTAATTGATGTAGAAGCGTTTGAACACGACTGGAACACGTATCTTGCAAAAGGCAAAGATGAACGGTACGGCATGTACTTTACCTGGGACAAAGCAAACATTACCGGCATGAATGACAAATATGACCTTATGTCTCCAGTAGCTGGACCGGATGGAAATGTAAACGTTGCCAGAACAAATGGAATGGGCTTTGACAGAGGGAGAATGGTCATTACAAGTTCAAATAAAAATCTTGAGCTTACCGCTAAATGGATTGACCAGCTGTATGATCCGCTGCAGTCTGTTCAGAACAACTGGGGAACATACGGAGATGACAAACAGCAAAACATCTTTGAATATGACGAATCTGCAAATATGCTGAAGCATCTGCCGCTTGAAGGAGCTGCACCAGTTGAAGTTCGTCAAAAAACAAGTGTTAACGGACCTCTTGCAATTTTAGATGAATACTATGGATCCGTTACCACGAAGCCGGATGATGCTGCTTGGAGACTGGACTTGATGAAAGATGTTATGGTTCCTCATATGAAAGCTGAAAATACGTATCCAAAAGTCTTCTTCTCTATTGAAGAGCTGGATAAGCTATCATCCATTGAAACGGATCTATTTGCTTACATTAACAGAAAGCGCGCTGAATGGATGACAAACGGAAAAGCGGAAGCAGAATGGAAGGAATATTTAGCTGAACTTGACCGTTTAGGACTTCAGGAGTGGCTTGAAATCAAACAGACAGGCTATGACCGCAATCAGCAATAAACAATAAACAATAAACAATAAACATTAAACATTAAACATTAAACTAAAGAGGCTGTTGTTCTTTTCTGCAGTCTCTTAATCTATGGAAAAGGAGTTTTTTTCGTGAAACCGATTTTAACAGAAAAATATCGTCCCCATTTTCACTTTTCGCCACTCGGAAAATGGCTGAATGATCCTAACGGAATGGTGTTTTTTAACGGTGAGTATCATCTGTTCTACCAGCATCATCCCTTTAGTACAATCTGGGGTCCGATGCATTGGGGCCATGCGGTCAGCAAGGATTTAATTCACTGGGAGCATCTTCCTGTCGCGCTGCATCCTGATGAACATGGAGCCATTTTCTCAGGAAGCGCAGTCGTCGACTGGGATAATACGACCGGTTTCTTCGACGATCAGCCTGGGCTGGTTGCGATCTATACAAGCCATGATTCGTATCCTGACTCAGAAAGGCCGCGTCAGCGCCAATGCATCGCATACAGCAAGGATAACGGGAGATCATGGACAAAGTACAGCGGCAATCCGGTCCTTATTGACGAAACAAAAACAGATTACCGTGATCCTAAAGTTTTCTGGCACTCTGAAACCAAGCACTGGATAATGGTTCTTGCTACAGGCCAGAGCGTGACGATTTACAAGTCTATCAATTTAATTAACTGGCAGTTTGCAAGTGAGTTTGGAGAAGGCTCTCATGCCGGGTTCTGGGAATGTCCTGATCTGTTCCCCCTTAAGGTTGATGGAGACAAGGTGAAATGGGTGATGCTTGTCAGCCTGGGGGATACCGGCGAACATGCAGAAGGCTCTTGGACTCAGTATTTTATAGGAGATTTCGATGGAGAGACCTTTATTAATGATCATGACAAAGAGACCGTTCTCTGGCTGGACTACGGAAGGGACAACTACGCTGGAGTCAGCTGGTCTGACATGCCATCAAGTGACGGCAGAAGAATTTATATCGGGTGGATGAGCAATTGGCGCTATGCCAATCAAGTTCCTACAAAAGAGTGGCGGGGTGTCATGACGATCCCGAGGGAATTATCCCTAGCCTCAAGTGCGGATGGAGTCCGCATTATTCAAAAACCTGTTTCAGAAGCAAGAGTGCTGAGAAAGAGGAGCAATACTTTTAAGGATAAGCTTTTAACACCGGATCAGCCGCTTTCCATTCCTTTGGAGAGCACATTGCTTGAACTAAATCTGGAAGTTGAATTTCAGGACGCTTCCATTGCTGAACTGACGATTCAGCATTCTGATTCAGAAAAAACGGTCATCCGTTATGATGCAGAAGCGGAAATCCTGTCAGCAGACAGAACACTTTCAGGTGAATCTGACTTTTCATCTTCATTCCCTGCGGTGCAGGCTGCACCCTTAAAGATGAAGAAAAACGGCGTTCGTTTGCAGTTGCTTTTAGATGCCTCTTCCATTGAACTTTTCGGCAATGACGGTGAATGCGCCATTACGAGCCTTGTGTTCCCTTCATCTGAAAAGAGCGAATTGCACCTGGCCGCTTCAGGTGGAAGCATAAAAGTAAAATCATTTGAGCTGCATGAGCTGTCTTCCATTTGGAACAAGGAAGGGTGAAAGCAAGGTGGGTTCGTCTGTTATTTGCATCGGGGAATTGCTGATTGATTTTTTCTGCACGGAAACAGATATTAATTTAATGGAAGGAAAGAAGTTTGAAAAACAAGCGGGAGGAGCTCCTGCCAATGTTTGTGCGGCTATAGCTAAATTAGGAGGCAAGGCTTCCTTCTGCGGAAAAGTGGGAAACGACCCTTTTGGTTCTTTTCTGAAGAAAACGCTTGATGAAGCGGGCGTTGATACGTCTATGGTTGTATTTGATCCTGTACACAAAACATCGCTTGCCTTTGTATCGCTTCAGGCGGATGGAGAGAGAGATTTCCTTTTTAACAGAGGGGCTGATGCTTTTTTATCTGAGCAGGATATTGATGAGGAAAAAATAAAACAAGCGGGCATTCTTCATTTTGGATCAGCAACAGCACTGCTGGAAGACCCGTTTCGAACGCTTTATTTTGACATGATGAAAAAAGCAAAGAACGAAGGGAAATTCATTTCCTTTGATCCGAATTTCAGAAACGATCTGTGGAAAGCAAACACAGAAGAGTTTATCAGCTTGGCAAAAATGGCAATGGGGCTGGCTGATTTTATTAAAATGAGTGCGGACGAACTTGAACTGATTTCAGGAGTGAATGGTGTCACTGCAGGACTCGATGCTCTTCAGGAAACCTGCGAAGGACTGATTGCCGTCACATTAGGGAGCGCCGGGACCATCGTTTCAAATGGAAGAGAGAAGAAGGCTGTCCCAAGCATCTGCGTCAAATCAATTGATTCAACAGGTGCCGGTGATGCATTTGTAGGCGCATTATTATATCAGATCGCACATTCAGAGAATCCGAAGATGGCTGCAGCTAATATGGATTTGGTCACAAAGATGGTTTCCTTCAGCAATCGGATTGGAGCGATCGTCTGTACAAAAGTAGGTGCGGTATCTGCCATGCCTTCTTTGAAAATAGTAAATCAAGAAGTCGTCATCAGCTGACATATTGTTTTTAAAGGGATTGTTGAAAGTTACTCTACAATCCCTTCTTTTTTTAGAAGTGAATGAAAGCGCTTTATTATAACTGGAAGGAGTTATATAGATGAAAAAAATGACTTTGGTTAAACTGGCGGCCGCTGCTGCCCTGCTCTTTTCAGTATTTTCTTTGGAGGGATTCAGAGGAGAAGCCGATGAACATAAAACGGCGATATTCGGCTACACCGCTTTGTCGGGAAGCTGGAATAAGGAAACGGATGGCTCTCTTAAAGGGGTTGCAGCTAAAAATAAATCTGCACTTATTCTATCAATTTCAGAAACAGGCAGCTATCTGGTCTATGAAGCAACGATAAAACTCGCTAAGAACAGCGCAGGGTCACTCGTCTTCCGCGCAAATCAGACAGGCACAGAAGGATATAAAGTAAGTCTGGATTCCAAACGGGACCGCGTTTTTCTTTCTGCACTGGATGAGGACCGTATTCTGAAAAGTGTTCCGTTCAAAGTGAAAGCGAATGCTGAGACAAGAGTGAAAATAACGTCAGATGGTCCGTCCATTAGCGTATTTGTGGATGAAAAAAAGGTAATGGACCTTAAGGATTTCAGTCATTCTAAAGGATTTACAGGCTTTCATGCGGAGGGCGGAAAGCTTGTCTTCAGCAAGGTTCAAATGAGTGAAGTGCGGACGAATTTAACAGGGTTAAAAACAAAAACCGGCAAATGGCAGGCAGGTTTTGAAGGGTTAGAGGCTACCCCTGAGCAAGGAGAGAATATCTATTCCATTTCCACGACTTCTTCTGCTGATTTCACCTTTGAATCGGATCTTCTCCTAAAAGACAAAACTGCAACCGGCTCCTTGTTATTCCGGTCTGATAAAGCAGGATTAAAGGCATACCAAGTAAAGGCTGATGCAAGAAAAGACATTTTGCAGCTGAAGGATGTCAATCAGAACAGAGTTCTTTCGGAAGCAAAGATGCCGATTGAACCCGGAATCCTTTACCGCATAAAGGTAAAAGCGGAAGGTTCTTCTTTGCAGGTCTTCTGGCAGAATGGAGGGATGCCAGTTTTGAAGGCAGATGACGACACCTACACAAGAGGGCTTTTTGGCTTACATGCAAGCGGAGATGCCGTTTTTCAAAACATTCAAGTGAGTGATTTGCAGTCCAATTTAGAAGGGTGGCAATCCATTAATGGTGAGTGGACTCCGCATCTTGACGGGACGATGGGGCAGAGCCCTGCAGAACAAAATACTTACCGGATGGCAGAAACAACGGGAGCTGATTTCGTCTTAGAAGGAGATGTAAAGGTAGATGATGAAGCTCCTTTTGGTACGGCAGGACTTGTATTCAGAGGAAATGGAGATGGCAGGGAAGGATATATGCTAACTCTGGATCCCAATCTGAACAGGATCCGTCTCCTTGATTTGAAAGGAGATCGTACTATGGGAATGGCTGAGCGGAAGATAGAAACAGGCAAAACCTATCATTTTGAAATTCATGCTGATGGAAATGATATGAAAATCTATTTCGATGGATATGCCGATCCGGTGATTTCTGTAAAAGACTCAGCCTACTCAAGCGGAAAATTCGGATTGAATGTCGATAATGGAACCGCGTATTTTCAGCATGTCTACGCCACTCCATTTGACGACTATTATTCTGAGCTATACCGGCCGCAGTATCATTTTACGCAGGCAAGAGGCTATGCAAGTGACCCGAACGGCTTAGTTTATTATGAAGGGGAATATCACCTTTTCCATCAGGACGGCGGAAAATGGGCACATGCGGTAAGCACGGATCTTGTCCACTGGAAGAGGCTGCCGATCGCGATTCCATGGAATGAGATGGGACATGCATGGTCAGGTTCTGCTGTCGTTGATAAAACCAATGCGTCCGGATTATTTAACGAGGAAGGATCGGGGCTGATTGCCTTTTACACATCGTTTAATCCTGAAAAGCACAATGGCGATCAGAAAATCGGCGTTGCTTACAGCAAAGATAAGGGGCGTACATGGGAATTTTATGATGGCAACCCGATCATACCGAATATCGGTGAATTTTATGGCGGCCAGGGCTGGGACTTCAGGGATCCGAAAGTCGTTTGGGATGAGGATCATAAGCAATGGGTCATGGTCATATCCGGGGGAGATCACATCCGTTTCTTTACCTCTCAAAATCTCCTTGACTGGGAAATGATTGAATCATTTGGGTACGGGGATTTCGTCAGAGGGGGAGTGTGGGAATGCCCTGACTTCTTCCAGCTGCCGGTTGACGGAGATCCAAACAAGAAAAAATGGGTTCTATCCATCAGTACTGGAGCGAATCCTAAAACCGGCGGATCAGATTCAGAATACTTTGTGGGGACATTTGACGGAAATCGTTTCGTCAGCGATCACCCTGCAGGCACTGTGCTGAAAAATGAGTTTGGCAAAGAAATGTATGCAGCGATGTCTTTTTCGGACATTCCAGACGAAGACGGACGCAGAATTTCATTAGGATGGATGAGCAACTGGGATTATCCATTCAGTTTTCCCACCTCACCATGGAAAGGGCAAATGTCCATTCCGCGGGAGCTTACATTGAAGACTGTTCCTGGTGAAGGAATCAGACTGTACCAGGAGCCGATTGAAGAACTGGAGAAGCTAAGAGGATCAGCTTCATCATGGAGCAGCAAAACAGTAAAGCCAGGAGATGCCAATCTGATGGCAAACGAAAAAGGTACATCCTATGAAATTGCTGCAGAAGTTGAACTGCCTGAAAACAGCCAGGCAGAATTTGGATTCAGGCTAAGGGAATCTGACTCTCAGAAAACCGTTGTGGGCTATAAGGCAGCAGAGGCTAAGATATTCTTTGACAGGTCTGAATCAGGAGACATCAGTTTTTCTGACAAGTTTTCCACTTATCATGAAATAAATGCAGCACAAAAAAACAACCGAGTGAAAATGCGTATTTTTGTAGACGAATCTTCTATTGAGGTATTCGGCAATGATGGCCAGGCAGTCTTCTCGAATGTTGTGTTTCCTGACGGGGCAAGCGATGGCATGAGCTTTTATACAAAAGGCGGTAATGTGAAAATCGTTTCCCTCGATGTTTATCCATTAAAAGGAGTCTGGAAGGATGAAGGTGCAGCTCCTTTTGAAATGTTCATGGACCATGAAAAGCTTGTTCTCCCACTCGGCGGAACGCACAAGCTTTCGGCAGCTATCCTTCCGGCAACAGACAAGCATAAAAAAATAAGATGGCAATCAAGTAATCCAGATGCAGCCGAAGTTAAGAAACTGGATGAACGCAGTGCAGAAGTCAGGATGACAGGGCACGGCAGAAGCATCATTACTGCTACTTCAAATAATGGAAAGCTTATCGGCAGAACAATCGTTGACAGCAAGGCGGCCTTTAAGATTGCTGATAAGACAACCGGTAAAATCCTTACACCTGAAGGGAATTCAAATGGTTCTAAAGCAAGACTTCAGACAGACGGGGAGCAAACGTGGAAGATTGATGGGGTTTCCCCTGGAGCATATAAAGTTCACGCAGGTGACAGCAAGTTCGTACTGGATGCATCCGGAATCACTCCCGGAGACGATGTGCAAGTTTGGGAGTATCTGGGCTACGGCAACCAGCAATGGAGAATAACCGATCACTGGGATGGAACGTATCGTTTCAGTGCTGTTAACAGCGGCAAAGTTCTGGGAGTTAAGAATAACCGGCCAGAGGATGGTACACTTGTGGAAATACAAGAATTAGGGGAAGGGGAGTTTCAGGAATGGAAGCTCATTGATGCTTCAGATACCCCATGATGAAAGTTTTTTCAGACACTCAGATTTACTGGGTGTCTATTTTTTCTAAGTATTGTCTCATTCCAATCTGCAAACCGTTTTCTCATGCTATAAGTCTAGTTTTAATAGCCATATTAATCATTTACTTTTATGGAGGGAAATGCAGCTGAATAAAATGAAAACTCTGCTTCCTGCAGCACTCAGCCTGACTCGCCTGATTGTGTGGTTCTGCCAGAGAGGATCGGATGTTATTTTAAAGAAAAACCAGTGGAGATACCAGAGCCGGAATCCTACAGCGGGGGAATTCTGTTCACAAACGGAAGAAGAGAAAAAAGCAGAAGGTGAAGCAAGTAGAGTAGGAAAAAGTATATGGAGCGGACGGCGGAAATTTCTTGAACGGAGCGAAGGAAAACCTCACAAGCCAAGTCATGTCCTTGATAAAAAAGGCAATATCTTTTAGCGTTTTGGAAGTTGGGATTAGAAAGAAGGCGAATTGAGAATTCCGCATGATATAGCGGTGGATCAGAGTGGAAATTGTATGTCGTAGATTTTGAGAATAAGAGGCTGCAGGAATTTAAACTGAAAAAAAGGTGCCGGTTTTGGCACCTTTTTTTGTTATTAAGCCGCTGTTTCTGAATCAGTCTGATAATCCCTGCCTGTTCTCTCAACCTTATTCCAATTCTGATTAAAGAAATAGGCAATGCTGCCGTACATAATGAATATCATCGTGGCGAGCCGGTAGATCAGTACGTCAAAAAGAATCGCCACCAGCAATTTCGGAATTTCTCTCTTTTTAAAAGAAATGCCATAATGTCTGCTCATTCGAACGGCAGCTAGATCATATATCAAACCGAATATCAGTATGTAAATGAAAAAAAACAACAAGTAGTCCATATAGGAAGATGGGGGATGAATCATTCCGTTTACAACAATTAATCCAGTCATTACATAAGCTGCAATGGTTCCCGCCAGAAAGGATTCGATCAAATAAAAGAATGAAACAGGTTTCTTAAACAGGGTTTTCCCCAGAAATCCCCTGAAATGTATGACGCAATCGATAAAGGCTTTTTGCCAGCGGATCCGCTGCTTAAATAAATCCTTCCAATTTTCCGGAAGCTCCGTATAGCAGACCGCTTCAGGTATGAAGATAATTTTCTTTTTTTTATGATTGGAAATATGTCTATGGATACGCAAGGTAATATCAATATCCTCTCCTATCGTCGTTCTGAATCCTCCGACTTCGATCAGCACTTGCTTTTTAAAAATACCAAAAGCACCTGAAATGATCGCTAAAGCATGGAAGCGGGCAAGCGACATTTTGGTAATATAAAAGGCTTTAAGAAAGTCGAGAGCTTGAACGCTGACAAGAAGATTTGCACGAAGCAGAGATAAAGATTTCAACGGTTCAGCAGTTTTCGTCTGAAGCACATGAACCATTCCCCCTGCAGCAACAACGTTCTCATCCTCAAAAGCATCATTCACCACAGGAAGCGCCTTATCTGTCAAAATCGTGTCTGCATCAAGAGTAATCACCAGCTCTTTTTGTGCAAGCTCAATTCCGGCGTTTAAAGAGTCTGCCTTTCCCCCATTCACTTTATCTATTACATAAATATTCGGGTAAAGCTCAGATTGATAGAATCCCAGAATCTTTTGGTGGGCTATTTTTCTAAGCGGCTGCTTAGAGCTTGGCTTCAGCTGCAGGAATTGATTCATCAGAAGCATAGTGTCATCAGTAGACCCATCATTAATGTAAATGACATCGTACTCTGAGTAGGACAGAGATTGCATACTGAAAATAGAAGTGTCAATAATTCCCTGTTCATTGTAGCAGGGAATTAAAATGCTGATGCCCTTATCCTCTTTTGCAGGAAACTTAAACTTCTCAGTCTGCCTTTTGAACCAAGGCAAACTATGAATCAGATGAATCACTGGAAATACGATACATAAAGAAAAGAGCAATAAACTGTAAAAATCCAAAAAAACACTCCTTCGTTAAAAATGAAAAGATATCATATATGTTCTTGAAGAATGTTTTTTTGTGAGGGTAATTGTAAGAAGGGTAATAGACTTGAGTGATTTATCGATAGGAAACTTTAGTATAAACCTCCTCATATAGGTGTGATTAATGCCTTCATATAAGAGACATTCCTCTAAAAGCATGTAGATGTATAAAGAAAGCTTAATACTTTGATCCGTATAACGTTTTTGTGCAATAAACTCTTCAATTAGTAAGCTGAATAACAGCAGTTTAATATTTTTTAGATACCTCTATAGATTACTTCATAACCATTAGTCCACTCGGAAGTGCATTTTAAAAATATCAACAGTACGCTGCATTTGAGAAATCACGTTAGGAGTCAATTGGGAATGTAACTGAGTATACATTTTTGAATCATATTGAAGAATCATTTAAAAAATGGTCTAATCACGCTGCTAAATTACTAGAAATCATCCAGGATTTCGTTTTCGTTTTGATAAATAGGTATTTTGTCATTAATGTCATTTCCTTTTATTAGGAAAGGCACGCATAGCGACACTAATCATTGTAGCGCTTGTAATTTAAGTCAGGTATTTCTTTGAGCTATTAAACTAATGCAATAAAAGTGAGAGGATAACCGCAAGGTAATATAATTGTTAATTGTTTACAGATGTTGAACTCACAGAGATAAAATATAAATTTGAGCTTTTATGAAATCAATCCCATATGTAACTAGATTGCATAGGTATTCATAAATTAAAAAATACGTTTTTTTCTATAGTTAAGTATCGGAAGAGGATGAGAATTAGAGAAAGAATAAGAAGAGATACATGGCTGATGAACTATAATGACTATTTTTTAGAAAATTAAGAAAATAGATATATTTATCCATTTATTAGCAGATTACATGCTGTTTATAATAAAGGAGAAATTCCACTTAATAAACTCATTGGAAAAAGAAAGTGTTTCATCCTTCATCAAAAGATATACCACAAATGGAATCAACAAATCCTTCTCCCCTCATCATGATTATACAAATACTGCTGGAAAAACATCACTTAAAGAAAAAACCACACTTCAAATCACAAAGATTTACTTCTGCTATCACGAATGATAAGTCTAGTCCTAATCATCCTATCTTAATAAAGCCAATGGAAAAAGTATGTATTGAAAAATGAATATGTCAGGGGTGTATACCTTAATGCGAAGAACTGGGGACTTAAAACTAATCCAAGAGATAAACCGTTCTATTATCTTAGATATGATTCGAAAACAAGCCCCTATTTCTAGAAGCGAAATTGCGAAACGGATTAATATTAGTCCTACTACAGTTACATCAGCTGTTAATGAATTGATGAATGAAGGTTTCGTCCGTGAAGATGGAATTGGTGTATCAAATGGGGGCAGAAAACCAGTGCTGCTGCGCTTTGATCCTAATAGTCATTTTATAATTGGTGTCTCCATTACTAATTCATTTATAAAGATTGCGGAAATGAACTTAGAGGCTGAAATACGCCGAAAGGAAATCTATTCAACCAATCTTCTGTTCGGACAATCGGTCATTGAACATGTATTGGAACTGATCAGGCAGTTTCTTGAAAAAACAGAGTATATGAATAGATGTGTCGGTATTACTATTATTACTCCAGGGATTGTTGATGCCAAGAAAGGGATCATTTCTTATAATACAAAATTGGATCTGCGTGATGTTCCTTTAAAACAATTAGTTGAGCAGCAATTTGGTTTACGGACTTATTTAGAAAATGATACGAATGCTTTCGTTTTAGCAGAGAAACATTTTGGGCCTTATGATCAGTTTAAAGATTTGCTTTATATTACAGTTGGTGACGGTCTAGGATCAGGACTTATGATTAACGGCTCAATTTACCGGGGACATAAAGGCAGTTCTGGAGAATTGGGTCATACAACGGTTGACCGCGGAAGCGGAGTGAGATGTGAGTGTGGGAATGTTGGCTGCCTTGAGAGCTATGTACGCTGGCCGGCTATTTATTCGAAAATCTTATCCGCGATTATGACAAGGGGACAGTCTACGAAGATCCAAGAACTTGTGCCTGATGATATTAGCCAAATTACTCCAGCTATTTTTATCAAAGCTTTAAATATGGGGGACGAGCTATGTCTGAAAATTTTAGAGGAAGTCGTTTCGTATTTAGCTGCAGGAGTCATTAATTATATCCATTTATTTAATCCGGAAGTCATTATTCTTGGCGGTGAGATTGTTCAAGGTAATCCAATCTTTTTAGAGGCGATCCAACAGCATGTTTCAAAGCATGTCATTCCGGTTTTAAGAGAAGACATAACGATTCGTCCAACGACTCTTGGTACAGAATTTGAAATGTTGGGCGCCGCTGCTGTTCTATTGCAAGAAAAATTTCAATCGCCTGTAATCTAGCACACTGTGAAAAATCTGAATATTTAAATTAAGGTGGGGTTTATATGCTGAAGGGAATTAACCAATGGTGTTACCCAGAAGGGACGTCATTAGAGAAGGTTTTTGAATATAGTTCCAATGCTGGATTTGATGCGGTGGAGCTGAATGTTTATGAGAAAAATGGGATTGGCTTAACATTAGATACAACCGCTAGGGAAGCAGAAATGATTGTAAAGCTGGCAGAAAAGCAAGGTCTAAAACTTCCGAGCTTATCGACAGCTCTCCTGTGGAAAGCACCTCTTTCATCACCGGATGAAAGGATTCGGGAGCACGGAAGGAACATTGTAAAGAAGCAATTAGAGCTGGCCAGTGTTATGGGGATCGATACGATTTTAGTTGTTCCAGGACTCGTGAATGCAGAAACATCCTATGAAGCCTGTTATGAACTTAGTCAAAATGAGCTGCGGAACCTGTCAGCTGTTGCAGAAACGAAGGAGGTACATATTGGTGTTGAAAATGTTTGGAACCGCTTTTTATTGTCACCGCTTGAAATGGCCCGTTACATCGATGAGATTGATTCAGACTATGTAGGTGCCTATTTTGATGTCGGGAACGTCCTGCAATTCGGATATCCTGAACAATGGATCCGAATACTCAAGGACCGTATACGTAAAGTACACGTCAAAGATTTCTCAACGCAAGTGGGGAATATTACAGGATTTGTACCGCTTTTATCTGGAGATGTGAATTGGACGTCGGTAATGGAAGCACTTCGCGAGATTGGCTATCATGACGTGATTACAGCTGAATTAACGCCTTATCATATTTCCCCAAATGAATTAGCAAATGATACGGCGCGTCATATGGATGTTATTTTAGCAAGCGGAACAGCTGCACAAAGAGTATAGGGGGAGAAAAAAGATGGCAAACGTAAAAGTTGGATTTATTGGAGTTGGCGGAATTGCTTCCGTCCACTTGAAAAATATCAGCAGTATTGAACATGCAACAATCACTGCAGTCTGTGATATTTCTGCCGAACGGGTTAAGCAAGCAGGAGATCAATATAGAGCA
Source organism: Metabacillus dongyingensis (assembly GCF_019933155.2). NCBI lineage: Bacteria > Bacillati > Bacillota > Bacilli > Caryophanales > Bacillaceae > Metabacillus > Metabacillus dongyingensis. The sequence goes on along the minus strand of NZ_CP082944.1, from coordinate 4,086,641 downwards.
AATGGCTACACCAATGTAGATGAGATGCTTGATAACGAATCACTTGATGCACTTTTTATTTGTGTACCGCCTTTTGCACACGGAGATATTGAAGAAAAAGCTGCTGCACGCGGTATTCATATGATGGTTGAAAAACCATTGGGACTTGATCTGGAAATTGTTGCAGCAAAGGCCAAAGTAATCGAGGAAGCAGGAATTATTTGTTCAACCGGTTATTGCCTGCGCTATTTGGATACAGTCTCAAAGGCAAAAGATTATTTACGGGGTAAAGAAATTGCAATGGTTCGAGGGCATTATATTACATCATTTGTTCAAACCCCTTGGTATCGTCTGATGAATAAGTCAGGAGGACAATTAGTGGAGCAATCTACACACACACTTGATTTAATCCGTTATTTAGCAGGTGATGTAACCACTGTATATGCAAATATGGCATTGCAGCTGATGGGAGATATTTCAGATATCGATATACCGGATGTAACATCTGTAAGCATGACGTTAGAGTCAGGTGCGATCGGACACCTTGCCAGTTCCTTTACACAAGCAGATCATTATACCGGCATTGAACTATTAGGGCGTGACTTTAGAGTAGTGCTGGATAACTCAACATTACACATCATTGATAAAGAAAAAACGATTTCATATAAATCAAGCCACGATTTTTATGGAGAGCAGGATCGAGCTTTTATTGATGCGGTGCGCCTAAACAATCAAGAGTTAGTGTTGGCCCCGTACGGAGAAGCAGCGAAAACGTTAGCTGTCACTTTGGCTGCGAATGCATCCAGTAAAACAGGCAAGGCTATTCATTTATCAGAATTTATGTCAGCTTCTTCCGTGTGTTAACCAATAAAATGAGAAATGAGGTGGAATGATGAGGAGAGTGGCTGTGGTTGGTACAGGTACAATGGGGACTTTGCATTTGGAAGCTTGGAAAAATGCAGGAAGCTGTGAAGCTGTTGCTGTTATCGGACGGACTGAGCAAAACATCATTCAGCTTGCTGAACAATTTAATGTAAAAGGTTTCCATCATTTACAAACAGCACTTGAACAGCTGCCTATTGATATTGTTGACGTTTGTGTTCCAACGCACCTTCACGAGGAAGTCATTAAGATCGCGGCGCAAGCTGGAAAAACGGTCATATGTGAAAAGCCATTAGCGGCTGATGCGAAAACGGCAAGAAGAATTGTGGATCTATGTGAAAAATACGATGTACCTCTATTCGTTGGACATGTCCTGCGATTCTCTCCTGAATACAAAGCAGCAAGACAACAAGTCATAAATGGAGCAATTGGAAAGCCTGGTGTGATGAGATTAACAAGGGGCTGTCCATATCCAAAAGGCCGTGATGAATGGTATCGGGATGAATCCAAGAGCGGTGGCGTTCTATTAGATTTAGGCATTCATGATTTTGATTGGCTCCTTTGGACATTCGGTGAGGTTGAACGTGTAATGGCGAAAAGGATCAAACGAGAAAACCTTGAATATGCTCTTGTCACATTACGTTTTGCTTCAGGCGCAATTGCCCATGTGACCTTATCCTGGGGTATTACTAAATTTTCAGCTTCCTTTGAGCTTGCTGGAAGCGAAGGAATGATTACGTATAAAAGTTCTGATCAAGACCCTGTTGTAGTAGAACTTTTTCACGAGATTGACAGAAAGCAAGAAAGAGTTGCGGTTCCGAGCTATCTTGTTGAACGTACACCTCTGGAAGATCAGCTTCAGCATTTCGCAGATTGTCTTGAAAATATGAGAAGTGCCATTGTAACTGCAGCAGATGCCGTTAAAGTGATTGAAGTGGCAGAAGCTGCATTAGAATCAGTGAAAATTGGCCAGCCAATCCAGCTCAAGAAAGGGGGAGTGTTGAAATGAAAGTAGGCATCATCAGTTTCGCCCATATGCATGCCGTGAGTTATGCCGAACATTTAACTGAACATGCGGATGTCGAACTGACAGCGATTTGGGATGAGGATATTGAAAGAGGAAGCATGATGGCTGAACGTTTTAACTGCCAGTACTATTCCAATCTCACCAGCTTCCTCCAAACAGATCTTATAGCCGTTGTCATTTGTTCAGAAAACGCGAACCATAAAAAACATGTAATGGAAGCAGCGAAGGCTAAAAAACATATTTTATGTGAAAAACCAATTTCAACAGAAGTCAAGGATGCACAAGAAATGATCGGCATATGCAAAGATCAAGGCGTGATCCTGCAAGTGGCCTTTCCCGTACGTTTTGTTCCTGCTGTCAAAAAGGTAAGAGAAGTGATTCGAAGCGGAGGACTGGGAGAAATTGTAGCAATTGATGCAACAAATCATGGGCAAATGCCCGGGGGATGGTTTGTTCAAAAGGATCTATCAGGCGGAGGAGCTGCTGTCGACCATATTGTTCATGTTATGGATCTTATCAGATGGATATTAGACGAAGAAGTGAAAAAAGTGTATGCCGAACTTGATACCCGTTTTTATAATATCGATGTCGAGGATTGCGGAATTGTCACATTAGAACTAGAGTCCGGTACGATTGTGACGATTGATCCAAGCTGGTCACGTCCCAAAACATTCCCTGCATGGGGAGATGTAACGATGGAAATTGTCGGAACGAAAGGGACAATCTCACTCGATGCCTTTAAACAGCATCTTGTGTTATTTAATGACCAACAGAAAAAGGTGCAGCATATTGGATGGGGAGACGATATGGATTCAGGACTTGTAAATGACTTCATTGATTGTGTACAAAGGATGCGGACTCCATCGATTTCAGGAGAAGACGGTCTTCGTACATTAGAGGTGGTTCAAGCCGCTTACCAATCTGCAAAGGAAAAATCAGCAATCACATTAATAAGAGAATAGGGGGATCAACATGAAAAAGTCTTATGCGTACTTATTAAGTATCATATTGGTATTTGGAGTATTTTTAGCTGGCTGCAGCAGCAATGAAAAATCTTCAGGTGATGAAAAAGTAACCTTAAATGTTGCTCTCTGGGACGAAAATGTGAGTGAAGTAGTGGATAAATCAGTTGCATTATTCGAGAAAGAACATCCAAATGTAAAAGTGAACATTACCTATACACCTTTTGCTGATTATTGGGCAAAGTTAAAAACGAGTGCAGCGGGCGGCAGCGGACCAGATATTTTTTGGATGAATGGACCAAACTTTCATCAATATGCTTCAAACGGTTTGATTAAAGATCTGCAGCCTCTTATTGAAAAAGACAAGATTGATACAAGTGTTTATACACCGGCATTAGTGGACTTATATACGTATGAAGATCATTTATATGGAATGCCTTACTTTTTAGACTCAGTAGCTCTTTACTATAACAAAAAAATGTTTGATGATGCAGGTCTTCCGTATCCTGATGAAACATGGACGTGGGAGACAATTGAAGAAGTAGGAGAAAAATTAACGGACAAAGATAAGAAAATCTATGGGTATATTGCTTCAAATCTCAGTCAGCAAGGCTACTACAACTTAATTCACCAGGCTGGCGGTTATGTTATTAACGAGGATAAAACAAAATCTGGATATAACCTGCCAGAAACAAAAGAAGCATTTGAATTCACGAAAAGGTTAATGGATAAAGGGATTTCACCTTCCGCAAAAACGCAGGTTGAAACAAAAGGCGATCAGATTTTTGGTTCAGGTAAAGCAGCCATGGCACCGGCCATATCTGTTATCGCTCCAACCTATTATGAGATGCTGGGGGAAGATCTTGGCATAGCGCCTCTGCCTAAAGGCAAACAAAAAGCAACAATTGTTCATGGCTTAAGCTGGTCAATGAATGACAAGACAAAACACGAAGACTTAGCTTGGGAACTATTAAAAAAGCTTTCTGGTAAAGAAGCAGGTCAATACATGGGTGAATCTGGTTTTTCCATTCCGGCTTATCAGGAGGCAGAATCCCTATGGGTAGAATCAATCCCTTCAATCAACCTTAAAGTATTTACAGATTCCTTAGAATTTGGAGTTCCTTATCCAATTTCAAAGGATACAGAAAAATGGCAAAATGTTGAGGTTAAAGAATTTAAGGAAGCCTTCTTAGGAAAAAAATCAATTGATGAAGCAGCGGAAACTGTACAAAAAGAAATGGATGACATTCTTAAAAACGAAAAGTAAAACATAGAAACGAAAGGTAATAGAATGCTGTATTCTATTACCTTTCCTTGAAAGGAGAGTTTAGCTTGAATAACTATCCTAAAGCATTAAAGATTGAAAGAAAAGAAGCAGTTGTTATCAAAGCGGAAAAAAAGAAGTTAAATAAGGAAGCGATTGGCGCATATCTGTTTATCGCTCCAGTTGTCCTTGGTCTTTTTATTTTTTATATGGTACCAGCAGCTGCTTCATTTTATTTATCCTTTACAGAATGGGATGGGTTAACAGCACCAGTTTTCAATGGCTTTGAGAATATGATGAATTTAATGAAGGACGAAACGTTTATTCGTTCCATGAAAAACACGGTGATCTTTACTTTCCTTTCTGTTCCGCTCTCTATCATCTTAGCGATTCTTGTAGCTGTGCTGCTGAACCAAAAAATAAAAGGCATGGTTATTTACAGGACACTCTATTTCTTACCTGTTGTCACTATGCCTGTTGCCGTGGGTATGGTTTGGAAATGGCTGTATAACTCAGAATTCGGGTTAATAAATTATGTGCTCGGAATCTTTCATCTCCCTCAGCCTGAATGGCTGTTTGATGAAAAAATTGCACTAATCTCTATTATTTTAGTAAGTGTATGGATGAGCATCGGGAACAATATCGTGCTTTTACTTGCAGGGCTTCAAGGGATAGGCGCCTCTTATTACGAAGCAGCCAAGCTGGATGGTGCATCAAGAATAAGTCAATTCTTTCATATAACGGTTCCTTTATTGACGCCAAGCATTTTTTTCGTCTTCGTCATGTCTATGATCAGCGCCCTGCAGATGTTTGATTTAATCTTCATCATGGTCGGGACTGAGACCTCTTTGCTTGACCCAATGAGAACAGTTGTTTATGGCGTGTGGGAATCCGGATTTAAATACTTTGAAATGGGATATGCATCAGCCAAAGCATTCATTTTGTTCATCATCATCTTAATTATTACAGTGATACAGATGCGTTTGCAAAATAAATGGGTACACTATGATTCCTAAAGGAAGGAGAGATAGAAAATGAAAATACAAAAATGGTATATTCATATTTTGTTAATCTTCGGGGCTTTTATAATGGTGATCCCATTCTTGTGGATGTTATCAACATCATTAAAAACATTTACTGAATCGATGCAAGTACCGCCAACTATTTTTCCAAAAGAATGGAAGTTCGATAATTATCTGGAAGTTTTTACAGCAGTTGATTATTTGAAATATTACTCAAATACAATCATTGTTACAGTCGGCAGAACGGCTGCTCAATTATTATTATGTTCATTAGCCGCATTTGCCTTTGCACGTTTAAAGTTTCCTTTTAAAAATGTTATTTTTATCCTCCTTTTATCCGTTCTAATGGTACCTGCTCAAGTAGTCATGATTCCAAGCTTTGTGATCATGAGCAAACTAGGGTGGATTAACACATTTTATGCCTTAATTGTTCCTGGAATGTTTAGTGCATTCGGTGTCTTTTTACTGCGGCAATTCTTTATGTCAATTCCAAAAGAACTGGATGAAGCAGCGAAAATTGACGGCTGCACACTATGGGGAATTTATTGGAGAATTATCCTGCCATTATCAAAACCGGCTCTTGTAGCGCTTGCTATCTTCACCATTCTTGCTTCTTGGAATGATTTCCTGTGGCCATTAACGATGACGAACTCAGAGGATATGAGAGTTCTTTCAGTTGGAATTGCAACGTTCCAGGGACAGCATGCAACAGATTATCCGCTGCTTATGGCTGGAGCATTAATGGCAACTGTACCGATGATTCTTTTGTTTCTTTTCCTGCAAAAATATCTAATTGAGGGAATTACGCTAAGCGGTGTCAGAAAGTAATGAAAAGGCGGTGAGAAAAATGAAATTTGGACTGAGTTCCTATAGTTTACAAGAGGCGCTTCGATCAGGGGAAATGACCATTTTAGATGTGATACGCTGGGCTGCTGATCATGGAAGTGAACACATTGAAATTGTTCCTTTAGACTTTTCCTTAAATGGAAATGAGGCGCTCATCAAGCAAATTTGCAGGACTTGTGAAGACAGCGGAATCGAAATTTCTAACTATGCAATTGGGGCTAACTTTGTGAAAGAGTCGGAAGATTCATATGAAGCTGAGATTGATAGAGTATTACAGGAAGTAGATATAGCGAATCAGCTCGGTGTCAAACTCATGCGTCACGATGTAGCATCACGCCCATTAAATGAAACATCAATTCAACATTTTGAACAAGATTTGCCTGCAATTACTGCTGCTTGTCAACGGATTGCAGATCATGCAAAAAAATATGGGATCACAACTAGTGTTGAAAATCATGGTTATTATATCCAAGCAAGTGACCGGGTGCTGAGGCTAGTGGATGACGTAAACAGAGCAAACTTTAAAACGACACTTGACGTGGGGAATTTCCTTTGTGTTGAAGAAGATCCTGTTTCTGCTGTAAAGAAGACGATTCAATACGCCTCCATGATTCATATTAAAGATTTTTATTATCGTCCTGCTGTTCAAAATCCCGGGGAAGGCTGGTTTAAAACTGCTTCAGCGAATTATTTGCGGGGTGCAATTGCTGGAAACGGGGACATTGATATTCGCGAAATCATAAAGATTATCAAGAATTCTGCCTATGATGGCTTTATATCAGTAGAGTTTGAAGGGATCGAAGAATGCAAAAAAGGGGCAAGAATTTCCTTGGAAAATGTGAAACGAATCTTTTCAGACGTAAAGGCGAAGGGAGCATAATAATATGAGAAAAGTAAAGATAGGAGTAATTGGAACAGGATCTATTTCTGATGCGCATTTACAATCTTATGAACAAAATGATCGGGCAGATCTTACCTCCGTCTGTGATTTAAATGAAGAACGGGCAAGATTAAAGGCAAAAAAGTATGGCGCTTCAAAAGTCTATACGGATTACAGAGAGCTTCTTCATGACGATGAAATTGATGCAGTCAGTATTTGCACATGGAATAATACACATGCAGAAATTGCAATTGCAGCACTTGAAAATGGGAAGCATGTATTAGTGGAAAAGCCATTAAGTAAAACATTAGACGAAGCGCTGAAGGTAAAACAAGCTGTTGAAAACAGTGGAAAGATATTGCAGGTAGGCTTCGTACGCCGCTATGACAATAACATCCATACATTAAAGAAGTTCATCGAGAATGGAGATTTAGGTGACATTTATTATGCGAAGGCATCTTCACTTCGCCGACTAGGAAATCCAGGCGGCTGGTTTTCTGACAAGGACATATCTGGAGGGGGTCCGCTCCTTGACGTTGGAGTCCATATCATTGACTTATGCTGGTACTTAATGGGGAGGCCAAAAGTAAAATCGATTAGCGGAAACACGTATTCTCAGCTTGGAAATCGTTCAAACATTAAAAATCTCTCTTTTTATAAAGCCGCTGATTATGATCCAGCCAAAAACACAGTTGAGGATTTAGCGAATGCAATCATTCGTTTTGAAAACGGTGCCTCTCTTGTTGTGGATGTATGTTATACTCTCCATGCTCAAAAAGATGAAAGCATAATCAAACTGTATGGCGATAAAGGTGGAGCAGAAATTGATCCTGAATTCAAAATCATTACGGAAAAATACAATACAATTTTGAACATCACCCCACAGGTAGACAGCGCAGGTTTCGATTTCGCTTCAGGATTTCAAAATGAAATTGATTGTTTTATCTCAAGCTGCTTAGGTGAAGCAGTCCCATTAAGTTCAGTAGACGATGGCGTTGAAATGATGAAAATATTAACAGCGATTTATGAATCGAGTCAAAAAGGGATTGAAATTCAGTTTGATAAAGGAAAAGTGCAAATCTAAAAATCTGCCTAATTACAAGGAGTAAATTTAGTGAAAAGGGGCTGACACAAAAGAACACTTAAAGTGACCTTTTGGAGTCAGCCTTTTTTTTATTAACAGGAATTTAAAATAAGGAAATAGGTATTTGAATCAGGAACAATGCCCAAGCAGTGGTCATATTTTGTTGAGGAAAGCATCAGAAGTATTAGCTGAGTCACTCTTGTTGCACAGTTGTTTTCGTTCTAATCATTTTTATGATAGTAAACATGATTAATTAAAATTCGGAGGTATGAAAAATGAATAATTTCCAAAATGAACTTCAATCGCTGAATATTGGTGATTTCCAGGCGAACGAGGCCACTTATTGGGATCCAAACCAATACAATCAATACAATATGAATGAAGATCGACAAGTTGGAGTCTTTTTTAGCTGCTTTAATTGTTTTAACTGTTTTAACTGTTTTAATTGTTTTCGCTGTTTTAATTGTTTTCGCTGCTCTAATTGTTTTCGGTGCTCTAATTGCTTTAGATGCGGTGGAAATTGTGGCGGTCGCTGCGGAGGTCGTTGCGGCGGGGGACGCTGCGGCGGTTGATAATTTTCGTATAAGTGATCTAAGGAGAAAAGCCCCTGCAGAATTGCAGGGGCTTTTCTCTTTAAAGATTAGACATAAGAGACAAATTACGGTACATAGGCTTATAGTGAAATGAAAAATGATGCTATAGATTTGAGGACAGCTCACGGGTAAGGAGGAGCGGAATGACAAATTTGAACCCTTCTATGCGTCTGAAAGTGAAAAGGGACACTTTTTTTCTCCCTGATCCAGACAGCGGTGTTTATTTTCGAAATAATGTAAGTTCATTCCATATGAAAGGCAGTACGATCCATCAGTGGGTTAACAAGCTGATGCCAATGTTCAATGGAGAGTACACGTTGGAGAATTTGACACACGGATTGCCGGTTCAATATCGAGATCGTGTATATGAAATTGCAGAAGTGCTGTATAAAAATGGGTATGTTCGGGATGTAAGTCAAGACCGTCCTCATCAATTGGCGGATCAGGTTCTTAAAAAGTATGCTTCTCAAATTGAATTTTTAGAAAGTTTCGCTGATTCGGGTGCGTACCGTTTTCAAGCCTATCGTCAGGCCAAAGTGTTGGCGATCGGCTCTGGCCCTTTTTTTGTCTCGCTGGTTTCTTCGCTGGTTGAATCTGGATTGCCCAAGTTTCATGTGCTGATAACGGACTCAGTACCGACCAATCGGATGCGGTTAGAAGAATTGGTGGTACATGCCCGTAAAACAGATCCCGAGGCAGCAGTAGAGGAGGTCATCCTGAAAAATGGGGGGGAAAGTTCTTGGCGGGAGATCGTGAAGTCGTTTGATTCGGTTTTGTATGTGTCGCAGGAAGGCAATGTAGAGGAACTGCGAGCTCTTCATAGGATTTGCAGGGAAGAGAAAAAGCTGTTGCTCCCCGCTATATTTCTGCACCAGGCGGGTCTGGCAGGTCCTCTGGTTCATCCAGACTCTGAAGGATGCTGGGAGTCTGCTTGGCGCAGCATACACGAATCAGTGTTTGGTAAAGAAGAGCAATTACACAGTTTCACTTCCACAGCAGGAGCGATGCTGGCCAATGTGATCGTATTTGAATTGTTTAAAAACGTTACGGGAGTTACTGAATCAGAACAGAGGAATCAATTCTTCCTGCTTGATCTGGATACGATGGAAGGTAATTGGCATGATTTCATGCCTCATCCGCTTGTGACCGGACGCATTACAGCTGAATGGATTCAAGATCTTGATTTGCGGCTCAAACAGAGTTCAGGCAAAGGGGAATTGGGCGTGCTGCTTCTGTATTTAAGCCATTTGACATCAGCGGAATCAGGTATTTTTCATATTTTAGAAGAGGAGGATTTAAAACAGTTACCGTTAGCACAGTGCCGCGTACAGGCAGTTGACCCGCTGTCTGTGGGACCTGCAGAGCTTCTGCCGAGCATTGTCTGTACAGAACTGACACATAAGAAAGCACGGAAGGAAGCGGGGCTGTCTGGTATTGAAGCGTATGTGTCTCAAATGGCCGATGTAATCGTTTCCGCTCTTCCTCTTCTTCGACAGAAAGTTGAATCCGGAGAAATTGTTGGTGTTGGAGCGGGAGAAACAATTGCAGAAGGCGTTTGCCGCGGATTGCAAAAGTGTTTAACAGCGGAGCTGAGCAAACAACTGGCCGATCAGAAGAATGTTGTCTCCCGGGTTCAGTTAAGTGAAGTAGAAGATGAACGTTGCCGGTATTATTTACAGGCACTGACCACCATGCAGGGTGCACCAATCATTGGTTTGGGAAAGGAAGTCTCCGGATTCCCTGTGGTATGGGTCGGTACTAATGATCGATGGTATGGCAGTGTAGATTTGAATTCAACAATGGCGCTGCAAAAAGCGCTGCAGCAGGCGCTGATGGATGGAAAAATTCAATCGGAACAAGCAGCGTTGCCGAATTCGTCCGTGTTTCTGGCAGAAAAGCCACCGCAAAGCCTTTTAATCCGTACGAGTGAAGAGATATCCGAGGTTTTGCAGTCCGCCATGCAGGTCCTGAAACGGAACCGCAAGCGAATCATGGTTTTCGAACTGGGATTGGAACCCATTTTGAAAAAGGAACTGGTAGGCGTGTATGGTACGTTGCTGAGAGAGGAGGAATCCCTGTGAGTGCAGTCGTAGTGGTTGTCGGAGAAGGAATGTTAGCTGACCACTTGTGTGAAGATTTATCTGCACAATACCAGGTAGTTCGTCATGTGGATTTCGAGACAGGAGTACCTGAAGCGACTGATTTGGTTCTAGTGCTGCACGATTCCTGGAATCCTTCCGTTCATCAAAAAGCGGAAGAAGTGTTACGTTTAGCCGGTATTCCTTGGCTGCGAGGATTCGTCTCATTTGGAGAAGGCGTGGTAGGACCGCTGGTTCGCCCGGATACACAGGGGTGCTCCCAATGTGCGGATATGCGACATCTCATGGCAGGACGAGACCGTAAAGAGATGTGGGAAATTGGGCAGAGGATAGCTGCGAACGGAGGAATCCCGCGTGACGCTTGGGCATCGAGCACGGGGCTTTTACAGATAGCCAACCTGCTTGGGGCGGAGGTGCAAAGAATCTTGCAAGGTGATGAGGCGCACTCGGAAGGACGGGTATGTTTACTCAATCTGAAAACACTGAAGAGTTCGTGGCATCCTTTTCTGCCCGATCCGTTATGTCCGGTTTGCAGTCAATTACCTGACGATTCACCGGACGCGGCCCGAATTTCACTAAAACCAAGTCCAAAAATGGAAGGCAGTTACCGCTGCCGTTCGATGGATGATCTGAGTAAAGTTCTAGTTAAAGACTATCTGGATCACCGGACGGGCATTTTTAATGGGAAAATGTATGACCTGGTACCGCCTTTTGCTGATGTAGGTGTAAATTTGCCGTTATTCTCAGGGGACGAGGGAGTAGCAGGCCGGACTCATTCATACGCAGTAAGTGAGTTAACTGCTATTTTGGAGGGCTTGGAGCGGTCCTGCGGTATAACGCCCCGTGGAAAACGGACGGTGGTCTATGATAGTTACCGTAATCTGAAAGATCAAGCGCTCAATCCTATTAATGTAGGAGTGCACGCGAAGGATCAGTATGCCCGTCCTGGTTTTCCATTTGAACAGTTTAACCCTGATCGTCCGATAAATTGGGTATGGGGCTATTCGTTCTTGCAAGAACGTCCAATTTTGGTTCCTGAGCTGCTTGCCTATTACAGCTTAGGGTGCGGAAATGGATTTGTCTATGAAACTTCCAACGGATGCGCATTAGGAGGAAGTTTGGAGGAAGCCATTTTCTACGGTATTTTGGAAGTGGTGGAACGTGATTCGTTCCTGATGACCTGGTACGCAGAGCTGCCTCTCCCGCGTCTTGACCCTTATTCGGCTAATGATCAAGAATTGCTGTTAATGATCGACCGTGTGCGGGCAGTGGGGGGCTATGATCTGCATTTTTATAACTCGACAATGGAGCACGGAATTCCAAGCGTTTGGGCGATGGCAAAAAACAGGAAGCAAAAGGGATTGAATATCATCTGTGCTGCCGGAGCTCATCTGGATCCAGTCCGGGCGGTGAAAAGCACGGTTCACGAGTTGGCTGCCATGATGCTGACGCTTGATGAGAAATTAGAGACGAACCAGGATGAGTTTGTGCGAATGCTGCAAGATTCTTCCTTGGTGCAGAAGATGGATGATCACGGCATGCTGTACGGTTTGCCGCAAGCGGAAGAGCGCCTGCAGTTTTTGCTGGACGATAATCATCCGTTGCGGTCGTTTGATGAGGAATTCAAGTGGAAGTCGACACATGCAGATCTGACCGATGACCTGCAGGACATTCTTCAGAAGTTTCGTCGATTGAACCTCGATGTGATTGTGGTGGATCAGTCAACACCGGAAACGAAACGAAACGGACTGCATTGCGTGAAAGTGCTGATTCCAGGGATGCTGCCAATGACATTCGGACATCACCTTACAAGAGTAACAGGGCTTGAGAGGGTGCTGAGGGTACCGATGGAACTTGGATATACCAAGCAGCCGCTCACACTTGAACAGCTCAATCCACATCCACATCCGTTTCCATAAACGGTACCTAGGAGGGGCAGGAGGATGGGTCTCGATACATTTCTGCACAATCTGCATTTTGACATCGACAAGGCAAGCCCAGCGGACTGGGAAGTGGATTGGGATGATGCACCGCTTCCGTATAAGATTTACCGTGGCTTGCCTGTTTTTTCATTATCTCTGGAAGTGCCGCTGACGCTTGAAGAATGGGAAGAACCAGAACAGCCTAACCTTCGGAAAATCAGTCACTTTCTCTGGTACGTATTTGGCCTTACTCAATTTTCCCAGTCAGCTTTTCCCACTGAAGATCATGCGCCGGAACTAATGCAGTCGTATCGGCGGTTTGTACCTTCCGGCGGGGGGTTATATCCAAACGAATTGTATGTGTATCTGAAGACGGAGGATTTTCCTGTTGGAGTTTACCATTATGATGTGGCACACCATCGCTTGGTGCTGTTGCGAGAAGGCAATTTCGATTCATATATAGCCAAGGCTCTTGGTAATCGCTGTGACGTGTCTGCTTGTTTTGGCACCGTTTTTGTGTCGACAATGTTTTGGAAAAACTTCTATAAATACAATAATTTTGCCTACCGTCTTCAAGGGTTAGATGCCGGGGTGCTGATTGGACAGTTATTGGAAGTAGCAAAACGGTTTGGTTTTGCTTCGGGGGTGTACTTCCAATACCTTGATCGGGCGATCAATCATCTGCTTGGACTAACTGAAAAAGAGGAGAGTGTGTATGCAGTTATCCCGCTGACAGTTGAACCTACGAGCTGGTTTACTAATGGGAGCGGCAGAGATGAGCTTGTTTCTGCTGCTGAACTGTGCCGGGAACTGAAAGCGATTCAAACTAATTACTACATCCAATCACAGAGGATCAAGACGTTTCCGATGTTAACGAAGATGAATGAAGCGTCCATGCTGGAATCAACGCAATCGTTTCGGCAAATAAAGGCGCGTGAGAAGTTGAATGTGGAGAGTCAAGTGGTAACTCTCCCTCATATGAAGCGATTATCGTATGATCTGGCGTCGGTATGTCAAAAGCGATTTTCACCGGACATGGATTTCATTTTTGGTAATGTCAGTCAATCGAAGCTTTCGACTCTTCTGCAGGAAGCAACGTCCGCATACTTGTATCGTAATGATTTGGATGAACCGCATAAGAAGCTCGAGTCACGAGTATCACTGTATGGCTGTCTGAATAATGTTGAGGGCATTCCGGACGGTGCTTATCAATATGATAGCGCTGATCATGCTTTACGACAGGCAGATCTTGGTGATCATCGACTTAATTTACAATACGGAATGTCAGCAGGAAATGTGAATTTGTTCCAAGTGCCGCTCTGCTTTCATGTGGCAGGCGATAAAGATCACTTCATATCGGAACTGGGGTACAGAGGATATCGTATTCAGCAAATGGAAGCGGGCATGCTCGTGCAGCGATTACTGTTAGTGGCGTCAGCCCTTAAGATGGGAGGACATCCACTACTAGGATTTGAAGCGAAATTGAGTGATGAGATCTATAAGATGAATAATCAAGGAAAAACCAGCCTGATCCAAATCCCGATCGGTCCCTATCGGCCCCGCCCTTGGTTACAGGGGAGTTTGCAAAGCTAAGTTATGGCGAGAATGATGTCTGCAGAGCCAATGCTGAAATGGAATAAATGGAAAAACCATCTATCATTGACCTGATAGGTGGTTCTTTTCGTAACCCGCGGAGATTTGCAGATTAAATGTTAAGATTTACAAGGAAAGTGATTCTATAAATTTTCACAGAAGTTATTCGTTCCTAGAATCAAGGTTAAATCCATAAGGTAAAGACAGCACCCTCACTCTATGTTTAAATAGAAGATAGCTTATTAAATATCTATATAAACTATAGGGCAGGTGAATGTTTTGGATGAGAAGGATTGTCTGATCTTGCAGTATTTGTATAAGGATCCGAATTTAACAAAAGCTGCAGAACATTTTTATATGACGCAGCCAGCTTTGACCTACCGTTTGCGGCAAATTGAAAAGGAGTTTCAGATTCAGATCTTCTCAAAGAATGGGAAAAACATTAAGATAACACCTGCTGGTGAATATATAGTCGGGTATGCGAAAAAAATGCTTACTGACTTGCGCAGTACGAAAGAATACTTACTGAATATGGGAAATGAAGTGCAGGGGAATTTTAAAATAGGCGTGAGCAGCAACTTTGGTCTATACGAATTGCCTTCGATTTTAGAATATTTAATGAACCAATATCCGAAAGTTCATGTGAATGTGGATACAGGCTTTAGTACGGAAATGATCGATTTGCTCATAGAAGGGGAAATTGATGTTGCTATAGTAAAAGGGGATTATAATTGGTCAGATCAAAAATATCTTCTTAATGAAGAAAATATATGCCTTATCTCTAAGAATGAAATGGATTTAGAGCAACTTCCTAACTACCCGATGATTAATCGAAAAGAGCCAGCCGTTTTAATGAAATATAAAAATGTATCATCAAGTCCATTAGATAAAAGCATAGATCGCTGGTGGGATGAAAGATACGATCAGCCGCCGTTTATTTCCATGCAAGTAGACAGTTATGAGACGTGTAAAGAAATGGTGAAAAAAGGACTTGGGTATGCAATTATACCAAGGGCATTTATTCACGAAATGGATGAATTAACAAGTCATGATTTAATTTTTAAAGATGGTCAGGAACTGAAAAGAAGAACATGGATGATCTATCGTGAGTCTTCCTTGCAATTAGCGACAGTCTCGACAATTGTAAATTATATAAAGAAAAGATATTAAAAATGAGAAAGAGAACACTGCATGTGGTGTTCTCTTTTTTTATTTTTAATATTTTTTAATAGTAATTAATAAAGCATTAAGAGCTTGTATATTTATACTATAAAAAAAATTTATAAATAACCAAAAAAACATTATGTGTACTTATAGATCGGAGGAAAGTAAAATGAATAAAAAATCATGAATTTTCTGAATGTTGGGGGAGTTGTATATTTATGAATATCGGTGAAATGGAAGGGAAAAAGGCAATTCAGGCTGCAGTAGATGCTCTTGACCTTGAGCTGCGTGAATTATCGTTAAAGATTCATGCGAATCCTGAACTTAGTTTTCATGAATATCAAGCGATGGAATGGTTGACGGAGCCTTTAAGCAAAGCTGGTTTTGCAATTGAAAAAGGAATAGCTAATCTGGAAACATCGTTTAGAGCAACATGGGAAGGACAACCTGGCGGACCTACAGTTGCCTTATTAGCTGAATACGATGCCCTAAAAGGACTCGGCCATGGATGCGGCCATAATATTATTGGAACTTCTGCGGTAGGTGCAGCTTTAGCATTAAAGGCTGCTCATCCGAATCTGCAGGGGAAAATTGTTGTATTAGGCACACCTGCTGAAGAAGAAGGCGGAGGCAAAATCTTAATGGTTCAAGACGGGGTATTTGATGATGTAGATGCAGCAATGATGTGCCATCCCCAAAAACAGTCAATGGTGCTTCGCGGCGGATTAGCATGTGTCGATGCAACATTTAAATATTTTGGAAAATCTGCGCACGCATCTTCTGCTCCAGAAAAAGGAATTAGTGCTCTTGATGCGGTTATTAACACTTTTGTTGCCGTAAACTCATTGAGACAATTTTTCAAAGATGATGTTAGAATTCATGGAATTATCACAAAAGGCGGAGAAGCAACAAATGTTGTACCGGACTATTGTGAAGCTGAATTTTTACTTAGAGCTGAGACCGTTGAAGATCTTACTATTGTTCGCCGCAAGGTATACGCAGCTGCTCGCCATGCTGCAGAGGCTGTGGGTGCAAAGCTCGAACTAACAGAGGGTCTCGTCTATGCGGAACGAAATAATAATAAAACTTTAGCCTCCCTATTTAAAGAGAATTTGGAACTGTTAGGTGAAGAAGTCATCGAACCGCCCAAAAAAGGAGGAATTGGTTCGTCTGACATTGGAAATGTCGGACAGGTAACAGCTGCGATCCATCCATATATCAAAATAACGGATGATGCGATCACACATACTCCCGATTTTGTTGAAGCTGCTAAGTCAGAGGCTGGCATGCAGGGCTTAAATAAAGCAGCAAAAACATTAGCTATGACAGCTTATGACGTATGCTGCAATCAAGCTTACTTTCATGCGATCCGAAAAGAATTTGAAGAGTGGAAGAAGAAAAAGCAATCTAAGTAAGAACTAGTTGAAATCCTAATAGTAAAAACCAAAAAAACTCTATGAAAGGTGGTTTTAATATTGAATACAAAGACAACAATCGAACCTAAATCAAAACCTCCATCAAAATTTTCAAGCTTTATTAAAATGCCGCATACACTTGTCATTATTGTTTTTATTATTTTAATTTGTGCGCTATTAACGTATATATTGCCGGCAGGTGAATTTGATCGAGTTGAGGATAAAGAAACGGGCAACACCGTTGTTGTTGAAAATACGTTTCATTCCGTTGAACAAGATCCTGTAAGTATCATCGACGTACCATTAGCCATTGTCCAAGGACTGACCAGTGCCAGCGATACAGTCTTTTTCATATTTATTATTGGCGGAGTGTTCCAAATTATTAATTCTACAGGAACGATTGAAGCAGTAACAGCAAGGGTCGGAAAAGCCTTTATGAATCGCGGGCTCGTTGTCATCCCTATTTTCCTGGCTTTATTTTCTGTCGGCGGTTTTACAATGGGAATGTCTGCAGAGGTAATGGCGTTTGTGCCAATCGGAATTGCGATAGCAAGATCGTTGGGATATGATGCGGTAACAGGAACTGCGATGGTTATGTTAGGTGCCGCAAGCGGCTTTACAGCAGGGCTCTTAAATCCATTTAATGTAGGGATTGCCCAATCGATTGCTGAGATTCCATTGTTTTCTGGAATGTGGCTGCGGGTTATATTATTAGTCATTTTATTAGCTGTTACAAGTGCTTATATTATTCGCTATGCCAAAAAGGTGAAAAAAGATCCTTCCCTCAGCTTTTCTTATGAACTTGAAAAAGAAGAAGGGATGGGAAGAACAGATTTAATAGCCTCTTTACCACAAATAAAAACAGCTCATTATTTAACAATCATTGCTGTGGCTGCAGGTTTCGGTGTCTTAATTTGGGGTGTCTCCAGCAAAGGCTGGTGGATGGAGGAGCTTGCAGCGTTTTTCTTATCATTAGGAATTATTGTCGGATTTTTAGCAAAGTATGGACCCAGTAAAATTGCCAGTGAGTTTGTTATTGGAGCAAAGGAAATTACCTTTGGCGCCTTTATCGTCGGAATTGCCAAAGGGGTTGTTGTCGTCTTAGAGCAGGGAGCTATTATTGATTCTGTAGTTAATGGTTTGTTTACCTCTATTGCTCATTTACCAACTCAGATCCAAGTTTTAGGGATCTATATTGTGCAAAACATCATGAACATTTTTATTACTTCTGGAACCGGACAAGCTGCAACAACCATGCCAATTTTAGTACCGCTCGCTGATTTAATTAATGTAACAAGACAAACGACGGTTTTGATTTTTCAATTAGGAGACGGCCTATCAAATTGTATCCTTCCTACTTCTGCTATGCTAATGGGAAGTTTGGCTGTTTCAAAAATTAAATATCAGGAGTGGGTCAAGTTTTTCTGGCCGCTGCTGCTGATTTGGATGGTCATTGGGGCTGGATTTGTTTTGTTTGCAGATTTTATTCAATATTAAAAATTGGTACATGTCTAATATGAATTCTGTACGAAAGCAAAGGGTGAAGAAATTTGGTTAATTATAAATTCAATCCCTCAGAATATGCTGAACTGATCCAATTGATAGAGAAAGAACAATTGGATCAGCATGTAAAAGCGTTGACCCAATGGGAAAGATTAAGTGGTGAAAAAGAGGCAGAAGCAGCAGCTGATTATATTTTAGAACAGCTGAACAAGTTTGGCGTGCATTATGATCGATATGAATTTGATGGATATTTCAGTGATCCATTACATGGAGAAGTCAATGTGATTTCTTCGGATATTTTTAGTGTAAAGGCAAAATCACGATCATTTAGTCTTCATTGTCCAGAAGGCATCGAAGGAAATGCCGTTTATGACTTCTATAGTGAAGAACGTCATAACGGTGCGGATCCAATTGATCGTTATACACATTTACAAGGGAAGATTGTTGTCAGCTGGAATTTTTATGAGGATTATGTCAAGAAAATTGAAAGTGCTGGTGCGAGGGGGTTAATTCATATTTGGCCATCACCTGAAAAGGTCATCCATGAAGAAACGGTTGGAGCAGTATGGGGAACGCCTACAATTGAAAATGTGGATCAGTTAACAAAAATACCTGTCGTTGGGATTACTTTTCAAGATGGTATGAAATTATTGGAACGGATGCAAAAAGAGGAAATCAAAGTTGTCGTGAAAACGGCCGTACAGACTGGAATCAAACGAGTAAGTTTACCGATTGCATCGATACCAGGTAAGGCTGATCAATACATTTTAGTCTCAGGTCATTACGATTCATGGCATAAAGGCGCAACCGATAATGCTGGCGGGAATGCCTTATTGCTTGAATTGGCACGGATATTCTCGAATAAAAAAGGAGGTTTGACTCGAGGGATCAAATTGGCATGGTGGCCTGGACATTCAAATGGAAGATATGCAGGCTCTACATGGTATTGTGATCATTTTTGGCATGAAATCAATGAAAAATGTATGGCACACATCAATGTGGATTTCCCTGGAACCATGGGGGGAATCAATGTCATTCCAAGGTCAAGCTCCATCGAGGATGAAAGGTTACCAGAAAGCATTATCGCTTATTTTACAGGTAAAAAGCCAAATCATTCCGCATACCTCCCTCGCGGGGCAGACCAATCCTTTTGGGGGACGAATGTCCCGATTCATATTCAGTTTAAGTATGAACCGATTGAAACGGATAAAGTCTATAATACTCCTGGCGGTAATTGGTGGTGGCATACAGAGGAAGATTTGTATGACAAAATAGATTTAGAGCTATTAATGAGAGATACGAAGATGCATGCTTCGCTTGTCCATGAACTAGTCAATTTGGAAACTCTGCCGATTAATCTAACAGCATTTATCTATAATGGCAGAAAAATCATCGAAGAAATTGATGGAAATTCAGATGAGCAATTTGATTTCACACCGATTTATGAATCCCTCAATGTACTGACAGAACAAGTAAAAACACTCTCAGAAACTGAAATTGTACATGCTGATGCGTATAACAACATGTTAAAAGCAGTGGCTGGAACATTAAATAGACTAATGTTTTCTTATTCCAGCAAGTATGAATTTGATAGTACCTTTCCATTTCACCCATATCCAGGTTTAGCAAAAGTGAAAAATATCTACTCGGCTAATATATCATCAGAAGATTTTTTGTTTGCAAAAACTTATTATGTCAGGCAAAGAAATCGTTTTGTGAATGAAGTCAGAGAGGCATGCTGGAAGATTAATGAATATATAAAGTCTGATTTGACATGCCTGAAAATTACAAGCTCATAATAGATATAAACGTAATGCGAGAGGATGAAAATGAAATTGTCAATTTCTATTCCTGATCTATCATTAAGACCATTTTCTTTGTCGGTAGAACGAGTAATGGATTCATCACCCGAGGTTCTGTTCAAAGCATGGACGAAACAGTTTGGCATCTGGTTCGCTGCACCGGGCAGCGTTATCATGTAAGGAGAAATCAACACGGTTTTCTACTTTGAGACTTCATTTGAGGGAAAACGTCACCCCCATTATGGAAGGTTTTTAAGGATTGAGGAAGACCAGCTTGTAGAACTTACATGGGTTACTGGGGCTGGGGGAACAAATGGTGCTGAAACAGTTGTCAAAGTAGAGTTTGAACCAAATGGAGTCGGAACCAAACTGCGTCTTACACACACAGGGTTTCCAGATGATGAGTCAAGGACTCAACACAAAGAAGCTTGGCCGATTGTACTTGAACAGTTGGAAATACGTGTGAAGGAAAGGTCCTAAACATTCATATCACCCAATAGGATGAAGCCGACATATACTTGTTGGCTTTTTTTAGTGCATATCAGGATGAAACTGTGCAGTCACATATACAATCTGAATTCGTAAAACTTCACATTCATTTGTATGAAAATTGTAAAACAGCCAATGATAATAGACAAATTAAAGATTGGTGTGGCATCAATGGACATAATATGAGTGCCGCTTTTATTGGGGATAATCCTGTTCCTAGCTGGGATTTTTATCATAATATTTTTTGTGAAAAATTGGGCTGAAAATAAAAAAAAGAAAAACGGTATTGATCCAAATGAAATTGTGGTGAAGAATCAAGATGAATTATGATCTTTCAGTTTCCAATTCTATAGTCAAATCTTAGGTTATAAAGATATCTTCCCCTTCATATTCTTAATGGTACTGTTTACGAAGGGGGAGATTGCATGGATACAGAAAAAAGCGTTTCAATTGAAGAAATTGAGCTGCCTCATTTATTCACTTTTGAAAAAGAGCAGGAACAAGTCGAATTTGGTTCTGAAAAATACTTTAAAAATGTTTACAGCGAAAGAATAAACAACCTTCTAAGTGAATTCCTTCACTGCAATATTGAACAGGTAATTTCAAATTGTGATGGGAATGTAGAAGAAATCAAATTAAAAATAAGTAACCTTATAGAAGTTTATTATCAAGCAAGACTTAAGTTTGAAAAGACAAAGCAGCAACTAAGGGTTTTTTAATCATAAAAAAGAAGATCCTCAACCAGTTAATGGTTGGGATCTTCTTTTTACATTAGGCGGTCTACAGGATGAAATTAAGGAGTGTACATCTGACTAAGTTAAATAAATAAACTAAATTAACATCTTTTATACCTTTTGTTATAGACAATCTTTTAGACTAATTTCCACTAAAAATACACGAAAAATATCTAAATTAAATCGCTCGAAGTTAAAAATTTTAAATGAATGGGTTTTGAAACAAATACTATAAAATTAAACAGCTTTTTCTTTGTAAGATATTTGTTCGTTTCTGGGACATTAATAAATTATGCGAATAGTCATACTATCATTAAAAATCTCGCTCGAAGTGCCGCATAATTTTTTTTAATGGATACTATGATAAAGTGTTCATTTTTTATCAAAAAGGTTTGAATTTTAATTTTTTAGGAAAAGTGGAAAATATGTACTTAATATGAAATTTTTATTCTAACATTATTCTCGGGATGAATACCAAAAAATTAATGGAGGAGAGGAGAAATGAACAAAAAAGTATTCGGAGTTTTATCAACAGCATTTTTACTCGGCGGTTTACTATCAGGTTGTGGCGATGCAGAGGTTAAGGAAGTATCTAGCTCTGGCGACAAACAAACAGATGAATCGAACAAAAAAGAAGCAGCAGGAGCTAAAACTGAATATAAGGTTGGTGAAACTGTTTCAATCGATGGAATGGAAGTTACGATTAAGTCATTATCTTGGGGAAAACCTATCGATGGTGTGCCTGCAGAAAAAGGGAAAATTTTGCGAATTGAAGTATCAGCAAAAAATAATTCATCTGACAATGGGTTCGTGGATTCTAGCGAATTCCAAGTTTACGATAAAGAAGGAAATAAATTAGAAATGTACTTCGGCAACAATGACGCAAATATGTTTGGTGGAGAACTGAAACAAGGAAAGCAATCAGCAGGTGCTCTAGAGTTTGATGTTCCAGAAACGGAGACATATGAAATTTATTACGAACCTTCATTCACTTTTAAAGAAAATGCAGAAGTGAAATGGATTGTTCCGACAGGAGAGATTAAATAATGAAAACTTGGATTCCTATTCTAGCAATCCTTGGCGGTATTAGTGGTGTAGTTAGTGGAGCTTTAGTTGGTGTAGCTGGCGGTGTGTTCGGTGATGGAAACATGGCCGAGTCAGGTGGCTGGGTGTTCTTCATATCCTTTCTAGCAATTGTTCTTGGATTTACAGCATGGAAATGGTCTAAAATCTCCGGCTGGTTATTAATTGCTATATCTGTAATTGGTTTAATCATGAACGGGTTATTCTTTGCTCTTGCTTTCATATTCTTATTGATCGCCGGTATCATGGCCACTCGTTACGGATCCCAAAAGAATAAAAATAATTCTGTGTCCGTATAACGTGAAAACATTATTGACCTTGATATTGCTAACTTTGATAGTGTCAGGCTGTGGCAAGCTAAAAGGTGAAGTGCGGCCATTTGCAAATGCAGTAATAACAGATGTGAACGATTGGTCTCAGTGACCCTTCTTTTAGTTGCTGCTTGTATATCCGGTTGCAAGAAGGAGATATATTGGATGAAGATGTTATTAATGTTGAAGAAGAAAGAGATTATTGCCGCGACTTTAAGGAAGGAGATGAGGTAAGCGGTTCTTATATCGATGGAGAAGAAACAGATTCCTTGGTTCAAATGGAATAATGAACAAGAGGTCCCTTGATGGGGCCTCTTACTCCTAAACCAATAAAGACATATAAAGGAAAAACAATTGCTGCTATTAAGAGTGCGTTAGGGATTAAGTAAAAAAATAACAATCATTAAAACAACTGCCTGTCTCTTATTTTGAGAAACAGGCAGTTGTTTTTGTATTTTCGTAGTCATTATCAATGTGACAATGTATTTCTCCTGTAATTATGCCTGTGCCCCTTTTTCCTCGGGTTCTTGAAAATCCGTGAATATAAATCCATACGCTCGCTAATATAACCAGCCTTCATTATGTGATATATGTTACCCATTGATCACGATTTTCTGCCCTCTGAAGCACTGATCAAGTTTTTTACGATATTATGCACTGTTCCCTTTGGTTCCAAAAGGAACCCTTCTTCATTCTCCGTCAACTATTTTTGCAAAGTCATCAAGAGTAGTTGAATACTTGATATAGATTCGTGGTAAAAGATAGAGTTCGTCTTTAATGCCCTTCTCAGAAAATGGTTCAGGAGTTGTCGTTAGTCCAATCAAATAGTATTTTTTCGTTTCTGCTGTGACTTTGTTATTGAAGTTACCGTATGGATACGCAAGAGCATGAACTGGTTTGCCCGTAATTTTTTGAATTTTATCTTTGGACCCTTTAAGTTCATATTCATAATTTTTTATTTTCGTCAAATCAGGATGTGTAGCAGTATGAGACTGGAATGAGATTATACCCGAATCAGCCATTATTTTTATATCCGATTTCGATAATCGGTTGGAGCGACCGATAAAGTCAGAAATAACAAAAATGGTACCAGCTGGTTTAAAACGTTCGTTTTTCAGTTCTTGAAAGATTGCAAATGCATTCAGATTGTTTTTGTATCCGTCATCAAAGGTAATGAATATGGGTTTGTTTACTTTATAAATGTCTTGCCAACGATCAAAAGTTAATAAGGTGTAGCCATGGTCTCGTAAATAAATCATTTGTTTCTCGA
The DNA here is from genome assembly GCF_019933155.2 of Metabacillus dongyingensis. Classification (NCBI taxonomy): domain Bacteria; kingdom Bacillati; phylum Bacillota; class Bacilli; order Caryophanales; family Bacillaceae; genus Metabacillus; species Metabacillus dongyingensis. The sequence goes on along the minus strand of NZ_CP082944.1, from coordinate 4,062,717 downwards.
AATTCTTCGGGGTTACATATAACTCTTTAGAACCGTGCCCATTAAACTCGTCAATCGAATGATAAATTAAAATAGGTACTTTTCGTTGAGCAAATACTTGGGATGGAAGAATTAAGATAAGAAAACATAGGAAAAAAATTGCGGCCTTTTTCATAAAACTCCTCGTTTGTATCCTTTTTATTTCTCTTTATTTATTGTTCCTCAAAGGGATAGTTCTATTATGATTTTTCCTATATTTCATTCAGCTTCCATGATTGTAAAGTTTTGAACTTAAAGTAACATAAGCAGTTTATTTCAATAAAAAAGCATATGATTTTAGACATATTAGACTGCGAATAAGCTTAAATAATATACAACCTCCCAATCCTTAAGGATAGATTGAGAGGCAAGTCTGTTTCACTGAAATATTATTTTTTTATAGCATGGATATAATGAATCGTTTCGAATGCAGACAAATAATCTGTCCGATTACTAAAGAAAAGGTCATTTATCGCAGCTGGCGATAAATGTTCATAAATTAGTAAACCTGATTTCTCTAACATATTCTCGATTTCAAAATAAGTGAAACACGATTTCATTGGTTCTCCACTTACTGAAGCCATTTTCACCATATTTTCAACTCTATTAGACATACCTTTTTCTTTAAAGAGTTTTTCGTCTGCATAATCAAAAACTATAGAACTTCCTGATGGGACTTTAGCAAATAAATTATTTATCAAGCTTGAATTTTCTTCTTTAGTTAAATAATAAGAAACGCCCAATAAGCTAAAGAAAGTTTTTTTGTTATTGAATCCTTCATCTATTAGATTTTGATAAGAAAACTTATCGGTAAAGTCCATAGAAACGAAATGAAGATTACTCGGGATTTTAAAATTGGCATTATCCAACTTTTTCTTTTTGAAATCCTGTGTAGCTGGATAATCAACTTCAAATATTTCTAAGCTGTTTTTCAATTCTGGATGTCGGAAACAAAAAGTATCTAACCCAGCTCCAAGTATGACATATTGTTTTAATCCTAACATTACTTCATTAAGTAATACTTTTTCGCAATACGCAGCTCGTGCTAGAGGCGTTGGAGAAAGCTGGACTTGGGTAATCCATTTTAAAATTTCATCTGGATCATTTTGAAACCTTAGAGCAATATCTTTGTTGAAAAACTGTATTCCTTGAATCATATTCTCACTAATGTCTGAAAACTCTTTTTGGGATATGAGATCTTTTAAAATAAAATCATCGAAAATTTTTAGTGTGTCATATTTACTGTGATAGGCTCGACCAAAAGCTGCTATTATGGAAGTTAAACTGGACTCATTATGCTTCATACAATTATCCTCCCGTATAAACAAAAATAAGATTCCCCGGCCAGGAGAATCTTATTATACACAGGAATTTTTAAAAGGTAAATTATAGCATAAATAAATTTTTTTGTCAATAAAAATACCTATTTTAAATCTAATATATTGCCATTAAAGGGCGTAATTCTTATTCTCTTTAGTAAAAGGGGTGTAAGCGAAGCCTGAACAACTTCGCTTACACCTACTTCATTATGCATTCCATATATGAAGTAACCTTTACCTTCATTGGATGGAGCAAAGATCTGATGTCAGTTGTCTTCCGCCAAAGCAATAACTTCGACTTCACATAATACACCTTTAGGCAGCTCTTTAACTGCTACACAAGAACGTGCCGGCTTATTCTCAGTGAAGTATTGCTCATACACACTGTTGAAGTCTGCAAAATCAGCCATATTCGTTATAAAACAAGTCGTTTTAATCACAGTATTAAACGAAGCATTGCCTTCTTCTAAAACAGCTTGTACATTTTTCATGACTTGATGTGCTTGCTCAGTAACCTCTCCATCTACTACTTCTCCTGTATTAGGATTAACTGGGATTTGGCCTGAAGTAAAGAGTAATTTATCTAACTTTATTGCTTGAGAGTAAGGTCCAATTGCTGCTGGTGCTTCTTTAGTGAAAATTGTTGTTAACACGCTTCATTCTCCTCTTAAAGGTAATTATTTATATTTATTTTCAAGATAATCTAAAGCTTTTTTAAATCTCTGTAATCCATCGATTACTTTTGAAGAGGGGCATCCCACATTCATACGCAAGAATCCTTTTCCATCTTTTCCGTACATCTCCCCCGGCATTATGGCTACTTTACCATGATGAATCAGTGCATCTTGCAGTTGTTCATCAGTATATGGCAGCCTAGATATGTCAATCCATGCTAAATAGGTTGAATCAGGAATTTCTAAATGGGCAGAAGGGATATGGGTATCAAGAAATCCCTTCACTAGTTCCATGTTTTTTTCAATATAAGCGTTTAATTCATCCACCCATTGACCACCGTCAAGATAAGCAGTCATTAATCCAATTGCACCTAGAGTACTTGTGGAAGAAAGTCCATCTATATTCTTCAAGGTTATGAGGAAACGCTCCTTTAATTCTTGATTAGGTATAATCGCATAGGATCCTCCTAATCCAGGTGTATTGAATGTTTTGCTGGCTGACGTACAGATACACACATGATCTAGATTTTCTGCAGCATTTACAATTGGAATATGCACATTAGGCCTGCTTACAATATCCATATGAATCTCATCGGAAATAACATAAACCTGATATTTCTTGCATAGAGCAATCATTTTTTTTAATTCTATTTTTGACCATACACGTCCAGTCGGATTATGAGGACTGCATAATAGAAAAACTTTTGCACGAGGATGAGCAAGTTTTTTCTCTAAATCCTGAAAATCAATGAAGTAAGAGCTATTTTCATAAAGCAGCTTGTTCCCAGAAAAAAACCGCTTATTTTCTTCTACTAGTTTAAAGAAAGCATCATACGCCGGAGTTTGGACAACGACATGATCCCCCTCTTCTGTCATGTGTTCGATCAGCTTTGAAATCGTATAAATAACTGTAGGACTATATATAATCCAATCCTCTTTAATTGATGTAGAAAATCTCTTCAGGTACCATTGTTGAATTGCACCTTTAAACTCTAGATGATTCCATCTCGTATATCCAAAAATCCCATGGTCTACACGCTTTTTTATTGCAGTTAGTATTTCGGGCGGGCATAGAAAATCTGTATCTGATATAGAGAATGGCAAAAGGTCCTTTTCTCCAAATCGATCTTCAATATAGTCCCATTGAGTACAATAGGTACCTAATCTATTTACTACTTCATCAAATGAATAGTTCATTTTAATCAAACCTCATCTTTATGCTAATTTATCCAATTGTGTTTTAACAGATGCTACTTGTGTTCCTATAATAACCTGTACATTATGTTCATCAAGTACAACAACACCAAGTGCTCCACACTCTTTTAAGACGGGTTGATTTACTTTATCCATATCTTTCACGACAAGACGTAAACGAGTAATACAGTTATCTAATGACTCAATATTTTCTTTTCCGCCTAACGCACTTAAAATTCGATCTGCATCATATTTCCCTTTTTTCTTATTAGTAATGATTTCTTCACTAATTTCTTCGGTTGCTTCTTCACGTCCAGGAGTTTTCAAATTGAATTTTGCAATTGCGTACCGGAACACTGTGTAATAAACAGCAAACCACACGATCCCTACTGCGAGTACGAGATACCATTTAGTATAGGTGCCTTGTAATATCCCGAAGATTAAAAAGTCTAATACACCGCCATCCGTGTTGCCGATAACCACTCCAAGCAAAGACATAACCATAAATCCTAATCCTGTCAGGACTACATGAATTCCATATAACACTGGTGAAACGAACAAGAATAAAAATTCAATAGGTTCTGTAATTCCGGTTACAAAAGCAGCAAGAACACCAGAAATTAATAGCCCTTTAATTTTCTTGCGATTCTCAGGCCGGGCAGTATGATAGATCGCTAATGCAACTGCTGGTAATCCAAACATAAATGATGGCATTTTACCTTGAGATAAAAAGGCTGTTACGGAAGGACTAATTGCTTCTCCACTTTTTAACTGAGCATAGAAAATATTTAATGCACCGGATATCGTTTGACCATCAACAATTTGCGTACCGCCTGCTTCTGTAAAACGAATCATCGCTACAAGAATATGGTGTAATCCAAACGGAAGCAGCAATCTCTCCCCGGCACCAAATAAAAATGGGCCGAATGCGCCTGATTGTTGAATGATTGACCCTACTCCTGCAATTCCAAGTGCAAATATTGGCCAAATGATCGGAAGCAGAATCCCAACAACCGCCAATGTCAAAGAAGTAATAATTGGAACAAAGCGTGCTCCTCCAAAAAATGCAAATGCGTCTGGCAGCTGGATATCGTAAAACTTATTGTGCAGGAGATAAACGATAACCCCAACAATAATCCCGCCGAGGACTCCCATTTCTAAGGTTTGAATTCCCATTACCATTCCTTGTCCAGCCTCGCGCAACTTTTCTGCTTCAGCAAGCTGATTGGTTTCAGTTAAATAAAAGTTAATAGATAAATGCATGATCACATAACCGATAAATCCAGAAAAAGCAGCTACACCTTTTTCATACCTTACAAGTCCCAATGGAATGGCCATTGCGAATAATACTGGTAAGTAGGTGAATGCAAAACCGCCGATTGTAGACATAAAACTAAAGAGTATTTGTAAAATAGGATTTCCTAAAAAGGGGATGGTTTCAATCGTAGTTGGACTTGTAAATGCACTTCCGACCCCTAACATTAATCCCATGAATGCTAACAGTGCCACAGGTAGCATAAAAGTTTTCCCTAAGCCTTGAAAAAACTCCCAAAAATTCGATTTCATGCTTTTCTTTTTCATACTGGACTCTCCTTTTTCCAACGTCAGGTTGCGAGCAAGCTGCTCATGTAAGTTTTCTATCAACTTACGGGTATAGCATAGCTTTATTAGTACTGTGTTGCAATCGCTTTCATGTTTGTTGTACACAGTTACTTTTTTTGTAACGAGCTTACATACAAAAAGAGTATAGAAGTTCTGAAATCCCGCTCATATTCTTTACCTCACCTCAAAAATTAAGTCTGAAAGGGTTTCTTTTATTGAAGTTTTAAGTTTCGTTCCCTTTGCCTTCATAAAAAAAAGTTTCTAGTATTTACTAGAAACTTCTTAGTACTAATGATTCATATACGTCAGGATAATGAAATCCAAAATAATGCTTAACGGAAATCTCGAACTCATATCTAATTCGCCATAATATCCGTTTGTAATATGTGCATGAAAAGTGAGATCAACTTCTTGTTCCAACCGGCTATTCCGTCGGCCAACGACGGCTATTGTCTTTACGTTCTTCTCTTTTAATATATTTGCAAACTCTAGTATATGTAATGTTTCTCCACTATATGATACTAAAATGGCTAAATCATTTTCAGATAAACTATTGGCCACGCATCTTAGTTCATCCCAATCTTCACGTGCACTGCAGATTCTTCCTGAAAAGGTAAGCTTTCTAGCAGCTTCCACACAAGTTGGAAGTGATGCCCCAACCCCAAAAAACTCAACATAATTACTTTCTTTAATATACGCTGCAGCTTTTTGAATCTTTTCTTCATTGAGATTCTGTAAGGTTTGCTCCATTTCTTTTTTTACTCGATCTATTTGAGTCAATATCGTATTAGAAGAAATAATATTTTCATCATCTTTATCATGATCAACATATTTACTTAACGTGTATTTTAAATCTTGGAATCCCTCGTAGCCTAACTGTTTACAAGTTCTGCTAATCGTTGCGGTTGATACAAATAATTCTTTGGCAAGATCATTCACATTGGACTGAACAACGAAATTCGGGTTTATTAAAATATAGTCTAATACCTGTTTCTCTAACTGGCTTAATTGATCTCTGCGTTGAGATAATCGCTTTAAGAATGTTTTCATCGTTCATCACCACTCTATATTATTCCTTATACTATAGCATATCCATGAAACTCTAAAACAAAAGCTTTTATTGGTATACAGTAATCTTGGGATCATCTTTTTTTCATCTTCAGTTCCATTTTAGTTAATCACATTACCTATGTCATTTTATGCAAGTTCCAGAAAAAAGAGTCAGGATCATTTCTGATGGAATCAAAGTGGTACGGTGGATAATAAATTGATTCCTGCCGAAGGAAAACTAAAAGGTAAGCACGTAAAGATTCTGCCATCAATGTTGAGAGCAGTGAGAACTGCACTTTTTGATTGCTGTAAAATCTGATGTCAGCTGCAAATATACAGCTAGAATTGCGCTCTTTAATTATATTGAGGCCAATTAATCGAAGAATTTCTTGTGGGATTTATGGAGATTTTGAAATGATTCTTATTAAAGGTGTCTCATTATCCCGAAACTTCTAATCATAACTTCAGGGCTCTTTAACAAATGGAGTTAACAAAGTTTCATACTAATCCTGTAATTATAAATTGATTGACTTTAATAGAAAGCATGTGTACAGTAAATATTAAATTAATAGGAAGACCACTAGGGGAGCCATTTTATGGCTGAGACAGGAGTTATCCTGGACCCTTTGAACCTGATCTAGTTCATACTAGCGTAGGAAAGTGGAGTCCGTGTATGAATATATACAATTATTCTGCCGCTCCATTTTTGGAGCGGTTTTTTCGTATTTAACTTATAGTAGCCGCTCCCTATAGTGTCTTCCCGTTATAACCAATAAGGGGGCTAAATATATGAGTTTTTCAGCAGAACTAAGAAAAGAAGCAAATCCTATCTTTCATGCGATTTTCGAACATCCTTTTGTCCAAGGAATTGCCAATGGGGAATTAAAAAAGGAACAATTAATTCATTATGTTAAACAGGACTTTGAATATTTGAGTTCCTTTATCAGAATCTATGGAATAGCGGTCTCGAAGTGTGAGAATCGTGAAGATATGGATATGTTTAATCAGCAAATTTCATTTATATTAAAAAGTGAAATCCACCCGCATAATAACTTTTGTCAAGTAGCGGGAGTTCCATATGAAGTATTACAAGGGTATCCGTTATCACCATCTTCCCATCATTACATACGTCATATGCTTACAGTTGCACACGAAGGAACACTAGGGGAAATTTTAGCTGTCTTATTACCATGTCCGTGGACATATTGGGAGATTGGGAAAAGAATATTAAATGAAGTTAATCCAGACCGCTCTCATCCATTTTATGATTGGATAAATTTTTATGGGAATCGTACAGATTCGATTACAACCAAATTTTGTGACCGGATAGATGAGTGGGCAAAGGAAGCAACAGAGAGAGAAAAAGAAAAGATGAAAGAACATTTTTTAATAAGTTGTCAGCTTGAATATATGTTTTGGGATATGGCCTATAAACTCGAAGAATGGCCTGTGAAAATGGAGGTAGTTAAGTGATGAGCTGGAAGATGAAAGAAGTAGTTCTTGCTGTCATTCTAGCGGTGGCTTGTGGAGTTATTTATTTAGGATGGTCTACTCTTTGGATTCCGATTTCCGCTATTGTGGGGCCGGTGGGCGCAGGATTTATGTTTGGGATTTGGGTGATTGCCAGTCCAATAGTAGCGTATATTATCCGAAAACCGGGTGCGGCGCTTATTGCAGAGGTTGCAGCGGCAGCAGTAGAGTTATTAACAGGAAGTCATTTTGGTCTATCGGCCCTTTTAATTGGCGTCTTTCAAGGTATTGGTTCAGAAATCGCATTCGCGATATTCAGATATAAACGCTACAACCTGTTTACATTAATGCTGTCTGGGGCTCTTGCAGCGGTTGGAAGCATGATCTATAACTTAATCGCCAACGGTTTTGGATATTACACGACAGAAGTATTTTTTGTTACGTTAGTAATTCATGTGATAAGCGGAATGATTCTCGGTGGCTGGTTAGCGAAAGCAGTCGTGGACTCACTGGCAAAAACAGGTGTTTTAGAACAATATGAAATTATGAAGGAAAAAAGGAAAAGGGAACACTTAAATGGAAATGTTTCTGGGATGTAAGGATCTATCTATTCGCTTTTATAATCGTTCTGAAAAAATACTCAGCAATATCACATTATCAATAAATAAAGGTGAGAAAGTATTAATACTAGGGCCTAGCGGGAGTGGGAAATCTACTTTGATTTCCGCTCTTGCAGGTATTATCCCTGAGCATATTGAGGCAGAAGTGAGTGGTGAAGTATTCCTCAGGAAAGATGCCGGCGTTATGTTTCAAGATCCTGATTCTCAATTTTGTATGCTTCATGTGGGTGAGGAGATTGCTTTTAGTCTCGAAAACCGATCTATTCCGCGAAACGATATGGACAAAATGATTTCTGACTTGATGGATAAAGCAGGGCTAAAGATAGATAAGAAAACACCAATTGAAACATTATCCGGTGGTATGAAACAAAGGTTGGCATTAGCTTGTTTATTAGCATTAGAACCAGAAGTCTTGTTCTTTGATGAACCAACAGCCCAATTAGACCCTGCTGGCAGGAACGAGATATTTGATTTATTGAATCAAATTTCGCAAAAGACAAACCAAACGATGGTTTTTGTAGAACATGTATTAGACGGCTGCATCGAATGGATGGATAGGGTCGTGATCATAAATGAAAGCGGGAGTATTATCGGGGATGGGAAGCCGAAAGAGATTCTGCTGAATTTTAATAATCAAATGAAAGAAGCTGGTATTTGGAGGCCGAAATTATTTCCGGAAAAATGGATGGAAGTTGTTCATAATAACTCACACCCGTTATCTATCAAACTTTCAAATATGATAGAAACGAAGTCAATTTCAAAAACCAAAGAATACAAAAAAGAGGATATTTTTATCAGCATCGAAAATGTTGAAATTGGTTATAGGAAGAAGGCAATAGTGAGAGACATTAATATAAAAATCCATAAAGGGGAATGGATTTCGATTGTAGGTGAAAATGGAAGCGGGAAAAGCACCTTCTTAAAAAGTCTTATTCGCTTGGAGCCAATTAAAAAAGGGGAAATTCACTTTCAAGATACTGAACTGAAAAAATGGTCAGATCGAGAATTATATGAAAAAGCGGGCTTTGTTTTTCAAAATCCAGAACTTCAATTTATAACGGATACGGTATTTGATGAAATTGCCTTTGGCGGCCGACAAAGAAATTGGCCTGAAGAGCTGATTCATACAAAAACGAACCAATTACTACAGGAGTTTGGATTGGAATCTTATCACAATGCTCACCCTTTTACATTGAGTTTAGGACAAAAACGGCGGTTAAGTGTAGCGACTATGTTGTTGTTTGATCAAAATTTATTATTACTTGATGAACCAACTTTCGGTCAGGATGAAAAGACAGCCAGAGAGCTTATTAAACGCCTGAAAGAGAGACAGGAACAGGGAACAACCATTGTAATGGTGACTCACGATATGGATTTAGTTGATGATTTTTCAGATAAAGTAATTCTCTTCAACAAAGGGAGAGTGACCTATCAAGGGACACCATATCGGTTGTTTTCTGATCAAAATCTTCTATGTAAAAGTGCGTTAATTCCGCCGCTCCATTACCAATTGATGCATGCACGAAAGGAGAGTATTTTTTATGAAGGCTAACCATTCATTTCTCGCTACTCTAAATCCTTCATGCAAATTACTTTCCCATTTTTTAATTATGTTTATATTGATGACAATTTCACATCCAAAAGTGACTTTATTGATATGGTTTTTTGCGGTATTACTCGGGATATTTTTAGGCGGATGGCGAATTTCATTCCTTATGAAAAGGCTTTTTCCTTATTTAGGATTTTTTATTCTTGTATTTTGGATGATGGCGGCATTTGGTGAAGGGCAAGAAACAATTTGGAAATGGGCCTGGTTTCATATTACCCAAGAGAGTATGAATCATGGCTTAACTTTAGCATTACGTATGTTAGGGTTTGTAACGTATGGATTATTATTCACCTCTACAACAGACTTAACTTTGTTCATTATGAGTTTGATTCATCAATGTAAACTTTCACCTAAATGGGCGTATGGGCTATTAGCAGGGTTCCGCTTTATCCCATTATTCCAATCTGAACTAAACCAAATGAAGACTGCTCATAAAGTAAGAGGCTATAAGCAAAAAAATAGTTGGAAAGCTTTTATGAGGTACTCTTTACCGCTGTTTACTCAAGGAATACGAAAATCAGAACGAATTGCTATAGCAATGGAAGCACGTGGATTTACGGGTACAAGACACCGAACGTATTATCAAACAACTAAAATAGCAGCAAAAGACTTGGTCTATTTATTTTCTTTGTTAATAGTTGTACTGGGAATTCTTATTTTTATTGAATAATGAGGCCTTTCGCAAACTGGCTGATAGTTTTCCTAATGAGGAAAGTTGATTATACTTATTATTAATCTTGTAAACTGGACAGTTAAACCCGCATCAAATGCTATTAAAAAAGAATCAATTCAAATAAAATTTCATTAAATAACGCTTTATGAAGCGGTGACTCCCTTCTTCATTGAGAGCAGAATTTGTAAAATAGATAAAGCTCGTAAATGGCATTATGGTATTGTTAATTAACTTTTCTTAAGTATTCAGAAAACGCAGCAAACAGCTAGGCGTATTGGGTTGTTTGTTGCGCTCCTAATTGAAAATATTGGATCTTTAGTAAAACCTGGATTAAAAGGTGTTACTTTACTTATCTAATAGTAGAAGCACCTGATGGAACATTTACACTTACACCTTGAACATGCAGTAAAATGGTACTTTATTTTCTTTAAACAGTGAAAGCTAGTGAATGAATGTCATATTTATTATTTAATGCAGCTAATTTGAGGTCAGCAAGGAAACTGTAATATACGATGCCAGAAAACCCAGTCAATTCAATGTATGGATCTGTTTCGTAATATTGATACATGTTCTCCAAATTAATCTCCTTTCTTACTTAAGATCTTGGGGGAAGCCATTGATCTATATACTCAGGTAAATGTCCCTTTTTCACTGTAAAGCCGGCATGACCATTTTTGCTTAGTGCGTACGTTTTATCCTTACTGGAAGCAAGTTCAATAATTGAATATGTCTGCTCTTTTGATACTAGCCGATCTTCCTCTGAAGATATAACCAGTAAATTACACGTGATATTCTTTAGATTAGCTTTCTTGCCATTTATTAAAAGTTTTCCTTTAACAAGTTTATTATCTTTCACTAAGTCATTCATAAGATTTCTAACTGTAGCTCCTACAAGAGGAAGATAACTTTTCATCCATCTGTTAAAGCTCAGCCACTTTCGTACATAAGCTTCATCATTTGCACGGCTGATAAGGGAGAGGTAAGGAGTAATGTAGACAGGTGAGGTAAGAAGGCGCATTCCTACTTTTACAAATGCAGGCGGCAGGATTCCGAAAACAGTAATAATTTCATCAAAATTCACAGCGTCTTCTCTTAATGCTTTAGCCCAGGTATCAAAGGATGGAACTGTGCTAAAATCTAGAGGTGTTACGTATAAAATTAAGTTCTTTACAGGTTCTTTAGCAATTGCTGTATAAATTGCAGCTAATGTTCCTCCCAGGCAGTAACCTATTACAGTAATTTCTTTAGCATTAGAGTGTAACAATGCTCTCTGAACACCTTTTTGAATGTACTTTTCAATATAATCATCCAAAGTTATATCCTTATCTTCATACCCAGGTGTTCCAAAATCAATCAAGTACACGTCAAATCCATTTAATATAAATGATTCGATCACACTGAGACCAGGGTGAAGGTCCAAGATATCAGGTCGGTTAACCAGAGAATATATAAGAAAAATAGGAGTAATATATTTCTTTTCTGGAGATGGATAATACCATAAAGTAGCTTTATTCCTTTTCCATATAGAGTATCTAGACAAATTAGAATTTTTGGTATCAATAGAAGAGAATATGTTATTAATACCTAATATTTGATTTTTATTTTTCATCTTACCACCACTTTTCAATTCAATAATATTAGCTTTTTAGCCTCTTCTTCTTTTTGTATTTTTCATTAGGATGAGAGTATCATTTCTTTGTTTGTCCTCTTGAAGGTTAATTCCTTCTTTTTCTTCTTTTATCAGGAGCCTTTTAACATCCTCAATTGATTTATTAAGCTGCATCATATTTTCTTCCAATGAATCTATTTTTTCTTCAGATTGGATAACGAGTTTTGATGTATTAGCAATATCGTTCTTTGTAGGAAAGTTAAGGATATTAGAAATAATTTCCATAATCTGTTGGAGTTGAACTATTTTCTTTGCTTGTAAACTGCTTTTCTCTGAAAGTGTTTTAATTACCTTTTCATTATTTAATCTTTTTTGAATATGAGCGTTTAGTTCCCTCTCTGTCTTAAGTCCATATTTCTTAATAATATCGGCCAATGGAGTATCTTTTTTGTTGTCCAAATTTTATCCCCCTTTAATTAAACTAAACTTGTGCGGTTATTCCACCATCGACAACTAGAATATGACCAGTCACATAATTGGAAGCATTAGATGCTAAGAAAATAGCCGCTCCTTTTAGGTCTGAATCATTTCCAAAACGTTTTGCAGGTACTTTTCCCAATATACTCTGACTTCCTTTCAGAATTTCTTGAGTCATCTTAGTCGGGAAGAACCCTGGTGCAATTGCATTTACTTGGATATTGCTGCGTGCTAATTTAACGGCTAAATCTTTCGTAAATGTCATAACGGCCCCTTTACTTGTGTTATAGGCAATTGTGTCGAGAAGCTCTGGAGCAGTCCCTCCAAAACCTGTGACAGATGCGATGTTAATAATTTTTCCTCCTCCTTGCTTCACCATGACTTTTCCTGCTTCCTGACTAAATAAAAATACTCCTTTTAAATTTACATTCATTACTTTGTCCCATTTGTCTTCAGGCAGTTCAAGTGATGGAGATATCCAAGATGTACCACTGTTATTTACTAAAATATCTACTGTTCCGAATACCTTCATTGTTTCAGATAATACATTTTTTATGTCCTGGTGGTTAGTAACGTCACATTTAAGGGCAAGTGTTTTTGTACCTGTTTTCTGTAGCTCATCACACATCGATTCACATGCTTTTATGTCACGTGAGCATAAGACAATATTAGCGCCAGCTTCAGCAAGAGCTATTGCAATCTGGGATCCAAGACCTTTACCTCCTCCAGTAACAATAGCGGTTTTGTTTTTTAAATCGAAATAGGAAAGCATAACTATTAAAATCAACTCTTTCTGTATAATTTTTATTTAAATGGCAATAGAAGAAAAAAAGACAGGTGAAAATCTCACCTGTATAAATAGGAAGGAAAACAACAGAATTATAGATTGACCATCTAATAATAAATCCGACTACAATATATAATTCTATAATTATAGAGTATGCAAACTTTTAAGTAATGGAATAGGTTATAGATATGCATAAAAAGCACATTTTTGTCATTTGAGGTCGGAAAAATTGTTGAAAAAATTATGAAGATTCTTCCGCAAGATAATGTCCATCCAGATGATTTCTCCGAAACATATAAAAAAATAGTCGAAAAATGTGTATTTGCCGGAGTATATTCCCCCAATCGACTGCTCACTTCATGAATAAAATATGGTGAAAGGAGAGATCGCTATGGACAGGAATACAACAAACCTATTTGTTCAAATGCTATTAGAAAAATACGGTATTAATTCAAAGCTCAGAGCCATTCCAGAGGAGAAGAAGAAGCCTCTAAAACAAATGGTTACTCAATTAAATGATCAAGTAGAAGAATTTCTTAAGAATGTAATGACTCAGAAAGGGGGGAAATAAATTGGCTAGAAACAGAGTGATTTTTCAAAATTGTAATGGAAATGGCGTTGGCGGTGAAAGAGAAAATGAAAACAATCAACTTGAAGGAATAGAAGTTTCTCAAAGAGCTCGAAACAGTGCTCGTATTTCTCAAAGATCTTCAGAAAGAATTAAGATTGTAGATTCTACTGATGTGAACGTATTAACGATTGATGTGCAGGCTGCAGTTGCACTTCAAGCAGCAATTCAAGCAGCAATTACCCTAATTGTCAGACTTTCATTTGCTGATGATAGTGAGCAAGCTGATAGATTTACTCAAGAGTTGTTCCAGTTTGCAAGAATTGAACAAGAAAATGAGCAAGAAATTATCATCCAGGATTCTCATAATGTTAACGTAGGCGCATTAGATTTAGATGTTGTTGTTACAATTCAAGTTTTAATTCAAGTATTAGCAGCTTTAGCAATCAGCTTGGATATCCTTTAAGTTTCAACAATAGAAAAAATTTGTTCTCTATATAACGGGTTCCGTTTTGAGGAGAAAGCATAAAAATAAAGCCAAAATGGGTATTAAATTGCACTGCAATTTATACCCGTTTTTTTGATGATATAAAAGGTTGGAATGGAGATTAGCAACGTATTTAGCAGAAAAAAATGCAAGGGGATTTGTTGAAGCGGGATAACATTATATATACCCTGCAAAATGAGAACTGATTTCTAAGTGAATTATCTTGCATATTTAGACAAAAAAGAAGTTTGAGAATACAAAAAAAGCCCTGAGTATGTACATCGGGCCTTTTAATAATTAAGAAGGCTATTCCGCAATAGCCCCCTTTAGAAGAAATACAATTTAGAGAAATTCTTCTTTTGAATGAAATTAGAAAAACCCTTGATATTCAAGGGTTTTTTTGATGGAGCATAACGGGATCGAACCGATGACCTCTACGCTGCCAGCGTAGCGCTCTCCCAGCTGAGCTAATGCCCCGTATATAGGAATCTGCAAAATTTCATTTGCGATATTATAAATTATACTGCCTCTGAAGCATTCTTGCAATAGGAAGTAACAGTCAAAACAAAAATATTTTGACTGTTACTTTAGAATAGACTATTAAAGCCTCACTCACTCTCAACCACGCTCGAAAAGTCCTCATACACATACCCATTAATTACGATATCCAAGTTATGAAAATAGCGGTGCAGGGTTTGGATGGTGTCGGCGTTTCCGTTTATGACACTTTCGGAATGGCGGATAATGGACTCAAAGTCCATTTTTAGTGCTTTCACCAAGCGGGTCGAAGTGTTTAAGTTGCCGATTCGGTCCCAGCCTGTGGTTTCGGTATAGAAAACGGAAATCGCCAATGAATTCACCGCGTCTGTATACTCGGGTTTTTCTATTAAATTCCATTATTAAACGATATGTCTGCTATAAAAAAGCAAGAGGAAAATCCTCTTACTTCTTAATAGCCTCACTTTTCACTTCTGCTAATTGCAGCAAATGCCTTTTTTCATGATACCCAATAAACTCAACCCATTGCTTTAAGGAAAGCTCGCCAAGGTAAGGGTGCTTCATTGCTTTTTCTTTCAGGGCTTGGACGGGTGCCGTTTCTGCAAAGTTAATCAGCTCTCGGCGTGATTCTTCAAGTTTTGATAAAAGTTCTTCTTTTACGTATGATCCTTCGGCAGGTTTGAGGTTTTCGGGTGCATGGACTTTGCGGGAACGGTCGATGACCAATTCCAGCGGTTTTTCGCTTATTTCTTTCTTTTCGCCCGACATGAGAACCTGTTTCATGCCTCCTGTGATGACACGCTCCATTAAGTAAAGATGTTGAAGGATTTGGCCTGGGCTCCAAACGTCCTGTGATGGTTTTTGGTTGAACTGTTCATCTGTCATGTTTTTGACTTCGATCAGTAATTCAGCGCGTACTGCCTGTGAATGTTCCAGCATCTTGATCTCTCCCTTCATCTTAATTCTATCAAAGTGATGGACAAAGTTCTTTTTTCAGCTTCTTCCTGACAGTTCCTGTGTTAGATGGTTTTTTACTTGCTCTCTGAGCTTGTATTTTTGGATTTTTCCTGAAGCGGTCATCGGGTAGTCTTTGACGAAATAATAGTATTCAGGAATTTTATAATGGGAAAGCTGTCCTTTGCAGAATGCTTTTATGTCTTCTGCCGTCAGGGTGGCTCCTTCTTTTGGAACGATGCATGCAGCTACTTTTTCTCCGTATTTTTCATCAGGAACGCCAATTACCTGAACATCCATGATATCTTCATGACGATAAAGGAATTCTTCAATTTCACGAGGGTAGACATTTTCTCCGCCGCGGATGATCATGTCCTTCAGTCGTCCGGTAATGACGATATAGCCGTGTTCATCCATTGTAGCCAGATCACCGGTATGAAGCCAGCCTTCTTTATCAATCGCTTCTTCTGTTGCTTCAGGCATTTTGTAGTAGCCTTTCATGACGAGGTAGCCCCTTGTGCAAAGCTCTCCCTGAACTCCAGGTGCTGCTTCCTTGCCTGTAAGCGGGTCAATGATTTTCACTTCTACATGAGGATGGGATTTGCCGACTGTTTCAACTTTGCGTTCAATGGAGTCTGTCACTGTTGTCTGTGTAATAACAGGTGAGGACTCTGTTTGGCCGTAAGCAATCGTTACTTCTGACATGCCCATTTCATTGATGACTTTTTTCATGACTTCAATTGGACAGGTTGAGCCCGCCATAATCCCTGTTCTCAAGGTTGAGAGGTCATAGTTTTTAAAGTTAGGAGAGTTCAGCTCAGCGATAAACATCGTTGGCACTCCGTGAAGTCCTGTGCATTTTTCTTTTTCAACGGTCTGAAGGACAAGATCGGGATTAAACTCCACGATTGGCACCATGGCTGCTCCGACAGATACACATGCCAGAACGCCAAGAACGCAGCCGAAGCAGTGGAAGAATGGGACCGGGATGCATAAACGGTCCTGATTCGTTAAATTCATTGAGCTTGCGACAAGGAAGCCGTTGTTGACAATATTGTGATGAGTGAGCATGACACCTTTAGGGAAGCCGGTTGTGCCTGAGGTGTATTGCATATTGATGACGCCCTCAGGAGTTAATAGGCTCTCTCGTTCGGCAAGCTCTTCATCAGTAACTTTAGATCCATGATCGAGAAGCTCATTCCAGCTGTACATCTCATGGGGTGCTTTTTGATTTCCTATGTAAATGAGGTTTTTTAAGTGCGGCAGTGCTTCAATTTGTTTGTATTTCTCTGCAGAAGCTGAATTCGTGATGGAGCGGACAATGTCGACATAAGATGTTCCTTTAAAGCCGTCAATTAAGAACAGAGTGGTGGAGTCAGACTGCTTCAGCAGGTATTCGAGCTCGCTGCTTTGGTAGCTTGTGTTGACGGTAACAAGTATGGCGCCAATGCGTGCAGATGCGAACTGCAGCAGGAGCCACTCAGGGACGTTGGTTGCCCAAATGGCAATGTTTTCACCCTTTTTTACGCCAAGACCCATTAAGGCTTTTGCAAGCTTCGTTGTTTCGCTGTAAAATTCATCATACGTATAGCGGATGTTTTCCTTTGAATAGACAATGGCATCCTGGCTTCCGTATTTTGACACAGTTTCCTTCAATAATTGGCCGATGGTTTTATTTTTTAGTGATTGCATGGGACCTCCCTGGACAAAAAGAATGATTACGCTTTCATTATAAACTATTTTTAGAAAGTTTTGAAAACTATTATTCTCTAAAAAATGCAGAAGCAGTTGCAGTATAATAGAAGAAATGTATTTTAAAAAGGGGAACGATCATGAATAAATCAACATTTTATCCTTATCTGGCACTCGCAATTGGAGTTGCGGCGGTTTCAACATCTGCTATTTTTGTAAAGCTGACCTCTGCACCTGCTCCAGTTATCGCGTTTTATCGCCTGTTTTTCTCAACACTCATCGTTCTGCCGCTGTTTTTGGCAAAATCGCTGCCTCATATTAAAACGTTAACGAAGAAAGACTGGAGCTATTCAATTTTGGCAGGTGTACTGCTTGCTTTTCATTTTATTCTCTGGTTTGAATCGCTGAACTACACTTCTGTAGCAAGTTCAGTTGTGCTGGTGACTCTTCAGCCGCTGTTTGCGTTTATTGGCACCTATTTCTTCTTTAAAGAGAGGGTGTCAGCGAGGGCTATACTTAGTGCCGTGCTTGCAATTGCAGGCAGTGTTGTGATCAGCTGGGGAGATTTCCGGATCAGCGGGCTTGCGCTGTTTGGAGACTTTCTTGCGCTTGCAGCCTGTGCGATGGTAACGGCTTACCTGCTGTTTGGCCAAGGTGTGAGAAAGCGCCATACGCTGACGCTATACACGTTTATCGTTTATGCGGTCAGCTCAGTGACATTATTCCTTTACTGTGTGCTGTTAAGCTATCCTCTGACAGGTTTTCAGAAACAGGATTGGCTGTACTTTTTGCTGCTTGCAATTGTCCCGACATTGCTTGGGCATTCGCTATTTAACTGGTCGCTGAAATGGATTTCGACAAATGTCATTTCTGTTGCCATTCTGTTTGAGCCGGTTGGATCGATTATTCTTGCGTATTACTTCCTTGAAGAGACGGTTATTCTTACGCAATTAATTGGCGGAGGAATCATTATCATTGGCGTCATGCTGTTTCTTTTTGAAAAGAAAGACGTGGCTGAGATTTCAAGTGAACAAGCGCTGTAAACAAATAAAAGGACTCAATTCCGAGTCCTTTTTTGTTTTTCCATGATTTTCTTTTCCAGATCTTTAAACGTATACTTCGTCTTCTTTTTCAAAGCTTTTTCAAAGCTGTTTTGTTTTCCTGTTTCAAGAAGGAGATCCCGGATAATGTCTTCTCCAAATTCATCTGCCAAAATTTTAACGGCGTAGTAGCTCTGAGTATACACTTCCGCTTCCGGACTGTCTTCCAATGCATTTGCCCAGCTTCCGGGATTTCTTAGCTCATCGAAAGGGATCACCTTGTCGATGGGGATTTTTGCATCCTCTCCGTTATAGCCAGCATATTCTGCAACGCCCTCATTAAACCAGATTGGAATTTTCAGCGATTCGATTTCCATTTTCTCTAATGCTTTCTCCATATAGTAATGGGCATATTCATGGTAAAAGGTTTCCACGACAAGCGGAGATGCGGCATCGAGATCATCCGGAATCACGATGGCCATGGTTTCTTTCACATGATCGTAAAACCCCATATAATCCAAATATTCAAGCTCCTGCAGCGAGTCCGGCGATTCATCAAGGAGAATCAGGTCAATGGGCTGATCCTCGATCTTGCCGAACAAGCGGGTGCTGATGCTCCTTGCGTGATCGAATTCGTCTTCAACCAGCTGGATATCCCTTTTATTAAGAGAGGAATAGTAAACAGTAAGATGAGAAATTTTCTTCGTTTCAGCAGTTTCTTTGTATTCTTCATAAGGATCAATCGGCAAAAAAGCGTTCACCTGAAACTCAAATTTCTCCCTGGGACTGATATTTTGATAGTTGAAATGAGTCGTCATTACATTCATTAGGACTACGAAGAACAAGGTAATAATTAAACTGAAGGTTGTGATGGAAAGGAAGATGGATCCTGACAGTCCCTTGAAAAAGAGCAGATTCCTTTCCTTGCGGTGGATCAACTCGTATATAGAATAGATAAACAAGCCAAGCAGCAAAAGCGTTATAACGCTTCCTGCGATTACGCTTGCAGGTATATTTAAAAAGAGAAACAGAACGTAAAACACACCGGTGAAATAAACGATATACAGGATTGATAAGAAACTATGCAGAAGTATTTTCACTTGAAGCCTCCGTTTTGCCTTAGTCTATGAACATATTCTGTTTTATGAAAAGAAACTCCTTTTAGAGGTAGGGATTTAATTTTCGCTTGTCGAATTTTTTCAGCAAGGAGTGTTGAAAATGAATTTTAGAATAAGAAAAGCTGTTAAAGAAGATGCGAAGCAAATCGCAGTTGTTCACGTGGACAGCTGGAGAACAACCTATAAAGGTATTGTAGCAGATGAATATCTTGAAAGTCTTACATATGAAAGCAAAGAAAAAATGTGGGTGTCTATTGATCCGGAGACTGTTTTTGTGGCAGAAAATCAGGATGGCCAAATAGCAGGGTTTGCAGGCTTCGGACCAGAGCGGACAAAGGAATATGGATTTGATGGGGAATTATATGCGATCTATCTATTAAAAGAAGTGCAGGGAGCAGGCATCGGGCGCAGGCTTGTAGAGGCAACTGCAAATGAACTGCTTCGGAAAAACTATCAATCTATGCTGCTGTGGGTAATGGATGAGAATCCTTCAAAAGGATTCTATGAACGCTTTTTGCCCGAAAGGATCGCAGAGGACGTCTATACGATTGATGGGACAGATCATCAGGAGACCGCATTTGGATGGCGTGATTTGTCGAAACTGGCAGCTGCATTGAAAAGGAAAGAGGGATCACTGTGAATCGAGCATTAATACTGGGCGGAACGCAATTTTTCGGCAAAAGACTTGTTCATAATCTGCTTGAAAATGGGGCAAAAGTGACGATTGCAACAAGAGGAAGAACTCATGATGACTTTGGAGATGGCGTAGAGCGTCTGATTATCGATCGTGAAAACAAAGAATCAATGATTAAAGCCTTTGATCATAAACAATGGGACGTTGTTTATGATCAATCGTGTTTTTCGCCGCTTGAAGCAAAATCTGCTTATGAAGCGCTACACGGCAAAATCAGGCATTATATTTTCACTTCGACAATGGCAGTCTATGAATTTGGGAGAGGGAAGACAGAAGAGGACTTTGATCCTCTGTCGTATGAGCCTTCTTTTAAAGAGCGCAAAGACTATAAAGGGATAAGCGGCTATCAGGAAGCGAAACGCAGTGCAGAAGCCTATCTTTTTCAGAATGCGGATGTGCCTGTTGCCGCTGTAAGACCTGCTCTGGTAATCGGAATAGATGATTATACGGAACGCTTTTTATTTCATGTGAAAAAGGTGAAGAACGAGGAACCGATTGGAATTGCAGATCCTGGATATTTTTACAGCTATACTTCAGCTGAGGACGCAGCGGGATTCTTGTATATGGCTGGAGAAAAAACCTTAACGGGTGCATACAATGCCGCTTTTGAAAAAAGTCTGTCACTGAATGATCTTCTGCTTAAAATCGGATGTGCTGTCGGGAAAAAAGCGATTGTGACAAGGGAGATTGCGAAAGAGAATGCTTCACCTTATGGATTATCAGGTGAATGGACACTGAATGTGTCAAAGGCTGAAAGTGCTGGATACTCATTTGAGGAATTGGATCCGTACTTAGAGAAATTAATAGAGGTAATGAAAAAAGAAACGTGACCTTGTCGCGTTTCTTTTTAGTGGGGTAAAACCTGCTGATGAAATACCGAAGCAAAATATGCGAATACAAACCCAAGCGGGAAAGAGAAAATCATAGACCAGCCGTTGACTAATTCTTCTTCGTTGCTGATCCTTATCGCTTCAAAATAACCATATAGAAAATGAATAATCGACAATAAAAATGTTATCATCATCAATGAGAAGGATAGATTCATCATTTGCCCTCCATAAGAAATCTATTACTACTAGTACATGCTGATGATAGAGTGTTTATGACAAGAAATAAGTTCTGACCGAAGAGTCAGGCGCTGGAATAGACATGAATGGAAGAAATTATATAAATTTTAATAGGATAAAAAAGCACCGAAAAAAATCGGTGCTTTTGACAGAATCTATTTTCTTTTTAAGACAAGTGATTTAGAAGCAGTGAGCATCAGTACTAAGACGATTGAGCAAATGATAAATGTAGGCACCATGTAGGAAGCGTTATAGCCGGCTGAATACAGCAGAACGGGCTTATCGCCTGCAAATTCTGCAAAGAAAATAGCGCCGGCAAGTGTATGTGCAGCAAATCTAAGGAAGCTTCCCAGAAAAGCCGCTGCTACTACGTAAGCAATTAATCGTCCTCTGTTAAGAGGATTCAGAGAGCTTTGGACTTGTTTATAGAAAACTCCTCCGGCACCTACCACGGTAAATGCAACAAAATAGTCAAGAAAACCCTGGACTGGATGCACAATTGTGGTGTAGCCCATAATCGTCTGCAAAACGCCAAGTAAAAAGCCTGTCAGCAGTCCTCCCTTTAATCCGTGGCGAAAACCCATGATCAGGACTGGAATCATTGCAAGCGAAATTGACCCTCCCTGAGGCATTTTGCCAATGAAGCTTGTTGCTAAATCAAGCAGAAATGCAATTGCTGATAGAATCGCTGCTTCTACTAAAAAAACTAGACGTGTATTTGTCTGCATAGCTCTTCCCCTTTTCAGCATTGACCGGGGCAGTTTTTTTCCATAATAAAAAGCAATGCGGGGAATGTCGGATGGTTTCCACGCACTGCTTTGGTTGGGTTATCACTTGAATCCATCGCCACATCCCTACGTAAGCTTTAACTATACAGGTTCAACGGGTCTGAACATAACGTTCACTCTCAGCCGAATGGCTCCCCAAGTGGTCAAATGCAATATATGATTTAGACACTACTATACAGGAAGTTGCAAAATTCGACAAGACTAAATCTTGATTTTTTTCAGAAAAGAATGGAAAGCTCTTTTATCTGTCTTTACAAGGATCCAAAATCTTGCTATAGTTTCCATGAATTCAATATATGCAGGGGAGCTGAGTGAACTTGGCTGAGAGGATACTGATTCTTGTATCGACCCTTTAACCTGATCTGGGTAATGCCAGCGGAGGGAATGCGGAAGATGCATTACTTTTCCATAACTTTGCGAATGCGTTAAGGCTGCCCCAGTGGCAGCCTTTTTTGTTGTTCGGTCAGATATTCATATATTAATAAATTTTAAGGAGGATAAAGAATGTCCAGTGTAAATCTAGCATTTCAGGTGCTGCCTAAATCATCAGAAGGGAATACATATGAAATTGTCGACAAAGCGATCGAGGTTGTTCAGCGATCAGGAGTTAAATATGAGGTAGGTGCGATGGAGACGGTTATGGAGGGAGAGCTAGATGAATTGATTGATATCGTTAAGCAAGCGCAGGATGCCTGTATTTCAGCCGGTGCAACCGAGGTAATGACTCACATGAAAATTCATTACCGCCCAAAAGAAGGGGTCACAATGGATGAAAAACTTAAGAAATACCGTTAAAACACTTTCAGGAATAGCGCTTCCTGGTATAGTGCTGCTGTCATTCCTCTTTTTGTGGGAATTGGCTGTCATCGTTTCAAAAGTGGAAAATTGGATTCTGCCTCGTCCGACTCATATTTTCATCACGCTTGCTGAAATGAGGGGAACGATAGGCGGACATATCCTGCAGACTCTGTCGGAAGCAGTACTTGGTTTATTGATCGCTGTAACAGCGGGCGTATTGATTGCTATCTTAATAGACCTGTCAGATTGGGTTCGAAAAGCAGTTGAACCGCTGCTTGTTCTTTCACAAACCATTCCAATAATAGCGCTTGCTCCATTGCTTATCATCTGGTTTGGATTCGGCATTTTTCCTAAAGTAATTGTCGTGGCGCTCGTTTGTTTCTTTCCGATCGCCATCAATCTTTCTGACGGCTTCCGTTTAGTAGACAGGGATATGGTGAAGCTCATGAGAACGCTTGGAGCAAGCCGCAGACAGATGTTTTTAAAATTGAAGCTTCCAGCTGCAACACCTTTCTTTTTTTCAGGGTTGAAAATAGCCGGAACATACAGTGTGATGGGGGCGGTTATCGGAGAGTGGCTGGGTGCAAGCAAAGGACTCGGAATTCTATTGACTCGATCCTCCCAATCGTTTCTGACAGATAAAGTATTTGCAACAATCGTCTTAATAGTAGGTTTAAGCTTAATCATTTTTACACTTATTGAAATACTGGCAAGAATCATGATGCCTTGGAAATATAAGCAGCAAAAGCATTCTAACTAGCACGGGGGAGAAAAAATGAAACAACTCGTATTTATTCTATTTAGTTTAGTGTTCATCTTATCTGGATGCGGATCGGCAGAAAAATCCTCTGATGAGGAATTAAAAAAAGTGAAGATTATGCTGGATTGGTTTCCAAATACAAATCATACAGGCATTTATGCAGCGAAAGAAAATGGCTTCTATAAAGAAGAAGGTCTTGATGTTGAAATAGTTGAACCTGGTGAAGGAGTCAGTGCGGATCAGATTGTTGCCTCTGGTGAAGTTGATTTTGCTGTCAGCCATCAGGAGAATATTACACACGCAAGATCAACAGGTGTGCC
The DNA here is from genome assembly GCF_019933155.2 of Metabacillus dongyingensis. Lineage (NCBI taxonomy): Bacteria > Bacillati > Bacillota > Bacilli > Caryophanales > Bacillaceae > Metabacillus > Metabacillus dongyingensis. Next base: position 4,038,831 of record NZ_CP082944.1, on the reverse strand, counting down.
GATTGTTTCAATAGGAGCAATCATACAGGAGAATACTTCTGCATTTGCTTCTTTAAAAGAAGAAAACATCACTTCTCCAAAGGATTTTGAAGGAAAACGTTACGGGGGATGGGGTTCTCCTACAGAAGAAGCTGTTATTAAAGCTGTAATGGATAAATCGAATGCAGACTTTGAAAAAGTGGATTATGTCACGCTTGGAGCAACAGACTTTTTCAAGTCGATCGGACGCGATACAGACTTTCAATGGATTTTCCAGGGATGGGATGGGGTTGAGGCTGCTCGCCAGGGAATTGAATTGAACTACATCTATTTAAAAGACCTTGATCCAGCATTAAACTATTACACTCCGGTTATTGCAACCAGCGAATCCAAAATTGCAAAAGACAAAGAAATGGTTCAGTCCTTCATGAAGGCTACATCAAAGGGTTATCAATTTGCCATTGAAGAGCCGGAAGAAGCAGCGGATATTCTGATTAAAAATGTACCTGAGATTAATGCTGAGCTAGTAAAGGAAAGCCAAGTGTGGCTAAGTGATCAGTATCAGGGAAAAGCGAAGCAATGGGGCATTCAAGATGAAAAAGTCTGGAAAAGATATGCCGATTGGATGTATGAACGAAAGCTGATTGAAGAGAACATTGAACCAAGTGAAGCTTTTACAAATGAATTCCTGCCTGAAGGAAAGAAATAGCATGCTGACTCTTTCTCAAATCAGCAAATCTTATTCTAAAGACCAGAATGTCCTGATGCCGACAGACTTGAATGTGAAAAAGGGTGAATTTGTAAGCATTATTGGACCAAGCGGCTGCGGAAAAAGCACATTGCTTGATATTATAGCCGGCATCAATAAGCCGACTAAAGGCAGTGTAAAGTATAATGGAGAAGATATTACAAATAAAACCGGTCTTGTCGGCTATATGCCCCAAAGTGATGTATTGTTTCCATGGAGAACGGTTTTGGATAATGTTATTCTTCCATTAGAAATACAAGGTACCGGGAGAGATGAGGCGCGCACTCAAGCTCGCGGTCTTTTCCCGAAATTTGGGCTTGCAGGATTTGAAGAGCATTATCCCTTTATGCTCTCAGGCGGAATGCGGCAGCGTGCCAATTTCCTAAGAGCATACCTAAACAATAAAGAACTTCTTCTATTAGATGAACCATTCGGCAAACTTGATGCGATGACAAGACTTGAACTGCAGAAGTGGTTTATCCAAATATGCGAGGAAACAGATCAGACAGTGATATTCATTACACATGATATGGATGAAGCTATCTTCCTGTCAGACAGAATCTTCATCCTCTCACCAAGACCTGGATGCCTAATAGAAGAAGTGAACGTAGAATTTACACGGCCAAGGAAAGAAAATCTCATTACTAGTTCGGAATTTGCTTTACTTAAAAGGAGATTGCTTGATGTTCTTCATTTAAAACAGTCCTGATTCGAATATGACGCACTGAATTTCAGACAAATTCAGTGCGTTTTCGATAATTAAAATCTTTTTTTATAAAATGATAAAAAAGCTATTGCAAAGGGAATTTCAGCGTGGTATATTATTATTCGTTGCCGCGAAAAACGCGAAAAAGCAACACAGCCTAAAAAAAAGAAAAGTAAAATTAACGCTTGACTTTAAAACGGCAAAATGTTATATTAATAAAGCTTCGCTTGAAGCAAATGATCTTTGAAAACTAAACAAAACCAAAAGCGTACCAAACGTTTTAAATTTTTGAAGTCAGCAACAAATTGAGTCACAAATTTTCTTCGGAGAGTTTGATCCTGGCTCAGGACGAACGCTGGCGGCGTGCCTAATACATGCAAGTCGAGCGGACCTCTTCGGAGGTCAGCGGCGGACGGGTGAGTAACACGTGGGCAACCTGCCTGTAAGACTGGGATAACTCCGGGAAACCGGAGCTAATACCGGATAGTATCTTGAACCGCATGGTTCAAGTTGGAAAGACGGTTTCGGCTGTCACTTACAGATGGGCCCGCGGCGCATTAGCTAGTTGGTGAGGTAATGGCTCACCAAGGCAACGATGCGTAGCCGACCTGAGAGGGTGATCGGCCACACTGGGACTGAGACACGGCCCAGACTCCTACGGGAGGCAGCAGTAGGGAATCTTCCGCAATGGACGAAAGTCTGACGGAGCAACGCCGCGTGAGTGATGAAGGTTTTCGGATCGTAAAACTCTGTTGTTAGGGAAGAACAAGTGCGAGAGTAACTGCTCGCACCTTGACGGTACCTAACCAGAAAGCCACGGCTAACTACGTGCCAGCAGCCGCGGTAATACGTAGGTGGCAAGCGTTGTCCGGAATTATTGGGCGTAAAGCGCGCGCAGGCGGTTTCTTAAGTCTGATGTGAAAGCCCCCGGCTCAACCGGGGAGGGTCATTGGAAACTGGGAAACTTGAGTGCAGAAGAGGAGAGTGGAATTCCACGTGTAGCGGTGAAATGCGTAGAGATGTGGAGGAACACCAGTGGCGAAGGCGACTCTCTGGTCTGTAACTGACGCTGAGGCGCGAAAGCGTGGGGAGCGAACAGGATTAGATACCCTGGTAGTCCACGCCGTAAACGATGAGTGCTAAGTGTTAGAGGGTTTCCGCCCTTTAGTGCTGCAGCTAACGCATTAAGCACTCCGCCTGGGGAGTACGGTCGCAAGACTGAAACTCAAAGGAATTGACGGGGGCCCGCACAAGCGGTGGAGCATGTGGTTTAATTCGAAGCAACGCGAAGAACCTTACCAGGTCTTGACATCCTTTGCCACTTCTAGAGATAGAAGGTTCCCCTTCGGGGGACAAAGTGACAGGTGGTGCATGGTTGTCGTCAGCTCGTGTCGTGAGATGTTGGGTTAAGTCCCGCAACGAGCGCAACCCTTGATCTTAGTTGCCAGCATTCAGTTGGGCACTCTAAGGTGACTGCCGGTGACAAACCGGAGGAAGGTGGGGATGACGTCAAATCATCATGCCCCTTATGACCTGGGCTACACACGTGCTACAATGGATGGTACAAAGGGCTGCGAGACCGCGAGGTTTAGCCAATCCCATAAAACCATTCTCAGTTCGGATTGCAGGCTGCAACTCGCCTGCATGAAGCTGGAATCGCTAGTAATCGCGGATCAGCATGCCGCGGTGAATACGTTCCCGGGCCTTGTACACACCGCCCGTCACACCACGAGAGTTTGCAACACCCGAAGTCGGTGGGGTAACCGCAAGGAGCCAGCCGCCTAAGGTGGGGTAGATGATTGGGGTGAAGTCGTAACAAGGTAGCCGTATCGGAAGGTGCGGCTGGATCACCTCCTTTCTAAGGAAGATATGAGGACGCTTTTGGTTTTTGTTTAGTTTTGAGAGATCATTCTCTCTATGATAGAAGACAAATCATCCGATTTGTCGGTTGTTCTTTGAAAACTAGATAACGTAATTGATAACAAGTAATTCACTGAGATTTACGCTTACCATAATTAGTGATTTTCTAGACATTTATGTCTAAACAAACAACGAAATGCGAAACGCATCTTATGATGCGGTTGACCATTTAGGTTAAGTTATGAAGGGCGCACGGTGGATGCCTTGGCACTAGGAGCCGATGAAGGACGGGACTAACACCGATATGCTTTGGGGAGCTGTAAGTAAGCTTTGATCCAGAGATTTCCGAATGGGGAAACCCACTGTTCGTAATGGAACAGTATCTTTATCTGAATACATAGGATAATGAAGGCAGACCCGGGGAACTGAAACATCTAAGTACCCGGAGGAAGAGAAAGCAAACGCGATTTCCCAAGTAGCGGCGAGCGAAACGGAATTAGCCCAAACCAAGAGGCTTGCCTCTTGGGGTTGTAGGACACTCTATACGGAGTTACAAAGGAACGAGGTAGATGAAGCGACCTGGAAAGGTCCGTCAGAGAAGGTAATAACCCTGTAGTCGAAACTTCGTTCCCTCCAGAGTGGATCCTGAGTACGGCGGGACACGAGAAATCCCGTCGGAAGCAGGGAGGACCATCTCCCAAGGCTAAATACTCCCTAGTGACCGATAGTGAACCAGTACCGTGAGGGAAAGGTGAAAAGCACCCCGGAAGGGGAGTGAAAAGATCCTGAAACCGTGTGCTTACAAGTAGTCAGAGCCCGTTAACGGGTGATGGCGTGCCTTTTGTAGAATGAACCGGCGAGTTACGATCCCGTGCAAGGTTAAGTTGATGAGACGGAGCCGCAGCGAAAGCGAGTCTGAATAGGGCGTTTTAGTACGTGGTCGTAGACCCGAAACCAGGTGATCTACCCATGTCCAGGGTGAAGTTCAGGTAACACTGAATGGAGGCCCGAACCCACGCACGTTGAAAAGTGCGGGGATGAGGTGTGGGTAGCGGAGAAATTCCAATCGAACCTGGAGATAGCTGGTTCTCTCCGAAATAGCTTTAGGGCTAGCCTCAAGTATGAGAGTCTTGGAGGTAGAGCACTGATTGGACTAGGGGCCCTCATCGGGTTACCGAATTCAGTCAAACTCCGAATGCCAAAGACTTGCTCCTTGGGAGTCAGACTGCGAGTGATAAGATCCGTAGTCAAGAGGGAAACAGCCCAGACCACCAGCTAAGGTCCCAAAGTATACGTTAAGTGGAAAAGGATGTGGAGTTGCTTAGACAACCAGGATGTTGGCTTAGAAGCAGCCACCATTTAAAGAGTGCGTAATAGCTCACTGGTCGAGTGACTCTGCGCCGAAAATGTACCGGGGCTAAACGTATCACCGAAGCTGTGGACTGTTCTTACGAACAGTGGTAGGAGAGCGTTCTAAGGGCGTTGAAGCTAGACCGTAAGGACTGGTGGAGCGCTTAGAAGTGAGAATGCCGGTATGAGTAGCGAAAGAGGGGTGAGAATCCCCTCCACCGAATGCCTAAGGTTTCCTGAGGAAGGCTCGTCCGCTCAGGGTTAGTCGGGACCTAAGCCGAGGCCGAAAGGCGTAGGCGATGGACAACAGGTTGATATTCCTGTACCACCTCCTCACCATTTGAGCAATGGGGGGACGCAGGAGGATAGGGCAAGCGCGCTGTTGGATATGCGCGTCCAAGCAGTTAGGCTGAGAAGTAGGCAAATCCGCTTCTCATAAAGGCTGAGCTGTGATGGCGAGGGAAATTTAGTACCGAAGTTCCTGATTCCACACTGCCAAGAAAAGCCTCTAGCGAGGTGAGAGGTGCCCGTACCGCAAACCGACACAGGTAGGCGAGGAGAGAATCCTAAGGTGAGCGAGAGAACTCTCGTTAAGGAACTCGGCAAAATGACCCCGTAACTTCGGGAGAAGGGGTGCTTTTTAGGGTTCATAGCCCTGAAAAGCCGCAGTGAATAGGCCCAGGCGACTGTTTAGCAAAAACACAGGTCTCTGCGAAGCCGCAAGGCGAAGTATAGGGGCTGACGCCTGCCCGGTGCTGGAAGGTTAAGAGGAGAGGTTAGCGCAAGCGAAGCTTTGAATTGAAGCCCCAGTAAACGGCGGCCGTAACTATAACGGTCCTAAGGTAGCGAAATTCCTTGTCGGGTAAGTTCCGACCCGCACGAAAGGCGTAACGATCTGGGCACTGTCTCAACGAGAGACTCGGTGAAATTATAGTACCTGTGAAGATGCAGGTTACCCGCGACAGGACGGAAAGACCCCGTGGAGCTTTACTGTAGCCTGATATTGAATTTTGGTACAGCTTGTACAGGATAGGTAGGAGCCTTGGAAGCCGGAGCGCCAGCTTCGGTGGAGGCATTGGTGGGATACTACCCTTGCTGTATTGAAATTCTAACCCACAGCCCTGATCGGGCTGGGAGACAGTGTCAGGTGGGCAGTTTGACTGGGGCGGTCGCCTCCTAAAATGTAACGGAGGCGCCCAAAGGTTCCCTCAGAATGGTTGGAAATCATTCGCAGAGTGTAAAGGCACAAGGGAGCTTGACTGCGAGACCTACAAGTCGAGCAGGGACGAAAGTCGGGCTTAGTGATCCGGTGGTTCCGCATGGAAGGGCCATCGCTCAACGGATAAAAGCTACCCCGGGGATAACAGGCTTATCTCCCCCAAGAGTCCACATCGACGGGGAGGTTTGGCACCTCGATGTCGGCTCATCGCATCCTGGGGCTGTAGTCGGTCCCAAGGGTTGGGCTGTTCGCCCATTAAAGCGGTACGCGAGCTGGGTTCAGAACGTCGTGAGACAGTTCGGTCCCTATCCGTCGTGGGCGCAGGAAATTTGAGAGGAGCTGTCCTTAGTACGAGAGGACCGGGATGGACGCACCGCTGGTGTACCAGTTGTCTTGCCAAAGGCATCGCTGGGTAGCTATGTGCGGAAGGGATAAGTGCTGAAAGCATCTAAGCATGAAGCCCCCCTCAAGATGAGATTTCCCATCACATTAGTGAGTAAGAACCCTGAAAGATGATCAGGTTGATAGGTCTGAGGTGGAAGCGCGGTGACGTGTGGAGCTGACAGATACTAATCGTTCGAGGACTTAACCACAGTCTAATAAAGTGTAAAATCTAAGTGAAAACTTGTTATCATACGTTATTTAGTTTTGAAAGAATAACTTCTTTCGAAAAAAAAAGCTTGAAATCTTCGGATTTCATAGTATAATAATTTTTGTCACTATGTCTGGTGATGATGGCAAAGAGGTCACACCCGTTCCCATGCCGAACACGGAAGTTAAGCTCTTTAGCGCCGATGGTAGTTGGGGGTTTCCCCCTGTGAGAGTAGGACGTTGCCAGGCTAATGACAAAAGTATTCAAGCGGAGGATTAGCTCAGCTGGGAGAGCATCTGCCTTACAAGCAGAGGGTCGGCGGTTCGAGCCCGTCATCCTCCACCATTTACTCTTGTTGTTAACATGCTGCAAAAGATCAGCAAAAAAAGTATTGCTTACCTTACTTTAAATGCCGGTGTAGCTCAATTGGTAGAGCAACTGACTTGTAATCAGTAGGTTGGGGGTTCAAGTCCTCTTGCCGGCACCATTCGGTCTTAAACTGAATCAAGATATGATTTAATACGTGCCATTAGCTCAGTCGCTAGAGCACGAACGAGTAATCTTCGAAGCTTACGCTTCAGCACACAAATCGAGCCACTCCTTGAATAATCTTTCTGAGATTTGGGTGTCTTGCAAAACTAAAGAGTGTTTTCTTAACTAAGTGCCATTAGCTCAGTCGGTAGAGCATCTGACTTTTAATCAGAGGGTCGAAGGTTCGAGTCCTTCATGGCACACCATTTTCCTTAATATGCGGGTGTGGCGGAATTGGCAGACGCGCTAGACTTAGGATCTAGTGTCATTGACGTGGGGGTTCGAGTCCCTTCACCCGCATCATATTTTGCGGAAGTAGTTCAGTGGTAGAACACCACCTTGCCAAGGTGGGGGTCGCGGGTTCGAATCCCGTCTTCCGCTCTTACTTGCGCCGGGGTGGCGGAACTGGCAGACGCACAGGACTTAAAATCCTGCGGTAGGTGACTACCGTACCGGTTCGATTCCGGTCCTCGGCACCACTTGTTTCATAAATGCGCCCGTAGCTCAATTGGATAGAGCGTTTGACTACGGATCAAAAGGTTATGGGTTCGACTCCTATCGGGCGCGCCATATAACGGGAAGTAGCTCAGCTTGGTAGAGCACTTGGTTTGGGACCAAGGGGTCGCAGGTTCGAATCCTGTCTTCCCGACCATTTTCAACTTTTAATTAGGGGCCTTAGCTCAGCTGGGAGAGCGCCTGCCTTGCACGCAGGAGGTCAGCGGTTCGATCCCGCTAGGCTCCACCAATTATATAGAATTAATTGACTTTGTTCCTGGGGCGGTGTAGCTCAGCTGGCTAGAGCGTACGGTTCATACCCGTGAGGTCGTGGGTTCGACTCCCTCCGCCGCTACCAAAAAAAAGGACCTTTAGCTCAGTTGGTTAGAGCAGACGGCTCATAACCGTCCGGTCGTAGGTTCGAGTCCTACAAGGTCCACCATTCTATTTAGTCTTTCGGAGGTATACCCAAGTCCGGCTGAAGGGATCGGTCTTGAAAACCGACAGGGGAGTCAAATCCCGCGGGGGTTCGAATCCCTCTACCTCCTCCATTATTATTTTAAACAGTGAAATATCTTACTTCAGCAAACCGGTTAATATACAGCATAATCGGATGAGAAAGAACTTGATTATTATTATCGCGGGGTGGAGCAGTCTGGTAGCTCGTCGGGCTCATAACCCGAAGGTCGCAGGTTCAAATCCTGTCCCCGCAACCAAATGGTCCCGTGGTGTAGCGGTTAACATGCCTGCCTGTCACGCAGGAGATCGCCGGTTCGATCCCGGTCGGGACCGCCATTTTTACTAGATTTACGCAGTATTAGTAAAATGCGGTGAAGATTTAATTAATACAAATGGCTTGGTAGCTCAGTCGGTAGAGCAAAGGACTGAAAATCCTTGTGTCGGCGGTTCGATTCCGTCCCAAGCCACCATTTACCTTAATGATGTAAATGTTAAAAAAATATAATTGTGGCGGTTGTGGCGAAGTGGTTAACGCACCAGATTGTGGCTCTGGCATTCGTGGGTTCGATTCCCATCAGTCGCCCCATTTTTATATTCATATTGCGGGTGTAGTTTAATGGTAAAACTCTAGCCTTCCAAGCTAATGTCGTGGGTTCGATTCCCATCACCCGCTCCATAATGGGCCTATAGCTCAGCTGGTTAGAGCGCACGCCTGATAAGCGTGAGGTCGATGGTTCGAGTCCATTTAGGCCCACCATTTATGTTTTGGTAAAATAAGGTTTCAATATTATTCCGCAGTAGCTCAGTGGTAGAGCTATCGGCTGTTAACCGATCGGTCGTAGGTTCGAGTCCTACCTGCGGAGCCATATCTGGGGAAGTACTCAAGTGGCTGAAGAGGCGCCCCTGCTAAGGGTGTAGGTCGCGTAAGCGGCGCGAGGGTTCAAATCCCTCCTTCTCCGCCAGAAAGCCTGTTTTTGGCCCGTTGGTCAAGCGGTTAAGACACCGCCCTTTCACGGCGGTAACACGGGTTCGAATCCCGTACGGGTCATACTTAAAAGAGTGCTGCACATAGTGCAGCGCTTTTTTGTTGATTTTTATTGCTGAAACTTAGATTGTAAGATTGTAAATCGGTCAAGTCTACTATAGATTTTTTAAGTAATAGTCTTCGCTGGTTATGATTCAAGCTGTATCCGTCGTACCTGCTAACCGAAATGATTTTCCTGCTCGCAGATTGCCCTTCCAACTATCAAAAGTAGTGTTCTAGTTCGCCAGACTAATTCCACTTATTAAAAACAACTCAATATCATTCTGAAAACTCGTATAAAAATTCTGCTCATCAAACCTTCAGGACAGGTCATATAAAAAATGATTCACTTTCTATCCCCGGCCTAAAAAATATATTTTCAACAAATAATATAAATTTTTATAAAAATATCGAGACAGAAGGTTTCATTAATCACAAACAGAGGTATAAGTAATGGTAATAAAGAAAACAAAAGTGAAGAATAAAAAGATTTCGACAATTCTTACTCATTTTGTCGAATTAACTGTTTTTGTGATATAACTTTCTCGAATTATACTATCGGAATGTCATGTTAGAAATTCCTGTATTTTCTTACACATAATGAATTATTTAGTATATTTGACTGATGTTTTTTCGCCAAATTCTTCTATTATCCTTATTTCTTTCGTTTCTTTATTCGACATTTTTTTATAAGTCATTTTAAAAGAATAATTTTTTGAAAAATGAATAATGATTCATGACATATCATGTCAATAAGTAGAAGCGCTTACAAAAAAGGAAATCCTTCCTTCTGATTGAATTAAGAATTAAGATAACTTTATAGAAAGGGTGATTAGGAATGAATCTTGCTACGCCAACTGATTTTGAGGTTCATCTTTTCCATGAGGGAAATTTGTTTAAAGCTCATGAATTATTTGGTGCTCACAGCAGCGTACGGAACGGTGTTTGCGGTACTGTGTTTACTGTTTGGGCTCCTCATGCGCTTGAGGTGCGGGTTGCAGGTGATTTTAATCACTGGGACGGCTCGAATCACAAGCTTGAAAGAGTGAATGATCAAGGTATCTGGTCTGCTTTTATTCAGGATATAAAAGAGGGCGACCTTTATAAATACGAGATTATTACACAGAAAAATGAGAAAATTCTAAAATCTGATCCGTTTGCTTTTTATGCTGAGGTAAAACCTAATACCGCTTCGATTGTTTATGATCTGGCAGGATATGAATGGAACGATCAGAAGTGGCAGAAGAAGAAGCGTCAAAAGGAAATTTATAACCGTCCGATGTATATTTACGAGCTTAATCTTTGTTCTTGGAAAAAGAAAGAGGACGGCAGCCTTTATACATATTTGGAGCTAGCGGATATATTGATTCCGTATGTTCTCGATCATGGATTTACTCACATTGAGCTTTTGCCTATTATTGAACATCCTTATGACCGTTCATGGGGATATCAGGGAACAGGATATTATGCGGCTACAAGCCGGTACGGAACTCCTCATGAACTAATGAAATTCATAGATCTTTGTCATCAGAATAATCTTGGCGTCATCATGGACTGGGTGCCTGGCCATTTCTGCAAGGATGCTCATGGGCTTTATTATTTCGACGGGGAACCGACATTTGAATATAAGAGATATGAAGACCGGGAGAATGAGGTTTGGGGTACGGCTAACTTCGATTTAGGAAAGCCTGAGGTTCAGAGCTTCTTAATCTCAAATGCTCTTTTCTGGCTTGAGAAGTATCATATTGATGGATTCAGAGTGGATGCAGTAGCTAATATGCTGTACTGGCAGAATACAGAAGAGCCTCACGAGAACCCATTTGCCGTGAACTTTTTGAGAAAGCTGAATGAAAATGTATTTGCGTATGATCCTGGTGTTTTAATGATCGCAGAGGACTCAACAGACTATCCTTTAGTGACATCACCTACCTCTGATGGAGGGCTTGGGTTTAACTATAAATGGAACATGGGCTGGATGAACGATATCCTCAAGTACATGGAAGCTCCGCCTGAACAGCGGAAGCACCTGCATCACAAGGTATCATTCTCTTTGATCTATGCCTTTACTGAGAATTTTATCCTTCCGCTTTCACATGATGAAGTAGTTCATGGAAAACGTTCGCTGCTGAATAAAATGCCGGGTGATTATTGGCAGAAGTTTGCTCAATATCGTCTGCTGCTCGGGTATATGATGACTCATCCAGGCAAAAAGCTGCTGTTTATGGGCGGGGAGTTTGCCCAGTTTGATGAGTGGAAGGATCTTGAGCAGCTTGATTGGGTGCTTGATGATTTTGACATGCATCAAAAGGCAAGAAGCTATTTCAAGGAACTGCTGGCTGTTTATAAGAGACAGCGCCCTCTGTATGAGCAGGATCACTCTCATGAAGGCTTTGAATGGATTGATGTGAATAATTCCGAACAAAGTATATTTTCCTTTATCAGAAGAGGCCTAAAGCCTAATGAGCAGCTTGTTGTAGTCTGCAACTTCAGACCGCAAACCTACCACGATTATAAAGTGGGGGTGCCGGCTGATACAAAATACATTGAAATCATGAACAGCGACGACACTGTATTTGGAGGATCAGGCCAGGTTAATAAGAAAGATCTTAAAGCACAAGAAGGCATGCAGCATAATCAGCCTTATCACATATCAATGACCATTCCGCCTTATGGAATATCCATTTTACGCGCAGTTAAAAAACGAGAGGAGACAATCAACCATGGTGAAAAAAAAGTGCGTCGCAATGTTATTGGCAGGAGGAAAGGGTAGTCGTTTAAGTTCGTTAACGCAAAACCTTGCAAAACCCGCAGTTCCATTTGGCGGAAAGTACCGCATTATCGACTTTACATTAAGCAATTGCTGCAATTCAGGTGTAGATACCGTTGGGGTGCTTACACAATATCAGCCGCTTGTCCTGAATTCTTATATCGGGATCGGCAGTGCATGGGACCTGGACCGCAAAAATGGAGGAGTTACAGTGCTCCCTCCATATGCAGAATCATCAGAGGTTAAATGGTACAAAGGAACGGCAAGTGCCATCTATCAAAACATGAACTACTTAAAGCAGTATGATCCTGAGTATGTCCTGATTTTATCTGGTGATCACATCTATAAAATGGATTATTCGGAAATGCTTGATTACCATGTTGAAAAAGATGCAGACGTATCGATCTCTGTTAAAGAAGTCCCATGGGAAGAAGCAAGCCGCTTTGGCATTTTAAATACAGATGCAAATTTAGAAGTGGTCGAATTTGATGAGAAGCCTCAAAATCCTAAGAATAACCTTGCATCAATGGGTATTTATATTTTCAAATGGTCGATATTAAAAGACTTTCTGGAGATGGATGAACGGAATCCATATTCAAGTCATGACTTTGGCAAAGACGTATTGCCTTTGCTGCTTGATGAAAAGAAAAAACTTGTGGCTTATCCATTTAAAGGCTATTGGAAAGATGTCGGAACGGTTAAAAGTCTTTGGGAAGCCAATATGGATCTCTTAAATGAAGAGCCAGAACTTGATTTGTTTGATAATAACTGGCGGATATATTCTGTGAACCCGAATCAGCCCCCTCAATATTTATCAGAGGGTGCAGAAGTAACGGAATCTTTGGTGAATGAAGGATGCGTGGTTTATGGAACCATTCTCCATTCGGTTTTATTCCAGGGTGTAACAGTAGGGCAGCATTCGTTCCTGAAAAACACGGTTGTCATGCCGGATGCGGTCATTGGCAATAATGTATATATTGAAAATGCGATTGTTCCATCAGGTTTAGTAGTCCCGGATGGCATGGTGATTCGCTCGGATAAAGATATTGAAGAAGTCATTTTAGTAACGGAAGAGCTAGTAGAGCAAACGGCAGGAGCATAACCGATAAGTTCGATGTGCAAACAGCAGAGAAACCCTATTTATTTCCGATGAAAATAAACTAATGCGAGAGGTGGAACAGCTATGAATCAAAGGATGCTGGGAATTATTGATGCAACAACGTATACAAATGCCATCGAGGACTTAACGGTGAATCGGTCGATGGCTGCTATTCCGTTTGCGGGGCGTTACAGATTAATTGATTTTGTTTTATCTAATATGGTGAATTCAGATATTGAAAGTGTAGCTATTTTTCCAAAATACCAATATCGTTCCCTGATGGATCATTTAGGGTCAGGCAAGCAATGGGATCTTAATAGAAAGCGCGATGGGCTGTTCTTTTTCCCGTCTCCGCATTTAAATGATCAGTATAATGAATTCGGATCTATTCGCCAGCTGTCAGATCACATTGACTATTTCTTGAGGAGCAAACAGGAATACGCGGTGATCACAAACAGCTATACAGTCTGCAACATTGATTTCAAAGATGTTCTCTCGAAACATGTGAAAATGGGCTGCGATATTACGGAAGTCCGCAAAGACGGCGAATCTCTGCATATGTATGTAATGTCGACAAAATTATTACTGAATCTTATCCATGATAATAATCAGACGGGTTATAAAACCATTGCACAAGTAATCATGGAGAATACTCATAAAATGATGATTTGTGATTATGAGTTTGATGGATACGTTGCCATTATTGATTCAATTGAAAGCTATTATCGCCACAGCTTAGATATGCTTAAGCCGGAAGTGTGGCAGCAGTTATTTATTAAAAACCGTCCGATCTTAACCAAGGTGAAGGATGAGCCGCCTGCCAGACACGGACAGAATGCTGTTGTGAAAAATTCAATGATCGCAAACGGCAGCATAATTGAAGGGTATGTAGAAAATAGTATTATTTTCAGAGCTGTTCATATCGGAAAAGGAACAGTCATAAAAAATGGTATTATTATGCAAAAATCTCAGGTGGGAGAAAACTGCGTGCTTGAGAATGTAGTTCTTGATAAAGATGTAAAAGTAGGCAGCGGCATCGAATTAAAAGGATCTGCTGATCTGCCGATCGTACTCAGAAAAGGAACAGTACAAGGAGCGCTGATGAAATCGTGAAGGTATTATTTGTTGTATCGGAATGTGTCCCTTTTGTAAAATCAGGGGGTCTGGCGGATGTTGCAGGGGCGCTGCCCAAGGAATTAAAGCGTCTTGGAACAGATATTCGAGTGATTTTACCTAAATACGGTCAAATTCCGGAGCGGTTCCGGTCAAAAATGAAAAAAATCAAAGATATTGTTGTTCCTGTCGGATGGAGAAGACAATATTGCGGAATTGAACAGCTGGAATTTGAAGGAGTCACGTATTATTTCATCGATCACGAATACTATTTTAAGCGTGACTCTTTATATGGCCACTTTGATGATGGGGAGCGTTTCTCTTTTTTCTCCAGAGCAGTTCTGGATTCGATTAAAGCAGTCGATTTCCAGCCTGATGTGATTCATTGCCATGATTGGCATACAGGCATGGTGCCATTTCTATTAAAAGAAGAGTACGCTTCTCAATCGTTTTATGAAAATATGAAAGCGGTTTTTACGATTCATAACCTGCAATTTCAGGGTATTTTCCCAAGAGATATTCTGCATGATTTACTTGGTCTTGATGACCGGTATTTTAATGCAGATCAGCTTGAATTCCATGGCTTTGTGAACTTTATGAAAGCTGCTCTTGTGGCTTCAGATCTGATTACGACAGTAAGCCCTACCTACAAGAATGAGATTCAGACCCCATACTTCGGTGAGCGTCTTGATGGGCTGCTGAGAGTGAAAGAAGCATCCCTTGTAGGGATATTAAATGGAATTGATGATGTAATTTATAATCCTGGGGACGATCCATACATAGCGTTTCCTTATAATGAAAACTCTGTCAAAAACAAAGCAAAGAATAAAAAAGAGCTTCAGAAGATGTTTGGCCTTCCGGAAAAAGAGGATACGCCTCTTCTTACAATGGTCACTCGTTTAACGCAGCAAAAGGGCCTTGATTTGGTCGAGCGCGTCCTGCATGAAATGCTTCAATCAGATATGCAGATTATTATCCTTGGAACCGGAGAGAAAAAGTTCGAAGATTTCTTCAGGCACATGGAATGGCTGTTTCCGGATAAGTGCAAAGCATACATCGGATTTGATGAGCCGCTTGCACACCGCATCTATGCGGGCTCGGATTTCTTTTTAATGCCTTCTCAGTTTGAACCATGCGGTCTTGGCCAGCTGATCGCTCTTCGCTACGGATCAATTCCGATTGTAAGAGAAACAGGCGGCCTGAATGATACTGTAACATCCTACCGCGATGATACAGGCGAGGGGAACGGTTTTACGTTCACCAACTTCAATGCTCACGATATGAAGAACACAGTTAATCGCGCATGCACTATTTATAAAAATAAAACCATTTGGAACAGCCTTGTCAAAACAGCGATGAAAGAAGACTACAGTTGGGCGCAGTCAGCGTTTAAATACAACCAGCTTTATGCTGATTTAATGACTAGGAGTGGGAGTCATGTTCTCTAACAAAAATGAATTTAAAGACAGTTTTCTAAAGCGCTTGGAAATGAGTTATGGAAAAAAATTTGCTGAATCAACAAAACGTGATCAATACCAAACGCTTGGAAATATGGTAAGAGAACATATCAGCAGCAATTGGATCACAACAAACGAATGGAACCGGGCAAGCAACAACAAGCAAGTTTATTATTTATCGATTGAGTTTTTGCTTGGGAGACTGCTCGGACAAAATCTTTTAAATTTGGGCATTCGCGACGTTGTACTTGAAGGATTTGCTGATCTTGGCATCAACCTTGAAGAGATTGAAGAAAGTGAAGCAGATGCAGGTCTTGGCAATGGCGGTTTAGGCCGCCTTGCTGCTTGTTTTCTAGATTCTCTTGCTTCATTAAATTTGCCGGGACATGGTCTTGGCATCAGGTATAAACATGGTCTTTTTGATCAGAAGATTGTAGATGGCTATCAAGTGGAGTTGCCTGAGCAATGGTTAAGGCACGGAAATGTATGGGAAGTCCGTAAGCCGGATCAGGCGATGGAGATTCCGTTTTGGGGAAAAGTTGAACATGTATACGAAGATGGGAAGCTTGACTTCCGCCATGTTCATTCTGAAAATATTATAGCTGTACCATATGATATGCCTGTGATTGGATATGAAACGAGCACAGTTAATACGCTGAGGCTTTGGAACGCTGAGCCTGCACCAAATCCGCCTCACCGTGATGTACTTGCTTATAAACGTGAAACAGAAGCAGTATCAGAGTTTTTATATCCGGATGACACGCATGACGAAGGAAAGATTCTCAGACTTAAGCAGCAATATTTCCTTGTCTCTGCAAGCTTGCAGTCCATTGTCCGGTCATACCTTAAAAAGAATGATACCCTGCATGAATTCCACAAGCATGTTGCCATCCATGTAAACGATACTCATCCCGTTCTTGCCATCCCGGAGCTGATGAGAATTTTACTTGATGAAGAGCATATGGAATGGGAAGAAGCTTGGAATATTACGATTAATACGATATCTTATACGAATCATACGACATTATCTGAAGCGCTTGAAAAATGGCCGCTGCATATCTTTAAGCCGCTGCTCCCAAGAATCTATATGATTGTAGAGGAATTAAACGAAAGATTCTGCAAAGAGCTGTGGAATCGTTTCCCTGGAGATTGGAAGCGTATTGAAAATATGGCGATTATCGCTCACGGCGTCGTGAAAATGGCCCATTTAGCGATTGTCGGAAGCCACAGCGTCAATGGTGTCGCAAAGATCCATTCTGATATTCTGAAAAACCGTGAAATGAAATTATTTCATCAAATCTATCCTCAAAAGTTCAATAACAAAACCAATGGAATCACTCACCGCAGATGGCTGCTTAAAGCCAATCCAGAATTGACAAATCTCATTACCGAAACAATTGGGACCGACTGGATTAAAAACCCGCACCTCATGATTGAGCTAAAACGTCATATCTATAATCCACATTTAAAAGAAGAATTTGCAGCCGTTAAACGAAAAAGAAAAGCGATTCTTGCAGACATTATCGAAAAGAAAACGGGAATTTCCGTCGATAAACATTCGATTTTTGATGTTCAAGTTAAGCGTCTTCATGCATATAAACGACAGCTGTTAAATGTGCTGCACATCATGTATCTTTATAACAGGCTGAAAGAGGATTCAAATTTTACAATCTATCCAAGAACGTTTATATTTGGAGCCAAGGCATCTCCAGGCTACTATTATGCGAAAAAAATCATTAAACTAATTAACTCGCTTGCAGATAAAGTGAACAGCGATCCTAAGGTTTCGCAGATGATGAAAGTCATTTTCATGGAAAATTACCGGGTTTCGCTGGCAGAGCATATCTTCCCGGCGACAGATGTCAGTGAACAAATCTCAACTGCCAGTAAAGAGGCATCTGGAACAGGAAACATGAAATTTATGATGAACGGTGCGCTCACAATGGGAACTTTGGACGGAGCGAACATTGAAATTTTGGAAGAAGTCGGAAAAGAGAACATCTTCACTTTTGGTTTAAAGGCCGATGAGGTTCTGAATTATTATGAAAATGGCGGGTATCGCTCATCTGAGTATTATCATCATGATCTGCGGATCAGACAAGTGGTCGATCAGCTCACAAACGGATTCTTCCCTGATACAGAAGATGAGTTTGAAGCAATTAAAGACTCTCTGCTTTATGAAAATGATCAATATTTTGTTTTACGTGACTTTGCATCCTATGTTGATGCCCAGGAACAGCTTGAAAAATCTTACAAAAACCAAGATAAGTGGCTTGAAAAAGCACTTCTTAATATTGCTCACTCAGGCTATTTCTCAAGTGACCGGACGATTCATGAGTATGCTGATGGCATTTGGGATATCCAGCCGATTCCTGTTATTCATTAAGTCTTTGAAAACCCGCCTGGTTGAGCGGGTTTTCTGCTGTTTAGTTTTATTAAGGATTTGCTAATATGTCCTCTGATTTCGAAAAAAATCAAGATTTTCGATGTACAAGCTTTAGATAATGGCATTGAAAGTAAGTTTGAAAAAAACGAACTTTCATGCGTCTGCCGAATTATCGATTATCTCCATCAAGCAATCGGCCAAGTCCGCCCAGAATACTGCCTTCTCCTGAAGCGTTTCCGCCTGTGCTTGGAGCATTGGCGAATATGCGGTCAGCAAGACGGCTGAAGGGGAGTGATTGTACCCATACTGTCCCAGGACCTTGCACAGTTGCAAAAAATAATCCTTCACCGCCGAAGAAGGCCGTTTTGACTTTCCCGACATATTCAATGTTGTAGTTAACGTCCCTCGTCATCGCGACAAGGCAGCCTGTATCAATTTTCAGGCGCTCCCCAGGTGCAAGCTGCCGCTTATGTATTGTACCTCCAGCATGCAAAAAAGCGAGTCCGTCTCCTTCTAGTTTTTGCATAATGAATCCCTCACCGCCAAAAAAACCGGTTCCTAACTTTTTCTGAAAATCAATTCCGACAGACACACCTTTAGCAGCACAGAGGAAGGCGTCTTTTTGACAAACGACTTTTCCCTGCATTTCATTTAAGTCGACAGGAATGATTTTGCCTGGATAGGGCGCTGCAAATGAAACTTGCTTTTTGCCTCCAGCTTTATTTGTAAAGACCGTCATAAATAAACTTTCTCCAGTAATAACACGCTTACCGGCACCTACTAAACGGCTCATCAAGCCCTTTTGCTCTGATCCGTCACCAAAGATGGTTTCCATATCAATGCCGTCATCCATCATCATCATACCTCCGGCCTCGGCTACTACACTTTCACTTGGATCGAGCTCAATTTCAACAAACTGCATGTCATCCCCATAAATCTTGTAATCAATTTCATGTGCGTTCAAAAAGGTCACCTCTTTACTTTTTTTTGTAAACATTCGTCATAAAGAAAGAAAACCCTTCTGTTTTCCATTTATAATGAAAGAAGTTCGTCATATAAAGGGGATAAGTATATGCCTGTCATTAGAAATACAATTAGTATTAAAGCGCCAATCGAAGTCTGCTTTGACCTCGCACGGAATGTAGAGATCCATCCGAAAACGACTAAAAAAACAAAAGAGAAGGCGGTTGGCGGTGTAACCACCGGGCTTCTTGAAGAAGGTGATACCGTTGAATGGGAAGCCTTGCACTTCGGTATAAAGCAAAGACTGTCTTCCAAAATAACAGAGATGAACAGGCCTTATGAATTTAAAGATATGATGGTTAAAGGAGCATTTAAGTCTTTTATTCATACCCATACTTTCGTTGCTTCAGGAAATGAAACAGTGATGATTGATCACTTTGACTATCTGTCTCCATTAGGATTTTTGGGCAAAGCCGCCGATTTTTTATTTCTAGAGAGATATATGCAAAAATTTCTCTCAGACCGGGCGGAGGAACTTAAAAAAATCGCAGAAACAAATTAAAACAGAGTTCCGTGGCGGAAACTCTGTTTAAGATTATTGAAAAGCATAAAGTTTTAAGCATTTAAGTCCAGCTTCTAACTTTTGATCAGAACCGATTCGCAAAAAATGGCTTTTCTGCCGGATTCTTGTTTTCGTAGCTTAACAAGGCGCTTTCGCTTTTAATCCTCACTATATGGTTCTTTTTCTGATGCAGGAAGATCACCGAAGGGAGTCATCAGTCCTTCTTCATCGAGTGTATGTTCATACTGTCTATGCTGTATGTTTGGATACACTGTTACGTTCTTTCCTTCAATATCTGTAGCCGCGAAATTTTCATAATCCTCTACATACCCTGTTGGGTCATCGTTCTCCATGTATACGTCGTTGTATGAATCAACAGGATATTCCATGTCAGAAGGAGTTTCAGAGTTGCCGAAGCGCTCTACGTCCTGATAAGAGTCTTCCGCATCATAGGCTTCCGAATCGCTTTCATCGTATTCGAATTGCCCGAATGCCGGCTCAAGTATGCTTTCCTCTATCGGTCTCGAGTGAGAAATTGCCTGCTCCGGAGAATGTTCCTTGCAGGTTGTTGCAGTCGGAAGCACTTCAAGTCTTTCTTCGGGTATGTCTGTTCCGCATACTTCACATACCCCGTAAGTTCCCTTTTCAATGGCTGCAAGTGCTCGGTTTATATCACTTAATTCTTCCTCCACATGCTCATTTAAAGCGATATCTTTTTCACGCTCATAAAGCTCTGTACCCTCATCGCCCGGATGGTTGTCATAGCTTGAAAGCTCTCCGGTAGAATCATGCCCGAAGCTTTGCTCAAGTCCAAAATGGTTGTTTTCCTGCAGGTGCAGCTCGATTTCTGCTTTTCTTGCGTCAAGCTGTGAGCGAAAGGAAGCCATTTGTCCGCTATTAAGCATTCCATTCACGCTCCTTCCTTAAGAAGTAATTTCTTCTTTTTTTAGTATGAACAGAAAGGGCAAAATCATGATTGTAAATTATGCGCAAAAAAAATACGGCCCTCAAAGGGCCGTGTAAAGTTTAGATTGTGCTTATGAATAAACCAAGTGCGAGCAAGAACCCAAATTGAATATTTGTCTGAGCAGTGGCTTTCATTGCAGGCATCATTTCAAGCGGCAGTGATTTGCCGACGAATTTTTTTACGGCACTGTATGCTTTAGGGGTGCTGATTAGAACTAAAAGCGCCCAAAAGGACAAGTGGCCGAGTGCTATCATTATCAAGATGACAGCATAAGAAGCAGCGAACATGGAAGCGAGGAAAATAATTGCTTTTTTGCGTCCAATCAAGATCGCCAGCGTCTTGCGCCCGTTTTCTTTATCTCCATCGAGGTCGCGGATATTATTTGACAGCATAATGTTTCCAACCAGGAAAGCGATCGGAATGGAAATAATGATGCTGATCGGTGAAATCGTTCCAGTTTGAATGTAATAAGCAAGCAGGATAATAACCATACCCATAAAGAAACCTGCAACCAGCTCCCCAAATGGAGTGTATGCAATTGGCACAGGGCCTCCTGTATAAAAATAGCCGGTAGCCATGCAGATTAATCCAATAACAGCAATCCACCAAGTGGAGGTCATGCAAATATAAACCCCTAAAAGTGCTGCGGCTGCGAAAAATGCAAAGGCAAGGTTTAGAACTGTCTTTGGTTTTACACCGTTTCTGACAATTGCTCCGCCGATGCCGACAGAATTTTCATTATCAAGTCCGCGCTTAAAATCGAAATATTCATTGAACATATTGGTTGCAGCCTGAATTAAAATGGATGCAATCAGCATAGCTAGAAATAATAAGATATGAACCTGACCATCATTTAAAGCAAGCACCGTACCGATCGTCACAGGAATGAAGGCTGCAGACAGTGTGTGCGGACGCAGCAGCATCCACCATACTTTCCAGCTTTTATCCGGTTTGATGGAAGGCACGTTTTGTGTAGTGTTTGATTGTGTATGCATCAAAGATTTCTCCCCTTTTTGTAAACCAAATGGAGCACGTTTGCTTCCCAAAATTAAGTGTAGGAAATTTACAATATTGTGTCAATCCTTTTACAAATGTTTGAACAATTATTTAATTCCTGACCGGGAATTTTCTTCCGCGAGAGCTTTTGATTTTATTGTTGTCAGGGTAGTAATATAATAAGGATAATAGTCGTTATTTCTATTATACCATTTCTTTGCCCAAGTACTATTGACACCTCTTTCCTCTGAGGTGTATCTTAATATAAGCGATTTTTCGGTTTTGGAGGGATTTCCAATGATTACGGCATTAAAACATACATTTACGGAGATTATGAAGCGTGCTTTGGAGGAAGCCAGACAGTTTGATAAACCGGTCATATTAAGTCAGGTCAAGTCGTTGAATGATTCGATGAACCCCCTCCATTTTTATGCGGCTGGCGAGCGGCTTTTTTTAGGTGAGCGGTTTTATTGGGCAACTCCTGGTTCACGCTTTACGATTACAGGCTTGGGAAACGAATGTACAGTAGAGAATGATTCTGCTGAAAGCGATCGTTTCGGGCGGATTGAGTCTGATTGGAAACGCTTTAAAAAAATGGCGCATTACGAAGATGGCGCAAAATCTCATATAGGTACAGGCGCTTTATTATTCGGCGGTTTTTCTTTTGATCCGCATAACCGCAGAAACGAGCGCTGGAATAACTATCCTGAGGCAAAATTCTTTTTGCCGTCCGTCATGCTTACAGTAAAAGACGGTGTTTCTTTTCTGACAATCAATCGTGTGATTAAGCCGGAAGATGATCTTGAATCATGCTCGGCGCATTTCACAACGATTGCCAACGAAGTACTGACAGGGAAGGCAAGCACTGGGGAAGAGTCCGTAAACAATTACACTCTAAAAGAGGCTGATACGGGAACATGGCTTTCAGCCGTACAAAAAGCAACAGATTTAATTAAAAGCGGTGAGCTGGATAAAGTCGTGCTGGCACGAGAAGTGCAATTAGAATATGATCACAAAATTAATATCTATTCAGCTTTAAGCAAACTGCAGACAGAGCAGCCTACAAGCTTTATCTTTTCTTTTGAAAATGGCCGTCAATCGTTCATTGGAGCAACGCCTGAGCGTCTGATCAAAAAGGAAAACAGCAGGCTGCTTTCAACATGTCTGGCTGGTTCCATTAAAAGAGGGAAGAGCAAGCAAGAAGATACGGAGCTTGGAACAGAGCTTTTGAATGATGAAAAAAATCTGATTGAGCACGCGATTGTTGTGAAAATGATCAAAGATTCGTTTGAAGAATGCTGCAGTGAAGTAAAGGTTTCAGATCACCCGCAATTATTAAAAACGAAAAATATTCAGCATTTGTATACACCGATTGAAGGATCAATGAAAGCAGGTTATTCCTTATTGAGCTTAACAGAGAAGCTTCATCCGACACCTGCCTTGGGAGGATATCCAAAAGAGGCTGCTGTTGAAATGATCAGAGAAATTGAACCTATGGACCGCGGCTGGTATGCCGGTCCAGTCGGGTGGCTTGATGCTGAAAACAACGGAGAGTTTGCAGTAGCCATCCGCTCCGGCTTAATTGAGGGCGAGCAGGCAACCCTGTTTGCAGGATGCGGCATTGTAGCAGAATCCGATCCTCAAATGGAATATCAGGAAACACTGATCAAGCTTAAGCCGATGCTCTCTGCGCTGGGAGGTGTCAACCATGAGTGCAAATAAATCTTTAACCCTTTATGCAGCAAGTTTTGTTGATGAATTATCTAAAGCGGGTGTTCGGGATGCGGTTATTAGTCCCGGTTCAAGATCAACCCCTATGGCCATGCTGATGGCTGAACATCCTGATTTGAACATTCATGTTTTGATTGACGAACGATCAGCAGGTTTTTTTGCCCTTGGCATGGCCAAGATGCAGCAAAGACCCGTTGCTTTGCTGTGTACATCAGGAACGGCAGCAGCTAATTATTATCCGGCAGTTGTTGAGGCATTCTATTCAAGAGTGCCTTTGCTTGTTTTAACAGCAGACCGTCCGCATGAACTTAGGGATGTTGGTGCTCCGCAGGCAATCGATCAGATGCATTTGTTCGGCCGCTATGCAAAATGGTTTGCGGATATGGCAGTTCCGGAGCATACTGCTGAGCTTCTCCAATATGGAAGAACAATGGCGGCACGTGCAGCGGGCAAAGCGATTTCTTCTCCATCAGGACCGGTTCATCTTAATTTTCCGTTCAGAGAACCCCTCGTACCTGATTTAGAATCTGAGGATTTATGGACAAGCTTGAATAGCCGTCCTAAACAGGTTCAAGTAACAGCGGGTTCTTCAGTTATTGATCTTTCCGAAGTGCAGCGCTTAGCTGGTCTCCTTTCAGAAGAAAAGAAGGGATTGATTATATGCGGAGAGCTTCGAGATCCTGATTTCGCTGAAGCAGCGGTAAAGTTATCCTCAGTCCTGAAGTACCCGATTCTTGCTGATCCTCTTTCAAATTTAAGAACAGGGTCTCATGATCAAACATCTGTCATTGAATGCTATGATGCCTTTATGAAGGATGAATACATAACAGAGCAGCTAAAGCCAGAAGTCATTATCCGGTTCGGAGCTATGCCGGTTTCAAAGCCGCTGTTTTTATTCTTGAAGAGAACAGCTGATATCCGTCAAATTGTTGTCGATGGCCAAGGCGGCTGGAGGGAACCAACCTTAATGGCGGCGGAAATGATTGAATGCAAGGAGAGCTGGCTGTGCCGTGAACTTATCAAACAGGTCAAAATACAGGAAGATACGGATTGGCTGCAGTCATGGAAAAAAGTAAATCTCGTTTCGCGTGAGTTATTAGGATCAGCCGAGGATAAAGGCGGCGACCTGTTTGAAGGAAATGTCTTTCGTGAATTGCAGCATGCGCTTCCCCAGAAGTGTCATGTGATAGCAGGAAACAGCATGCCAATCCGTGACCTTGATAATTATTTCCTGAACACGGAAAAGAACATTGCCGTTTATGCCAACCGGGGGGCGAATGGAATCGATGGGATCGTTTCAACAGCACTTGGAATGAGTACTGGTGCCGGCACAGATCATCCAACTTTTTTAGTCATTGGCGACTTATCCTTTTATCATGATATGAATGGTCTCCTTGCTGCGAAAATGCACAAGCTTAATTTGACCATCATCCTTGTTAATAACGATGGGGGCGGCATCTTTTCGTTTCTTCCGCAGTCAAAAGAAGAGAAGCATTTTGAAACCTTATTCGGCACGCCGACTGGTCTTGATTTTAAACATGCTGCCGATCTTTATGACGCTTCATATTCACTGCCGGCAACATGGGAGGAATTCCGATCAGCAGTGTCAGATGCTGTCATTAAAAAAGGTTTGAATATTATTGAAGTGCGCACAAATCGTCAAACCCGTGTCAGCATTCATCGTGAATTGATGAATCGTGTTTCCCAGGAAATAAGAGAGAAGTTCTTTAAATGAAGTTGACGATAAGAGGAGTATCCTATCATATTGAAACATTTGGAGAAGGAATCCCTCTAGTTCTTCTCCATGGATTTACAGGCTCAGCAGAAAACTGGCACCCTTTTCTGGACATGTTCAGCCATTATAAAGTGATATTAATTGATCTTATCGGACATGGGCTGACAGATTCACCTTCAGAGTTTGAACGGTACATTATGGATGAATCGGTTAAGGATTTACATGTTATTTTTGAAGAGCTCCAACTTAATAAAGCAATTCTTGCAGGCTATTCTATGGGAGGCAGACTGGCATTATCCTATGCAAGCAGGCATCCTGAGCGGATTGACAAGCTGGTTCTGGAAAGCGCATCTCCTGGGTTGAAATCAGTGGCTGAGAGAATGAGCAGAAGAGAAAATGATCGAAAGCTCTCTCAATTTATAAAAGAACAGGGAATGGAATCCTTTATAGATTTCTGGGAGAATATACCGCTGTTTGCCTCTCAGAAAGCTTTGCCTGGGGACGTTCAAAAAAATCTGCGCAGCCAAAGGCTGAAAAATGACGAGGCAGGGCTTGCAAACAGTCTTTTAGGAATGGGGACCGGATCACAGAAATCCTTATGGGATAGCCTTGATTCTCTGGAAATTCCCGTTCTGCTCATTAGCGGGGAATTGGATGAAAAGTTCTGCGGGATCGCAAAAGAGATGAAAGATTTGCTCCCGCTTCCGACATTTATTAAAATAATTGGTGCAGGTCATGCGGTTCATGTGGAACAACCGCAAATCTTTGGTAGAATAGTAAATGAGTTTATTAATACGTAAACGTATTTATAAGGAGGCAGTACAAAATGACAGTAGAATGGATTGCTGAACGCAAGTACGAAGATATTTTATATGAAACGTATAATGGGATTGCCAAGATCTCTATTAATCGTCCAGAGGTACATAATGCATTCCGTCCGAAAACGGTAATGGAATTAATTGATGCTTTTGCTTATGCAAGAGATGATGCAAATGTTGGAGTTATTATATTAACTGGAACAGGTGGAAAAGCATTCTGTTCAGGCGGCGACCAAAAGGTGCGCGGACATGGCGGTTATGTTGGTGAAGACCAAATTCCGCGTTTGAATGTTCTTGATCTGCAGCGTTTAATCCGCGTGATACCAAAACCGGTTATTGCCATGGTGGCAGGATACGCAATCGGAGGCGGCCATGTGCTTCATATTGTCTGTGATTTAACAATTGCAGCAGACAATGCTGTTTTTGGCCAAACGGGACCAAAAGTAGGCAGCTTTGATGCTGGCTATGGTTCAGGATACCTTGCCCGTATTGTCGGACATAAAAAAGCACGCGAGATCTGGTTCCTATGCCGTCAATATAATGCACAGGAAGCGCTTGACATGGGTCTTGTCAACACGGTTGTGCCTTTAGAAAAGCTTGAAGAAGAAACAGTTCAATGGTGCGAGGAAATCTTAGAAAAGAGCCCGACTGCCATTCGTTTCCTTAAAGCTGCATTTAATGCGGATACAGACGGCCTAGCAGGCATTCAGCAATTTGCAGGAGACGCAACTCTTCTGTACTATACAACGGATGAAGCAAAAGAAGGAAGAGATGCATTTAAAGAAAAACGCAGCCCTGACTTCAAGCAGTTCCCAAGATTCCCTTAAATAACATGCAGCAGCTTGATGATTTCATCAAGCTGCTTTCTTATAGTATCAGAATATTATTTAGAGTTTGAGACATGTCTAGCAAAGGCGTCTAGCTCCTCGGTCAGAACGGATCTGATCAAAGCGCTTGCGTTTTTCTAATATAAAGGCGGTGAACAGAAGTGAATACAATGCCTAATTGGTTAAAACAACGTGCCTATTTGACTCCTGACAGAATTGC
This sequence comes from Metabacillus dongyingensis, assembly GCF_019933155.2. NCBI lineage: Bacteria > Bacillati > Bacillota > Bacilli > Caryophanales > Bacillaceae > Metabacillus > Metabacillus dongyingensis. The sequence goes on along the minus strand of NZ_CP082944.1, from coordinate 4,012,227 downwards.
GCTCATGACTGACGATAAAACATTAACGTTTCGGGAGCTGCATGAACTGTCCGAACAAAAAGCGTATGTCTATCAGCAAATGGGGATAAAAAAGGGACAGCATGCTGCAATCCTTATGAAAAACAGTATAGAGATGGCTTCTGCTATTCATGCGCTTACATACCTTGGAGCAACGGCCGTTCTGTTAAATACAAGATTGACGGCCTCAGAGCTTGATTGGCAATTAAGGGATTCAGAAGCAAAATTTCTTATTTGTGATGCAGCCCTTAATCAAGAATGGGAGAATCCAAGCTGGACAACGATTGATAGCATAGAGCATGCATCAACTATAACTGGTCCTGTTCAATATGAATATTCCTTTCAGTTAGATCAGACAGCAACAATTATGTATACATCAGGAACTACCGGTAAACCAAAGGGTGTTCTACAAACATACGGCAACCACTATTGGAGCGCTGCCGGCTCATCTTTGAATCTGGGCCTTCATCATGATGACAGATGGCTGTGTGCCGTTCCGCTCTTTCATATCAGCGGGCTGTCCATCCTAATGAGAGGGGTAATCTATGGAATGACCGTCATTCTCCATGAATCCTTCCACCCATCAAGAGCTAACCGCGCCATCATGGAGAAGGGAGCTACTATCGTTTCAGTTGTCCAGACAATGCTTTCTCAAATGCTGGAAAGCCTTGGAGAAAGCACATATCCGGGAACCTTCAGATGCATGCTTTTAGGCGGAGGGCCGGCACCTATTCCTTTATTGAAAGAATGTGAAATGAAAAAAATTCCGGTATATCAAACATACGGAATGACAGAAACCTCCTCGCAAATTGTCACACTATCACCAGAGTACAGCCTGACAAAGCTTGGTTCTGCAGGAAAACCGCTTTTTCCCTGCGAGATTAAAATTATGAAGAACGATCTTGCTTGCCCGCCTTTTACAGAGGGAGAAATTCATGTACAGGGCCCGAACGTAACGAAAGGGTATTGGAAGCGTGAAGCAGAAATTCATAATGGATGGCTTCAAACAGGAGATATGGGGTATTTGGATGAGGAAGGCTTTTTATATGTCCTTGACAGGCGATCAGATCTTATCGTCTCAGGCGGAGAAAATATTTACCCTGCAGAAATAGAAGCTGCCCTTCTTTCTCATCCTTCGGTCATTGAAGCCGGGGTAACCGGAATGCCTGATGCAAAATGGGGTCAGGTTCCGCACGCTTTCATTGCTGTAAATAATGCAGTAAGCGAGGAAGAACTGATTTCCTATTGTTCCGCTATGCTTGCAAAATATAAAATACCAAAGCGAATTCACTTTTTAAGTAAGCTGCCGAGAAATGCCTCAAATAAATTAGTGCGACGAAAGCTTGCAGAGGCTCTTGGAGGTACTCATGATTGATGTGCAGGCAGTTAAGCTACATCATCTTGAAATGAAGCTTGTTTCACCATTTCAATCCAGTATTGAAACAGTTTATAAGAGAGAGAGCATACTAATTGAAATACAGGATCGAAGCGGACAGATTGGATGGGGGGAAGTCGTTGCTTTCTCTTCACCATGGTATACCGAAGAAACGATTGGAACATGTCATCACATGCTGAAGTCGTTCCTAATCCCTGAGCTGCTTAAGAAACCATATCAAAATCCGGAGGGATTCATTGACTCTTTTTCTTATATTAGAAGAAATCAAATGGCTAAAGCAGCAATTGAAGGTGCTGTTTGGGATCTTTATGCAAAGGTGCAGGACAAGCCGCTTGCAGCCATTTTAGGCGGAACAAATAATCAAATTGATTCTGGTGTAGTAGTGGGCATGGCTTCAATCGATCACATGCTTGAAACGATAGGGAAGCATGTCAGTGATGGATATAAAAGAATAAAGGTGAAAATAAAGCCGGGATTAGATGCTGTCCTGCTCCATGAAATCAGGAACCGCTTTCCGGATGTTCCATTAATGGCTGATGCCAACTCTGCGTATACGCTTGATGACATCAGTCTTTTAAAGCAGCTCGATGAATACAATCTCATAATGATTGAACAGCCGCTTGCACACGATGATATTATTGATCATGCCGTTCTTCAGTCCCAATTAGAAACCCCGATTTGCCTTGATGAGAGCATTATTACTCTGAACGATGCGAAAAAAGCGATTCAGCTTGGCAGCTGCCGCGTCATCAATATTAAGCCTGGAAGAGTGGGCGGTCTTTCAGAATCCAAGAAAATCCATGATTATTGTCTGCAGCACAGCATTCCAGTTTGGGTAGGAGGAATGCTTGAGACAGGGGTTTCACGCGCACATAACATCGCTCTTGCATCCCTTCCGAATTTCACGATACCCGGTGATATCTCTGCTTCTGCACGATATTGGGAAGAAGATATCATTTCTCCCCCCGTTACCGTGCATAATGGGAAAATTGATGTTCCTCGAGGGCCAGGGCTCGGATTTGAAGTGAACCGCAGCAAATTAGCAAAATACTGTACACATACCGAACGTTTTTCGAAGTAAAATAGATTTTTCTTTAAGTGAAAATCAGATTTTACCCTTACAAAATCAGATTTTGCGTTTTTGTAAAATTTCGCATTCCATGATAAAAATAAAAGGAATGATGCTAGAGACATCATTTCGACAATCAGCCCTCTCTGCTTCAATCTTAGACCAGCTATTTATGTAGCTGGCCTTTTTTTGTCGAGAAAGAATGATTGACAGAAAGATAAAAATGCTTTAAATTGTTGCGTATAGGCAAAATAATTATACTAATCAACAAATCATGAAACAAGCTAACTTATTAGCACAGTACCTAACTTTCTTTCATAAAATGGTTTTTGCGAAGGAAAGTTCTTTTTTTACTTAAAAACTTGCACCAGGGAAACATTTGTTGACGAAGGAAAGAGGAGGATCATGAATGAAAAAGAGATTGCTAATGCTGATTTCAATTCTGGCACTGTCCGCTATTATGACAGCGTGCAGCCAGGGCGCGAGCGGGGAAGACAATGGAAAGATAAAGGTAACGACAACAACTGCGCAAATAGCGGATGTCACACGAAATGTTGCGGGCGACGCAGTAGAAGTAAAGTCTTTAATGGGGCCCGGTATTGATCCCCACTTATATCAGGCTTCACAAGGAGATATTCAAAAGCTGAATCAGGCAGATATTATTTTTTATAACGGTCTGCACTTAGAAGGCAAGATGGGTGAAATTTTTGAAAAAATGTCTAATGAAAAGCCTACTGTGCCGGTAGCAAGTGCCATTCCCGAAAATAAATTAATAAATGATAAATCGAACGCCAATATACACGATCCCCATGTATGGTTTGATATCTCTTTATGGATTCATACCGTTGATATAGTAGAAGAAGAGCTCAGCAAGCTTTCACCTGAAAATAAGGATGAATTTGCGGAAAATGCTGCTTCTTACAAGAAAAAGCTTCAAGAAATGGATCAATATGCGAAAGAACAGGTTGGGACCATTCCTGAAGAAAGCAGAGTGCTTGTAACAGCGCATGATGCATTTACTTACTTTGGAAACGCCTATGGATTTGAAGTGATGGGTCTTCAAGGATTGAGCACAGATTCTGAATACGGTCTGCGAGATGTGCAAAATTTAGTCGATGTCCTGGTCGACCGTGAGATTAAAGCAGTATTTGTGGAAAGCAGTATATCTGAAAAGTCGATTAACGCCGTTGTGGAAGGCTCAAAAAAGAGAGGCCATGAAGTCGTTATTGGCGGACAGTTGTATTCTGATGCCATGGGTGAAGAAGGTACCGAAGAAGGAACCTATTTAGGAATGTTTAAACACAATATCGATACAATTGTTTCATCATTGAAATAATAAGGCAGGTGTATTTCTATGTATCCAGTAACTGTTGAAAATTTGACAGTAGCCTATCACCGCAAACCAGTTCTGCAAGAGGTGGGGTTTGAAGTTCCGGAAGGAAAATTAATTGGGATTATCGGACCAAATGGAGCCGGGAAATCCACTTTAATTAAAGCTGTTTTAGGATTGATTCCAGTTGCATCCGGAGAAGTTGAAATCTATGGTGATCATTATAAAAAACAGCGTAAACGCGTCGGTTATGTCCCACAGCGCGGATCAGTGGATTGGGATTTTCCCACGAATGCTCTTGATGTTGTTCTCATGGGACGATATGGACATATTGGCTGGCTAAAGCGTCCGGGAAAAAAGGATACAGAATTTGCCCGGGGATGTCTCGAAAAAGTCGGCATGCTTGATTTCGCTGACAGACAAATCAGCCAGCTTTCAGGCGGACAGCAGCAGCGTGTGTTTTTAGCAAGAGCTCTTGCACAGGATGCAGATGTGTATTTCATGGATGAACCGTTTGTGGGTGTTGATGCGGCAACTGAAAAAGCGATTATATCCCTTCTAAATGAATTAAAAGCAAGGCAGAAGACGGTTTTAGTTGTTCATCATGATCTGCAGACAGTTGAAGAATATTTCGACTGGGTTCTGCTCCTGAATTTAAGGAAGATTGCATTTGGTCCAACAAGTGAAGTCTTTACCATGGATAATCTTCAAAAAACATACGGAGGCAGGCTCACATTTTTACAGAATCAAAGTGTGCTTGTGGATGAAACATAACAGGAGTGAGTGATGATGATGGATGAACTATTCTATCAATTGCAAAATCAGAATACGCAGTGGGTTTTGCTTGGCACGATGCTGCTTGGTCTTGCAAGCGGAGTTCTCGGAAGCTTTGCTCTCCTCAGGAAACAAAGTCTGATTGGAGATGCGATGGCACATGCTGCCTTGCCGGGTGTGTGTATGGCATTCCTTCTTTACGGATCCAAATCATTAATTTGGTTTCTTGTCGGAGCAGCCATTTCAGGGATGATTGCTGCATGGCTTATCCAATTTATCATTCATAATTCCCGAATTAAAGAAGACTCAGCCCTTGGGCTAGTTTTGTCTGTATTCTTTGGATTTGGAATTGTGCTGCTGACTTTCATTCAGCACAACCGCGGGGGAAATCAAAGCGGCTTGAGTGATTTTATTTTCGGAAAAGCAGCTTCAATGGTCGGGCAGGATGTTCAGATCATTACGTGGATTGCAGCCATTTTGCTCCTGCTGACAGCTGTCTTTTTTAAAGAATTTAAGATTCTGACGTTTGACCCTCAATTTGCAAAAGGAATTGGGCTGCCAACATCTTTTTTAAATGGCCTGCTCATGGTATTAATTGTTTGTGCAGTCGTTATTGGTCTTCAGACAGTAGGGGTCATTTTAATGGCAGCTATGCTGATCACTCCTGCCATCGCAGCGAGATATTGGACAGATAAACTTGGTCATATGGTGATCATTGCCGGTATTATCGGAGGAATCTCCGGCGTGGCTGGAACGTTCCTGAGCACAACGACAAAAGGAATGGCAACAGGTCCGCTGATTATCGTTGCAGCTACATTGCTCTTTTTAATCTCGTTGATTTTTGCTCCGAAACGCGGCCTTGTTTCAAAAGCAATTAAGCAAATGAAGCTGAGAAAAAGAACATCTGTTGAGCAGCTGCTTCTGTCTTTCTACGATTTGACAGAACGTGCAGGGGACAAATATTCAGCTGCATCCTTCCCGCTTGACGAAATAGTGAAAAAAAGAAAAGTTGCAAACAAGCTGGTCAGCAAATCATTAAATGAGCTTTTGAAAAAACGGCTTGTCATGAAAACAGAAGGGGATACATGGAGGCTTACAGAAAATGGCCTGCAGCTTTCCTATCAGCTTGCTTTAAATCAGCGTCTTTATGAAATGTATCTTATGCATGAAATGGAACTTGCCCAGCTTCAAATTACCAGCCGTGATGATGTTGATGTTGAAATGATGTCAGGTGATATAAAGGATCGATTAATGAACCTGTTAAAAGATCATAATAGAGAGCCAATGCTGCTTCCTGAATCTATGAATAACCTGAGCAGGAAGGAGTGGCTATATCAATGAGTTATGATGCATGGATCTTACTTACAGGTTCACTGGTTGGTGTAACCTGTGCCATGATTGGCTGTTTTCTGATCTTAAGAAAAATGGCTATGCTTGCAGATGCGATCAGTCATTCTGTTTTGCTCGGCATCGTGTGCGCATATTTTGTAAGCAGAAGTTTAGATGGGATCTCGATGTTTATTGGAGCGGCTATTGTCGGATTGCTTACAGCCTTTCTCGTACAAATTTTAAATGCCAAAGGGGTTCAATCAGATGCGGCAATCGGAGTTGTTTTTACATCTCTCTTTGCCATTGGCGTTATCCTGCTTTCTTTGTTTGGAGGAAACATCCATCTGGATGTGGATCACGCGCTGATGGGAGAAATAACTTTTGTGCCGTGGGATACGATCACGATATCAGGTGTTGATCTGGGTCCAAAAGCAGTATGGATGCTTGGTTCCGTCTTTTTCATCAATCTATTGATAATCGTTCTTTTTTATAAGGAATTTAAGATTTCATCGTTTGACCCGCAGATGGCTGTCGCAATTGGGATACCTGTGCTGCTCATTCATTATCTGCAAATGGGAATGCTCTCTATAACTACGGTTGCATCATTTGACAGTGTAGGGGCTATTTTAGTTGTAGCCATGCTTATTGTACCTGCATCAGCTGCTTATCTGCTGACGGATAAATTGCTTCATATGCTGGTCATCAGTTCAATGATCGGGATTTTATCTGCTGTTGCAGGCTACTATGCAGCAACATGGCTGAATGTCTCGATTGCAGGGGCAATGGCAACTGCTGCAGGACTGATCTTTTTCCTTACATTTATCTTTTCACCTAAACATGGGTTAATATCTAAGCTCCTTTCAAGAAGAAAATTTGCTTCGGCCGAATTGAACGAATAAAGATTGTGGAAAATATGAATAAAAATGATTCTCATTATCAATAATAGAGAAAAAGGACAGCGTGAAGCTGTCCCTTTTTCTTAAAGATCATGAGGTTTAAAGGTTTTACAGTCTGTTTCCTCGCTGCGGGAAGCAGTATCTCCTTTATGGCTGACTACATAGATGGAATCAGCTTTACACAGATTGCCATTGCCCCAATACTCACAGTTATTGACTTCACACATTACTTCTCTTGGCATTCATCAACATCTCCTTGTTTAGGGTTCAACAGTTAGTTTTGCTTAGTAAAGGGTTTTTCATTCGCAGGATTTAAGAAACAAGGTGCAGCTGCACCTTGTTTTTTCATGATTCATTTTGCTTCAAATACCGTTTGTCCTTCATAAACAAGCGCCAGAAGTAAAAGAATCCAGGAAAGAGAATGGAAAATCCAACTATATAAGTAATAAACACAGCATGGAAGGTGTTGGGATGAGTAAAGCCATCCTGGATGGAAACATCTGGGTACAGCATATAAGGCAAGTGTGCCCGCCCGTATGCATAGCTTGCAAGTAAATATTGAATGGTTACGGCAACAACCGCGATTCTTGGTCTCCCAATCGTTCTTTTGTCTTTTTGCGATGGTAAGAAAAGAGCACCGCCCGCAATCATAAACATCGCAACAGATCCAATCAGGAAGGGCAAATATTCCATCATGTTTGTATATAGCCAGTTTGCTTCCGTGCGCAGGGTCAGCATAATCAAAAAACCCATTACAAGAGATAATGGACCTAAAATTAGCGCATCACGGCGGTAAACTTTATAGGCTTCCGGTTCATTGGCCGCATTTGAGTAATCAGAAAGCAGCAGCGATGACAGGAAAAGTGTGCTTGTAATCGCGAATCCGCTGAAGGCATAGGCGTTTGGACTTGTAAATAATTGATCGAGCTGAAGCTGATGGGAACCGTTCACTACCTCAATATACCCGCCATGAGTGATGGGCAGCACCAGCAATAAAATAGCAGGAATGATGAAGCCGGAAATCCCGGAAACATAAGTAAGTGCTTTTTCATACCCTTTAGAATAATGGGAGAACACAAGGAATCCGCTTCGAATCGCCAGAAGCAGAAGAATGATGCTTCCCGGAATCAGCAAGACAGTTCCGAGAATAAATGTAGCTCCCGGAAAAAAGCTGAACAGTGCTACGACAATGGCTACAATAAATACATTTGTTACTTCCCAAGTAGGGGATAAATAACGATTGGCGATATTGGTCGCATTCGTCTTTTCTTTATTAATGTAGATCATCGACCAAAAGCCTGCTCCGAAATCCATTGTCGCCATGACAGCATAGATAAAAACAAAGCCCCATACAAGTGTAATGGCAAGCAGCGCATCTGTTGTAATCATTTCGGTAACGCCTCCATATCCATAAATGCCGTTTTAATAAACACTGACGCTATCCCCATCAGACGCCGGCTTATCAAGTTCTTTTTCAACTGGATTTCGTTTGAAGTAATAGACAAGAACAAGAATAACAGCGAGTCCTAATATCGCATAAACCAATGTGAAAAGAATAAAAAGTGTTCCAATTTGGCCAGAGGCTGTCACGACATCCTCTGTTTTCAGCAAACGGTAAATGACCCATGGCTGTCTTCCTGTGCAGGCAAAAATCCAGCCGAATTCAATTGCCAGCATGGAAAGGATCCCAGAAGGCACAAATAAGACAAGCATCCATTTAGGAAAATGAGGTCGCTTTAATATCTTGAACCAGAAGAATCCGATAAGGGAGAGGAAAATCAGCAGACTGCCGATTCCAACCATTGCATTAAAGAGCGTATGGACAAACAGCGGCGGCCAATATTCCTCAGGAAAGTCATTCAATCCAATAACCTCGGTTTTAAAGCTGTTGTCCGCTAAAAAGCTCAGTGCCCACGGAATTTCAATGCCCCATTTAACCTCTTGTGTTTCCCGGTCGGTAAAGCCCCCAACTGAAAGAGGAGCATATCTTTGAGTTTCAAATAATCCTTCGGCTGCAGCGAGCTTCTCGGGCTGATATTCATGGAGCAACTGCGCTGATTCATGCCCGTTCAATGCTGTTAAAAATGAGAATATTCCCCCCACAATAAGGCCCATCATTAAAGCTTTTCGATGAAAACGGTAAAGGCGGTCGTTTTTTAAATTTCTCAGCATTTTATAAGCAGAAATAGAAGCAATAACAAATGCGCCGGTCATAAACGCTGAAACAACAACATGTCCTGCTGTGACAATAAAGCTGGGATTGAAAAAGGCTGCCCATGGATCAACATCAACAATTTCCCCATTTTCAATCCTGAAACCAGCTGGAGTGCCTTCAAATGCATGAACATTTGTAATTAAGATCGCTGAGGCTGCAGCTCCGAACAAGACAAGAGAAACACTGACAATTCTCATTCGCGGCGAGATTCTGTCAGCGGCATAAACATAAATGGACATAAATAAGGCTTCCACAAAGAAAGCATAGATTTCTATTTGAAAAGGCAGCGCCATTACACGTCCGATAACCTCCATAAAGCCCGGCCATAACAAAGCAAGCTGAACACCGGCGATCGTCCCGGTAGGAATGGCAACACCAAGGAGCACCGCCTGACCTTTTGTCCATCTTTTCGCCATGACCGCATAATCATGATCCTTTGTTTTTTGAAAAAGAAGCTCTGCAATCAGAATCATGAGAGGAAGACCTACACCAAGTGATGCAAAGATTATATGAAAGCCCATTGTCGTCCCGAACAGGGATCTGGCTAATACGAGATCATCCATCTTTTTTCCGCCTTTCTTTCCCAAGGTTGTAATAATCTTCCCTTATTGTCTTCATTATTTCAGGAAATATGCGGTAAAAATGGGACGTATTTATTTCTAAGTTTACTTATAGAGCCGAATTTTAGGCAATTCACTTACATTGACAAACAAGGACAAACCATGTAATATATAAAACGTAATAATTACGATTAAGGGAGTGCTTTTACAATGAAACAAGGAATCCATCCGGATTATCATAAAGTTGTTTATATGGACACAAACAGCGGGTTTAAATTCTTGAGCGGATCAACAATGAAATCAAACGAAACAACAGAATGGGAAGATGGCAATACCTATCCTCTTATTAAAATAGAAGTAAGCTCAGATACGCATCCATTCTATACAGGCCGTCAAAAATTCGCAGACCGGGATGGACGCGCAGAGCGCTTTAAGAAAAAATACAATATGTAATCCATCAAAGGGGCCTGGGAACAAATTGTTCCCGGGCATCTTTTTTATGACTGCAAAACTTGATACTCTTACATTTAGAGGAGGCTTGAATATGAAAAGAATACCTGTATATACCATCAGCGGTTTTTTAGGCAGCGGAAAAACGACAGTCTTAGGCAAGATGGCCGATGAGTTTAAAAAGAGAGGAAAACATGTCGGCATTATTTTAAATGAACTTGGCGATGAAAATGTTGAAAAGCATTTATTTGCGGATCAAAACGTCCATGAACTTTTAAATGGATGCATTTGCTGCACCATTCAGGATGACCTCGTAACTACACTCAAAGGCTTTTTAGAAGGCGAAGAAGTTGATGTGCTTTTAATTGAGGGGACGGGAGTAGCAAATCCATTAGAGATAAAAGATATCCTGCTGTCTCCAGAACTGATTGAGGAATTTAAACTTATGTCAATGATCGGAATGGTTGATACAAGCCACTACCTTGATTATCAAAGCATGTTTGCAAGCTCTAAGGAAATCCGGTCTCTTTTAAAAGAACAAATTATTTCATCAGATCTTATCATTCTTAATAAACTAGACATTGTTAATGAAAAAGAACAAGAAAAAGTCAGACATAAAATTGAAAAAGTGATCTCACCCGGTGTTGAAGTACTTGAATCCTCATACGGGAATGTTCCATTTGAAAAGCTTGCTCTGCAAAGGCAAAGTCTTGTAAACCTGACAGATGAAGCAGGGCATCATCATCATCATCATTCTATAGGAACCGTAAAAATAACAGCCCTTCCAGCTGTTCGGCTGAAAAAGCTTGAAACATGGCTGAAAGGAATAAATGGGCTGATCCGTGCAAAAGGATATCTGCTCATTGAGGGAGAAAGCGATCCGCGGGAAATGCAGTTTGCTGCAAAAAAAGCCGTTCTTTCCGATACTAAAATAGATACAGAGAAAACGGTCTTGATTTTGATTGGACAAAATTTGAATACTGAGGAGATCAGAACGTCATTTCATCAGTCTTTTCAGTAAAATATCCATATAAAAACTACCGGCCAAACTTGGCCGGCAGTTCTTTTTACTTCGATAATGCTGTTCTAAGAGTTTCCAAATTTCGTTCCATTAAACTGAAGTAGTCCTCATTGTTTTTCGCATCTTCTTCAGAGATTGACTCAAGATTAGACAGGGTCAGGCTCTCCGCTCCAATTTCTGTCTTTACGATATCTGCGATTTTACTGTTTACGTTGTTTTCAAAAATAATATAGTTTATATGATGTTCTTTTGCTGTTTCAATAATGGATTGAAGCTGCTTTTGTGACGGCTCCTGAGTTGGCGATAACCCGAGCACGCTGATTTGTTGAATGCCGTAGCGCTCCTCCCAGTAGCCGTAAGCTGCATGTGATACCAAAATTTCTTTTTTGTCTGCGGCATCAATTGTTTCTTTATAATCTGCATCCAATTTTTCAAGATCAGATTTTAGTGTTTCAAAATTCTTTTCAAATTTATCTTTAGATTCTGGCTGAATTTCAATTAATCCATTTTTAATGTTTTCAGCCATTTGAATGGAGAGGGCAGGATCCAGCCAAATATGTGGATCCTTATCTCCGTGATCATGAGCATCACCATCAGCGTGCTCATGATCGCTTTCCTCATCTGCATGCTCGGCATGATCTTCTTCATCAGTGTGCTCATCATGGCTTTCCTCATTAGCATGCTCCTCATGATTTTCTTCATCATGGGAAGCATCAGCAAGCTCAATGCCATCACCTGCTTTAATGATTTTCACTTCTTCAGACTTTAGGGTTTCTGTTGCTTTCTCTGCGAAGCCTTCTAAACCAACACCTGAATAAATAAATGCGTCTCCCTCTGCCATCGCAACCATATCTTTTGTAGATGGTTCAAATGTATGAGCATCTGCATTTGCAGGATAGATGCTTTCCACTTCAACAGCATCGCCGCCAATTTTCTTTGTAAAGTCCTGAACAGGGAAGATGGTTGTATAAACCTTCAGCTTTTCTTCACCGTTATCCTTTGTATTTTGATCGTTCTCTGCACACCCTGCAAGTGCTGTTCCAAGCATTAGCGCAAGTGCCATTGTCAGTCCTGTTTTTTTCATCATTTACTCCTTATATATGTGGTATTCAATTAACTTCAATATGTCCTTTCACATTATATCGTAATACTTACGATTTGAGAACCGGGAAAATTCAGAGCGAAAAAAGAAAAAGGATTCAAATAATTATGAAAAGGCAGGCAGGGGATCTATTAATACAGACCAATCTGATGCCATTTCTTCATCCGTCAGAAGACAGCCGTCAAGAGAGGTCTCTACTTCAGCTTTTGAAAGATCAATTCCGATAAAAACTAGTTCAGTCATGCGGTCTCCAAATGTATCATCCCAGCGTTCAAGCAGTTCAGGTTCTTCTGTCAACGTTTGTTTTTGTTCTTCTTCTGAGTAAGAGGCAACCCATTCTCCTGCACCTTGAATCATGATGGACGTACCAGCCTGTGAAAGAAGCCCTGTCGTGTCATTTCTAGTGGCGATCCAGAAAAATCCTTTTGCCCGAACAACATCAGCAGGCCAATTTTCAAGCCATTTCATAAAGCGCTCAGGGTGAAAGGGCTTTTGTCTTCTGTAGACAAAGGAAGAAATTCCATATTCTTCTGTTTCAGGGGTATGCTCTTCATTTAATTCTTTTATCCAGCCCGCAGACTGACTTGCTTCTTCAAAATCAAAGCTCTTTGTGTTAAGTATTTCTGATAAGGGTACATTGCTGAATGCTGTTTTCAGGATCTTGGCATCCGGATTCAGTTTCCTGAGAACCCCATACAATTCATCTATATCTTCTTCGTTTAAAAGGTCGGTTTTGTTCAATAAAAGCACATTGGCAAATTCAATTTGATCAATTAACAAATCAATCACTTCTCTAGTGTCGTTTTCATCTGTTCCATGCTTGCGGTCAAGAAGATTTTCTCCTGAGGAAAAGTCGAACCAGAAGCGATTGCCGTCAACAACCGTTACCATTGTGTCCAAACGGCAGGTTTGCGAAAGATCAATGCCGACTTCTTCATCAATATACGTAAATGTTTGGGCTACAGGCACAGGCTCACTGATGCCAGATGATTCGATCACAATGTAATCAATATCGCCATTCTTAACAAGGCTCTCTACTTCCACCATTAAATCTTCGCGAAGGGTACAGCAAATGCAGCCATTTTGCATCTCAACCAATTTTTCTTCGGTCCTGCTGATGGGATTCTGTTTAATTAAGCTTGCATCAATATTAATTTCGCTCATATCGTTTACAATGACAGCCATTCGTCTGCCTTCTTTATTCTCAAGAATATGCTTTAAAAGAGTTGTCTTGCCTGCACCTAAGTATCCGCTCAGCACGGTAACGGGTATTTGGTCTATCATGAAAAATTCCTCCTGTATCATATAAATAATAATGATTACGATTTACAAAAAACATCATATAGCAAAACTAACCTAAAAAACAAGTGTTGTGATATATTAAATAAAAAAAAGATTTATAAGGAGAATTGCAGATGAGATTGTTAGATGAGATTATTGAGCATAATACCCAATTTGTAGAAAAACGCGAATACGAAAAGTTCCAGACCACCAAATTTCCTGACAAAAAAATGGTTATTTTATCCTGTATGGATACTCGGCTTGTAGAATTGCTGCCTCAGGCTATGAATATAAAAAATGGCGATGTTAAAATTGTGAAAAGTGCCGGTGCGATTGTAGCTCATCCTTTCGGCAGCATCATGAGAAGTATACTGGTAGCGGTCATGGAACTTGGGGCAGATGAAGTATGTGTAGTCGGCCACTATGATTGCGGAATGAGCAGCCTTAATCCGGATTCTTTCCTTGAGAAAGCCATGAAACGCGGAATATCTCAGGATAAAATTGACACCCTGAATTATTCAGGCCTTCATTTAGAAGAATGGCTAAAAGGGTTTGATAACGTTGAAGAAAGTGTAAAACATAGTGTGAGCGTTATTCGCAACCATCCACTGCTTCCAAATGATGTACCTGTACATGGATTAATCATCGACCCGTCTACGGGAAAATTGGACCTTGTAGCAGACGGTTACCTGGAGTGATCCTTTTTTTCAGGTACAGGGTCAAATCCTCCGGGATGAAAGGGCTGGCACTTCAAGATCCGCTTAAAGGTCAAATATCCGCCTTTAAGTGCGCCGAATCTCTTAACTGATTCCAAACCGTAATGAGAACATGTCGGATAAAACCGGCAGGATGGCGGCTTCAGCGGAGAAATGAATTTTTGGTAAAAACGTATAAGTGCAATTAATAGCTGTTTCATATATGTCACCTCTTCTTATGCCTTAAGTATACTGCAAGAAGAGAAGAAGTTAAAATTGGAAGATTTAATTCGGACAAAATAGATGAATTTTATCGGAATTAATTGTATGATGAATAAAGAAGTCTTATTAAGGAGTGGTATTTATGCCATCAGTTGAAAGTTTTGATCTGGATCATAATGCAGTAAAGGCACCATATGTCAGACATTGCGGCGTACACAAAGTAGGAAGCGATGGACTTGTGAATAAATTTGATATTCGTTTTTGCCAGCCGAACAAGCAGGCAATGAAACCAGATGTAATCCACACATTGGAGCATTTACTGGCGTTCAATATCCGCACACATTCAGAAAAATACGATCACTTTGATATTATCGACATTTCTCCTATGGGATGCCAGACAGGCTATTACCTTGTCGTAAGCGGTGAGCCGACAGTGGAAGAAATCATTGATCTTTTAGATGACACGCTTAAAGATGCTATTGAGATTACTGAAATTCCTGCTGCAAACGAAAAGCAATGCGGACAGGCAAAGCTGCACGATTTAGAAGGAGCGAAGCGTTTAATGCGCTTCTGGCTTGATCAGGATAAAAAAGAATTGGCAAAAGTATTTGGTTAATCGCTATAAAGTAAAAGCAGGCCTTCATTCAGAAGGCCTGCTTTTTTGAGTATTTTTGCCTGATTGACGGAAGAGAGCGGATAATGATACACTTCAAAACGTAATAATTACGATTTGTAAGGAGGGTTATTATTTGAGCGATAAGTATGCGTTTTTATTTTCCATTAAGATGCTGCAGCATGAAATTTCAGAGCTTTCTGACTACATAAAAGAAAGCGACTATTGTTTCCGGCTCCTCACAGATAAGCTTGATGATCTTTCAAAATTTGTAATGGATGAAAAAAATGACACGGAGTGGCGGTTATGGGGAGAGGATCCAGATATCAGAAAATATTCTGAAATACTCAGGGGAACATCTGCAAAAGCCATCAGTACGCTGGAAAAATATCAGTCTGCCTGTACGGCTAATCAAGAAATGGATGCATCAGAGTATCTGCTTTCTCTTTCAGAATCAGTTAAAAAGGAATTAGACAGCTATGGGATTACAGCGTGCTCGAATGTTGTCTTTATAGGGTCAGGAGCTTTTCCTCTTTCTGCACTTACAATCGCAAAGGAGACAGGGGCTCAGATTACATGTCTGGATATCGATGTTGAAGCAGTTGAAATGGGGAAGAACATTGCAGTGATAACAGGACTCGAGTCTGCTGTCTCCTTTACACAGCATCCGGTTTCCCAAGTACCTGTTCTCAGAGATGCCACGCATGTCATTATAGCCTCTCTCGTACAGGAAAAGGCAGAGATTCTAGAAGAGCTAAAATCATTGATTCCAGTAGGAGCAAAAGTGATTATCCGCTATGGAAATGGCTTGAAGTCCATCTTTAATTATCCTTTTGATTTCACGTTATCAGCGGAATGGGATCAGGAAAAAGTTGAACAAAAGAATCTCTTTTACGATACTCTCGTTTTAAAAAGAGGCATGACTGGCGTGAACGGAAAGGGTTTAGACTACATATGACATTACATAACTTTGTTGCAGCTCCTTTTGGAAATACATTAATCGCCGGAACAGGACCCGCTGCCATTAATATGGCCGTTCAAGCCGCAAATGGCTGGACTGACAAGCTTGGACTGGTTAACCGTCCGGGAGCTCATACAGACCGTTTAATCAATTATTTCAATCAGAATGAAAAAATAGTGAAATCCAGGTATTTGACAGAAACGAATGCTGATTTGGGCGGCGAAGCTAAGCTTGATTTTTTTTATGGTGACTACCGCTTAATAGATGATATATGGGAAACAGTTATCATCTGTACACCAAGTGACAGCTATGTCGAAGTCCTGAACCAGCTGTTTAGCAGGAAATTAACTAGGCTGAATAAAATTATTTTCCTTTCTCCCGGAATCGGATCGAACATATTAATCGGCCGTCATTTTAAAGAAGAATTAAAAGAGATTGAATTGATTAGTATGTCTGCCTATTACGGAGCGACAAAATACGAAGAAGACGGTATAAATGTCCGGACTAAAGCATTAAAAAAACGTATTTATCTCGCTTCATCCAACAAAAAAAGCGGACATATTCATTCTGTTTCCAAGTTTATTGAAAGTCTAAGAGTAGAAGCAAGAATCGTTTCAGCACCGATTGAAGCGGAAAGCAGAAATGTCACAACCTATGTACACCCTCCTTTTTTCATGAATTCATTTGCAATGAGGCAGATTTTAACGAAAAATCAGTCACTCAAGTCTATGTACAAATTATATCCCGAAGGACCTATTACGCAGCATTCCATCCGTGTGATGGTGAAGCTTTGGAAAGAGATATCCAAAGTGGTTGAGTATTTTGGCGCGAAGCCGGTTAATCTTCTTCAGTTTTTAAACGACGATAATTATCCTGTTCATAATGAGACTCTCTCACGGGAAGACATTGAACAGTTTCAGACCTTCAGTGAGGTGAAGCAGGAATATCTCTTGTACATCAGATATTCAGCCATTTTGATCGATCCTTTTTCCAGGCCGGATGAGTACGGGAGATATTTTGATTTTTCAGCTGTTCCTTTTAAGCAAGCTGAAAGGGACACCAGGGGAAGATGGGCTATCCCAAGAATTCCGCTTGAAGATTATAGGAAGTTGAAAGGGATCTATGAGCTTGGCCAAGCTGCCGGAATAGAAATGCCTCATGCTTTAGCGCTCATAGAGACGTTTGTAGCGGAAGTGAACGGTTTTGCCGAGAAGACACAAGCGGAGTACTCTAATTTTGACAGAAAAATTGAA
The DNA here is from genome assembly GCF_019933155.2 of Metabacillus dongyingensis. Taxonomy (NCBI): domain Bacteria; kingdom Bacillati; phylum Bacillota; class Bacilli; order Caryophanales; family Bacillaceae; genus Metabacillus; species Metabacillus dongyingensis. The sequence continues at coordinate 3,995,042 of NZ_CP082944.1, read as the reverse complement.
AGCCGGCTCTTTTCAGGTCATGGAAGGAGGGAGCTATGATGAAAAACGGAGTCATCCTGGCGATTCTCTCTTCTTTCGTTTTCAGCATCATGAATGCCCTTGTAAAAACCGTCAGTCTAAACATTCCTGCTGCAGAAGTGATGTTTTTCAGGAGCATCATCGGAACAGCTATTATCTTTGTCATGATGAGACAAAGCAAGGTTGCTTTTTCTAAAAAAGGAGTGCGGATGCTTTTTGTAAGAGGTCTTCTCGGTGCCCTGTATTTATATGCCTATTTTTATGCCATATCTAAAATACCGCTCGCAGATGCAAGTATAATTGCCCATTTATCAACGATATTTGCGATTATTTTATCTGCTGCATTTTTAAAAGAGAAGGTATCAAAAAGTACGTTTTATATTTTGCCGCTTGTTTTTGTCGGAGCAATTTTACTTGTGAAGCCGTTTCATTATTCTTCCTATTCCGTCTATGCACTTGCAGGGGTTTTGAGTGCTTTGTTTGCAGCAGGGGCGGCTGCTTCTATCCGTTATTTAAGCAAACTGCATCATTCCTATGAAATTGTGTTTTATTTTCTTGCAACGGGCACCATTCTTTCAATTCCGCTAATGTGGAACAGCTTTGTGATCCCGACGCCTCTCGAATTCTTTTACTTGGCATGCATCGGGGTTGTTTCCCTGCTTGGCCAGATCTTTCTTACCAGAGCCTTCACGCATGAGAACATTGTAGTTGTGGAGGTTACAAGATATATAGGAATTGTCTTTAATGCGCTTTGGGGCTTTTTATTTTGGACTGAGGTGCCAGATGCTTATACGATTATAGGAGGCACACTGATTATTGCTGTATGTATCATGCTTTCTATAAAAAAGAGAAAATTAGATACAGGAAATTCAGGTCTTGCTAAGGGATATATTAAAAAAATAAATTGACTCATATGGAATTGAAAAGTAATATTTAGAATACAAATCGTAATTGTTACGAATTAATAATATTACATAAGGATGGCTGATGAAATGAAAAAGAAGATTCATAGGACAAAAAAACTCCTTTTACTATTATTGGGCTTAGTGATTCTGACTGCAGCCGGCTGTTCATCTGATAACAGCTCATCACTGTCCGGCGGAGAAAAATCAGGAGAAACAGAAAAAAAGGTAAATATGATTTTCAGCTTTAAATCAGCTGACATGGATCCGCATAACGTTTTTACACCGGTTCGTGCAGGTGTAACAGAAACACTGCTTAAGCTGGGTGAAGATTCAAACATTGAAGGCTGGCTCGCAGAAAAGTGGGAAACCTCGGATAACACGAAATGGGTATTTACGATACGAGAGGGCATTACCTTTCAGAACGGGGCAAAGCTTGATGCAAAAGCTGTTCAAGAATCACTTGAAAAAAGTATGGAAGCAAACGAATCCCTCAGTGCCTCATTGAAAATCAAATCAATGGAGGCACAAGAGCAGACGCTTACTATTACGACTGCAGAACCCTATCCTGCTTTACCTTCTGAACTGGTAAACCCTTATACATCCATTGTTCATGCAGCTTCTGAAAAAGAAATGGGAAAAGAAGCATTTATAAATGCGCCAGTTGGAACGGGGCCGTTTAAAGTGAAGAAATTCACGCCGAATCAGGAAGTGATTGTAGAGAGAAATAACAGCTATTGGGCAGGCAAGCCAAAGATAAAAGAAGCTGTCATAAAATTTAATGAAGATGCTAATGTCCGGGCGCTTGCTCTGCAATCCAAAGAGGCAGATGTAGTTTATAATCTTCCGGCTGAGGGACTAGAGTCAATTGAAAAGGACGAAACTTTGAAAGTCGAATCAGTACCCGGCCTAAGATCACATATTATTCTTTACAACCAGAAAAGTCCATACGTTTCAGATCTTAAGGTCAGAGAAGCTCTGAATGTTCTCATCGACCGCAAGAGCATTGCAGAAGACATAATGCTGGGGCATGGCATACCTGCGAACGGACCATTTAACAGTACACTGCCATTTGGAATTAAGGATGAAGTGAAGGAATTAGACGTTGAAAAAGCAAAAGAGCTCCTTGCTGATGCTGGCTATAAAGAAAATACTGACGGCAAAATGGAAAAGGACGGAAAACTGCTTAAGCTTGAATTGATTACTTATAAAGCAAGACCTGAGCTGCCATTAATAGCCCAGCTGCTGCAATCAGATGCAGCAAAAGCAGGCATTGATATTGACGTAAAAACAGTAGAAAATGCAGATACTCATTTAGCTGAACATACAGATTGGGATTTGGCTACTTACAGTAATAATACTTCACCGCGAGGAGACGGCAGCTACTTCCTGAACACTGCATTCACAGAAACAGGTGCACTAAATGTCGGGAAAATTAGGAATGAAGAATTGATTGATGTTATTAATACGCTGAATCGCACTGAGGAATTTAAGGAGAGAACGAAAATTACCCAGGAGGCAGCAGCTGTTATTAATAAGAATGCTCTTCACAGCTACGCTGTTTATCCTAATATTCTTATAGGGATGAGTGACAGAATTAAAGACTGGAAGCCTACAGCAGAAGAGTATTACATTTTAACCCATACAATGGATGTGGAATGACGTGCTTCTTCTTATAAGAAAAAGATTTCTTCAATTAGTGATGGTAATCTTCCTTTTATCTGTTTTTACATTCAGCTTAATGAAGCTTGCTCCGGGTGACCCGGTTCTGTCCATTCTGAATGCAGATGAAATGATGGTGACACAGGAGGATCAGGCAAGGCTCCGTACGGAACTTGGCTTTGATCAGCCTCTTTATAAACAATATGGACAGTGGATGCTTGGAATAGTGAAGCTTGATCTTGGCACATCTTATATGAGCGGGAAGCCTGTGTGGGATGAAATGATGGATCATTTGCCGGTCACCCTGCAGCTTACTGCTTTCGCCCTGCTCGTCATGGTGTCTATTTCAGTTCCGCTTGGGATTCTTTCTGCCCGTAATCCAGGCAAATGGCCTGATCATATCAGCAGAGTGTTTGCTCTTATTGGAGCATCTATTCCAAGCTTTTGGCTTGGCTTGATATTTATTTACTTTTTTGCTTTCAAACTTGGGCTTCTTCCTTCTGCAGGGATTGGAACATTTCCTCAAATGATCTTGCCCTCCCTGTCCCTCGGACTATCTTTGGCAGCAGTTTATTCAAGACTCATCAGGGCAGGACTGCTTAACACATTTTCGGAAGACTACGTTCAAGCAGCTCGGGCAAGAGGAGTGAAGGAATGGAGAATCCTCTGGTTTCATGCCTTTAGAGCAGCGCTTCTTCCGGTCATAACGGTCTTTGGATTAAGCATGGGCAGCCTGCTTGGAGGTGCGGTGGTCATAGAGATCTTATTTTCATGGCCAGGCCTTGGCAGCATGGCTGTTGATGCAATTTTCAGCCGCGATTATCCCCTTATTCAGGGATATGTCCTTTTAACGGGTGTTTTTGTTGTTGCTGTGAATCTGCTTGTAGATTTATCCTACCAGCTTATTGATCCTAGAATAAATCAGGAAAGGGGGAAGACTGGTTGAAGGTCTCTTTAACTTGGAAAAAGAATATGCGGGGTGCTTATAGAATGAATTCAGCAACGATGACATGGATAGGGATCATCTCTCTATCTATCATTGTCCTTATTACTCTTCTTGGACCAATCCTTGTACCGAATGATCCTTTAACTGCGAATATGGCAGAGCGTCTTTCCCCGCCAAGTTTAACTCATCCTCTAGGGACGGACCACATGGGCAGGTGTATCTTTTCAAGACTTGTGATCGGATCTCAAGCTACACTCGGCATAACCTCCCTTGTTATTGCAGCCGTAGTTTTAATCGGCATTCCATTTGGTTTGCTTTCAGGATATATAGGAGGTCGGATTGATACATTGATAATGAGGCTGGCAGACGGTCTGGCTGCACTGCCTGAATTTATTTTAGCCATTGCCATTGCAGGCTTTCTGGGTCCGAGCTTAGTTAATCTTATGATTTCGGTCGTACTTGTGAAATGGATCAGCTACACAAGAGTAGTAAGGGGCATTGTTTTATCAGAACGTGAAAAGGAATATGTGTTGGCAGCTAAGGTTGGAGGATGTCCCGCATGGAAAATTATCATTAGGCATTTGCTTCCGCAAATTCTGTCACCAGTTCTTGTGCTTGCAGCACTTGATGTAGGGAAAGTCATTCTGATTATTTCCTCTCTCTCCTATCTTGGACTTGGCGCTCAGCCTCCTGCACCGGAGTGGGGTGCGATGTTAAATGACGGCAGGCCATATTTTCAAACTTTTCCTGAAATGATGGTATATCCAGGATTGGCCATTTTTCTTGTAGTATTGTCCTGCAATTTAATTGGAGAAGGTTTAAGAGACAAGCTGGATGTTAAGAGCATCTAGATTTGGGAGGCGGAAAAAAGATGACTGAAGTCATGGAACTTGAAAGAATCCAACATATAGACACATCGAGAGCTGATCAGGCTGTTCTTCTTGAAATAAGGGACCTCTCTATTTCATTGCGTTTGAGTGAAAGAAAGCTTGTGGAAAAGGTGAATCTGACTTTAAAGCGCGGGGAAATGCTTGGACTTGCGGGTGAAAGCGGAAGCGGAAAAAGCTTAACTGCTCTGGCTGTTTTAGGATTGCTTCCTCCTGAGCTTTATGTTGCTGAAGGTTCAATCATGCTAAACGGCAAAAAGATTACATGCCTTTCCGAAAAGGAATTGAGAGTCCTGCGCGGCAGGGAAATTGGTTATATCTTTCAGCATTATCAGGGAAGCTTTACTCCTTTTATAAAAATTGGCAAGCAGCTTGTTGAAGCAATTAGAAGCCATTTTGAACTAACTAAAAAAGAAGCTAAAGAAAAAGCCCTTATGTGGCTTAACCGTGTACAGCTCCCTGCAGAAAGAATCTTTGGAAGCTACCCCCACCAGCTTAGCGGCGGCCAGCTTCAAAGGGCTTCCCTTGCATCAGCGCTTATGCTTGAACCTTCCCTTATTATTGCTGACGAGCCGACAACAGCACTGGACGTGCTTGCAGGGGAAGCTATTCTTGATTTATTCGCACAGCTTCAGCATGACCTGTACTGCAGCGTTTTGCTGATTTCTCATGATTTGAAGCACTTGTTAAAAAGAACAGATTCTATGGCCGTTATGTACGGGGGACAAATTGTCGAAAAGGGATTGACGGATACCATCAAAAACAGATCCATCCATCCATATACAAAGCTTCTGCTGAATGCAAGACCTGTATTGAGCCGTGAGCAGCCAAAGGAATTAACTGCAATTCCGGGAGATCCCGGACTGGTTGCCGGTGACGGATGTTCGTTTGCGTTAAGATGCCCTTTGGCTTTTGAACAGTGCAGGGCCGTTCCAGCATTAGAAGAAGCAGAGATCTTGCATTTTGCAGCTTGCCATGCAGCATGTGATCGGAGGCATGAATGAAATGCTAGAAGTTAAAAACGTATCGAAATCCTATCAGTCAACGCTAGTCTTAAAGGATATTTCCTTTCAAATGGCCCAAGGCGAATGTCTTGGGCTCATTGGCGGAAGCGGAAGCGGGAAGAGCACGCTTGCAAAGCTGATATTGGGAATTGCACAGTGTGATGAAGGTGAAGTTATTCTAAATGGTGCTGATTTTCAGAGTCTAAAAAAAGGTGAGCTGAGAAGGGCAAGACGTCATGTGCAGGCTGTATTTCAGGATCCTTCAGCTTCCTTGAATCCAAAGCTTCGTATTTGGAAGTCAATCATCGAACCACTCGAAAATTACCCGGATGCAGTCCCTCCTTTTTTGATAGAGGTTAAAGCGGACAAAAGAAAGATGGCAGAAATCCTTCTGAGTAAAGTAGGCCTGCAGCAGGACTTAATGAACAGATATCCTCACCAGCTTAGCGGCGGTCAAAGACAAAGAGCCGCAATTGCAAGAGGCATCAGCCTTCAGCCAAGTCTGCTCATCTGTGACGAGCCTACATCCAGCCTGGATGTGTCGATACAGGCCCAGATTCTGAATCTCCTCAGAGAGCTGAAAAATGAATTTAATATGTCTTACCTGTTTATTTCTCACGATATGGCAGCGGCTCGATATATGTGTAATCGGTTTGCTGTCCTTAAAGAGGGTTCACTTGTTGATCTTTTTTCAGCAGATGACCTTTTTGGAGTGAATCGTCATCCCTATACAAGGAAACTTATTGCAGCTGCAATGGAAAGCTGAAAGCAGAACAGCGGCTGAATCCGCTGCTCATGTATGATTCTTGATTATTTACAAAGTTTTGCTGAAATCCCTTATCAAAAGGGATTTTTTATTTCAGATAACAAAGTAGAGGTGTTTATTATGAATCATAAAAAATATATCATGCTTGCTATTCCCCTTACTCTTTCTGCGATGACTACACCTCTTATTGGAGCTGTCGATACGGCTGTAGTCGGACAGCTCTCTGATCCAGCTTTTATAGGAGGAGTGGCGGTAGGGGCTGTTGTGTTTAACACGATGTACTGGCTTTTCGGATTCTTGAGAGTCAGCACTTCCGGCTTTACGGCACAGGCACACGGAGCCATGGATGAGAAGTTAATGACTCTCAGTCTGGTTAGGCCTTTGATCTTGGCGATATCTGTCGGCATTCTATTTGTCCTTTTTAGAAATCATATTTCTGACCTTGCCATGACAATCATTGAACCCGCTGATGGGGTCAAGGATTATGCGCTGCAATACATTGATATCCGAATATGGGGTGCGCCATTTGCATTAATTCAATATGTTATTCTTGGCTGGCTGATGGGTTTGTCGAGAATTAAAGAGGCTTTCTATTTGCAGATAGGGATGAATGGAATGAATATCATCCTGGATATCCTGTTTGTTCAAGGATTTTCATGGGGAGTGCAGGGGGTTGCGGCCGCAACTCTGATAGCGGAGGTTTGTGCGGTCATCGTTGGATTTTTCCTGATCATCAGCAAAAAGAGCTTTTCCTTTACATCTCGCGAATTAACAGAGATATTCGCATGGAGAGAAGTTCTGACTATGCTTTATGTGAATCGGGATTTATTTATTCGGACTGCCTGTCTACTGATTATGTTTAACCTCTTCACAAAATTTGGCGCTTCTTTCGGGACAGAAATGCTCGCTGCAAATGCCATTTTAATTCAGATTCATTATTTAATGGCTTATTTCTTTGATGGGTTTGCAAATGCTTCAAGTATCCTGTGCGGGCGGGCAATCGGATCCAATGATAAGAAGGATTTTTCCAATACCTTATCCCTTTCTTTTCAATGGTCAATTTACACAGCACTCTTTGTCACATTCATTTATCTTTTGTTTAAAGAAGCACTTATTCGTTTGTTCACCAGAATAGAACCAGTTGCAGATCTTGCTTCGGAATATGGTAATTGGCTGTTAGTATATCCTGCAGCAGCTGCCTTTGGTCTTGTTCTTTATGGAGTGTTTACGGGTGCTGCTTCTGCTGCGCCTGTGAGAAATTCCATGATCTATTCGTTGTTTGTATACCTGATTGCTTTATGGTCTCTTTTGCCTATTTATGAAAATCATGGCTTGTGGCTCTCTTTTTTATTGTTCGGCATAGGGAGGTCTCTTTTCCTGATCATGTATATTCCTGGACTGAAAAAAAGAATCCATGCTCTTTAAACCTTAAGAAAATACCCAGACTGTAAAATCATTCAGTTGCGATGAAGCAGCTATTTCTGTATACTGTTCTCATTGTTTGTACATATGTCCGCATAAGAGATACACAATGCGGATTAGGAGGAAGCTTATCATGATAGGAAGATTATTGATTTCATGTGAGGACCGGCCTGGAATTGTGGCTGCGGTCTCACGTTTTTTGGCAAATGAGGGAGCCAATATTATTCATTCGGATCAGCATTCAACAGATCCTGTAGGCGGTCTGTTTTTTATGAGAATCGAATTCCAGCTGCTTGGGATTGAAGATAAGATTGAGGAGATCAGAACCCGATTTGAAAAAACAGCAGAACCGTTTCATATAAAATGGCGCATGTCCTGTGCCAGCGATAAAAAGAAAATTGCCATTTTTGTTTCTAAAGAAGATCATTGCCTGCAGGATCTTCTTCAGCGTTTCCGGCTTGGAGAGCTGTCTGCGGAAATCTCAATGGTAGTCAGCAACCATGATGATATGAGAGAAATTGTGAAGCCATACGGCATTCCGTATCATCATATACCTGCAACAAAGGATACTAGGGAGGAAGCGGCTAAACGCCATCTTTCTTTACTTGAAGAAGCCCATGTGGATACAGTTGTGCTTGCGCGTTACATGCAAATCATACCGCCTGTTATGATTGAGAGGTATAAAAATCAAATCATCAATATTCATCATTCGTTTCTCCCGGCATTCGTCGGCGGAAAACCGTATAATCAGGCATATGACCGCGGTGTGAAAATCATCGGTGCTACTGCGCACTATGTAACAGAAGAGCTAGATCAGGGTCCGATTATCGAACAGGATGTCGAACGTGTCAGTCACCGTTATCAGATTAAGGATTTAAAGAGAATTGGAAGAGATGTCGAGAAGCTTGTTCTTTCAAGAGCGGTTGGCTGGCATTTAGATGATAAAGTGCTCGTTTATGAAAACAAGACTGTCGTGTTTCCATAAGATAATGATTCATGCAAAAAATCCGCTATGTGCGGATTTTTTGCGTTTGATGCAGAGGGGTCTATTTCTTCACACTCTGCTTTAAATCAATTTTTTCGTATACTTTATCAAGCAGGATTTTGTCATTTAAAATGGTTTGCTTATTTTCTTCAACCAGTTCCTTAAATGATTTTTTTTTAATTCTCATCCGTTAATCCCCTTTCGCTGCATTCTGTCGCTGAATTCCTTTTCAAGCTTAGATTCGCAGAGCTCATAAAGCTGGCCTTCTGCCGTTCTATATATCCCCATATCAAGCAGCTGTTCAATTAATTCATTTTTCCTTGATTCAGCAGCTCCATGAATCGTTGTTTTCATAAAGAAAAGTTCACCTCAATATAAATGATCATGATAATCATTCTCAACTAAATTATACTTGCTTTTAGTAAGCAAAGCAAGTTCTTCCTGAATTCTTATAGGCCGAAAATGGTTCCTATTATATATATCACCAAATGAAAAAAACAAAACCAGAAAATTTGTTTTTAAAGAAAAGATGGTTTATTATATAAATAGTAACCATTACGATTTATTTTATCATAACATCCTGATAAATGAAAGGAAGAGGAGATTGGCTAGGAAAGCAAAGGCAGTGAAAGAACGGAAACGACAGGCAATGGTTGAAAAATATAGAGAACTAAGAACACAGCTGAAAGAGGAGGGGGATTTGGAGGCTTTAAGGAAGCTCCCGCGTGATTCCTCCCCGACTCGCTTGAAGAATCGCTGTGAAATCTCAGGAAGGCCGAGGGGATATATACGCAAGTTTAAGCTTTCAAGAATTGCTTTTAGAGAATATGCCCACAAAGGACAGCTCCCGGGAGTGAAAAAAGCTAGCTGGTAGGGAAAAGGCGGGTGATGCATGATCACCCGCCTTTTACTATTTTCGATAAGAAAGCTCGGCAACTGCATCATGTAGATGAATGGATTCTTCATTTCGGCATTCGACATGAAAGGCAGCCGCAAAATCTAGCTCATAAAGGTCTGCTGCTACTAATCGCACCATATCTTCTACGAAACGAGGATTTTCATAGGCTGTTTCTGTTACCATTTTTTCATCAGGACGCTTTAGGACGGGATGGATCATGGCACTTGCATTTGTTTCTGCTGCAGCAAGCAGCGCTTCTTTCCAGTCCTGTTCCTCGCGAAAGTCTTTTGTGAATTCTACATCCATCGTGATAAACCCGCGCTGATTATGGGCACTGTATTCACTGATTTCTTTTGAGCATGGACAAAGAGTTGTTACGGCGCAAGTAAGCTTTGCGCTGGATGTGAACCCTTTTCCTTCTTCATACTTAATTTTTAAGCCTGCCGTTGCATGGTTCAAGCCGGCAAGCTCAGAGCTTGGTCCCTTTCGCTCATAAAACCATGGAAAGGTAACTTCTATTTCAGCATCCTTTTGTTTAAGGCGTCCGGCAAGCTCTTTTGTAAAATCATACAGCTCTGTTAGTGAAAGAGTGAAACCTCCATTTAATCGGTACTTCTCAAGCTGCTCTGTAAATCGGCTCATGTTTGTGCCTTTAGCTTCATAAGAAATGGATGATGTCATTTTAAAGGAAGCAACGGTCGTTTGTTCCTTTGGACTTAATGAAGATATGATACGAACGGGATATTTCACATTGCTGATTCCAACTGCATTTATATGAAAAAGAAAATCTTTTTTTGAATTTTGCAGATCTGGCATTTTGTCTTTTTCGGTGGGTTTCGTCTTTAAACCTGGTTCAACGGAACCAAAGAGTCTATGTCTCTCTTTTTTCGGCGGTAATGTTATCTCTCTAATCATGGATGATCTCCTCTCAAGTGCCTCAATAATAGAGAGTATACTTTACAAAGATAGGTAACGGCAATTAAAAATGTTTAAAATAGAGGTGTTAAGGCAAGTATCACGAATGATTTTCACAATTCGGCAAGAATAAATTTTTCACTGAATTTGCATAATTTAAGGACAAGTCCCGTATGATATAATGCTAGAAGAAAAGAATAGGATTGGAGTTTTATGATGAAAAAACCAGCCTCTTCTATTGTGAAAGAGTCATTTGCTCTTGCATTAATAGGATTGTTTATTTATCTTTTTATTTTCATAGATTTCGGAGATTTTCAGATTGATGCACCAAAAGCATTTCTGAATTTGAATACCATTTTCTTAAGTATCGTGCTTGAGGCCATCCCTTTTATTTTGCTTGGTGTTTTTGTATCGGCTCTTATTCAATCGTTTGTATCAGAGGAGATGATTCAGCGGTTTCTGCCGAAGAACGCAATTATTGCTCTTTTTCCCGCGGCCCTGCTCGGCATTATTTTTCCTGTTTGCGAGTGTGCGATTGTCCCAATCGTCAGACGCTTAATTAAAAAGGGGATGCCCCTTCATGTCGGAATTGTCTTTTTAGTTGCCGCTCCGATATTAAATCCTGTCGTCTTTGCATCTACATATTATGCTTTCCAATCTTCAAAAGAAATTGTTTACGGCCGGATGGGACTCGCATTTGTCGTTTCCATCTTGGTTGGATTCGTTGTGTATCTACTTTTTAAAAACCGCGATCAGCTGAAGTGGACAAGAGAAGAATTGGTTGGAAGAAGTGCAGGAGCAGAGCCTGTTAAAGGAGGGAACAAATTTAAGGAAACACTTTTCCATGCAAGTGATGAGTTTTTCGAAATGGGAAAATATCTGATTCTGGGAGCATTTATTGCGAGTGTTTTCCAGACATTCTTGGATCGGTCTATGCTTGCAGAACTAGGTTCGAGCGACTTTTTATCACCAGCAATAATGATGGCATTCGCTTATATTCTCTCGCTTTGTTCAGAAGCTGATGCGTTTGTTGCCGCTTCATTCGGAGGAACATTCACACCAGGCTCGCTGCTTGCTTTTCTCGTGTTCGGTCCAATGGTCGATTTAAAGAATACAATCATGCTGTTTGCCTTTTTCAGAGTGAAGTTCGTTGCAGCATTTATCGGGATAGTAACGGCTGCCGTTTATGTGTCCGTCTTAGTGTACCAGCAGTTTATATTATAAAGGAGGGAATCCTAAAGCAATGGAAAAACAAAGAGATTACCGTTTTCACATCTACCTGCGCGGAATTATCTTAATGGGGTTTACGATGCTCCTATTTAAGCTGATCATAACGGGAGATATTCAAAATTTTATTGCTCCCCGCATGCTGCCATTTATCTATTTTGCAGTGATCATCTTTTTGCTTTTGGGTGTTGTGCAGATTTGGAGAAGCGGCAGTAAAAATGAAGAAGAATTATACTGCAATTGCGGCTTTGATCATTCGGGGAAAAGTACGCCGATTCAATCGATTATGATCTATTCCATGTTTGTTTTCCCGGTTGTGACCGGTTTTGTCTTCCCTGATGTGGTTTTAGACAGTTCGATTGCCGCAAAACGCGGTTTTAAATCAGGGTTAAGCGGGTCTCAAGAAACGGCAAAAAGTGAAGAGCCTCCAATGGATGAGGATTTAGCCGAGCTTTATTTACAGGATCCTGATGAATATATGAAGCAGCTTGAAGAGAGGGTTCAAGAAAAATCTCAATCGCCGGAATCCAGTCCAGATGTGCCTCTTGAACATCCAGACGAATTCCAAATCCAAGCTCCTCCAGACGGGTTCTATGAAGAGCTGGAAGCAAAAATGCTGAAAATGAAAAAAATTGTTTTAACAGAAGAGAATTACATTGCCATGACAAACATTATGGATAAAAACCCTGAAAAGTTTGCCGGTAAGGAAGTAGAAATGCTCGGATTTGTTTATCGGGAAGAAGACTTCAAAGAAGATCAATTCGTGGTAGCACGATTCGGACTATCGTGCTGTGTTGCCGATGCATCTGTATATGGAACGCTTGCTTCGATTGATGATGGAGAGAAATATCAGCAGGATGAGTGGGTGAAAGTCTCCGGTATCATTAAAAGTGTGCAATACCAGGACTGGGTTCTTCCTAATGTAGAGATCCAATCTATTGAAAAAATTGAGCAGCCAAAAGAACCTTATGTGTATGAGAAATATTAATAGAAAAAACCAGCAGGATTTTAATTTCCCTGCTGGTTTTTATCTTATTTTAGAGCATTTACAGCATTGATTAATCCATGACCTGCTTCACCATCATATCCATTTTTAAATAAATCGATAGAAGAAGATTGAACAATGTGCTTTACTTGAGCCGGAGAGAGCTGATCCTTTCCATGCTTTGCGATGATAACTCCTGCAAGTGCAGCTGCTTTAGGAGCTGCCATTGATGTACCTGCTTTGTAGCCGTATCCTCCAGGTACAGTGGCTAAACATAGATAAGTATTATCTCTGCCTGCCCCGGTACTTGGATTGTAATTCGGCCCTAAATCACCGCCTGGAGCAATCACGTCAATTTTCCCAACTCCATAGTTTGAGTAGAAAGCCAAGTTTTTAAGCTTTCCGCCAGCTGAAACACGAATCATGCTCTGGCTGCTCGGGCTTCTGTGAGTAGATCCATTATCATCACCAGAGAGTTTGCCCGGACTGCTGATATCAACTGCGTTGTTGCCCGCAGAGCCTACAACTGTTACGCCTTTTTGAATGGCATACTTAATTGCACGATTAAAGAGCTGGACATCAGCAACGATATCTTTAGTAGCGAACTCAGGATTTTGGTACCAGTCGTAACCGCCCAAGGACATGTTTACTACATCTACATTATCATCAGCAGCAGCCATAAGGGCTTCAGCGATATGAGCGGTTTCAGCTCCTCCTGTTGGTCCAAATACACGGTATGCAGCTACTTTTAAATCAGGCCCGACACCCATTGTTCTTCCTTTAGCTGCAATCGATCCGGCAACGTGTGTGCCATGTCCGTTTTCATCTTTAGGATCTGTAAGACCCGGTACAAAAGATTTTCCGTATGCGTAGTTTTCTTTTAAATCAGGGTGAGTATAATCAATCCCTGTATCAATGACGCCTACTACAATATCTTCTCCGACAGCTGCTTTTCCAGTACCGCCTGGAAGTTTCCATGAGGCGCCGTTGTCTGTAACCTGCTTAATATCCCATTGAAGCGTCTCATACAGATCTGCTTGTGCTGTTTCAGCTTCCTGGAGCGTTAATTCTGCTTCAACTGCAGGTGTCTCAGGGTACAACTTGTTCTGAATGCCTGCCTCAGCAATCTGGGAGGATTTTTTAACTTCTGTTAAAAATTCAGGATTTGCAGAAGTAACTTCTACTGCACCAACATGTTCAAGCGTGCTGCTTATTTTTCCTCCAGCATCTTCTACTAATTTTTTATACCCAGACGGTAAATTAGCCTCGTTTTTGAAGATAACTATGTATTTTTTCTCAAGTGTCTGAGCCTGTCCTGTTTGTGCAGCCCCTGCAAATACGGCAGAACCACAAAGTGAAATAGTCAAGATGCCTGCAAAAATAACTTTCTTCAATGTCATTATTTATAACCCCCTTTGTTTTCTTAATTTTCATTATATTATAAAGAATATGGGAAAAATGAATATTATTCGTCATATTTCTTGCTCTTGAGGCGGTTGAATAAACCTATTGCTATAAGATTATTATCCATTTTGAAGGATTTGGAAAACAGTAGTGACTTTTAGGCTGCAAAGGATGCTGTTTAATATTGAGCATGGTCAATCATTTTGTCGAAATGATCGTCCTTTTATCATGATTTCTTTTTAAATTCCAAAAAAAAATACGCCTGATCATGTCAGACGTTTTACTTGTTATGTTGTTTAGAATCTGATTCCTGTGTGTTTTCTTCTTTATGAAGAGGATCAATCTTATGCTCGTATTTATAAGCTTTTGACGTAGTCAGAACACTAAGCACCAGCACAATAATAATAATAATAATGCAGATCGCAAAAATATAAAACATGTGATAATCTCCCCCTGTATACCATAATTGTATCAGAAATCCGACAGTAAGCTGTTTTATTTTTTCTTAAAAGGGGTAATTTATAAGTACACAAGGAGGAGATTGAAAATGTCTGATAAATTAGTGCAAACAGTAAATAAACAAGTAGCTAACTGGACTGTTTTATATGAAAAATTACATAATTACCATTGGTTTGTAAAAGGTCAAAACTTCTTTACACTGCATGAAAAATTTGAAGAGCTGTACAATGAAGCACATGTTCATATTGATGAACTTGCAGAACGTCTATTAGCACTTGATGGAGAGCCTGTAGCGACTCTAAAAGAATGTCTTGAGCTTTCCACAGTAAGCGAAGCAGAAGGCAAAGAAACAGCAGAGCAAATGGTGAAAACAGTCTATGATGACTTTTCAAAAGTTGCCGATGAACTGAAAGAAGGTATGGATCTTGCAGATGAGGTCGGCGATGAAACAACAGGAGACATGCTCCTTGCTATTCATCAAAGCTTAGAAAAGCATAACTGGATGCTGAAATCATTCTTGGGAAAATGAGGCTGCCGCAGGGCAGTCTTTTTTTATACTCTAAATAAAGTGTTTTCAAAGCGGTGATAGAACTGAAAAATCGCCTCCACTATGAAAAAAGTGCGTCAAAGAATACCAAAATAACTAGTAGATTTTCCTTGCCGTCCGCCGATGATAAAATAGAGAGAAGGGTAATAATGACGCTAAGTTCAATAAGGGCAGGTCAGCGAGCTGCAGAAAACATTAAGAATTGCTCCATAGACAAATGGCCACGCAGGCTGTGACAAACATGATGGAGGATTTTACAAAGTCATCACTTCCAATTCATCCATCTCTTGGATCTTAGATTGATAAAAAGGCTTAACTGCTATAAAAGACCGGTCCGTGTATAATGGACCGGTCTTTTATGTGCTTTGCCCTGGCTTATTCAGTACATTTTTTTACTGCGGGGTATCTGCTAGAGCAAAGAGGGACAGGAAACATAAGATATATGGATTCTATTAATTTTGAAAGGAAGGCAAGAAGATGTCTCGTCCAGAAATGGGCTTACTAATGTTTACTTCAATTTACTTTTCCGTGCTCACCTTCATAGTTGGCGAGCTTCATGAAATTTTTTTAATTCTGCTGTCGTTAATGTTCATTGAGTTAGTCACATTTATTCTGGCTGATGCCCTGACGCTGACCAATACTGGAAATTTGCTTAGAAATTCGATTTCAAGACTTGGTGCAAAGGTTATCATCATTTCAGTCGTGGCTGTTGCAAATTTAATTGACTTGGTACTTAATACGAACTATCTACTGCGAGATGGAACGATCTGCTTCTATATTGTTTTCGAAGCTCTTCGCATATTAAGAAATGCTCATAATGTGAAGCTGCCTGTCCCGAAGTTTTTAATTAGGATTTTAGAGTTTATTGAGCAATTGTTTAAAAAATGAGTGCCGAATAATTTGTTCACGAATAGGAAAAAAATAA
This sequence comes from Metabacillus dongyingensis, assembly GCF_019933155.2. NCBI lineage: Bacteria > Bacillati > Bacillota > Bacilli > Caryophanales > Bacillaceae > Metabacillus > Metabacillus dongyingensis. Next base: position 3,979,090 of record NZ_CP082944.1, on the reverse strand, counting down.
ACAATGGACAAGTAAAGGGGTGCTTTTAGGAAATGTCAGATACGAAGCAAACTTATTATGTAACGGTTGCGAACGGTGAAATATCACAGCTGAGCACGTCAGCTCCGTGGGATTATAAGATTGAAGCGACGGAAGAAGAAATTACATCGCTCAGAGAGTATTTTGATCAGGTGTATTCATCTGACTGGCAGGGTTTCTTCAGAGCCCATGTACCGTATTTAGAATATCATTATGACAGGCAGAATGATGCAATTGATCAAACGAATTATAAAATTTATGAAATGATTTATCAGCTTGGAGACGAAGAAGCCAAGAATCACATTCGCTCCCAGGGAATTTTAAAAAAGATTGAAGAACAACAATAGGTCTTATACAAACTCTTTCATTGTGATAAGATTTTTATGGACACATAGAAATTGAGGGATAGAAAATGTTTCGATTTAAAGATTATTATCACAATGAAGTTCATCTGTCTTTTGAAGAATATCCATTCTCAAAAGAACCTAAGCATGTTTGGGTCATTTGCCGGTATGGGGATCAGTGGCTGCTTACGATTCATAGAGACCGCGGATATGAATTTCCCGGCGGCAAGGTCGAAAACTCAGAAAGTCCTGATGATGCTGCGTTAAGAGAAGTAAAAGAAGAAACAGGAGCAACTGTATCAAAACTAAGATATATAGGTCAGTATAAGGTGCTCGGAAAAGAAAAAACCATTATTAAAAACATCTATTACGCAGAAATTGGCGAGATTACCCCCCAATCCGACTATCTTGAGACTAAAGGACCAATCTTATTTGCAGCACTGCCTGAGGATATCGGGAGGAATCGGAAGTTCAGCTTTATTATGAAAGATGATGTATTGGTTAAGAGCCTGGAGAAAGTCCTGGCTGAATATGTGGTATGATTCCGGTATTGGTTGCCGGGATTTTTTTTGTTTAAAAAATAAAACGTCCCATTGGAAAATATAGTAATATTAATGAGGAGATGAAAGCAGGGGGATTAAAAAATGACTCACAGTGAACCAAGATACATTTGGATGGCCATTTCTTTAGTATTAGTCGTCTCAAGTTTTTTTGTGATCCTGATTGTTCCGTATACCATTCATAACATTTTATTTCACACAATGAATACTGCTGCAATCCAAACGCCGAAGCTTGTGCTGTATATGTACGGAATATCAATTGGAATGATCGCACTTGCAAGTTTTTTGATGTATTTGAATCAAAAAAAATTATGGAAAGCTGCCTTGCTGTTAACTCTTATTGGGTTTATTGGGATGGGACTTGGAACAGATCACTATAAAGTGGTGACTTATGATGAAATTAAATTCAGCAAACCATGGTCTTTTGCTGAAACTAGCTACGAATGGAAGGACGTTAAAGAAATTATCACGGAAGAATCAGATGATGAGGCGGTTAACTGGCAGGTGAAGCTGTTATTTAAGGATGGAGAAGAGCTTGTCTTTCTTCGAGACAGAAGATTCAACAGTGATCATGCAAATTTTTATTCTGCTGCAAAAATGAATGGGGTTCCTTACAAAGGCATAAATGATAAATAAAAAGGCTTTCGATTACCGAAAGCCTTTTTATATTGAGCTTATACTCCAATCGATGAAGCAATATCTTCTTTTTTAAGAAAATCTGCAAGCAGGTCTGGAGCCGTCAAGTATATTAAGCCGTTTCCTTCAAGACTTTTTGGAAAGCCGAGTGGTATCGTGCGTTTCATCAGCTGTGCATAGATTTCCGGCTCTGAAAGCTTTCTTTCGAATTCACTCTCAGCCATCAGTTTTACTAATGCAAGAGCGCCTGAAACGTGCGGTGCGGACATTGATGTTCCGCTGAAAACTGCATATTTTCCGCCTGGAATGGTAGAAATGATTTTCTCCCCTGGTGCAACGGAATCTATTTCATTATTGGAATTTGTAAAGTAAGAAGACTTTCTTTGAAGGCTGATTGCTCCGACTGAAATGACTTCATTGTAGCAGCCAGGGTAAGAAAATTCAGATGTTTTGCTGTTGCCATCGCCTTCATTTCCAGCTGCACAAACAACAAGAATTTGATTTTGAACGGCCTTCTGAACGGCCTCATGAAGCTCAGGCACATCTGTTGGTCCGCCGAGAGACATCGAGATAATATCAGCCTTTTCGGAGATAGCATATTCAATGGCATTAATAATCCACTCATAGGCACCTGATCCTTCTTCACCGCCAAGTGCTTTTAAAATAAGAAGCTTAGCTTCAGGTGCTACACCAATAACTCCTGAGTTAGCATTTATAGCAGCAATCGTACCGGACACATGTGTTCCATGGCCGTTGTAGTCTGTAAATACTTCCGGATCTCCATTATCATCATCGGTAAAGTTGCGGCCGCCGATTACTCTGCCCTCTAAATCCGGGTGCTGAGCATCACATCCTGTATCAATTACTGCGATCAAAACATCTTTCCCTTTAAATCCTTTGCTCCATAATGCGGGGGCTTGAATTAAATCCACGCCTTCCGGGATTTGCTGTGCCTCTACGAGCTGATTGTCAACTTTGTACGGAATTAATTTAATAGACTTTTCCATTACAACCCCTCCTAATCATTTCTTAAGAAACAAATGTTAAGGCCAGAGACAGAGGTAAAATAATCGGAACTTTCTGTTAAATTCTATCATTTTCCTTCAATTCTAGCAAATGCCAAATAGACTAGGGATATGAATAATGAAAATGGCACAGGATCTATTAAAACTGATAATCCAGCAGTAAAATAAAAATACGGCCCAATCAGGGCCGTATGAGCTATTCATCATCCTTAACCAGCTTTCTCTCCAGCAGTTCAACCGCCTGATACATAATGGTTGCAAAGCAGGCGATAATGATAAGCGAGAGAAGAACGAGAGTGAAGTTGAAGACCTGAAAGCCGTAAATAATCATGTAGCCCAAGCCTTTTGCGGATACCAGGAATTCTCCGACTATGACACCAACCCATGAGAGTCCTACATTGACTTTCAAGGTAGAAATAATCGTAGGAAATGATGCGGGCAGTACGGCTTCTTTAAACATCTGCCATTTTGAAGCGCCAAATGTCTGAAGCACCTTTAGGTAGTTAGAATCAATTTCTCTGAACGCCGTATAAACTACGATTGTTGTAATAATGATAGAGATGATGGCGCCCATCGCAATAATAGAGAAATAACCCGGTCCAAGTGCAACGATTAATATAGGTCCGAGCGCAACTTTTGGCATGGCATTTAAAATGACCAAGTATGGATCAAGAATATTTGACAGCCGCTTAGACCACCAGAGAACAGCTGCAAGCACAGTGCCGGACAGGGTGCCGATTATAAACCCAAGAACGGTTTCAAATAAGGTGACGCTCAAATTTGATAAGAGTGATCCATCTGCTGCCTTTTCCAAAAACAAGTTCCATATTTTAGAGGGGTAACTGAACAGCAGGGGGTCAATCCACTCTCTCTTTCCAGCTAATTCCCATAGTGAGAAAAAAGCGATAAAGATAAGAATCTGATAAAACCTTACCCAGTTTTTTTCTTTTTTCAAGCCTTTTAAATAAGATTCATGCAATCTGTTTAATTCATTCTTTTCCATCAAGCCGGTCCAGCTCCTTCCAAATGTGCTGAAAAAGATCTGTAAAGGAGGGATGCTGTCTCGCTGTAAATGGGGTCAGGTTCTTTAATTCCTCTGGCACGTGAAAGATTTGTGCGATCCTGCCTGGTTTTGAGGAAAGAAGAAAGATGCGGTCACTCATAGCGATGGCTTCACCGATATCATGAGTAACAAGCAGGGCTGTTTTCCTGAAATCCTTCAATGTGCTCCATACGAGGTCTTCGAGTTTTAGCTTCGTTTGATAATCAAGTGCTGAAAATGGTTCATCAAGCATAAGAAGCTTAGGGTTTGTAGAGAGCGTTCTGACCAGAGCTGCACGCTGCCTCATGCCGCCCGAGAGCTGCCGGGGGTATTTCTTCTCGACATTCTCAAGTCCCATATCTTTTAGAAGGGAAAGGCTTTTCTCTTTCGCTTTTGCTGAAAGGCTGCCTCCGATTTTCAAGCCGAGCAGAATGTTTTCTTCAATTGTTTTCCACGGGAAAAGGTAATCCTGCTGCAGCATATATCCAATGGCAGAAGAGTCCTTTTTGACTGGTCTGTCTTCCATTAAAATACTTCCTTTTGTTGGTGAAATCAGACCCGCGATTATGGACAGCAGAGTAGTTTTGCCGCATCCGCTGGGGCCAAGAAAGGAGATGAATTCTCCTTCCTCTATTTGTAAATCAATATCCTCTAATGCAAGGGTTGCTGATTCTTTTGTAAAATACATATGGTGGATATGCTGGACCGTCAAGAAAGACATGCTGAAACCTCCTTACTTTGCAGCGTCTTCTGCGAACTTCGTATTAACCAGAGTCTCGTGTTCAATACGTTCCGGCAATTCGTTCGCTTCTTCCATGATGTTTTGAAGATTGGTCCACTCCGCCTCATCAAGGATTGGATCAGTCGCAAAAGATCCCTGCTCTTTATAGCGTTCAACTACTGTTGTAATAATCTCAAGGTCTGTATCTTTAAATTGCGGGGCAATGGCCTTTGCAATGGTTTCAGCGCTGTTTTCTTCAACCCATTGCTGTGCTTTATAAATGGCTTTTGTGAATTTTTCTGCTGCTTCTGAATCCTCTTTTAAGTAGCTTTCTTTTGCCATAAATGTAGTGTAAGGAACCTTACCGGATTCACTTCCGAATGATGCCACAATGTGTCCTGTGCCTTCTTTTTCAAAAATGCTGGCTGTAGGCTCAAACAGCTGAACGAAATCGCCGGTTCCTGAAGCAAATGCACTCGGAATATTAGCAAAATCAATATTTTGAATCAGATTTAAATCATTCTGCGGATCAATTCCCTGCTGCTTTAATACAAATTCACCAGCCATTTGCGGCATTCCGCCTTTGCGCTGACCAAGGAAAGTAGTGCCTTTAAGCTGATCCCAGCTGAAATTCTCGATTTTTTCTCTTGAGACGAGGAACGTTCCATCTGTTTGTGTTAGCTGGGCAAAATTGATAACCGGATCTTTAGAGCCTTGTGCAGAAACGTAAATCGATGTTTCAGAGCCAACAAGTGCAATATCAGCTCCGTCTGAGAGAAGAGCTGTCATTGTTTTATCTCCGCCCCATGTTGTTGTCAGCTCAACATCCAGGCCTTCTTCTTCAAAAAAACCTTCAGACATTGCTGCATATAAAGGAGCATAAAAGATGGAATGGGTAACCTCAGCCAACCTGATTTTTTCTGGCTTGTTTTGATTGCACGCACTTAGTGTAAAGATAAGAAGAGCGAGTACCGCAAAGCCGATGAGCCTTTTTTTCATATGAAATCCTCCTTGGTGACAGACACCATCAAAAAATATTAAAATGAGTATCCAGTTTTGTAACGCCTAAAATAATGTATGATTGTGAAAAAAATGTGTGAATGCCCATAAACGATTTTGTGAGGTGCAAGGAAATGGATAATGGTTCAATAATTGAGCGTCAGCTGCTGCCGTCGCCTAATCCTAAAATCAGACTGCAGCTAGTTACCTATTTTTCTGAAGGGCTTAAGGTAAAGGGACTCCTTGCCGAGCCTGCAGAAGAAGGAAAGTATGATGGTTTTCTTTATTTAAGAGGCGGAATAAAAAATGTAGGCAAGGTCAGAGCCGGACGAATTGTACAATTTGCATCAGAAGGCTTTGTCGTTATGGCTCCATTTTACCGGGGGAATCAGGGAGGAGAAGGGAATGAAGACTTCGCCGGAGATGACAGGTACGATGCGCTGCATGCTCTGACGCTTTTAAAAAACCATCCTAAAGTTGATAAGGAACGAATCCATGTCTTCGGATTTTCAAGGGGAGGAGTAATGGCGCTTTTTGCTGGAATTTTAGATCCTGAGGTCCGTTCATTAGTTACATGGGGCGGTGTTTCTGATATGGCTCTTACATACGAGGAACGGGAAGATTTGCGTAGAATGATGAAGCGGGTTATAGGGGGGACACCTTCAAAATATCCTGAAAGATACAAGTGGAGAACTCCGCTGTATGAACTTGGTGCATTAAAGGCTCCAATTCTTATTATTCATGGCGCTCATGATCAAAACGTTTCAGTCGAACATGCTTATCTGCTTGAAAAAAGACTTGGAGAACTTGGAAAAAGAGCAGATACGATGTATTTTGAGGAATATACACATTATTTTCCTCCTGCCGTTAACAGAAAAGTAGTACGAGAGCTGACTTCTTGGATGAAAAAACAATAAAATCGGGAATCGGGCTAAATGAATATGTTAAAATAACTGTATATGAAAAAGGAGTGATTAAGATGGGTATGCCTTTAGAATTGAACACGATGATCGTGACAAAAGGGAGAGAAAACCGATTGGAAGAGAATCTTTTTTCTCTCGAAAAAGAGGGCTATCGCATTTATCCGCTGGAGATTCCCGTTGAAGTCAGAAAAACAAAAGAAGGGGAAGTAAGCGGACAGGCTCTGATTAAAAAACTTGAGCTCTCTGATTCTAAAACCATTCTGACTTATCAGCTGATTGCACTGAAATCTACAAATTAACATTCATACGAAAAAAGCTGCCGGCAGGCAGCTTTTTTGTGTTTTACTACATGTTAAAATATTTTTCAGCAAGTGATTCAAAACTTGCTTTGTCTATTGATTCTTTCTTCACTTCACCATTCACAGACTGTGTAAAGGATGTGTCGGTCAATGTGATGTTTCCATTTTCAGTGAATCTTGTCAGCAGGCGATTTTTATTAAAAGTTGATTCCGCTGAATCACGGATGATTTCTTGAATTTTGTTCAGTTCAGTCATATAAATGCTTTCAGAATCAAAAGCATATCCTTTTTTCCATTCCTTATCTTTATATTTCAGCTTCATTTCCAGACAGTAATCTTTTTGCAGATCAGGAGTCTTCATAATTCTGAATTGCCCGTTCTTAGAGGAAATGATTTCACCATTAAAAGGAACGGGTTTAAGCGGCAGATTTCCCCCAAACCCAGTATCTATTAGATAGGTTTGTTCATTTTCCATAAGGAGGATGGCAGCGTGGGTATTGCCGGTCCTGCTCCAGTCTTTTGCAGCATGATCATAAACAATCCCTTTGACCAATTTTGCATGAAAATCATTTTCTATCAGGAAAAAATAAAAAAGGGGATTCAGCTCATAACAAAGACCGCCTTGTTTACTGATCAGCATTTTAGAAATTAAGTTCTCTTTGCTGATCTCTAAAGTCTTGTTATCTATGATGCATAAGTTTTCAAAAGGAATGGCTTTCGCCGTTTTTTCAAGAATTTCGTCCAAATCTCGAAAAGTGATTTTTGCGTTTTCGGGAAAGCCGATTCGTTTTCTGAATAATTCATTGAGCTCATTCATTCTTTTCTCCCCCATTCATTACGATCACCTTGGTTACAAGAACTATTTTTTCATCCAGGATAGAAAATCATTTAACTTCGTCAATGAAGTGATATTCTGATTGCACCTATGAGGGTCCTGGCAAATGTAATTTCCGCGTTTAATGAAAGTTCCAGGTTCGTTCCCTTTAATTTCTGCAGTAAACATCCCAACTTCTTCAAACCGGTTGCAAATCGTACAGATGCCTTTTTGATTGATGCTGTTGAACGTCCCCTGCAAGCCTGTGAGCTTATTGTTTTGAGGGGCTATTATATATTGTCTCCCTGATCCTTTATCATGCCAGCTCAAGTAAGAAATTTCAGTATAATCCAGTTCTTCTAATGATGTAGGAGCCTTTATTTTCTTAGCTTTAGGAAACAGCTTTTTAATAGTTTGCTCGGTTACTTTTTTAAATGGAATAACAAAAGGTTTTATTTGAGATAGAAAGACATCCGCATCAGATTTGTCTTTGACATCATTTATGGGTGTGAGCAGATCATTCTCTTCAGGTCCAATTTCGTCGAATAACATGAACGTCCTTTCCTGTGCAAGAGATTTTAAGGCCTTTAACACGTTTGGGTCATTAACCGTTCCATACCCATTCACAAGCAGTTGTGTCTGCGCTTTAATATAGTTGTATTGGTCGCTTCTTATAAATGGTTCCATTGCAAGATCCTCCATTCAGGCCATAATAGTAAAAGGTTTAATTCTATAATAAAAGAACAGTTATATATTTTATATGGTTAAAATGAATAGGAATCAAACTCTGCATAAGAAAAGCGGATTTGTTCTGGCCGAGGAGTTGGGCAATGGAGCTAAACATCAATGAGCAAAATTTTATATTTGCTTATCTATAAAAAAACACTGATCATCTTTTGGATCATCAGTGCTTTTTGCTTTTATTTCGTATAGACAATCTTTTTGATTGTTTCAGCTGAAAGGTAAAATTCTTCAGCTAATTCCTGAATTTTTTTGCCGCTTTTAAAACTGCGCTTAATCGAACGGTTTCTGTCATCGAGCACTTTTCTTCCTCCGGACCGGGTGCCCCACTTATAGTGAGCTGTTTCCGGTTTCGGGATGTAGATGGTCTCTCCCTGAATGTACTGCTGAATTTCTGCAATCAGTTCTTCAGGTAAAATAGCGTTTGCGTTCATATATTTCATTTCTGCCAGCCCCTTATTTGTAATCGTAAAAATAAGGTGCAAAGCCGCAGTACTTAAAAAGGCAAACGCTGATGCGGGCGATTTAAATAAGTGTCCGCCCCATGCAAAGTATCGCCTTTTTACTGCCGGGCTTTGCATGAGACGCTGCAGAATCTGGCAAACGGACTGAATTCGCCAAAACATCACCCCCTTAAAAGAAATGATTGATTTACTTTTTTATACAATTTTATCATATGGATCTGCCTTGAAAAAAGGAAAAACGTCAGAATGATTCAAACTGAGCTCTTTTCCAATTTATCAAGAGAGCTGTGATACATCAAAAAAAGCTATGCCAGTGTGTGGCATAGCTTTTGGAGTTTTGGAGTGTTATACTTTTGGTCCGCCAAGAGTTTCAATCTCTTCTGAAACGTGATTGAACTTTTTGAAATTTTGTTTGAACTTGCCTGCAAGCTCTTTTGCTTTTTCATTATACGCATCTATGCTGTCCCAAGTTTTAACTGGCTGAAGCACTTCATCCGGCACACCAGGAACGTGAATTGGAATTTTCAGTCCGAAGTTTTCATCTGTAACAGTTTCCACGTTGTCTAATTCACCTTCAAGAGCGGATTGAACCATTGCGCGTGTATATTTCAATTTCATGCGCTTGCCGGTTCCGTATTCTCCGCCAGTCCAGCCTGTGTTGACTAAGAATACATTTGCCTGATGCTCATCAATTTTCCGGCCGAGCATCTCGGCATAAACAGTAGCAGGAAGCGGCAGGAAAGGCGAGCCAAAGCACGTAGAGAATGTAGCCTGAGGTGATGTAATGCCTCGCTCTGTTCCGGCAAGCTTGCTTGTATAGCCGCTTAAGAAGTGGTACATGGCCTGTTCTTTTGTTAATTTGCTGATAGGAGGAAGAACTCCAAATGCGTCAGCAGTTAAAAAGACAATCGTATGCGGGTGGCCTGCAATACTAGGCTTCACAATGTTATCCATTGCTTCAAGGGGATAGGCCGCTCTTGTATTTTCAGTAAAGAAGGTATCGTCATAGTCAGCAATTCTTGTGTCATCATCAAGTACTACATTTTCAAGCACTGACCCGAATCTTATTGAATCAAAAATTTGAGGTTCTTTTTCACGTGAGAGGTTGATGCACTTTGCATAACAGCCTCCTTCGATATTAAAAACACCGGCATTTGACCATCCGTGCTCATCATCGCCGATTAATTTGCGTTTAGGATCAGCAGACAAGGTTGTTTTTCCTGTTCCAGACAGACCGAAGAAAAGGGCCACATCGCCTTCCTGACCAACATTTGCAGAGCAGTGCATCGGCAGGATACCGCTTTCAGGAAGAAGGTAATTCATGACAGAGAAAATAGATTTTTTCATTTCTCCTGCATATTCCGTTCCTCCGATTAAGATCGTTCTTTTCTCAAAAGAAATGATGATAAAAGTTTCAGAATTTGTTCCATCTACTGACGGATCTGCTTTAAAGTTTGGTGCAGACACGATCGTGAATGGATTATCATGCTGAATCAGCTCATCTCCGCTCTCTGGCTGAATGAATAATTGCTGTGCAAAAAGGTTATGCCAGGCGAATTCATTTACAACCTGAATCGGCAGGCGGTATTTTGCGTCAGCTCCGGCAAAGCCTTTGAAAACAAAAAGCTCATTGCGGTCTTTTAAGTATGAAAGAACTTTTAAATACAATTTTTCAAATGCCGTTTCAGAGAAAGGCTGATTAACAGCACCCCACTCAATTTTGTCATTTGTTGAATTTTCTTTTACAATAAATTTATCTTTAGGTGAACGTCCTGTGTAAGTACCAGTTGTTGCACGGACTGCTCCCGTTGAAGTTAATGTACCTTCTTTGCGCTCTAATACTTTCTCTACAAGAACGGGAACTGATAAGTTATGAAATGCATTTTCCCCTTTAAGTAAAACATCAAGCTCATTTGTAATTTCAATTGAATTCATCCCATACCCATCCTTTACCTATATTTCTATTATTATTTTCAACTATATGTTAAGTGATTCTTCTTAATTAGTATAACACATTAAAATGAATAGTCTATACTATTTAACTTATTCTACGTACAAATTGATGAAATGGAACGGTTTTAGAAACGTTTTTGATGAAAATGATACATATATAATAGGAATGTTTTTATTTCGGCATTTTGTGGAATCATATAAAAAGGGTTCTGAAAAATCTTATGCGAAAACCTTGTCAGTTTTTGTTGACACCTGAAGGAAATATACGATATTATATGTCCTTGAACGGATTCTCTTATCCCGAGCTGGTGGAGGGACAGGCCCAATGAAACCCAGCAACCTGCTTTATCTTGAAAATTCATTCGTGAATTTTTGCGAGCAAAGGTGCTAACCTGATGCAAGGCGAAAGCCCTTGATCGATAAGAGCGAAAGGCTACGATTTTAGTAAATAACCTTTCCTCGCGGGAAAGGATTTTTTATTTCAAATATATTTTGCCTGAAAGTACTCGTGGATTCTCCTAAAACATGCCAACTGAAATATTTTGCCGAATGGTCAAAATATGAAAGGGAATGAGTTCCGTATCATCTAACCTTTTGAGGAGGAAAACTTTAATGACTAAACAACGTCGTCTGTTTACTTCAGAGTCTGTAACTGAAGGTCATCCTGATAAAATTTGTGACCAGATTTCTGACTCGATTTTAGATGCAATCCTAGAAAAAGATGCAAATGCCCGTGTAGCTTGTGAAACATCTGTTACAACAGGTCTTGTTCTGGTTGCTGGTGAAATTACAACTTCTACTTATGTAGACATTCCAAAAATCGTTCGCGAAACGGTTAAAGAAATTGGCTACACTCGTGCAAAATATGGTTTTGATGCAGAAACATGTGCAGTACTTACTTCAATTGATGAACAGTCAGCAGATATCGCGATGGGTGTTGATCAGGCGCTTGAAGCACGTGAAGGAAAAATGACAGATGAGCAGATTGAAGCTATTGGTGCAGGTGACCAAGGATTGATGTTCGGTTTTGCAAATAACGAAACGAAAGAATTAATGCCGCTGCCGATCTCACTTGCTCACAAACTTGCACGCCGTTTAACAGAAGTCCGCAAAGAAGAAATTCTTCCGTACCTTCGTCCTGACGGCAAAACTCAAGTAACAGTTGAGTATGATGAGAATGACAAGCCTGTTCGCATTGATACAATTGTTATTTCAACTCAGCATCACCCTGAAATTTCATTGGAGCAAATTCAGCGCAACGTAAAAGAACATGTAATTAACCCGGTTGTACCGAATGAATTAATTGATGAAGATACAAAATACTTCATCAACCCGACTGGCCGTTTCGTAATCGGCGGACCGCAGGGCGATGCAGGCTTAACAGGCCGTAAAATCATCGTTGATACTTACGGAGGGTATGCTCGTCACGGAGGCGGTGCATTCTCTGGTAAAGATCCAACAAAAGTTGACCGCTCTGCAGCTTATGCAGCACGCTATGTAGCTAAGAATATTGTAGCAGCTGGCCTTGCTGATAAATGTGAAGTTCAGCTTGCATACGCAATTGGTGTAGCTCAGCCGGTATCAATTGCAATCGATACATTTGAAACAGGGAAAGTGAAGGAAGATGTGTTAGTGGATGTTGTTCGTGCTAACTTTGACCTTCGTCCGGCAGGAATCATCAACATGCTGAATCTTCGCCGTCCAATTTACAAACAAACAGCTGCCTACGGACACTTCGGCCGTAATGATCTTGACCTTCCATGGGAAAGAACAGATAAAGCAGAAGCTCTTAAAGAACAGGCTTTAAACCAATAATAAGTAAAAAAGGATGAGAATACTGCTGTATGCAGCTCTCATCCTTTTTTTGTCGAAAAAATCGGGATTTTTGTTTAATTTTGTGAAAAAATGCAACAATCTCTTACTAGTCTTCGTTTTATAAGTGGAAAGACACTTTTGGAGGCGAATAGGATGTGCGGATTTGTTGGAATTATTGATTATCGTAAACAAACGAGAGATCTTTTATTTAATACATTCATTGAGAAGGCAAGCAGAAAAATAGAACACAGAGGTCCGGATGACAGCGGAATTTATCAAGATGAGCAGGTTCTTCTGGCCTTTCAGCGGTTAAGCATTATTGATGTTAAAAGCGGACACCAGCCTATGGCTTATGGATCTGATGACCGCTACTATATTGTGTTTAACGGTGAAATTTATAACTATATTGAGCTCAGAGAAATCATTTTTTCCCATGGATTTAAGTTGAAAACGGATACGGATACAGAAGTGATTGTTGCGCTTTATTGCATTTATGGCCAGGAAACGCTTCAACTTTTAAGAGGAATGTTTTCATTTCTTATTTGGGACAGACAGGAACACTTTTTATTCGGTGCGAGAGATCACTTTGGAATAAAGCCTCTTTACTACATAGAAAACGGCGAAATGAATCTTTTTGCTTCGGAGCTTAAGAGTTTAACTGATTATCTTCCAAATCCTCTTATTAATGAAGAATCCTTAGAGCACTATCTCTCTTTTCAATATGTACCGGACCCAGGCACGATGCAGAAGCATATTAAGAAAGTGCCTCCAGGCTATTTCTTTACAAAAAAAACGGGAGAAGCATTAGAGCTTACAAGGTACTGGAAACCGAAACTTGTACCCGTACGTCCAACTGACGAAAACAGGCTCAAAGAAAAAATTCAGGATGCCTTAATTGATTCGGTCAAAGTCCATATGCGAAGCGATGTGCCTGTTGGATCTTTTCTGTCGGGGGGAGTGGATTCAAGTATTATTGCATCCATTGCGAAGGAATTTCACCCTTCACTTAAAACGTTTTCTGTCGGCTTTATGCAAGAAGGCTACAGCGAAATCGATATAGCAAAAGAAACAGCGGATGCGCTTGGCGTTGAGAATTTTTCCTATACCGTTGATCATATGGAATTTATGAGGGAGCTTCCAAAAATCATTTGGCATATGGATGATCCAGTGGCAGATCCGGCTTCTATTCCTCTTTATTTTATTGCACGTGAGGCAAGCAAGCAGGTGAAAGTCGTTTTATCTGGGGAAGGAGCAGATGAGCTTTTTGCAGGCTATAATATTTATAAAGAACCTCAAGATCTATCTGTCTTTGGACATCTTCCTCACAGCTTTAAGCAAAGATTAAAACAGCTGGCTGCGGTTTTTCCTGAAGGAATGAAAGGAAAAAGCTTTATTGAGAGGGGGACAACCCTTTTAGAAGATCGGTATATTGGAAATGCCAACATCTTTTCATCTGCCGAAAAACATGAATTGCTTTCTGCAGATGTTCATTTTGATCCAACAGATATAACAGGGATCCTTTATGAAGATGTCAGTCATTTAGACAGCATCTCAAAAATGCAATATATTGATGTGATGACCTGGCTCAAAGGGGATATTCTTGTGAAAGCAGACAAAATGACAATGGCGCATTCATTGGAACTAAGGGTGCCTTTCCTGGATAAAGAAGTTTTTAAAATTGCTTCAACCATTCCGCATGAGTTAAAAATCAAACATGGCGAAACGAAATATCTGCTTCGCCAGGCTGTCCGGGACATTGTTCCGCCGCACGTTCTCAATCGAAAAAAACTGGGTTTTCCTGTTCCGATACGGAATTGGCTGAAAAATGAGATGTATGATTGGGCAAAAGTGATCATATGGGAGAGCGGGACGGGAGATCTCATTAATAAATCGTATGCCGCACAATTATTAGATCAGCATTATATGGGAGAGGCAGATCACAGCAGGAAGATATGGACTGTTTTAACGTTTATGATTTGGCACCAGGTGTTCATCGAAAATGTCTACCATTTTGATGATGCTGCACAATTGACCGCAACATAAAAAAGCCTCTTGCGCATTGAAGAGGCAGCTTGCGGAGACGTCTTTGCAAGCTTTTTTTATTTGCAAAATTGTTTTAGTCTGATTGTGCTGCCTTGCGTGAATGGGGCGGTTCATCTTATGCATAACGTATGAATTCACGCTGATCCAGTACCTCGCTGTAGGCACTCAGTAAACCTTCAAAAATGCTGTCCCAAGTTTGACTGAGGGCATAAGCACGGGCACTCATTCCCATCTGATACCTCAAGGCGTCATTTTGCAAAAGGGTGTCAATGGCACTTATAAACTCGGCGGCAGACCCTGTTTCACATAAATAGCCGGTTTTTCCCTGCTGAATTATATTTTTAACTCCGCCGGAATTTGCCCCTATAACAGGAGTTCCGGCAGCAAGTGATTCAAGAACAACGTTTCCAAAGGTTTCAGTCGGTGAAGGAAATATGAATAGATCTGAACCTGAATATATTTTTGCGAGCTTTTCACCGCTTGCATAGCCTGCAAACGTCATGTTATCCGGTGATTCTTTCATCATTTCTTCTTTAGATGGCCCGTCTCCCACAATCAAAAAGTGCACTTTGCTCCTTAAGTGTTCAGGTAGCTGATGAGAGATCTTCATTAATGTCTGAACATCTTTTTCCGGGGCGAGTCTGCCGACATAAGATAAAATGAATTTTTCTTTTATTTGATATTCCTGGATGATTTCTTTACGCAAATAGTTGGGATGAAACAATTGGCAATCTACACCTCTTGACCAGATATGAACATTTTCAAATCCCTGATTTAGAACCTGCTGTTTTGTTTCTTCAGATGGGACAAAGATTTTCTGTAAAGGCCTGTGGAACCAAAGCATATATTTCCACAAGAGCTTTGAGAATAATTGCAGATCATAAAACTCTAAATATTGATCAAAGTCTGTATGATAAGAACCGACTATGGGGATATTTAATTTTTTGGCATAATGCAGTCCGCATAGACCAATGTTAAAAGGAGTGGCCACATGAATAATATCAGGTTTAAATCTGATGAGCTCTGACTTTACCTGCAGCATGTTCGGCCAGGCAAGTCTGCACTCCGGATACAAATAAAAAGATGAGCTTGCAAACCTGTGAATATGACTTGAAAAAAGAGATTCTTTTGTGCTTTCGGGAGCAAATACTTTATAATCATGGCCTTTGCTTTCTAAATAATCGGTAAGACGTTTTAACGTTCTCGCAACACCATTTACATCTGGTGCAAATGTGTCTGTGAATATCGCAATTTTCATCTTATCCCTCCATAAATCAGTTACAGCAGCCTGAGTTTATTTCAAGTTCAGAAACGAAATTAGAGAATTAGAGAAGCTCCGAAATATTTATTTATAAGAAGAAAACAAGTCATACCTGCGGTAGTGCCGAGTAAACAACCCGCCAGTACATCAGAGGGATAGTGCAGTCCGAGATACATTCTAGACACCCCGATGCTGATTCCAAGCGGAAGAAGCAGGATGGCTGCCTGTGGAAGAATAAAAATAAATGGAATAATGACTGAAAAAATGGCTGTCGTGTGTCCTGATGGAAAAGAATGATCTTCTAACGGATTAGCGGTAACTTTTGTTTCCAATAAAGCAAGATAAGGGCGTTTTCTCGGATAGCGTTTTTTGACAAATGCTACCGGCAGATGGCTGATGAGTAAGGCTGCGGCACTTGCGATTGCCGCCAAGCGTGTTTCGCCGCCTGTTATTAGGATAAGCAGCAGGCAAATTGAAATCGTGAAGGTGGCTCCGCCTGCATGTGTAATGCTTCTGAAAAAGCAATTCATAAATTTCCGGTCGAAATGACGGTTTACACTGCGGAACAATCTGCATTCGAAATCGTACATATTTTCCATTATTTTGGTCATCAATCGGATGCTCCTTTTCAACACTGTTTAACCACATTGTAAAACACAAATATTTAGCAAATAATAAGGAAATGTAAAATTTATAAGTAAATAATTTACAAAATATAAGCGGGAAATCATGGGGGGAATCTGCAGCCAAAGAAAGGTAAAAAAAACCCGTGAAACCGCAGACGAAAGCAATTTCACGGAAAGTCAGAAAGATGAAAACACCCTTTTCCCGGTGTTAACTTATATGAAGAGAGAGAATATTTTATTCTTGGTTTTCCTGGATCTTTTTATAATATTGACCTTTTTCAACATACTCGCGGCGAATGCGCTCCATGTCTTTTCGATCTTCCTCATTTAATTCGCGGACTACTTTTGCAGGCCTGCCGAATGCAAGTGTATTTGGGGGAATCTTTTTTCCCTGAGGGACTAAGCTGCCGGCTCCAATGAAAGCACCTTCGCCTATTTCGGCCCCATCGAGTATAATGGAACCCATCCCGATCAATGATTGCTTTCTAATGATCGAACTATGTAAAATAACCTGATGGCCGACAGTCACCTCATCTTCAATAATTAGTGGCGCATCAGGGCTTTGATGGAGGCAGCACTGATCCTGTATATTAACCCTGCTGCCAATAATTGTCGGAGAAACATCGCCTCTTATTACTGTATTAAACCAAATGCTTGATTCATCACCTATTATGACGTCACCGGTAACCACAGCGGAGTTTGCGATGAATGCCGAATTTGAAATTTGCGGAAAGCTTTCTTTATAAGGGTATATCATAAATTTCAATCTCCTTTATATATGTAAGATGTATGCATCGTTATTATAGCAAACTAAAACTTATTTTCTTGAAAGAAAGGTGTGAACAAGATCATGTGGAAATGGGAATGTGAAGATCCTAATCCTAAGGGTGTTATTGTGATTGTCCATGGTGCAGCAGAGCATCACGGACGTTACCGCTGGCTCGTTGAAATGTGGAAGTGCTCCGGGTACCATGTCATTATGGGGGATCTGCCGGGCCAGGGTACATCGACAAGAAGGCGCGGGCATATCTTATCATTTGATGAGTATATTATCGAATTTAATGTATGGGTGGACGAAGCCCGTAAGCTTGGTCTGCCGCTTTTCCTCTTAGGCCACAGCATGGGCGGCCTGATTGTGATTCGGGCAATGCAGGAAAAGCACCAGCATATTAACGGTGTTATTTTATCTTCTCCATGTCTTGGGCTCGTGTATAAGCCAAGCAAAGCAATGGAGCTGATTTCTAAGCCTTTAAACATCATTGCACCTGCCTTGAGAGTGGATTCCGGCTTATCTGTCAGCATTGCTACAAGAAACAAAGAAGTGAGAGATGCTGATGAGAATGATACACTTTATGTGACAAAAGTGTCGATAAGATGGTATCGTGAATTAATTAAAGCAATTGAGCAGGCGCATATAAACGTGAAGAAATTTCCTGATTTGCCGCTGCTTGTCATGCAGGGCGGTGATGATAAAGTTGTCGACAGCTCTGCTGTTAAAACTTGGTTCAACCGCGCTGCTCTGTCAGAAAAAGCTTTTAAAGAGTGGAAAGGCTTCTATCATGAAATCTTTAATGAGCCTGAGCGGGATCAAGTATTCAAGTACGCTCAAACTTTTGTCGATGCGCATTTAGAGAGCTGATAAAGAGGTGATCTTATTGACGGCAATTCCGCAGCATCCGCTGCGATTAATGGCGAAAATTTATAAAGATATTTTTCCGGCTGTGCATGTCCATCTGGATAAATGGAGAGAAAAAGCAAATCAGATTCCAAACGCAGAGCTTAGAAATCAGGCGCTGTCAAGTATAAATGGTAAATCCTTCCACTGTGAGGGCGGAGGGATTTTTGCGCTTTTGTCAGAAACAAACAAGCATGAATGCATTGAATTTATTGTCGCTTATCAGACCATAAGTGATTATCTTGATAATTTATGTGATCGAAGTACTTCACTTGATCCATTAGATTTCGCGATGCTGCACCAATCGATGATTGATGCTCTGACTGCAGGAGCACCGCTTAAAAATTACTATTCTTACCGGACAGATCAAAATGACGGCGGATACTTGCATGCTCTCGTTTCTACATGCCAGAATATATTAAGCAGACTCGGCAACTACCCTCTAATTGCAGAACATTTACTCGAATTGTCGTGTTATTACTGTGATTTACAAGTACATAAGCATGTAACAATAGATGAGCGCATTCCGAGACTTGAAACATGGTTTGAAAAAAACAAACAAGGATTGCCGGATATGCAGTGGTATGAATTCTCTGCGTGTGCGGGATCGACTTTAGGCATTTTTTGTCTGGTCTCATATGCATTCAGAGAGGACTTCAACGAAAGGGAAGCCTTCCGGATCCGTGAAAGCTATTTTCCATACGTTCAAGGCCTGCATATTCTGCTCGACTATTTAATTGATCAAGAGGAAGATCGAATAGGAGGAGATTTGAATTTCTGCAATTACTATGAGACAGAGAAAGAAATGATGAAGAGGCTTGAGCATTTCGTCCTCCAGGCTGAATCCAACCTCAGCGGAATCCCTCATGAAAACTTCCATAAACTCATTCATAGAGGACTGCTTGGCGTTTATTTATCCGACGAGAAAGTAACCTCAAGAAAAGATCTCGGAAAGCTTGCCAGACAATTAATCAAACTTGGAGGAAGAACGTCCTCGTTCTTTTACTGGAATGGACGGGCATACCGTGCTATTCAGAAGCTTGCTGCTTCAAGAAGCTCTTAAAAGACCGGGATCATAACCCGGTCTTTTTCTATGCCTGCATTTTTTCAATTGCAATAATAAATGGAGCGCTGTTCTTCTGATTAAGAAATTGATACTTCAGAACGTGCGCCTTTTTTTGATCCAGCTGACAGGCATATTCCATAATAGCATCACGTTCAATTTTTCCGCCAGGATGTCCGTGATAAATAACAAGAATAATGACTCCTCCCTGCTTCATCAAGGAAAAGAGCTGTTCAATTGCCTGAATAGTCGATTCTGGCTTTGTGATAATTTCTTTATCGCCGCCGGGCAAATAGCCCAGATTAAAGACAGCTGAAGCTACCCGTCCGGAGATACCCTTCGGCAAGCAGTCAGCTGCATGTTCATGGCTTTCTTTAAATAGTGTCACACGTTCTGTAAAAGAGTGATCAGACAGTCTTGATGATGTAGCTTTGATTGCATCATCCTGAATATCAAAGCCATAAACATGTCCGCTCTCACCGACAAGCTCTGCAAGAAAGACCGTGTCATGTCCGTTTCCAATTGTTGCGTCTATTGCAATGTCCCCTTGAGCAACAGTCCTTGCCAAGATGGATTTTGCAAAAGGAAGCACCCGTTCTAGTTTCATTCTGCGATTACCTGTTCTTTCTTAAAATATTTTCCCTGAAAACTTCCGCGGTTCTTAAGTTCTGCATCTATCGAGTTGAGAACATCCCATTTATTCACACTCCACATTGGGCCAATCATTAGATCAATCGGTCCATCTCCTGTAATCCTGTGGACGATCATATCCGGAGGCAGAATTTCAAGCTGGTCGCATACTAAGCTTACATAGTCTTCTTTTGTTAAAAATTCCAGCTTGCCTTTCTCATACTGCTTTACCATTGGTGTCCCTTTCAGTAAATGGAGAAGATGGATTTTTATGCCCTGAACATCGAGCTTTGACACAGCTTGGGCTGTTTCCATCATCATTTCATTTGATTCAAGCGGAAGTCCGTTAATAATATGGGAGCAAATTCGAATGTTATGTTTTCGCAGCTTCTCCACGCCTTTTTTATAGCACTCATAGTCGTGAGCACGGTTTATAAGCAATGATGTCCGTTCATGCAAAGTCTGAAGCCCAAGTTCCACCCACAGGTACGTTCTTTCGTTTAATTCGGCCAAATACTCAACAACATCATCGGGCAGGCAGTCTGGCCTTGTGGCAATAGATAGTCCGACAACTCCATCCAATTCCAGTACAGACTCAAATTTCTCACGAAGGACCTCAACGGGTGCATGAGTATTTGTATACGCTTGAAAATAGGCCATGTACTTGCCGTTTTTCCACTTTTCGTGCATCTTTTCTTTTATTTGATTGAATTGAGTAACAAGATCCTCTGCGCGGTTTCCCGCAAAATCTCCTGAACCGGCAGCACTGCAAAATGTGCAGCCGCCATATGCAGCTGTACCGTCACGATTGGGGCAGTCAAATCCTCCGTCTAATGCTACCTTAAACACTTTATGTCCAAAGTGATTTCTTAAATGATAATTCCATGTATAATACCTTTTTTCATCTGATGCATATGGAAAAGGGTTAATCTGCTTCAAACTAGAAAAACCTCCTTAATTGGTAAATAGCCATCAGAGCATTTTATCATGGTGTTTGCCTTGATGACAAACACCTGAAAAGTCTTTTTCCAATTGTTTTCCCGTAATTTGAATTCTAATGTTGTGCAAACTATACGTAATGAAGTGAAATGCTTCATTTACTTATAGGGGGTTTGCAAAATGGCAACAAGACAATCTGTAACTGAATGTCTCGACCGATGCACAAATTCGTATGACTATGCCAGAAATCAATTCGCTGAAGGATCTAAGCAGGAGCATTACAATGACACAGAGTATTCAAAAGCTCAGCAAATGCTTGAAGATGCAGTAAATGAGTGCAATTCCTTAACATTAAGCGCCAATGATCAGCAAAAAGAACAGCTTTACAGAATGCGTCTTCAGCTTCAGCAGCTTCAAAATGAAATGATTTTACTGGATCATTAGGAGGCCTTTCAGATGAAAAAACGTTCAAAACAGAATAACCCTGAACAAAAGACAAGAAACGGCTCTAATAACCAGGATGTAGAATTTGGGAAAGACTTTGAGCCTGTTAAGCAATCAAAGAAAAAGTATGAGCAGCAGGGTCAGCCTGTAAAATCGAAACAGCGTTCCGAATAAGTTTGAAAACTGCTTCCGTTATGGAGGCAGTTTTATTTTATAAAAACCAATTGACAATGTATGTAAAAAAACATATTGTATTAAGTGTACTATATTAACTATTACACTTAATACGACAGAGACGGTACATATCTCGGTTAAAGAAAGAAGGGAGACCGATGATTCAAATTGATCCGCGCAGTTCAACCGCGATTTATGAGCAAATCATACAGCAAATGAAAGAGCTTTGTTTAAAGGGAATAGTAAAGCCCGGAGAGAAGCTGCCGTCTGTCAGAGAGCTCTCAACAATGATTATTGCAAATCCAAATACAGTCAGCAAAGCTTATAAAGAATTAGAACGGGAAGGCATTATTGAAACATTGAGGGGCAGAGGAACGTTTGTATCGGAGAATGCCCAAATAACATTGGATCAGGGGAAGATGGAGATGATTAAAGAACAGTTGAAACCCCTCATCGTAGATGCTGTATATGCAGGGGTAGACATTGAAATTATCCATAAATGGATTGAGGAAATCAGCAGGGAAATGAGAGGTGGAAGAAATGATTGAGCTGAAGAATCTTTCGAAAACGCTTGATGGAGAAAAAGTACTTGATTCCATCTCCCTGAAGCTTGGAAAAGGAGAAATCTTTGGATTACTTGGCCGGAACGGTTCGGGAAAAACCACGATTTTACGGTTAATTCAGCAGATTATTTTGCCTGATGAAGGAGAGGTTTTGTTTGATGGCGTCACCATTAAAGAAAATCCTCTTGTTAAACGGAAAGTGATTTATGTGTCTGTTCAGAATCCTTTTTATGACAAATACACTTACAGAGAACTAGTACGTATTTTAAAGCCGCTCTATCCAGATTTTGATGTGACTTACTCAAATGAATTGATTAACAGATACGGAATACCGGAAACAAAAAAATACCGTGAATTATCAACTGGTTTGAAAAAACAGCTGTCCCTGATTCTTGCATTTGCCACACGTCCTGCAGTGATTCTGCTTGATGAGCCTACTGATGGCATTGATGCTGTTACCCGTCATGACCTGCTTCAGCTTATGATCGACGAGGTCGCAGAAAGAGAAACAGCGATTCTCATCACATCACATCGCTTAGAAGATATTGAACGAATCTGCAGCCGGATCGGTTTTTTAGAGGGAGAATCACTTGAAAATGTGATGGATATGGATTCTGTAAAAGAAGATTACATGAAAGTTCAGGCTGTATTCGAAGAAGATGTTCTTCTTAAAATCAGAGAACGAAATATCTCCATTTTGGATTTCGCAGGTGTATTCTATACACTTCTCTTAAAATGTGATGACAAAGAGAACCAGGATTGGCTGAAATCGTTAAGACCGAAAGTGTGGAATCAGCTCCCGGTTAATTTAGAAGAAGTATTTATCGCTAAGTTTGGAGGGAAGCGAAGATGGTAGGAGGAGGTCTTTTTGAAAAAGAGTTTAAGCAAGTACGATCGCTGTTTCTCTTGTTAGTAATATTTAATTCGTTTGCAGTGCCATTTTCCGTATGGTCCCAGTATTCAGGTCATATGGAATTAGTAAAAAAATACCCAGATTACACGCCAGAGCCGTTTGTTTTTCAATTTGGAGCAGATCCGCTTCTTTTCATCAGCTCATTGTTTGTCTTTTTTATTGCTATTAACCAAATAGGAACGGAACGGGCAAAAGGAATAATGGATTTTACTCTGTCCCTTCCATATATGAGATCTAAAATATTTTTCGTGAAATGGGTTTTAGCTTTTGGAATGATCGTATTATCCACGCTCATATCGCTGATTTTAACAGGCAGCTATATCGAATGGCACGATATTGCTGTATCTCAGCCGCTGTTCAGTTATTACTTTCTCTATTTTTCATCCCTTGTAATGTTTTATACGCTAACTTTGTCTGCGGGAGCCCTAACCGGAACGCCTTTTGCACAGGGACTCACAGCAATCAGTGCTTCAGTCCTGCCTCTGCTGTTTACATTTGTCATAACAGGGAATATTCAGGCATTCAGCAATGATTCCTATGTGGAAATGGAAAAGTGGTATGAAGCAGGGTATTTACTTACTCCGGCTATTCAATTTTTCGGAGGAATAATATTTCGGGATATCCCTTCCGAATACAGATACTATTTCTTGATTCCTGGCTGTATGGCCATTCTTTTCTACCTTATCGGCCATTTTTCATTCATTAAGCATCCAAATGAGCGAAACGGCAATTTCTTTTTATGGAAAGAGCTGAACTTACCAGTTCAAATGATTGTCATTCTGCTGGGTGTTCTTGGTTTCAGTTTAAGCGGTTATGGCATCTCCAGCGGAAATTTCTCAGGTTATATAATTGGAGCTTTAATCGGTGCTGCTATAAGTATTTTACTCGGCTATTATTTAATCTATAAAAAATCAAAGCAGGCATAGGAGAGGGAACGAAGATGATTAAGGTACAACATTTGCATCATTCCTTTAAGGTTGGGAAAAAAGGCAGTGAAAAAGAAATTCCTGTTCTAAAAGATGTATCGCTTGAAGTGAAAAAAGGGGAAATTGCATCGATTGTCGGCAGAAGCGGTTCCGGAAAATCGACTTTGCTGAACTTAATTTCAGGCTATATCCCTCCTACAGCAGGAAAGATCATTGTCGGCGGGACGGAGGTTACTGAATTTAATGAAAAAGAGTGGGCGGAATTTCGTTTGAATACATTCGGGTTTATCTTTCAAAGCTTTCAGCTGATACCAAGCCTGACTACATTTGAAAATATTGAACTCCCTTTAACTCTGAAAGGGATTCCATCATCAGAACGGAAAACACTCGTTACGGAAATGCTGTACCGAATCGGATTGGAAAATCACTCTGCCCATTATCCTAATGAGCTTTCCGGAGGGCAGCAGCAGCGTGTCGGTATTGGACGAGCCCTGATTACTAATCCGGAAATTATCCTTGCTGATGAGCCTACAGGCAGCTTAGACTCTGAAACAGAGAAAGAGATTCTTGATTTGATAAAAGAATTGAATGCTGAAAAAGGAATCACCTTCTTCATTATTACTCATGATGAAGAGGTCGCAGAATACAGTGACCGCAAGTTTGTCCTTCAAGATGGCGTGTTAAAGGAAAGGGGCGTTCCTGTTGAAATTTAAAGATCAGCTCAATCTGGTGAGACGCAATATGAAAAAAAATCGGATGCGGGTATTCATGACCGTACTTGCTACAACGATAGGATGCGCTTTTTTAATTGTCCTCGCGTCTGTTGGATTCGGCATGCAAAAAAGCATGCAGGAGGAGTTATTAAGTGCACAGAAGCTAAATGAAATTCAAATCAGCGGAAAAGAAACAGACGGTCAATTTGAACAAGCAACAAAAGAGCAGATTAAGGAGCTTGAAAATACCGAACATGTGGCAGCAGTCGTTAGAAGATCAGGAGTATCCCAGACTGCCCAAACAGAAGTCAAACTGTCGGACCGGACGTCTGCCTTTGCGGGTCCCGTTCTTACGAATATGGAACAGGAGCTGAAGGGAAATACGAAACTAGTGTCTGGAAATGCTCCCAAAAGCGATAATGAAATCATTGTAGGCTATCATTTTGGAAAGTCACTTTTAACTGAAGCTGAGAAAAAGCAGCTGGATAAAAGAAATGAGAATCCAGAGTCGAAACAAGAATCACCAGAGGGATATAAAGGTGAACTCATTGGAAAAGAGATTGTTTTTTCGATGACAGAACAAGTCGAAGATAAATCGGAAACAAAAAGCTGGACGTTTAAAATAGCAGGCGTAGCTGAAGCGCCGGCAAGAGATTTTATGGAGGACTCCAATATTTACATCAGCGAAAAGTGGAAAAGCGAGATGAGGGCTTTTGCTGAAAAAGCAGATGGAGCAGAGGAGTTAGAAGTACCGGAGTATTCGGAGATAAATGTTTATACAACAGGTATTGAGCAAGTAAAAGAAGTGACAGACGCTTTAAAAGAAAAAGGCTATCTTGTGTATTCCGTCACGGAAGAACTCGATAACCTCAACTTATTCTTTAATGCGTTTAAAGCCGGGCTGATATTTATCGGAACAGTAGCAGTTCTTATTGCCTCAATCGGTATTTTTAATACGATGACAATGGCTGTGACAGAACGAACACAGGAAATCGGAATTATGAAAGCCATTGGCGCGCAGCCGGGAATGATAAGAAGAATTTTTCTGCTTGAAAGTGCATTTATCGGCATACTTGGCTCTTTGCTAGGTGTTGCGATTGCGTACGTGATCAGCTTTGCTGCCAACTTAGCAATCCCTCTCATCCTGGAGACGGTCTCGGAAGGAAGCATGGATGGAGTGGATTTAACTTTCTCTTCTATTCCGCTTAGCCTAGTTCTGATTGCAAGCGGCATCAGCGTGGGGGTTGCGGTTATCTCAGGCTTAAGGCCTGCGGTGAAAGCAACTAAAATTAATGTGCTTTCGGCATTGAGACGTGAACTATAAGAAGCAGGCGGAATTTGCCTGCTTTTTTTAGAGAGGAGTATTTGTATGAAGAAATGGGTTCAAAATCTGTTGATTGCGTTTATCCTGCTGCTCTTATTTTTTCTGCCTGTTAAAAATGTGTTCACCAGCGGACTGAAAATCTCCGTGGAAAATCGAACTGGACAAGAAATCAGCGGTTTGGAGATAACTTATTACTATAATGAGGAAAATATACCCATTCCTTCACTGAAACAGAATGAGCAGCATGAGATTACAATTGTTCCTGATGAGGATTTCGGTGAAAGCATCATGCAGCTTGTTTACACAGATCAAAACGGTAAGCAGAGACAGGAAATGATATTCGGCTACTTTGAAAAAGGATACCGCGGTACTGCAAAAATTACCGCTAAATCAGCAGACAGCCAAGGGGTTATTACATTCAAGGTGGAAGAAAAATTGTATAGCTTTTGAAGACCCCGCCAAGCACATCTATTCTGCTGGACAATAAAACATGTTTTAGCTAATCGCAGAGAAAAGGCGGTTAATAACAAAGTATCGGATAAATAGTCCAAAACAGTTGACTAAAGCTGAAATTCCGCTATAATAGAATCATTTTAAATAGTGAATTATCGATTCCAGCTAAATGAGAAACTTCAGAGCAGCTGTTTGTCGTGTTTAAAATTTCCTTATTGCAATCTCCCTAAAAAAGGACTACAATTTCAGGTGGATTAGAAAAAGACGCGAAGGCACAGCGATGCCTTCGTGCTTTTTTGTGAGTTTTTTGAAGGAGGTTTTCTCATGCCGCGTTCTTTATGGCTATTGATTATTGGCATGCTGATCAATGTTACAGGATCATCGTTTCTATGGCCTTTAAATACGATTTACATTCATGATCATCTCGGCAAATCGTTAACCGTTGCGGGTGTGGTTCTCATGTTTAACTCTGCTGCGAGTGTGGCAGGAAATTTGATTGGCGGTGTTTTATTTGACCGCTATGGCGGATACCGTTCGATCTTAAGCGGAATTATCCTTACATTTGCAGCTATTTTAGGTCTAGTGTTTTTTCATGGCTGGCCATCATATATCTTTTTTTTGACGCTGGTCGGTTTTGGATCCGGAATCGTGTTTCCATCAATGTATGCGCTCGCGGGAACGGTTTGGCCTGAGGGGGGAAGGAAGGCTTTTAATGCCATTTATGTCTCTCAAAATGCAGGGGTCGCTGTCGGAGCAGCGCTTGGAGGATTAATTGCGGGGTATTCATTTCAATATATCTTCATTGCAAATGCAGCCTTATATGCTGTTTTTTTCTTGCTTGCATGTTTCGGATATCGAAATATAGCTGTACGACCATCTGCACAAACATCGATTTTGCAGCAGTCATCTAAAGTAAAAAACAATGATAAATTTACCGCTCTTATCATTCTATGCTCAGGATATGCTCTTTGCTGGGTGGCCTACGTACAGTGGCAATCAACTATTGCCGCACATACCCAGGAGCTTGGCATTTCCCTCACCCAATACAGCTTAATATGGACTGTCAACGGGGCATTAATTGTTTTTGCCCAGCCTATAGTGAATACCTTTGTTAAGTATTTTGCCAAATCTATAAAAAAACAGATGATGATTGGATTTGTCATTTTTATCGTTTCCTTTGCAGCAGTTTCGTTTGCGGATGAGTTCAGCGGCTTTATGGCTGCGATGATTATTTTGACCGTTGGGGAAATGCTTGTCTGGCCAGCAGTTCCAACAATAGCAAATGACCTTGCGCCTAAAGGAAGGGAAGGTTTTTATCAGGGTTTCGTCAACAGTACAGCCACAGGAGGAAGAATGATTGGTCCGCTGCTTGGCGGTGTGCTGGTAGATCTGTACGGAATAAACATGCTTTTCATAGTATTATTTGGCTTGCTGGTTCTTGCAATGTTTACAACATCAATCTATGACAAAAAATTAAAGAATCAAAAACTGGGAGAAGCCATTCTGACTTCCTAACATAACCAAAGGTGAAGCGGGAATGAATTCTCGCTTTTTTTATTTCGGGAGCGAGTGCCAATTGTCCCGGTTATGCCATCATTCTTTTTTTATCATCTTCAATAAAATTGTGCCCAAACAATATCAGAGATTACTAAAAGAAGCTGATAAATATTTCATTGCTGAAAAAATGCGGCGAGTGTCTGAAAATGCTGATTATGCTCTGATTTTGGATGGTCAGAAACTTATAGATTTTACACATCTGCAGATTGAAAATTCAGGCGGCTGCACGGTGCCGTAATGAATGGTACTTATCACATAGGAGAAAAACCGAAAAAACGTTCGGTCTAGTGAAAAAGTACGATAAATAGTTTCCTGAAAATTCCTTCTATTTAATCAAGCTTGTTTAACCCATATTCACATATAATGGAAGTAAAACAAGCTTCTATTTTTTCATAAACCTGTACAAGCAAAAGAAGAAGCTTAAATATCTTGTACCTGAAGTCGCGTGCCGAAATTATTACGGCTTTAGGAAGGTGATCTTATGCTGCAGACAGTAGTTGTAGCGTCGTTGATTGGGGGGTTAATGGGTTTACTTGGACATGTCAAAAAGAAAGGAAGGATCGAAAAACCAAGAATGACAAAACGGTTTATCTACTTAGGATTCTGGGAAGATATCGCAATGGGGATAACAGCTTCTATCCTGCTTGTTTTATCGACAGAACCCTCATCCTCATTTCAGCTTGTCGTGCTTTCTATTATCGCTGGTTACAGCGGGGAAGCGGTATTAAGGAGTTTTGACTTTGTCAGACAGCAGCAGGACAACACAGTGCAGCCAGAAAAAGACAATGAGCGTCAAGCAAAATAATCTCCTGATGACAGCAAACTCACTTCTTAATCTCTCAAAATCTAACACTTCTCATTTCGCAGAAAATGAACATATCTGCCGCCCATCATCCGATTTCCGCTTTTTCTTCATTTAACAACTTGCATCACGGAAGCAATTTCTATAAAATACAATATATAAAGGTATACGATATGAACGGTGATAAGGAATAGTAACAGACTTTAGATGCTCAGAGAATTGACGGAAGGTGCGAGTCAATCATCCATTGCCTGTGAACTCACCTTTGAGTTACAGACGTCAACTGCAGAACTGCCTGCACAGTAATGTCTGTCGTGATCCACGTTACGGATGCTTAAGTGAGTGCCTGATTGTTGGCGCTAAATTGGGTGGTACCGCGGGAAATTAAACCTCTCGTCCCTTATTGGGATGAGAGGTTTTTTCTATTGTGCGGTTTAATCTTGGGGACAGCCGTTCAGACTGAATACTAAAAGCGAAGAGCAACGCACCAATTTGAGGAGGATTTATATGAGTTTTAAGCACGATAAAGTTGAGAAAAAATGGCAGAATTACTGGCTTGAAAATAAAACATTTAAAACAACAGAGGTCGAAGGTAAACCGAAATTTTACGCTCTTGATATGTTTCCATATCCATCAGGTGCCGGTTTGCACGTTGGCCACCCTGAAGGCTTCACGGCAACTGATATTTTGTCCCGTGTTAAACGGATGCAGGGTTTCAATGTTCTTCATCCGATGGGCTGGGATGCATTCGGACTTCCAGCTGAGCAGTACGCACTCGATACAGGTAATGATCCTGCTGAATTTACAGCAAAGAATATTGATACATTCCGCCGTCAAATTCAGAGCCTTGGTTTTTCATATGACTGGGACCGTGAAATCAATACAACAGACCCTGAGTATTACAAATGGACGCAATGGATCTTCCTTCAATTATATAAAAAAGGTTTGGCATACGTAGATGAAGTGGCTGTAAACTGGTGTCCTGCACTTGGAACAGTTTTGGCAAACGAAGAAATTATTGATGGCAAGAGTGAACGCGGGGGACACCCTGTTGAGCGCCGTCCAATGAAACAATGGATGCTTAAAATTACAGCTTATGCTGACAGATTAATTGAAGACTTAGAAGAAGTGGATTGGCCTGAGAGCATTAAAGAAATGCAGCGCAATTGGATTGGCCGCTCAGAAGGTGCTCACGTTCATTTTGGCATTGACGGTCATAATCAAACGTTTACTGTCTTCACTACTCGTCCTGATACGCTGTTTGGAGCTACTTATGCAGTGCTTGCACCTGAGCATGCGCTTGTTAAAGAAATTACAACTGCAGATCAAAAAGAAGCGGTTGCAGCTTATATCGATAAAATGAAAAGCAAAAGTGATCTTGAAAGAACAGATTTAGCTAAAGAAAAAACGGGTGTATTCACAGGAGCCTATGCGATAAATCCTGTAAATGGCGAGAGAATGCCAATCTGGATTGCGGATTATGTTTTAGTCAGCTATGGAACAGGAGCCATTATGGCAGTACCTGCTCATGATGAGAGAGATTTTGAGTTTGCAAAAACATTCGACCTTCCTATTAAAGAAGTAGTAGAAGGCGGAGATGT
This sequence comes from Metabacillus dongyingensis, assembly GCF_019933155.2. NCBI lineage: Bacteria > Bacillati > Bacillota > Bacilli > Caryophanales > Bacillaceae > Metabacillus > Metabacillus dongyingensis. The sequence goes on along the minus strand of NZ_CP082944.1, from coordinate 3,949,029 downwards.
CGAGAAAGAAGCTTACACTGGCGAGGGACTTCATGTAAACTCTGATTTCCTGAATGGCTTGAATAAACAAGACGGAATAGAAAACATGATTAACTGGCTTGAAACAAATCAAAAGGGTGAAAAGAAAATTACGTACCGTCTTCGTGACTGGTTATTCTCCCGTCAGCGCTACTGGGGAGAGCCGATTCCGATTATTCATTGGGAAGACGGCACTATGTCTGCGGTGCCTGAAGATCAGCTTCCATTAACATTGCCGAAAACAACAGAAATCCGCCCATCCGGCACAGGTGAATCACCGCTTGCCGTCATTGAAGAATGGGTGAATGTGACAGATCCTGAAACAGGCAAAAAAGGAAGACGCGAAACAAATACAATGCCGCAATGGGCCGGAAGCTGCTGGTACTACTTGCGTTATATTGATCCAAAGAATTCAGAGCACCTTGCTGATCCTGAAAAAATAAAAGAGTGGCTTCCTGTTGATACGTATATCGGCGGGGCCGAGCATGCTGTTCTTCACTTGCTGTACGCAAGATTCTGGCATAAGGTTTTATACGACCTTGGCATTGTGCCGACAAAAGAGCCATTCCAAAAATTGTTTAATCAAGGAATGATTCTTGGTGAAAACAACGAAAAAATGAGTAAATCTAAAGGGAACGTTGTAAATCCGGATGACATTGTAGCAAGTCACGGAGCAGATACTTTACGCTTATACGAAATGTTTATGGGACCCCTTGAAGCCTCAATTGCATGGTCTGAAAAAGGATTAGACGGAGCTCGCCGTTTCTTGGATCGAGTATGGCGTCTATTCGTTGAAGATAACGGGGCATTAAGTCCAAAAATTACAGATGAAATGTCTGACAGCTTAGAGCGTGTTTATCATCAAACGGTTAAAAAAGCTACAGAAGACTACGAAGGCTTGCGCTTCAACACAGCCATTTCTCAATTGATGGTTTTCATCAATGATGCATACAAAGCAACTGTGCTTCCAAAAGCCTACATGGAAGGGTTTGTGAAATTATTGTCTCCTGTTGCTCCGCATCTTGCTGAGGAATTATGGGAAAAGCTTGGACATGAAGGTACGATTTCTTATGAAACATGGCCTGCATATGACGAAGGCAAATTAGTTGAAGACGAAGTTGAAATTGTCGTTCAGGTCAACGGTAAATTAAAAGCAAAATTAAATGTTCCAAAAGATGCAACACGCGAAGAAATGCAGGAAATTGCCCTGTCTGATGCCACAGTTAAAGAACAGGTAGACGGGAAGACTGTCCGTAAAATCATTGCAGTGCCAGGAAAGCTGGTAAACATTGTAGCAAACTGATAAGAAAAGCGGAACCGACTGTTCAGCTCCGACAGGCAGATAAGAATTCGCCGCAAAAGCCCGGGATTGACTTTTCGACCGAGGAGTTAGGAGATGGACAATAAGTAAAGCAGGAGCAGGTGCTGATGCAGCGCCTGCTTTTTCTCTGATCTCGCTGTATGGATGTCTTAAACTGGTATGAGCACAGTCTGCTTTGGTATAATAAACTCATCTGCCAGTGAAAGGAAGTAATCCAAATGAAAGAAATTTCGACAGAAGAATTACATAAGAAACTTATAAACGGGGAAATATTGAATCTTGTAGATGTTCGCGAGGATGACGAAGTAGAAGAAGGCATGATACCAGAAGCGAAACACATTCGAATGGGAGAAATCCCTGAAAATCTCGATGCTTTTGATAAAGAGAAAGAATACATCATCGTCTGCCGCTCAGGCGGACGCAGCGGGAATGTCTGCGCATACCTGGAGGACCAAGGCTATAAGGTCACAAATATGGCCGGCGGAATGCTTGACTGGAAAGGCGATACAAAACGCAAAAGTGAATTAGCTTAAGATAAGATCCCTGTTTAGAACAGGGATTTTTTTATGTTTTAGCATTTCTTCCGAGTTGAGCTCAGGATAGTTAGGACAAAGTTCTGGATCGTGAACCCTTGTTTGCAGATCGTTACAGGGCTTATCGGATAGTTGCCCCGATTTAGGAGAATAAGCATATTAATGTCCAGTTCATAAAATGTGTACTTTTACACTTCTGGAGGGATCAATGTACCAAGGGCAGCTGGAAAAGGCCATTCTGGTGTTAAAATAAGTGTTTTACGATCCATTTTATCGATTTCACACTCGCACAAATCTATAGTGCAGGATAATAAGAAACAACCGATCCGGGGTCTTCAAACGGAATTTATTTTACTTGCCGGAATAGCTTCATTACAGGCGGAAACCTGAGAAATACTTGCCGATTTGGATGAATTACTATCTTTTTTCCAGATACTTGCAAATTAAAGTGTAAGGGAATAGTTAAATTCAAACAGAAAATGAAAACGCTATCATAATCTTATACCCTCCAAAATACAATAGAATAAGGAGGGATGTGATATGTCTGAATATCACAAGCTTGAAGTAACGGGACGGGTGCTTGCAAAGCTCCATGGAGAATTCATGGAATTGTATATTGGGAAGGAATACATCGGAAAGCTTGTCATAACTTCTGAGGGACGGGAATATGAATTAGTAAGCGGATTTGTTGTGGAAGGGGACAGGTTTTACCGAATTTATGAACGGAATTGTGAGCTTCAGCAGCAATATGCAGAAGGGTATGATATGGGATGGTGTTAAATGTACAAGGTAGCCGTTTTTGATAAGGAGCATGAAAAAGATCTGGAACGTGAAATCAACCACTTTTTAAAATCCATTTCAGACGAACAGCTTGTGGATATAAAGTACAACGTGGCAGCTGCCTGCAATGAAGATGGCGAGCAGCTTTATTGTTTTTCAGCATTAGTCTTATACAGAACCTAAAAAAAGGAAGCAGCTACAATTTAGCCGCTTCCTTTACATATTCTGCGGCATTTTTGCCTGCGAGTCTGCCTGTAACAAGCGCAGACGTTATGTTGTACCCTCCGGTATATCCATGAATATCAAGAATCTCTCCGCAAAAATATAGACCGTTCATCAATTTGGAAGCCATTTGTTTAGGGTGTATTTCTTTTACAGATACACCTCCGCCTGTTACAAATGCTTTGTCGATGGACAGTGTTCCATGCACGTTGAACTGAAACTGATTGCAGTCTCCGACAAATCCGCGCAATTTCTCCATAGATAAGTTCGCAAACGTCACCTGCTGGTCAATTCCGTTCCGCTCTAATAAAAAGTGAAGATATCGTTCAGACAGAAATCCTTTTAAAACATTTTTAACGGCCTTTTTAGGTTCTGCTTTTAACAGCTTAACCGTTTGCTGGAATAACTCCTCTGCATTTTGATCAGGAAATGAATCGATGCTCATTGGAATGGAAGTTGTTTTGAACTTTTTCATTGCTTTTACAACATACTGACTGCAGCGCAGGACAGCTGGGCCTGATATGCCGAAGTGGGTGAAGATCATGTCCATTTGGTGAGTTTTTATAACTTTTCCTTTCGGATTCAGGACACTTAAAGCAACATTCCTGAGCGACAGACCCTGCAATGATTTTTCCTGAATGAATGGCTCATTTGAAGTGATCGGAACTTCTGTAGGAAAGAGCTCTGTAATGGTATGGCCTGCTTTTTCAGCCCAAGCATAGCCGTCACCCGTGCTCCCTGTGTGGGGAACGCTTTTACCGCCGACTGCAATAACCACTGCATTTGTGCTGATGTATTCTCCGTTCTTTAATAGAACTCCCGCGGCTTTGCCTTCTATATAATCTACGGTTTCAACAGGTTCATTTGTCCTTATTGTCACATGAAGTTTTTTCAGCTGATTCAGTAAAGCATCTACAACAGATTGAGCCTTATCTGATACAGGAAACATCCTTCCGTGATCTTCTTCTTTCAGCGGTATGCCAAGCTTTTCAAAAAAACGAATGATATCTTCGTTGCTGAATTCTGAAAAAGCGCTATATAAAAAACGTCCATTTCCCGGGATATGCTTTACAATTTCATCGATCGGAAGGCGGTTCGTTACATTGCAGCGGCCGCCGCCGGAAATCGCGAGTTTTCTGCCGAGTTTATTTCCTTTATCAAGCAGGAGTACATTAGCACCCTGTTCTCCGGCAGCAATTGCCGCCATCAAACCAGAAGGGCCGCCTCCGATAATGACCACATCATAATTCATTTGCTCACAACCTTTTTCTTTCTAAAAACCTTATTTCCTATCTTATTATAGCTGAATCCTAAAGAAATCAAAATACGGCCGTTTTATTATCGGACGAGCTGTATACAAACATTATTGTTATGGAGGTTTATTGTGTTAAAATAGAAAAGTTGAATCTTCAGAGAGAAATTGGTGATTTCATAAATGTCGAATAAATTATTAAGAGGGACGTTAGTATTAACGCTCGGCACATATATTTCTAGAATATTAGGGATGATTTATGTCATTCCATTCTTTGCCCTGATCGGTGAAGACGGGGGAGCACTATATCAGTATGGATATGCTCAATATGCCGTTTTTCTGGGGATTGCCACATTGGGGTTTCCTCAAGCGGTTTCAAAGTTTGTATCAAAATATAATTCCATCGGTGATTATGCAACGAGCAGGAAGATGTTCAGAGTCGGTATATCCGTCATGTTTGGAACTGGTGTTATAGCGTTTGCCATTCTTTATTTCCTGGCGCCGTTTTTTGCTGAAAGTGCATTGGGACAAAAAGAACTTGGAAATACTACGGTTGATGACGCGGTTTTAGTTATTCGGATGGTCAGTCTTGCTTTGATTGTTGTTCCAATCATGAGTTTAATACGCGGTTTTTTCCAGGGCCATCAGTCAATGGGTCCTACTGCTGTTTCTCAGGTGATTGAACAAATAGTCAGAATTGCTTTTTTGCTGATAGCTGCTTATCTCGTACTGAGGGTTTTTAATGGAAGTCTTGTAACGGCAGTAGGGTATGCAACGTTTGCTGCCTTTGTCGGGGCAATAGGAGGATTGCTTGTCCTATTCATTTACTGGCAAAGACGAAAGCATACGCTTGAAGCTATGAGAGAGAATCTGGTGCCTGTCAGTGATATTACAACAGGCGGAATGTTCAAAGAGCTTTTCTCGTATGCAGGTCCATTCGTATTCGTGGGATTAGCGATTCCATTATACAATTATGTAGACACAAATACTTTTAATAGAGCCATGACATCTGCCGGTTTTGCAGATATTTCGGCGAATATCTTCTCAATTGTCACGTTATATCTGCCAAAGCTTGTCATGATTCCAGTATCACTGGCAACAGCATTTGGTTTAACACTTGTACCTACTATTACCAGATCTTTCGTAGATAAAAACATGCCGTTGTTAAACCGGCAGATCGATCAGGCATTTCAGATTATCATTTTCTTAGTATTGCCGGCTGTTGTAGGACTGGCTGTGCTTGCAGAACCTGCATATATGCTCTTTTACAACGATAACCCTGCAGGTGCAGAGCTGTTAAGATGGTTTGCTCCAGTTGCGATTCTGTTTTCATTCTTCACGGTAACTGCAGCTGTTTTACAAGGGATCAACAAACAAAAGCTTGCTGTTATCTCACTGGCCTTTGGATTAATCATTAAAATGGCTGTTAACGCGCCTTTGATTGTGATGTTTCAGGGACTTGGCTCGATTATGGCCACTGCCATTGGCTTTGGAGCTTCAATCATTTACAGCTTTGCCATGATTCACCGTCATGCCAAGTATTCCTTCAGGCTTCTTTTTAAAAGAACCGTTTTTATCGGAATACTGACAGCCTTTATGGCCATGATCGTTTCTGTGTCGCAGTCCGTGTTGTCTATTTTTATAGATTATTCAGATGGGAAGATCCCGTCAACGATTATCTTAATTATATCGATAGGTCTTGGAGCAGGTGCTTATTTATACATTGCCTACCGGTCTCATTTGCTTGAAAAGCTGTTCGGAAATCGTTTTTCATTTTTAAATCGAAAGAGGAAGGCTGCTGAATAAGAGCCTTCCTTTTTAATAGGTCAGGAGCAGATTGTTTATGAGAATAGATAAATTATTATCAAACATTGGCTATGGGAGCCGAAAAGAAGTAAAACAGCTTTTAAAGACAGGTGCTGTAAAAGCGGATGGAGTCAGCATTAAAGATGCCAAGACACATGTTGATCCCTCTGAACAAGTGATAACCGTGCATGGGGAGACGGTCGATTATAGGGAGCATATTTATTTAATGCTTAATAAACCAGGGGGCTATCTATCAGCAACAGAGGACTCTGTGCAGGAAACCGTTATTGACCTGCTGGAAATGGAAGACGCCGTTTACAAGCCGTTTCCTGTTGGGCGTCTTGATAAAGATACAGAGGGACTTCTGCTGCTTACAAATGATGGCCAGCTGTCACATCAGCTGCTGTCTCCTAAAAAGCATGTACCGAAAACGTATTATGCAACAATCCTTGGAAAAGTAACTGAGGAGGACGCTGCGGCTTTTAAACAAGGTGTAGAGCTTGATGATGGATATGTTACAAAGCCTGCATCTCTTGTGATTCTTTCTGCAGACGAGCAGTCGGAAATTCACATTACCATCACAGAAGGCAAGTTTCATCAGGTGAAACGAATGTTTGAGGCTGTCGGGAAAAAAGTAACCTACTTAAAAAGAATCAGCATGGGCCCGCTATTGCTTGATGAAAGCCTGGAGTTAGGCGAGTACCGCGAGCTTACAGAAGAAGAAGTGGAAGCATTGCAGAATGCTAAAGCGGTTGAATTATAAAAATAGATTCCGAAAACGGTATATCAGCAGAAAAAAACCAGCCATCTTATTTTGGCTGGTTTTCTTATGTATACAAAACGTTTTGATTTTCCATTGTTCAGTCTCTTTTTAAGAAGACATTTTTCTAACCTTCTTTTGTGTAATTGTCCATTTGCCTCTGCTTGGGCTCCGAACCAGGTCATTATACGCTAACACATTTAAATCTCTTTGAATGGTTCGTGGTGTAATACCAAATTCGTCGACAAGCTGCTGAGTTGTCACAGTACCTCTTTCATGGATAAACATGTAGACAGATTTGATACGAGTTAGCATACGGTTTGTTGAAGGTTTCAAAAAACCACTCCTTATCATTTGATCGTACGGCATAGCCTACTACAACCTACGATGTCCCCTACTGCAGATGTTACTGTTCTTATTTATCTTATGAACGCTACAACAATATTTTACACGATTTCGACAGCTTCATACTAGTAAAATGCTCGAATTAACAAAATTTTTACATAGTTTTAATCTAATTGCAAAAAGTTAAAACTTATATATCATATTTTACTATATGTAGTTAATTCTGAATAGTATGACATTTTTGTGTTTTTATATGAAAAAGCATCCATCTTTAGTATGGATGCTTTTAAGTATTTTATAAATAATTTTCAATATGCCGAAGGTTTTCAAAAACTCGGCTGTATCAATTCATTTAATTGTGCTCGGAAAAAATCTAATTTTTTATTCAGTTAAAACCCTAATAAAAAACCCCCAAAAGTCCACGACTTTTGGGGGAGCCTCTTTCACTTCCTGCGAAAAAGCGATTAATGCCCGCCCAGGAAAACCAGCTGTATAAAGAATAAAACAGCGAAAATGTAAACAAACAGATGAACTTCTTTCCATTTCCCTTTTGCAATTTTCATAAGAGGATATGAAATGAATCCAAGTGCAATGCCCGTTGCAATGCTTGATGTAAGCGGCATGCTGATAATGACAAGAAACGCAGGGAATGCTTCATCAATTTCATTCCAGTTAATTTTTGCAATGTTGCCCATCATTAAGCTTCCGACAATAATTAATGCAGGAGCCGTGATGGCAGCAATTCCAGAGACAGCTCCGACAAGCGGGCTGAAGAAAGCAGTTAAACCAAATAGTACGGCTACAGTTAAAGTTGTAAGTCCAGTACGTCCTCCTGCAGCAACCCCCGCAGAAGATTCAATGTAAGCAGTTGTAGGACTTGTTCCGAACATAGCCCCGACTGTTGTTGCAGCAGAATCAGCTAAAAGGGCTTTGCGGGCGTTAGGCAGTTCATTGCCTTTCATTAGACCTGCTTGCTGAGCTACCCCAATCATTGTTCCAGTTGTATCAAAGATAGTAACAAGCAGGAATGAGAATACAACGGCATAAAGGCCATGCTCAATTACTTGCCCGATTGCTTCAACAGGATTTAAGATAATAAATCCTTCCGGCAGGCCGGGCATGGAAACGAATCCTTCTTTAAAAGAAAGTTCCCCAGTAAAGAAAGCGATAATACCAGTAATGATCATTCCGAAAAAGAGGGCGCCATGTACATTTAAACTCATTAATACCAGCGTAACAGCAAGTCCAACAAGTGCGAGGATCACAGGGGGAGAAGTCAAATCTCCAAGCGTTACAAGGTTTTCTGGATGATCCGTAACAATTCCAGTTAAACGCAGGCCGATAAAGGCTATAAAAAGACCGATTCCTGCTGTAATGCCATATTTTAAATTAGACGGAATCGCTTCAATCAATTTTTTGCGGAACGGAGTTAAAGATAATATCAGAAAAAGAATACCGGCTACAAATACGGATGCAAATGCAATCTGATAGCTGACTTGATGACCGCCGACAACCGAATAAGCAAAATATGCATTCAATCCCATACCAGGAGCAATTGCAATCGGATAGTTCGCTGCAAGCGCCATCCACAATGTACCGACAATAGCGGCGATAATTGTTGCTGTAAACACCTGGTCAAAAGGAACACCAGCGTCAGCAAGGATAATAGGATTAACGACGACAATGTAAACCATAGTTAAAAACGTTGTAAGTCCAGCCAGCGTTTCTGTTCGCACAGTCGTTTGATTTTCTTTTAATTTAAACATGAGAGCCTCCAATTAACGAACATTTTTACAAAACATTTATAATAATATTCGTTTTTTAGGTAAAATGCAAGGGGTTTTCATTTTACACCCATTTTAGTTTCTCCTGTCCAAGCTTTCTTATGTCCGCATCCTTTGGTATCTTACTAGGTAAGGACTTATTGAAATAAATATGAAAAGGGGTTTAAAGATGGATTGGATGCAGGAAGTTTTAAGCAGGAAAGAAGATTTTATTAAAGACACTCAAGAATTTTTGCGCATTAAAAGCTTGCTTGATAAAAAAACAGTCAAGGCAGGCGCTCCATTTGGAATAGGAATTAATGAAGCTCTGACTCACATGCTCGAAAAGGGAGAAAAAGACGGATTTATTTCAAAAAATCTCGAGGGCTATGCCGGTCACCTGGAAATGGGACAAGGGGAAGATATCGTTGGAATTCTGTGCCACGTTGATGTTGTACCAGAGGGTGACGGCTGGAGCAGTGATCCTTTTGGGGCGGAAATAAGAGACGGAAAAATTTTTGCACGCGGAGCCATTGATGATAAGGGTCCTACAATGGCGGCCTATTATGCAATGAAAATCGTAAAAGACCTCGGACTGCCATTGAACAAAAGAGTCCGCATGATTCTTGGAACAGATGAAGAAAGTGACTGGGGATGTGTGGATCACTATTTTAAACATGAAGAAATGCCTGCACTCGGCTTTGCACCTGATGCAGATTTTCCGATTATCAATGCTGAAAAAGGAATCATCGATGCAAAGCTTACATATTTCTTTGATAAAGCACTAAGCAGCAAAAGCGAGACAAAACTGCTTTCTTTTCAATCTGGAAGGCGCTTCAACATGGTTCCGGATTATGCAGAAGCTCTTATTCGGTCTGATGATGCAGAGGGGCTTACAGAAAAATACAGCAAATATTTAAACCAATATGATATAACAGGCAGTGCTTCTGAAAAAAATGGAGTGCTTACACTTAAAGCTGAAGGTGTTTCGGCACATGGAAGTTTGCCGCAAACAGGAAAGAATGCAGGACTGCTCCTTTCCCTTTTCCTTGCAGATGAGGAATTGGATCATAACGGGAAACTATTTATCAGACAGATTGTTGCCTTTTTCAGCAATGACACGAGCGGTGAGAAACTTGGCATTCAATATGAAGATGAAGTGAGCGGCCCGCTTACTGTGAACCTTGGCATCATTTCTTATGATAGTGAAAAATCAGGAGAGCTTGGTGTGAATATCCGCTATCCTGTAACTGGTGATGTTGAGCGGATTTCAGAAGGATTGAAATCCATTACCGAGTTTCAGTTAGCTTCTCTAAGTGATTCAAAGCCTCATTATGTTGAGGCAGAGCATGAATTAATTCAAATACTTAAAAAAGTGTATGAAGAACAAACAGGGGATCGTGCTGAATTGATTGCTATAGGGGGCGGTACCTATGCACGTTCACTGAAGGCTGGTGTGGCGTTTGGCCCAATGTTCCCGGGAAGACCTGATGTTGCTCATCAAAAAGATGAATATGTCATCATTGACGATTTGCTTAAAGCTACCGCTATTTATGCACAAGCCATTTATGAATTGGCAAAGTAATGTTAACGAATTCCGCCTGTTGTGGTAGGATGAGTAAAGAAGCTTTTTGGCCGCTCTCTGTTATCGGAGGGCGGTTTTTCTGGGAGTTTTGCCTTTTAGAAAGGCTGTGCCCCAAATATCAATTTCGTATTTAAAAAGGGTTATACGTTCTTTTCTGGTTTTAAATTTGAAAGTTAGAAAAGAACCTAAAAGAAAGAAGGCTGCTGTTTTGGAATATTCATTGCAAAGAGAGCATCGTACAACTAGAGTTCACTTTTATTCTTTTTATTTTTTTGTTTTTTTTGCTTTCGGTTCGCTATTTCCGCTGCTTCCTGTGTATCTTAAAGACAGTGTCGGGCTTTCAGGAAGTCAAATAGGAATGATCATGAGCATCAGTCCGGTTGTAATGATTTTGATTCAGCCTCTGTGGGGTATTTTAAGTGACATGACGCAAAAACCGACTGTTTTATTAACGATTGCGCTATCGCTTGCAGGGATATTTGGACTTGTTTTTTCAATGATTGATACATATATTTGGCTGATTGCCATTGCTTCGCTCCTTGCGATTGTACAGAGTGCGCTCATTCCATTATCAGACAGCATCTCAATGAATTACGTACAAAAAACAAAAACAGAGTACGGTTCAATCCGTCTGTGGGGTGCGGTTGGATTTGCGGTTGCTGTTATGGCTGTAGGGCAGCTTTCAGAGCTTTTTTCATTAAGTATGATTTTCTATGCATTTGCCTTTATTTTATTTATTGCTGTTTTTTTCGCCTATCAGCTTCCGAATGAAACCAAAACATTGCAAATCAGCATCAGGGAAGGAATAAAAGAGCTTGCTAATGTCCCAAGGTATTTCATGTTTTTATTTGTTGCTTTTCTGGTGATGGGACCAATCTTAGCAAACAATATTTACTTTGGAATTTTTGTGGCAGAGCTTGGCGGGGGACTGACAGGGATAGGCATAGCATTCCTTCTTGCAGCCGGCAGTGAAGCGCCTTTTATGAAATTCGCAAGCAGCTGGATCAGCAGGCTTGGGATGATGAATATTCTTATGATGGCTACTTTTATTTCAATCCTGAGATGGTTTCTGTACTTCTTGGAGCCTCCGCTTGAAGTTGTTTATGTTACGACCATTGCACAAGGATTGTCTGTAGGCCTGTTTATTCCGGCAGCCCTTCAATATGTGAGAGATCTCGCGCCAATTTCTGTAGGGGCGACAGCCATTTCCCTCTATTCATCAGTAGGGAATGGACTCGGAAACTGGTTCTGCACATTTTTCGGCGGTTTAATCTTAGAAGGTTTTTCTATCCTATATGTATATTTATTTTTTGGTATTCTTTCAACGGTCGCGTTAGCTGTATTAGCTATTATGAATATACGAATAAGAAAAGCTGCTCCGGAATAAGTGCCGGGCAGCTCTTTCTGTTGCATGGTAAATTATAAGTCAAACCCGGACGGTTCTGTCGAATTCTTTTCAGCCTGTCGGAGCGGGCATTGGCGCCCTGAGCTTTTGTTCTTATTCCTGGAGAAATAAATCACTTGATAAATAGCGCTCACCTGTGTCGCAGGCGATGCACACGACTACATCATCAGGAGTCAGACGTTTCGCTACTTCCAGTGCAGCAAAGCAGGCTGCACCAGATGATGGGCCGACTAATATGCCTTCTTCGGCAGCAAGACGGCGGGTAATGTCATAAGCTTGTTCGTCTTTAATTTTGAAAATTTCATTATAGACGTTCTGATTCAGAATTTCAGGTATGAATCCAGGACTTGTGCCTACAAGCTTATGCTTGCCTGGCTTACCGCCAGAAAGGACAGGAGATCCTGCAGGCTCAACAACGTGAACTGTTAAATCAGGATAATGGTCTTTCAGCCTTTCGCCAGTTCCTGTAATTGTTCCGCCTGTACCGGCAGTTGCCACAAATGCAGACAGTTTTTTGCCAAGCCCGTCCATTGCAGAAATGATTTCAATGGCGGTTGATTTGCGGTGTGCATCTGAGTTTGCTTCATTATCAAACTGCATAGGAACAAAGCTGTCCGGGATGTCTTTTGCCAGTTCATTCGCTTTATTGATGGCACCATTCATTTTCTCATCGCCAGGAGTCAGCACCACTTTAGCGCCATATGCTTTCAATAGATTGATTCGTTCCTGTGTCATCGTGTCAGGCATAACAAGTATGGCTTTATAGCCTCTTGCAGCAGCGTTCATTGCAAGTCCAATGCCAGTATTGCCTGAAGTCGGCTCAATTATGGTGGAATTCTTATTTAAAAGGCCCTGTTTTTCAGCCTCAAGGATCATATTTAATGCAGCTCTGTCCTTTACACTTCCGCTTGGATTGAAAAATTCAAGCTTCAAATAGACGTCCGCTCCGTTTTCCGGGTTCAGCCGATTTAATTTCACCAAGGGAGTATCGCCAATTAAATCTGCTATATTTTCAACTACACGCATTTATCACAGCTCCTTTATTTGATATGATAGCATATATTTTTTCGGCAGCCATCCAAAAGCGCTTGATTATATTCTTGCCTGTTACTTTGATAAGATGAAAACGAAAGGGATTTTTCTCGGTTGTCGGATAAAACTATAAAAAGCTGAAAGATGTTTTAATTCAGCAGAAAATAATCAAATGTTGGCTGCAGGGTATTGTGAGTTATTGCCTAAACAGCCTTCAGTGCGAATAAGGAGACTGACATGACAGCTTTGAAACACTATTTTATAGGTATATCACTTCCTGAAGAAACGGCAAAATCGATTTATAATCAAGCATTTTCTTTAAGAGAAGAAAAACAATTTAAGTCTTGGGTGCATCCGCTTGATTATCATCTTACTCTGGCATTTTTAGGACATCCGGAATCAGAAAATCAATTAGAGCAGGTGAAACATGATCTTGAGAAGTCCCTTGTAAATAATCATGCCTTCCAGCTGCAGACAACTACATTCCAGACGTTCGGAAGACCGCAGTCACCAAGGATTTTCTGGCTGGGAACAGAGGATTCAAAAAAGCTTGCAGAGCTCAGGAGCCAGGTTTATCATATTTGCAAACATGCTGATTTCAAACTGGATGAGCGCCCGTTTACTCCGCATGTTACCATTGCAAAAAAATGGATATCAGAAGAAAATTTCTTAGATCAGCGGATAGCTTCACCTGAACAAAAGAGCTTTACCGTGGCTGGTGTGGATCTCTTTGAGACAAATCTTGATAAAATTCCTAAATACCATTCCATACACAACGTGATGCTGCGCTGAATAAGATTTGCCTGTCATCCTGTGTAACAACAAATGCAAAGCAGGGATAACTATGAAATGGATAAAAATATTAATTCAAATTGCTTGTTTATATCTTTTTTACCAGGCAGGAGTTTTTATACAGCAGTATTTGCAGCTTTCTATGCCCGGAAGCATTATCGGAATGTTTCTTCTGTTTTTCTGCCTTTCATTAAAAATCATCAGGCTGCCTCTTTTAAAAGAAGGAAGTTCTATGCTGTTAAGTCATTTATCACTGCTTTTTATACCGGCCACAGTCGGTTTAATCGATCATTTTGATCTGTTCAGCGGTAAAGGATTAGTAAGTGCGCTTGTCGCTCTTTTCAGCACGGCCCTTGTTATGATTTCTTCCGCTGCCATAGGTCAGCGGCTTACCATGAGAACGGAAGCTTCCGAAAAAAGAGGAGAAGTCTAATGTTTTCTGCTGTCCTATACATACTGTTAACGATTGTCTTGTATGCTGCAATGAGGCAGCTTTATAAAAAATATCCCCTGCCTATACTTGTGCCTATAGCGACATGCACTTTTATAATCATTCTTCTTTTATTGAGCACTGGAACGACTTATTCAGAATACTTGAAAGGCGGAATCTGGATTGATGAGCTGCTTGGACCTGCGGTTGTGGCTTTGGCTTATCCTTTATATGAAAGCCGCCGTATTCTGAAAAAATATGCCTTTACTATTCTAGCAAGTGTTTTTGCAGGAAGCATCATTGGCATTGGCAGCGGAACACTTCTTGCAGGGCTTTTTCATGTGGATGAGGAGCTGATTTTGTCTCTTGCCCCTAAATCAGTGACAAATCCAATTGCGATGGATATTGCAGACATGATGGGAGGTATACCGGCGCTTGCTGCAATCTATGTCGTCATTGCAGGTGTTTCAGGCGCAATGTTTGGACCGTCTTTGCTGCAGCTTTTTGGCATTCATCATTCCGTAGCAAAAGGAATTGGACTTGGTGCAGCATCGCATGGAACAGGTACAGCAAGAGCACTGGAGCTGGGTGAGCTTGAAGGAGCCATCAGTTCGATTTCGATGACTTTATGCGCCATTTTTACAGCGATAATCTGCCCGCTGCTCGCACCATTTATTTTAAGCATCCTATAAGGAGTTGAAAAAAATTGGCTCAACTAATCAAGATCCATTCTTGCATTTCAAGGTACGAGATGGATTTATACCGCTACCAAAGCCAATTTCTGCGTTTAAAGAAACAGCAATGGCAAATGATCATGTATGCTTATGAAAATAATGAGTTTCAGCAATTTGTAAGACCTCAAACAGAGACAATGGACGGGGCAGAAGGGAAAAAGGAAAAAGAAAATTTTCTCAGAAAGGTCCGTAATAGGTTGGGGAAAAAAGGAGAAATAATTTCATGCGATTTGAACATTCCAGCTGCTGATCAACAAGCAGAAACAATGGAATACATCTTTGACACCGTTCCGCAATCATTGGATGAATTAAAAGCAAAATTTATGAATCACATCTTTCAGTTCCAAATGAAATGGGCCACGTCTACCATTCGTGAAAAATCATTTGCAGATGCTTCTTTTTATGAAAATGAGAGATTGCTTGAACTTCTTCAAAAATTGCCTGATCAGCATCTCATTATGTATAATCCTGTTTTTAAAATAAAAAATACGTCCATTGGGCTTGATCCGATTTTAATCAGTCCTGGAGAAATCGTATGTATCCATTATCTCGAAGGGGGACAGCACGACGTTATTGAAGGTTCAAGTGAACGCTTCTGGACAGTGAATCCGGGAGATCATGAAAAAAAACAGCTTTCTCCTTTAATCAGCTTGAATCGAACAGGAACAATTGTTAAGCAATTACTGAAAGAGAGCAAGATCAATCTGGAAGTGAAAAAGGTACTGGTGTACAAAAGCGGATTCATCGAGTTTCCCGAGGCACCATTCGATTTAACACTTGCAGATAAAAGAAATTTCAATGGATGGTTCCAAACTTACAGAAATTCCACATCGCCAATTAAGCATGATCAGCTGAAAGCTGCTGAGATTCTTTTGTCCAAATGCTTGATTGACTCTTTTCGCAGAAACGATTAATGCGCCGGCAGGCGTATTTTTTTATAGATTCGTACATACAGTTTCACTAAAAAAAGCTATAATTTTACTAGACTGGGAATATCTACGCGGATATTCATGGAATCGCTGAAGATAATGGAGATTAGGATGAAGAACAGCATATACTTTATCATTAACCCCCTTGCCGGGAATGGCAGATCATTACGTGTTTGGAAAAAGGTAAAAGCTGAACTCGAGCTTAAATCTATAGACTATCGTTCTTTTTTAACGGACTATTCTGGTCATGCTGAAATTCTGGCCAGACAAATTGCGACGATTCAGGATTATCACTTGAAGACGGTCATTGGAATCGGCGGAGACGGCACGATTCATGAAATCGTAAATGGGCTGAGTGAGTTTAATCATGTGCAGATAGGGTTTATTCCAGCTGGATCCGGTAATGACTTTAAGAGAGGGTATGGCCATTCTAGAGAAGATTCATCCATTTTCCTCAGGTTAAAAAGGCAAGTAAAAAGCTTTGACCTTGGTCAATATCAAACAGGCCAGATGAACCGTTCCTTTGTAAACAGTATTGGTGCAGGGTTTGATGCCTATGTTGCGAAGCTTTCAAACGAAATGGAAGTGAAGAAACTGCTGAATAAATTACGTGCAGGTTCTTTAATATATATAGCAGCCCTTCTGAAAGGACTTATGAATTATCAGCCAAGTACCGTCACTGTGACAGTTGATGACACGGTTCACGTATTTGAAAATGTCTGGCTTGCGGCAGTAAGCAACCACCCTTTTTACGGGGGAGGCATGAAAATTTCTCCAGCTGCAAAACCGGATGACGGTGTACTTGATCTCATCGTTGTACATGATTTATCAAGATTAAAGCTGCTTCTGCTCTTTGGACTGGTTTTTGCGGGAAAGCATACACGACTGAAAGAAGTTCATACGTTCACGGGAAAGGAAATAAAAATTGCTGGAGCAGCCCCGCTCATGATTCATGCGGATGGAGAATACATAGGCGAAACACCGGTCACAGTCACATTGAGACCTAAAAGCATAAAGTATTATACGTAAATCTAATATCAAGTTGTTTCTCAATGGGTATACTGTTGTGATGAAACAACTTTTGCAGGCAGGTGACTAAAATGTTATCGGTACAACGTGCATATCATGCATACCTCGATGAAATGGACTTAATTACAATCCTTATCCCAAAAGACATGCAGTCCTCTGACAATAAAACATTTTTTCTTCTGGATGGCGAAATCAGGCTGAAGCTGCAATGTGAGCGTCAGCAGGATATTGAAAACAGAGTGAAATACCAATGCAGACTGGATTCATCCATAAAACCATTTGGAAAATTGTATGAAGTATGTGATGAACTGGGTAATAAAACAGATCTGCAAATCGGTGCAGTAATTCGGACGGATGAATTTGATGACCACTTTTATTATGAAGGGGATGACCTTGGGGTCCGTTTCAGCAAAGACTCTGTAACAATGAAGTTATGGGCTCCGACTGCGACGGATGTACGGGTGAAATTACTGTTTCCAAGCGATCAGCGGGAGGAAACTCTTCCACTAAAGCGAGATGACAGCGGAATTTGGACAATCGAACTGAAGGGTAATTTTGACAGCGTTTTCTACACTTATCTCGTGTGTGTTAATTTAATTTGGAATGAAGCGGTTGATCCATATGCAAAAGCCGTATCCATGAATGGGGTTTATGGAGTCATCGCAGATTTTGGTCAAACAGTGGTAGAGAAACGAAAACCAGCTCCTCTTGCTCAATTAACGGATGCCATTATCTATGAAGCGCATATACGTGATTTTACCATCCATCCAAACAGCGGAATTAACCAAAAAGGCAAATATGCTTCATTCACTGAAACTGACACAAAAACAGGGAAGGGAATGACATCAGGTATATCCTATCTGAAAGAACTTGGCATTACCCATTTGGAATTGCTCCCTTTTAATGATTTTGAAGGAGTCAATGAGCAGAATGTTCTTGAGCATTACAATTGGGGATACAACCCGCTTCATTTTAATGCTCCAGAAGGCAGCTACTCATCTGATCCGGAAAATCCATATACAAGAATAAAGGAATTAAAAACAGCCATCCAGGCTATTCATGCAAACGGGATAAGAGTCATTATGGATGTGGTTTACAATCATGTTTACATCAGAGAAAATTCCTCTTTTGAAAAGATTGTTCCGGGATATTTCTTTCGTCATGACCAGAATGGGCTTCCTTCAAATGGTACTGGAGTAGGCAATGATTTTGCTTCAGAAATGAAAATGGCCAGCAAGTTTATTGTAGATTCAATTACTTTTTGGCTGAAAGAATATGATGTTGACGGTTTTCGCTTTGATTTAATGGGGATATTGGATATTCACACAATGAATAAGGTGAACGATATTTGTAAGCGGTTAAAACCTGATATTTTTATTTTAGGAGAAGGCTGGGATTTGCTTACCCCGCTTCCATATGAAGAAAAAGCCATTATTGCAAATGCGGGTAAAATGCCTGGCATCGCCTTTTTTAACGATCAGTTCAGAGACAATATTAAAGGAAGCACGTTTGAAGTGCTGGACAAAGGATTTATTCTTGGCAACTCTGGAAATCCGGAAATGCTTGCAAAAATCATGAGCGGTTCGATTGCACATTTCACAAATCCTGCACAATCCATCAATTATGTAGAATCGCATGATAATTATACGCTATGGGATAAGATGAATTTGTGTCTCCCAAATGAGCCAGTTGAAAATAAACAGCTCAGGCAGAAGCTTGCTGCTGGTATGGTCATTCTTGCACAGGGAATTCCATTTCTTCATAGCGGGCAGGAGTTTTACCGAACAAAACAAGGCGTGGAAAACAGCTATAACTCACCTGATGAGATCAATCAGCTAAACTGGAATGAAAGAGAGCAGTACGCACATGATGTCAGGTATATTCAGCATCTTATTTCTCTAAGGAAGTCCCATGGAGCATTCAGGCTCAGTTCATCACAAGAAATAAGCAGACATTTTCAGATTTTCAGGAATGAGGATGGCATTTTCGCGTATTGTTTAAACGATGTAGGTGCATATGGGCCATGGAGCAAGATTGCAGTCATTCATTGCAGTCATCGAAATGGCAAGGTTATATCTCTGCCCTATAACGGTGAATGGGAGCTTGCCTCAAGCCCATTTATTTTCCAGAGAGAAGCAAACTCAGTCCAGTTTGTAAGCGAATCAATTGAGGTGAAAGAAATAGGGACTTTTGTCTTATTCCAAAAGTAGGTTTTCGGTTTTTCTTGACTAAAATTGCTTGGAAACGATAAAATTTAAAAGGATAGCTATCTGTAACAGATTCTTCATCTTTGAATAGCTGTCTTTTTTAATTGACTTAATGAATGATATATAAGGTGAAGGAAACAGGCTGTACACTTTATTCGATCATGTTCGCGTGTGCCCTGATGCTTTCCCTATTCCAAACTTATAAATGAAATGTTGGGTTGAAATTGAAGGTGAACTGGTTGGAACAACTACTAGGAAGCGAGTGGGAGCTATCTCCTGCTGGCGGAGCAACAGGCGATGCATATTTTGCACAGCGAGAAGGGCAAAAATTGTTCTTAAAACGAAATAGTTCTCCATTCTTGGCCGTTCTGTCTGCTGAAGGAATTGTTCCTAAGCTAGTATGGACAAAAAGGCTGGAAAATGGCGATGTGATTACAGCACAGCACTGGCTAAGCGGACGTGAACTGAAGCCTAGTGATATGAATGGCGAAAATGTAGCGGAACTGCTGCATAAAATCCATCATTCCAAGGAACTGCTGGATATGCTGAAACGTCTGGGAAAACAACCGCTTACTCCTTCAATTATATTAGAGGATTTAAAGCAAACGGTTGAGTTTGAAAACTTTTATCTCCCAGAAGTCATGCAGGCTATTCATTATCTTGAATCCAATCTTCCATATGTGGATTGTGATGATAAAGTGGTCTGTCATTGTGATGTGAACCATAATAATTGGCTGTTATCCAATGATGAACAGCTATATCTGATTGACTGGGACGGAGCATTAATTGCAGATCCTGCAATTGATATTGGCATGCTTTTATACTGGTATATCGACGAAAAAGACTGGGAAAGCTGGCTTTCTACATATGGCCTGAACTTGACCGATCAGCTTCTTGGAAGAATGTACTGGTATGTGCTTGCGCAAACGATTACCTATACCCTTTGGTATCGAGCAAAACACAATGAAAAGGAAACAAATGAATGGCATAACTACCTGCGTCAAATGATTTCTAAGTTAAATTAAGAAAATGAATCAATATCATCAATCCATTGTGTAAGAACATTTTGCTGAGATGTTATATAGGAATTCAGTTCTGAAGAATTTTTTCCATCCTGACTGTAAGAATAAATATTTTGCAGTACGTTTTTTAAATCCTGATGAATGTTTGTATTCACCATCAGTGATTTGATGACCCGCTCCAGTTGTTCACATTCTGCAACTGTTCCGCAGCAGTCACTTTGATGTTCTGTCAATATATCCTTTAATAATTCAACTTGATGCTGATATTCTAGCGGCATGGCAAGCACTCCTTTACAGATTCTTGTCTTAACTTGTGCAGGAAGAAGCCATTTCATTCTGAATAAAAATGACCAGATCCACGCGGGCCAGGTCATTTTTTGTTGCAGTTAAATCCACACAGTTATTTGCTTTCGATTAAAGCCTCATGTTGATAAGATTCATTGCTTATAGAACTCATTTTCATTGATTAAACAAGGGTTAACTCGTATAAAACCTGGATTTACACTTATAAACCTTAGAATTATGCTGATAGAACACAGGTTTGCACTGATAAAACCTATTATAAAATACAGATTTTAACATGGAATTTCTCTTGCACACCCTCCCATTTCATGATATCTTTTATGGCGACATTAAATCGATAGAGGTGTGCATCATGCGATTGCGGAATAAGCCATGGGCCAATGATTTCATTGCCGGGCATTCAAATATTGTGATTCAGAATCCTAAAGAACATAAAGGTAAATGGAATGAACTTTTTGGGAATGATAACCCGATCCATATTGAGGTAGGGACAGGAAAAGGGCAATTTGTTGTTGGAATGTCATGTGCTCACCCAAACATTAATTATATTGGAATTGAATTGTCTGAAAGTGTCATTGTTGGTGCCCTTCAAAGAGCAGCCCAGGCAGAACAAACAAACATTCTGCTGCTTAATGAGAATGCCGAGGATCTTACTGACATTTTTGCCGATGGCGAAATCGAGAGAGTCTATTTGAATTTCTCTGATCCATGGCCGAAGACAAGACACGAAAAACGGAGATTAACCTTTAAGACCTTTCTTAAGAGATATGAAGATATCTTGGTTGATGAAGGTGAAATTCATTTTAAAACAGATAATCAGGGATTGTTCGAGTATTCACTTCAAAGCTTCTCAGCCTACGGACTGCTCTTAACATATGTAAGCTTAGATTTGCATAACAGTGAGTATGAAGGCAACATCATGACGGAATATGAAGAAAAATTTTCACAAAAAGGGCAAAGAATTTATCGCTCTGAAGTGAAATATATAAAAAAGTAACCCCTGTCCACGGACGCGGGTTTTTTTGTTATGATGGAACCGGAGGGGATAATATGGAAACTTTAAAAATAGGTCAAACAACATTAACATGGCTTGATGGCGGGGTTACTTATCTTGATGGGGGTGCAATGTTTGGAGTCGTTCCCAAACCGCTCTGGTCAAAAAAATATCCTGTTAATGAACTCAATCAGATTGAGCTTCGCACAGATCCAATACTAGTTCAAAAAGAGGGCATCAATTTGCTGATTGACAGCGGCATTGGCTCAGGAAGACTTACTGATAAGCAAAAGCGAAATTTTGGTGTGACAGCTGAATCAAATGTAATCGCTTCATTAAATGAATTGGGTCTGAAAGCTGAAGATATTGATTATGTCCTGATGACTCATTTGCATTTCGATCATGTTTCCGGGCTTACAAAGCTTGAAAATGATGAACTTGTATCTGTATTTCCACATGCAAAAATCATCACTTCTACTATTGAATGGAATGAAATGAGAGAACCAAATATTCGTTCAGCTAATACATACTGGAAAGATAATTGGCTGGCAATCGAAAAACAAGTCGTTCCTTTTGAAGGGAAAACGGAACCAGTGCCAGGCATTGAAATGATTCACACTGGCGGACATAGTGACGGTCACAGCATTGTTAAAATACAAGACAATGGAGATATGATTCTTCATATGGCAGACCTCATGCCGACGCATGCCCACAGCAATCCATTATGGGTGCTGGCATATGATGATTATCCAATGAATTCAATACAGCAGAAGCAAAAATGGCTCGGGTTTGCAAGCGAAAAACAGACTTGGCTGTCTTTTTATCATGATGCCTATTACAGGGCCATCAAATTCAATGAAAAAAAAGAAATTATCGATAAAGTGGAAAGAAATCGACCAGAATAAAAAAATGGCATGGAGAGCAGTGTCTCCATGCCATTATGCATGTTCAGCCAGGTTTTTATGTGATGGATTATGCAATTTGTTCTACGTGAAGGATATTTCCGCTTTTTGCATCCACAAAAGCTTCATATTGTTCGAGCTCCGAGTCAGCCGTTCTGGTAATTCCAGCTTTGTAAATACTGTATGTCTCTCCAGAATCGGTATAGAACTCGCGGACTGTATAGATCCATGATCCATTGATCGGACCTTTTTCTTTAAATGCATTTTTCACAACAGTTAGAGCTTTTTCAGAAGTAATATATGCCGGCTTTAATTGATCCCTAAATATGTATGCAGCAGCCAGGCCAATACCAATACCAATGAATGCTTTTCTGCAATTCATCACGATCTCCTCCATCCTTAACACATTGATTTAAGTATACAGAAGATTCCTTTTCTTGTTAAGGGTGGTTATGCCTTTTTAAGAAGCAGAATATTTTTTGAAAGTCTGCTATCTATTTCGGACCTTTTCTTGCTGGGATATCAGAATGGTTTGGTTAATAAAATGGAAAACAGGTGGATAAGATCCAAATTACGCTGATAAAATTCCAATGCAGGTGTTTTGGCTGATAAATCCCGGAAGTTGGCTGATTTGTCCTTATCTGCCTGTCGGGTCTGAACATCGGGTTTGCTTTTCTTTAGTAGCACGAAACGATAACTTTCTGTAAAATAAAAGAATACATACGTAAAGGGGATATGATGGATGAACCAAGAGACGTTAGAGCTTTTTAAGACATTGACGGAACTTCCGGGTGCACCGGGGAACGAGCATGCTGTGCGTAAATTCATGCGTTCCGAGCTCAGCAAGTACTCAGATGACATTGTTCAAGATCGGTTAGGCAGTATTTTTGGGGTGAAGCACGGTCATTCAGAAGGTCCCAAGATTATGGTTGCAGGGCACATGGATGAAGTAGGGTTTATGGTAACGGGTGTAACGAAAAACGGAATGATAAGGTTCCAGACGCTTGGAGGCTGGTGGAGCCAGGTGCTTCTTGCACAGCGCGTTGAGATCATAACAGATCAAGGCCCAATTCCCGGAGTAATCGGTTCGATTCCTCCTCATTTATTAAGTGAAGATCAGCGGAACAAACCGATGCAGATTAAAAATATGCTTGTTGACATTGGAGCGGATTCAGAAGAAGATGCAGCGGAGCTTGGCATTAAGCCGGGACAGCAAATTCTTCCAGTTTGTCCATTTACTCCAATGGCCAATCCTAAAAAGATTATGGCTAAGGCATGGGATAACCGTTATGGATGCGGATTGTCGATTGAATTGTTAAAAGAACTGAAAAACGAAACCCTTCCAAATACTCTTTATTCTGGTGCAACCGTACAGGAAGAGGTAGGGCTTAGAGGAGCACAAACAGCTGCCAATATGATTCAGCCTGATTTGTTCTTTGCTCTTGATGCGAGTCCTGCCAATGATATGAGCGGAGCGAAGCATGAATTCGGCCAGCTGGGCAAAGGCGCCCTGCTCCGTATTTTAGACCGTACAATGGTGACACATAGAGGAATGCGGGAATTTGTTTTAGACACGGCAGAATCTAACAATATTCCTTATCAGTATTTCGTGTCACAAGGCGGAACAGATGCAGGCCGTGTTCATACTTCAAATGATGGTGTTCCTTCTGCAGTTATTGGAATTTGTTCGCGTTATATTCATACAGCAGCTTCTATTGTCCATATAGACGACTATGCTGCTGCAAAAGAATTAATTGTCTCTCTTGTAAAAGCTTGTGATCAAACGACATTGGATACAATAAAACAGAATTCATAAAGTAAAGAAGCGGAAATCACTGATGTGGTTTCCTTTTTTAAGAGATAAGAAAGTATAAAATTGTGTACATTGATGGGAAGCAAATCGCTCTCCCTGGCCAGAACAAATTCGGTCAGCCGGATTCTTATCCGTCATGCCTGAACTAAACGGGCGAATGCGCTTTTCTTTATATAAAGGAGAAAGAATTAGATGAAAATAGCTATTGGAACCTTAAATCCGGCCAAAGTTAATGCGGTAAAGGCATCTCTACCTGATTTTGAGCAGTTTACATTCAAAAGTGCAAAAGTTCCATCTGGAGTATCCGACCAGCCGTTTTCAGATGATGAAACCATACAAGGCGCCATTAACCGAGCAGAAAATGCCAGGGAAATGGAGCAGGCTGATCTTGGCATAGGTCTTGAAGGAGGCATCATTGAGACAAATCAAGGTTTTTATTTATGCAACTGGGGAGCCATTGCAGGTGGCGATATCAGACCAATCATTGCAGGCGGCGCCAGAATCCTTCTGCCGGATGAAGTTGGTAAGAAGGTGAAGTCGGGCGCTGAGCTTGGAATCGTCATGGATCAATATGCGAATCAATATAATGTCAGTCAAAATGAAGGGGCAATCGGGATATTTACAAATGGCATGGTGAATCGAAAAGAAATGTTTACTCATATTTCTAAGCTGTTATTTGGTCAATATTTTTACATGCATAAAAAGAGCAGCGGCAGATAGGGCCGCTACTCTTGTTCAAAAAGATAGGATAACACTGCAATGGCCTGATCAATTGTTTCTACCGTGACATCAGCTTTAGAAGAAAGTTCTTTAAGCGGGTGATGCAGATTCTCAGGTCTTATGATAATTAAAGGTTTTTTGTTGGTTAATGCACTGCTTGCATCCATTGCTGTATTCCACTGTTTATATTTTTCTCCAAATAAAGCAATCACAATATCGGCTTTATCCATTAAAACTTTTGTTCTGAAATTATTAATTCTGGATGCAGCTTCGTCTTTTAAAATAGCATTAGGCTGTGAACCTAATATTTCTTCTCCAATAAAATCAGACCGATCATGGTTTTCCATTGGTCCTGTAAAAGTTACCGGGAGATTCCGGGCCTTCTCTTTTACTTCGTTTCTCCAATTACTATGTATTTCTCCTGCCAAGTAAACATTTATATTCACTTAAAAATTCACCTCTTTTTTTAGAATTCATTACCCTGTTTTTCTTTTCATAAAACATGGTTCACTTGTCAAGTCTAAAATAAAAGGGTTATTATAGAAAAGGGTCCTATTTTCCTATTGAATAAGGAGGGTTTTTCTTGAAAAAAATTCTAGCAGGCGTGATCTTTGCTTCTCTTTTTTCCTTATTAGCCTGTTCAATAAATGAAGAAGAAATGCAAACTGCAACGATAGATCAGACAAAAAAGACTTTTACAAGCAAGCCGGCAGCCGCCAATGAAGAAAGCGGTTCTTTTAAATATCATTTGCCCGAAGGCTATAAAGTCGAATCTGCAAAAAATAATAACTTGATTTTCAAACGGGATGATGAGCAATTTATATTATTTGTAAATGATAAAGAAAAAGAGGACAGCACCGTTTTTTATGATTCGCTGCTTGAACAATATAAAGATCCAATAGTAAAAGAAACCTTTGAGGATAAAGATCGGTTCGGTTACGTTCTCGTAGATAAACTTGAAGAGGATGAGTATGAGGTTTCGGCGGGAATCGGCGGAGTTAAAATGACAACGCAAACAGACGGCCGCAATGTCGCAGATACAGCTGAACAAATGATGGAAATTGTGTCTTCTGTCAATTATTAATAAGAGAAATCCCCCTTTGCTCTGCAAAGGGGATTTTTCTTTACCAAAGGCTAAACTATTGGTAACTAAAGGCTACTTTTGGTATGATGCGAAATGATGAATGTACAAATTGGAAACGATATTATTGGAGGTTTTAACAATGGAAAAATTACAATCAATGGCTCATTATAACGAAGTAATTCAAAAAGAAAAAGTGATTCTTATGTTTTCAGCTGACTGGTGTCCTGATTGCCGTTTTATTGACCCGTTTCTGCCGGAACTGCAGTCTGAAAATAACAAATTCACATTTTATTATGTAGACAGGGACGAATTTATCGATCTTTGTGCTGAATTAAATGTATTCGGAATACCTAGTTTTGTCGGATTCCACAACGGACAGGAAACTGGCCGCTATGTGAACAAAGACCGTAAAACGAAAGAGCAGATTCAGGAATTTATAGACGGATTATCATCATAAAACAGTTACTAATTGGCAGGGAGCGGAATGAATCATGAAAATGACTTCAAGGAAAATGGCCGAGACAATCAAGGAACGCTTAAAACATAAAGACTGGACAAGCCATTTTGATAGAGAAAAGGATCAATTGCGCGTTGAAGACGATGCTACTAAAAAAGGCATCACGATATCTCTGCCTGGCATTATTGCAAAATGGGAAGAGAAAAAAGATGCGGCTGTTGATGAATTGGTTTATTACATCGAGGAAGCTTTGACAGTTATGAATGAGGAACAGGAACTGACAGGCAAAGAAAAAGGAATTTTTCCGGTTATCAGATCAACATCCTTTCCAGTCGAATCCTCTGATGGCGTTTTGCTGATACACGAAAAACATACAGCTGAAACGAGAATCTATTATGCGCTTGATCTTGGGAATTCCTATCGTTTGATTGATGTGAAAATGATGGAAAGAGAGAACTGGACGTTCAGCAAAATTAAAGAAATGGCAAGGTTCAATCTCAGGTCCCTGCAAACAAGTGTAAAAGAAGATCATGTAGCAGGAAATGTTTTTTACTTTTTAAATGCCAATGATGGCTATGATGCAAGCCGTCTGCTTAATGACACCATCCTAGATTCTTTCCATGAAAAAATGGAGGGTGCGATGGCCATTGCAGTACCGCATCAGGATGTTCTGATTATTGCAGACATCCGAAATGATACAGGTTACGATATTTTAGGCCAGATGGCCATGAGCTTTTTTGCAAGCGGCAGGGTCCCGATTACAGCTCTATCTTTTCTGTATGAAAACAAAGAGCTGGAACCTATATTTATTCTTGCAAAGAACCGGGCAAAAAAGGAAGAGGAAGGTAAACAATGATGCGCGTATTTTATAACAAAGAAGGTGTAGGCGATACACTGATGATTTCAGTGGCTGAATTGCCGCCAGAAGACAGAACTTTTGAAAAGAAGGGGGATGCAGTGCGAATTTACAGCAGTGCCTCAGGTGAAACTGCCGGATTCAATCTTTTTAATGCATCTTCTTATCTTGAAATTGAGAGCAGCGGCGGGGTTGTTGAACTGACTGAGAATCTGCTCAGCAAATTGAACGCAAGCCTTCTTCAAAATGGATTTGAGGAACAGCTGCATGCTGATCTAACACCCAAATTTGTAGTTGGGTTCGTAGAAACAAAAGAAAAACATCCAAATGCCGATAAATTAAGTGTATGCCAAGTTAACACAGGCAATGAAAAACTTCAAATCGTATGCGGTGCACCTAATGTAGACAGCGGGCAAAAGGTTGTCGTTGCTAAAGTCGGAGCAGTCATGCCAAGCGGCCTTGTGATAAAAGATGCTGAGCTCAGAGGTGTTGCTTCAAGCGGCATGATCTGCTCTGCGAAGGAATTAGATCTTCCCGATGCTCCTCAGGAAAAAGGGATTTTAGTTTTAGAGGATCATTATGAAATCGGCACAGATTTTTTAAAAAAATAATGGACTCCCATAAACCTATTGTCTAAATCGAATAATTTAATTAAAAGTTATAAAGTCACTAGGAAATTTTCTAGTGGCTTTTTTCATCTTTAAAAGATAGGATTAACTGTTACAATAGAATAGTAATAAAGAAGAAACCTTTGAAAGAGTGGTTTTTATGAGTTGGTTTTCAAAAATGATCAATTATTTCGCCGGTGAAACAGAGACAGATAAGCATTTAGAAAAAGCATCAGCTGAAAAAAGGCAAATTCCAGAACAGCAGCAACCTGTACATAGAGCACCTGTACCGCCCAAAACTCAAACTTCGAATGTGAAAAATGTAGAAACAAAAGTAGCCTATCAATATCCAAAAGGAAACTTCAAATTTCCGATGATTCCTGATAATCAAAACACTCGTCCAGAACCTAGAAGGAAAAGTTCAGCAAGTGAAAAGATCGAAAGAACGAAACCTCAAAAACATAGCAGCACAGGGCGTATTCCGGGAAAAACAGCCAGAATAAAGACAAATACAGATTCAAAGAGGCCTTTTCACCCAACAGAGATTCCTTCGCCTATATACGGCTTCAGGCCAAGAGACAATCAAGAACCATTAGAGTATCGAATTAGTCCAAGAGATGAAGCAAATCAAACCGGCAGCGAGTCGGGTTCAAGTTTATTTAAAAGCTTTCAGCAAGCCGCGCAGTCTACTGAATCCGTTCTGTCAAGGTTAAATGAACATAAACGGGCTGAGCTTCTTAAAAGAGAAGCTGCGAGAATGAGGGAAATCGAAGACGTGAGAATTCCGTCAGCAACTCTGCATGAAAAGCTGGTAAAAGATGAACCAGCCATTTTAAAAACAGAAGCAGCAGATTCTGTACCTGAAATCATTCCAGAAAACAGCACGCAAATATCAAATATTCCAGTTAAAGGTCTGAATAAAGAAAAGGAAAACCCAATTATGACCTTTTCATCTGATGAGGATCTTGAAGAAATCAACAGTGATACGGTTGAACATGTAAATGAAACAACAGAAGATACATTCCCGCTGCCTTATGAGAATAAAGAAATAGCGGTAACTGCTGAGGAAACAGAAATCGTTATGTCAGAATATGCACATCCGCCTATAGTAAAGGCAGATGAAACCTTCAGCACCATTGATGAAAACGAAGAGAAAAAAACGCTTACTGAATGGACGCAAAACGAAGAGCATGCAGAAATTCCAGATGCAGACGTTCTGACTGCAAGCGATAGTGAGCTAATGCTGCATACGGCCAATGCTGATAAGAATCATAATGAAAATGAAGAGGAAAATAGTGCAACAGATGAACCAGCCATTAACAGAACTGAAAGATCGAATGAAGATCCTGCTGAAGAAGTGAAAGAAAATCGATCAACAAGATCAACTGTTCCATTTAATGTCATGATGTTTGGAAGAGATAAACAAAAAATCCTAAAGTCAGAAGACTCTTCGAATTCTGGAGCATCCTATCTTTTCCCGTCATTGCAGCTTTTGAACATTCCGCCTAAGGAATATGTAGATGATGTGGATTGGCTTAGAGAACAAACAGAATTGCTGAATGTGACGCTTGAAAACTTCAATGTAAAAGCAAGAGTTGTTCATGTTACACAAGGGCCAGCTGTTACACGTCTTGAAGTCCAGCCTGAACCTGGAGTGAAAGTAAATAAAATTACAAATTTAACAGATGATATCAAACTGAGCCTATCAGCTAAAGATATCCGCATAGAAGCACCAATACCCGGCAAGAACAGAATCGGCATTGAAGTTCCGAACAGACACAGTAAAATGGTCTATTTGCGAGAAATCTTAAGAAGTGCGGAGTTTAGAAATAATCCATCTCCGCTGACCGCTGCCCTGGGCCTTGATATTTCAGGTCAGGCTGTTGTGACAGATCTTAAAAAGATGCCGCATGGACTAATTGCGGGAGCGACCGGTTCCGGCAAAAGCGTGTGTATCAATACGATCCTGGTAAGCCTTCTTTACAAAGCTTCCCCTCATGAAGTGAAGCTTCTTCTGATTGATCCAAAAATGGTCGAGCTTGCCCCGTATCACAATGTTCCTCATCTAGTCAGTCCGGTTATTACGGATGTAAAAGCTGCTACTGGAGCATTAAAATGGGCTGTAGAAGAAATGGAAAGAAGGTATGAGCTATTTGCTCATGCGGGAGCAAGGGACATTTCCCGATACAATGAACTTGCTGCAAAACATAATAGCGGTGAACATATGCCATACTTGGTCATTGTCATTGATGAGCTTGCTGATTTAATGATGGCAGCTCCTGCTGATGTAGAAGAAGCGATCTGCCGCATTGCTCAAAAAGCAAGAGCGTGCGGAATTCATCTAATAGTTGCTACACAAAGACCTTCCGTTGATGTCATAACTGGATTAATTAAGTCAAATATCCCGACCAGAATTGCTTTTTCTGTATCATCTCAAGTGGATTCACGGACAATTATTGACTCAGCAGGAGCAGAAAAATTGCTCGGTAAAGGGGATATGCTCTTTTTAGAAAATGGCACATCTAAAGCTGTCCGTATTCAGGGGAATTTTGTATCAGATGAAGAAATTGAACGTGTCGTTAACCATGCCAAAAAACAGATGAAGCCGGTCTTTTTATTTGAGCAGGAAGAACTGATGAAAAAGTCCAGTATAGGAAGCGAAGAAGATGAACTGCTGCTTGAAGCGTGTGAATATGTGGTTGATCAGGGAGGGGCATCTACATCAAGTCTGCAAAGAAGATTCAGAATCGGCTATAACCGTGCAGCAAGACTTATGGATATGATGGAAAAGCAGGGAATTATTTCAGAAGCAAGAGGAAGTAAACCCCGTGAAATCCTAATTTCTGAGCAGGACCTCGAAACCATTCAGGAAAGCGGAATGTAATAGAGAGCTGGGTCTGCTGATGATTTAGAGGAAATATTCATTAAAATATTTGTCTGAAGAAGTTATTATCTTCAGGAATTGGGAAAACTGCTTTTAAACAGTTTCCCCAATTTTCTTCTCGATTTAAGACATACTCAGAAGCACCTGCCCGTAATGTTTAGAGGGGTCAGGAAAACATTTACTTCTTATTCCGCACTTGCCAAGTTCATGGATATCGTTTAATATGCATTGGGCAGGATAAATTGATCCGCCATGTATTTATTCAAAAAAACTAACAGGTCTGATTTATGTGTCATCACGAGCAGCTGCTTTTCTAATAGTTATCTATATTGCATTCTGCTATAATGTTAAATCGTAAGCTATACTACATATCCGCTATCTTATGCATTCTAATTAAACCTGGAGTTGCAAATTGGGATAAGAATCATATAATGTCAAACAGATAGACGTTTGTTGGAGGTTCTATTTATGACTGTTTACCATTTCGTTGGAATAAAAGGGACTGGAATGAGCGCCCTTGCCCAGATTCTGCATGATATGAACTATGAGGTTCAGGGATCTGATATTGAAAAAACCATTTTCACTCAAAAAGCTTTAGAACAGCGCGGTATTCCGCTTTTTCCATTTTCAAAAGACAATATCAAACAAGGATTAACTATTATAGCGGGAAATGCGTTTCCTGACTCGCATCCTGAAATTGAGGAAGCACACAGCCTCGGGCTAACAGTAATTCGTTATCATAAGTTCTTAGGTGAGTTTATGGAGAAATTTACCAGTGTCGGCATTACAGGTGCCCACGGCAAAACCTCGACTACAGGATTGCTTGCCCACGTCATTCAGGGAGCAAAGCCAACTTCATTTTTAATTGGAGATGGAACTGGAAGAGGAATGGAACAAAGCGAATACTTTGTTTTTGAAGCATGCGAATATCGCAGACATTTCTTGTCCTATTTTCCGGATTATGCGATCATGACGAATATCGATTTCGATCATCCGGATTACTTCAGCAGCATCGATGATGTGTTCAAAGCATTTCAAGAGATGGCTATGCAAGTCAAAAAAGGCATTATTGCCTGCGGTGACGATGAGTATCTTCAGCATATTCAGGCAAATGTGCCTGTCGTTTATTACGGCTTCAGTGAAGAAAATGATTTCCAGGCCCGCAGTGTTGTAAAAGCGACTGATGGAACAAGTTTTGATGTGTTTGTCAGAAACACTTTTTATGCATCTTTTAAAATTCCGACTTTTGGCGATCACAGTGTACTGAACGCACTTTCTGTTATTGCACTTTGCCATTACGAAGAGATTGATGCAGAAGTGATTCAGGCCCAGCTTCAAACGTTCGAAGGTGTAAAGCGCCGTTTCAACGAGAAAAAAATCGGCAATCAAGTTCTGATCGATGACTATGCGCATCATCCTACTGAAATCACAGCAACAATTGACGCAGCAAGACAGAAATATCCGGACCGTGAAATCGTAGCGGTATTCCAGCCGCATACCTTTACACGCACACAATCGTTTTTAGATGAATTCGCGGACAGCCTGCAAAAAGCAGATACGGTCTATCTTTGCGACATATTTGGCTCTGCCCGTGAAAACATTGGAAAACTGTCCATTCAAGATCTTCAAAATAAAATTGACCGTGCATCATTAATTGATGAAGAAGAAACAGCCGTCTTAAAGCAGCATGAAAATGGAGTTCTCGTTTTCATGGGAGCAGGAGACATTCAAAAATACCAGCAGGCCTACGAAAAGGCTCTTGCATAAAAAAACATGGGCCAAGGCCCATGTTTTTTATTTTTATGCTTATTTCAGGTTTTCAGGATTTAAGCCTTCTAATTCATCAATCACAAAACGGCCGTCTTTACGGACAAGGACGCCGTCAAAATACATTTCTCCGCCTCCATATTCAGGGCGCTGAATGTTTACCATATCCCAATGAATATTAGAATGGTTATCATTAAATGCATCATCATAGCATTGTCCAGGTGTGAAATGGAAACTGCCGTCGATTTTTTCATCAAAAAGAATATCCTGCATTGGATGCTGAATGTAAGGATTCACGCCAATTGCAAATTCGCCAATATATCTTGCACCTTCATCGGTATCGAAAATACTGTTGATGCGTTCTGTATCATTTGCAGAGGCCTCAATAATTTTTCCATCTTTAAACGTAAGCTTCACGTTTTCAAATGTAAAGCCGTTATATGGGGACGGAGTATTGTATGTAATTGTTCCATTGACAGAATCACGAACCGGAGCCGTATAAACCTCACCGTCTGGGATATTCATTTCCCCTGCACATTTAACAGCAGGAATGTCTTTGATAGAGAAAACCAAATCCGTTCCTGGACCTGTAATTTTTACTTCATCCGTTTTGTTCATTAATTCAGCGAGTGCGTCCATAGCTTTGTCCATTTTTCCATAATCAAGGTTGCACACATCGAAATAAAAATCTTCAAATGCTTCTGTGCTCATCTTAGCAAGCTGAGCCATTGAAGAATTCGGATAACGCAAAACAACCCATCTTGTTTTAGGGACGCGAATATCACGATGCACCTTTTGGCCAATTGTTCTGCCGTGAAGCTTCATTTGCACGTCAGGCACATCAGCATGCTCATTTATATTGTCTCCTGAACGAAGGCCGATATAGGCATCCATTTTGCTCATGACGTTTGCTTCAAACTCGGCCATCATGCCAAACTGTTCCTCCTGTCCCCCGAGCAGGAGAGCGCGGTCAACCTGCTGATCTTTAAGAGAGACAAATGGATGCCCGCCAGCAGCATATGCTTCATTGACGAGCGCTGTAACCAATTCTCTTTGCAGGCCAAAGTTTTCAATCAGTACTTTTTCTCCTTTTTGGAGCTTGACTGAATAATTTATCAGGTTCTTTGCGAGCTTTTGAATTCTTGGGTCTTTCACTTTTTTTCCTCCCGGTAAACGAATAAGTAATACAAGTATATTGTAACCGATGTCAGAAAAAAATTTAAAATATTTATTGAAAATTTAAAAACACGGCCATAATAGGAAAGGAATCCAAATTTTTTTGTAGAATACTAGCTTTATGAAAAATCTTTATGTTTATAATTAAATACTTGCGGGAAACAGGTAATATCGCTTATTGGAGGTGCTGAAGTTGGAAATTATTTTATATTTAGCTGTTGCACTAATTGCAATTGCATTCACAGTACTGGTCGTTTTCTTGTCTAAAACGTTAAAATCCCTATCCTCTACCTTAAACAATGTTGCCGGAACACTGGCAGGGCTTGAGAATCAAATCCAGGGAATAACGCTTGAAACGACTCAGCTGCTACATAAGACAAATGCTTTGGCAGAGGACATTCAGGAAAAGTCAGAAAAGCTGAACACTGTTGTCTACGCGGTTCAGGGTGTAGGTTCATCTCTTCAGAATTTCAATGATTCTGTTCAGAAAGTATCAGCATCAGTAAGTACAAATCTTGAGAAAAACCAGGATAAAATCAACCAGGTTGTTCAATGGAGCAATGTTGCAATGGACGTTTGGGGAAAATGGAAGCTGAAAAAGCAGAAACAAGAGCGTCAGCAGAAACAGCCAAGTATATGAATTCGTTTTAAAAAAATATAAAATAAGAATCGCAATAGGGAGGAATTTATCATGAGTAAAGATGGAATCAACAGTAAAGATTTTCTTATCGGAACACTAGTTGGAGGAATTGTAGGGGCAACTACTGCACTATTCCTTACACCTAAATCAGGTAAAGAACTTCGTGATAATATTGGAGAGCAGGCAGTCATTGTTAAAGAAAGAACAGGAAAAATCACAAATGATGCTATAGAGAAAAGCAATGAATTAGCAGCACTTGCAAAAGAAAAGTCAGCTAATCTGACGCAAGTTGTTTCAGATCAGTCTTCTCAAATCATGAACAAAGTCCGTGATTTGAAAAGCTCTAAAGATCAAGATCAAGAGCAATCTGAAAACAATCCTGAAGACGTAAAGCTAAACTTAGCGCCTGAAGCACCAATTGATGATCAAAAGCTTAACTCTTCAGTTCAAAGCCCTGTCAATGAAACAGTTCAGCCATCTACTGGATCTACACAGCATGCTGAAGAATTAAAAAAACAAGTAAACAAAGAAATTGAAGATGCAAAAGAAGCATTATCAGAAAAAAAATAGTACAATGAATCGGCAAAGTTAATCGCTTTGCCGATTGTTTTTATTTTCAAATGAAATCATGTACAATGAACGGACCAACCTGAATTTAGGAGTGAATGAAACAAGATGCCGAAATCTAAGATTGATACAGTGGAAGAATTTCAGCAAATCGCTGATAGCGGAGAATCCTTTTTATTTTTCAAAAATAGCTTAACATGTCCAATAGCACAGGCAGCCTACGAGCAATTCGAAGCTTTTGCGAAGGAACATGACTCGGTTAATGCCTATTACCTGAATGTCCAGGAAGCAAGACCGCTTTCAAATTATATAGCAGAAACTTACGGTGTGAAGCACGAATCACCGCAGGCACTTCTTTTCAAAGACAAACTGGTCACATGGAACGAGTCACATTGGAAAATTACAAAGGACACATTAACTAAAAACGTTTTATAAAGCGGAGGATGGGACAGAGACTTTACTGCTCTGTTCCATTTTTATGTTATTTATAATGTGAGTTCAGGACATGAATAGGAGAAAGTAAATGAATGAACGAGCTTTTGATGAATTATTAAATATTAAGACGGAAGGCAGCCAGAAAGGGTTCGGCAAGTCACTTCATTATCACCGCTATGAACCGACACCATATGCGGCACTGGAGTTGTTATTTCGTGAATATGAGCTGAAAAGCAGTGATCATGTAGTTGACTTTGGATGCGGAAAAGGCAGATCTAACTTCTATATACATTATTTAAGCAATGCTACAGTCAAAGGGGTCGAAATGAACGAGGCAATCTATCAGGAAGCGACCCAAAATCGTGATCGTTATTGGAAGAAAGCAAGGAGCAGGAAAGGGCAAATCCAGTTTTATTGCTGCTTGGCGGAAGAGTATAAAATCGATCCGTCAGATAATCGTTTTTATTTCTTTAACCCCTTTTCGATAGAAATTTTTATGAATGTCATAAACAATATACTGCAGTCGGTTGAAAAGGAAAGGCGGGATATCGAACTGATCATATACTATTGCTCAGATGAGTATCTATTTTTCTTAGAAAACCAGACTGCTTTTGAATTGAAAAAAGAAGTCGTTCTGCCTGGGTTTAATGACCGGAATCCGTCTGAACGATTTTTGATTTATCGGCTGGATTATAAATAAAAGGCAATACAAATACTAAAAGCCCGCCAAATTTGCAGCAGGCTTTTTCCAGAAGTTTTTGATCAGCATGAATGTGCCTGTCAGGGCGGACAGCGGGTTTCTCTTTTTCATGGTGTCCACCTTCTCTTTCCTTGGTCAGAACGCCTCCGCCAGTAAAGGCAAAAACTCCTTTTTTGCCGGATCCTTATCTGCCTGCGCTAAACAGCGGTCCCGCTTTTCTCAGAACCATTTAATACTTAGCCGGTCACCAGGCAGCAATTCTTCATGAAAAGCTGTTTCTTTTTCATTTTTTAACAGAAGGAATTTATTGCTTCCCTCTGAAGGAATAGTCACGTCGACAGCAGTAAAAACATCCTGAAAAATAAATGAGCCTGCTGGCTGCTTCTTAATGGTTAAATAATCGCCATTATTAATTTTATCCTCTAGTGAAAGAAGCATATCGTCCCTATAAACTTCAGCCATCATCTTCTTAATCGTCAGCGGCTCCTGGTTATAGAGAACTGTCAGTGATTCATATGCTTTTATTTTAAGCTCGGTCAGCACTTGGCTTAGAGAAGGTGATTCTGTTTTAACAGCTGTTATTTGATCCCATTCCTCAAATCGAGATGAAGGGTGGGCAGGGACGTGATTGATCAGGATTTTTCCAGAGAATGCATCAACCTTGATCCTGCTGCCGTCCACTGAAAGAAAAAATGGTGCAAAGGAGTATTCATCAGGCAAAATCTCTTTTACCTGATCAGGAAACGAATAAGTGACTGAATCCCTGTCAGCTATCAGATCCGTTAAAGAAGCAGGCTTTCCATTCAATGCAAGATTTGCCTCAACTTGAACCCGCTCCCCATTTAAAATAACTTGTTTTGCTGGAACTACATCAATCAAATCAGAAATGGCGACACTGAGTGAACGGCCGTCTTTCCCTTTTTCAATTATGATTTCATCCCCATTTTTGATCTCCTCATCAACTGAACATACTTTTCCATTTTTAAAGAGCAAAGGTGCTTCTCCATAGGTGCCCGGTATGGTTATAGATTGTCCGTTTAATGCTGCAATAAATGCAAGTCCTGGCTTCCCGTAGTATTTATTCAGCTGTATTCCTGATGAGAGCAGACTGTCTGAAACCGTCAGCTTTCTCATATGCAGCAGCCGGACAGAGCGTCCATTTACTTTGACGCTGACATACTGTATCGGATTTTGATTGGAAGAAATGGCGATTCCGATGGGGGTAACAAGTTCTGGACCTGTTTTCAGATGTTCTGCAAACCTGAGCTGCTTGATGGCGTCAATTCCTCTTATCGCCACCCTGTTTAATGGCAGATTCAGTTTTTCAGCGATTAATTCAGGAAGCTTAGGTGTTAAGCTTCCTCCTCCAATCAGCATGACTGCTTTTGGGGAAGACTCCTGGTTTAAAGAATAAATTTCTTCCTTAATCGCATTTGCGAGGCTGTCAATGGCACTGTGAATCAGCGAAATAGCTTCTTCTTTTAAGACTTCATTTTCAAACCCTAAAATATCTTTAACAAGGATGCTCTCAGATGTATGCAGCTCTCTTTTTGCCCGTTCAGCATCGTGAAAATCCAATAGAAACTGGTCAGAAATCGCTTCAGTTATTTCATCTCCGGCCATTGGGACCATTCCGTACGCCGTAACAGTTCCTTTATTTGTTATCGCGATATCAGATGTACCTGCTCCTATATCTACAAGAGCAACATTTAATCTTCTCATTGAGGAAGGAATTAAAACGTTTATTGCCGCAATGGGCTCCAGAGTCAATGCTTTCATTTCCAGGTTTGCTCTATTTAAGGCGGCAAGGAGAGACTCTACAACAACTTTAGGCAAAAAAGTCGCGATGATTTCAGCAGAGGCTACCTTGCCCTGCTGATCTACTAAACTGCCAATCTCTTGATGATCGAGTTTATAATGAATAACAGAGTAGCCGACACAATCATACTCCTGCATGGCTTTTTCTTTTTGGGCAAGCTGTTTCTGAGCTTCTTGAACGGCCATCAGCTCGAGGTGAAAAACCGTTTCTGTCTGAATAATGGGTTTGCCCTCTATTTCGATCTGAGCTTCTGCCCGTATGGTTTTTAGAGCTCTTCCTGCTGCAGCCACGCAGACTTCACGAAGGGTTCCATGCTTTTCTTCAAGCTTTTCCTTAACAGAAGAAATTACGTTCGAAACAGAGATGACATCATGAATCTGTCCATCAAGCATCGAGCGTTCTCCATGTTCCTGAATAACAGTGTCAATGACTTCATAGGTGCCGTCTTTTTCGGATAATAATAAACCAACTACTGATCGGGTGCCAATATCCAGTGCAAATGTATAAGTCTCTTTTCTCAAAATAAGCACCTCTTTTATTAAACTATAAAGATAAATCAGCATTGTAATCACTCAAAAAAACGCTTTACCACTTAAAAGCGTTTAAATGTTAAAGAAAAATGCGTGACAACACGAAAGATTTTGTATATAATTATCACTAATTACTAAAGAAAATGTATCATATTTTCTTTTTTTAAGAAAGCTGGTGCAGTTTTGCATCGCTAAAACAATAGTTTTGAAGGGATGCATGTACAAGCCGGATTCCGGCTTTTCATAAGATTTTCTTCAATTTTAAAAAACGCGAAAGGATGAGAGAGATGAGTAACGCCGAGTTAGAAGCATTGCGAGTGAGAGCAGAAGAGATTAATCTGCAGATTTTACAGCTGATTAATGAGCGAGGAAAGTTAGTACAGGATATAGGTAAAGCCAAGGAAGCGCAGGGCGTTAATCGATATGATCCCGTCCGTGAGCGAAGAATGCTTAATAAAATCAAAGAGAACAATGATGGACCTTTCGAAGATTCCACATTGCAGCATATTTTTAAAGAAATCTTTAAAGCAAGCTTAGAGCTGCAGGAAGACGATCACCGCAAAGCGCTTCTTGTATCACGCAAAAAGAAGCCTGAAGATACAATTGTTGATGTTAAAGGTGTCAAAATTGGCGACGGCAGCCAAGTATTGATTGTTGGGCCTTGTGCAGTTGAAAGCTACGAACAGGTAGCTGCTGTTGCAGAAGAGGCTAAAAAACAGGGAATCCGCTTATTGCGCGGCGGAGCATTCAAGCCACGCACAAGCCCTTATGACTTCCAGGGTCTTGGTCTTGAAGGCTTAAAAATATTAAAACGTGTTGCAGATGAATATGATATGGCTGTTATCAGTGAAATTGTCAATCCTGCTGACATTGAAACTGCTATTCAATACATTGATGTTATCCAAATCGGAGCGCGCAACATGCAAAACTTCGAATTATTGAAAGCTGCCGGTGCAGTTAAAAAGCCTGTTTTATTAAAACGCGGTCTTGCTGCTACACTTGATGAGTTTGTAAATGCAGCTGAGTACATTATTTCACAAGGAAACGATCAAATCATTCTTTGTGAACGCGGTATCCGCACATACGAAACAGCTACTCGAAATACACTTGATATTTCAGCTGTGCCGATTCTAAAACAAGAAACACATTTGCCGGTAATGGTTGATGTTACGCATTCAACTGGCCGCCGCGATTTGCTTATTCCTTGTGCTAAAGCAGCGCTTGCGATTGGTGCAGACGGGGTAATGGCTGAGGTTCATCCGGACCCTGCAGTCGCACTGTCTGATTCAGCTCAGCAAATGGATTTCGATCAGTTCGCAGAGTTCATGAATGAAATTAGACCGTTAACAAAAGTAAAAGCATAATAAAACAAAAATCAGGTGACTCAGAGTAGAATGTGTGAAACATTCTATCTCCAGGGTCACCCTTTTTTATATTGACTTGCACTTTTCCTGTATTTTCTTTAAGATTAAAAACAGTGAAATTTATCATAAGTTTGCTCAATCTTGAACAAAATAGATCTTCTTAGATAAAAACACTGTAAATAGATTGCTTACGTTTTCATAGTATCGTATCATTATGTACATAAATCGTCATTATGGTGACATTTTACTTTAAAAATTGTAAATGCTAACTATACATAGATATGGAACCAGAAGGAGTGTAAGAAAATGAATAATATTACAATTTACGATGTAGCCCGCGAAGCAAATGTTTCAATGGCTACTGTTTCACGGGTTGTAAACGGCAATCCGAATGTAAAACCAACCACACGCAAGAAAGTATCGGAAGCAATTGATCGTCTAGGCTATCGCCCGAATGCTGTTGCACGTGGACTTGCAAGCAAAAAGACGACAACAGTAGGCGTTATTATTCCTGATATTTCAAGCACATTCTATGCTGAGCTTGCACGCGGTATAGAAGATATTGCTACAATGTACAAATACAACATTATTTTGAGCAACTCTGATCAAAACCGTGATAAAGAATTACACTTGCTTAATACAATGCTTGGCAAACAAGTAGATGGTATTGTTTTCATGGGCGGGAATATTACGGATGAGCATGTAGAAGAATTTAAACGTTCTCCTGTACCGATTGTGCTTGCTGCTTCAATTGATGTGAATGAGGTTACACCATCTGTTAACATTAATTATGAGCAGGCAACATTTGATGCTGTTTCCATGCTGATTGAAAAAGGGCATAAACGCATTGGCTATGTGACTGGTCCAATGGAAGAGCCAATCAATAAAGAGATGAAAATGAACGGATACCGCCGTGCACTGACTGAAGCAGGAATTACCGTTGATGAAGACTTAATTACTGAAGGTGACTACACCTATGATTCAGGTCTAGAAGCATTCGAAAAAATTAACGAATTATCGGATAAGCCTACAGCTATTTTTGCAGGCACGGATGAAATGGCATTAGGAGTCGTTCATGCAGCTCAGGATAATGGCTATGTTATTCCGAATGATATTGAAATCATCGGGTTTGATAATACGAAATTAGCAACTATGGTTCGACCTCAATTAACAACAGTTGTTCAGCCGACATATGATATCGGTGCTGTAGCGATGCGCCTTCTGACTAAACTGATGAACAAAGAAGAAGTTGAAAATCATATTGTTGAGCTTCCGCATCGAATTGAAATCAGACAATCAACCAGAGCTTAAAATAGAAGAGTATCGGCTGTTATAGCTGATGCTCTTTTGTTTTCTTTAAGAATAAAAAAGGATGAAATTAGATGTTAGCCTTGCCAAAAAGCAAAAGCATGGATCTGCTTGTTCCATGCTTTCAGCTTCGTTTTAGGAAATGAGAAAAATTAATAGGCAGTGAATGGTTAAATAAATATATTGAGCCTTTGTTCATGAAAGTGTCTTTCTGTCTTTTCCATGATTTTGCCGGAGTGGAAAGAGAGCTTTCTCCACAGTTTGTGCGTTTTTTTCTTCTATTTCAAGTTTTCTTGGAATGGCTTTATATTGATCCTTGCCGTCTTCCCATATAGAGGGAAGGGTTACGGGTGCTTCTGGCTGCCAGCGTTT
Organism: Metabacillus dongyingensis; assembly: GCF_019933155.2. NCBI lineage: Bacteria > Bacillati > Bacillota > Bacilli > Caryophanales > Bacillaceae > Metabacillus > Metabacillus dongyingensis. The sequence goes on along the minus strand of NZ_CP082944.1, from coordinate 3,907,765 downwards.
GATCCATTCCTCAGGGAGAGGGCCGTTTACAGTCAGCTGTTTCATCTGCAGCCAGATCATGGCCCAAGCCCGGGGTACGACTCTCCAGATATCATAGCCTCCGCCTCCAACCGCAATCCATTTCCCGCCGCAGTATTGATCCGCAATTTCCTGAGCTATTTTTGGTATTTCCTTGAAAATGGCAGTTGTTGTTGCAAAATGGGTTAAAGGATCGTAGAAATGCGCATCTGCTCCATTCTGTGTAAGAATGACATCAGGCTTGAAGAAAGCGGCAATTTCTCTTATAGATTGTCTGTAGGCATCGATCCATGATTCATCTTCTGTAAATGCATCAAGCGGAATGTTAAAAGAGTAGCCATAGCCCTGTCCTGCACCCCGTTCGGTAACATTGCCTGTCCCAGGAAATAAATAGCGGCCCGTTTCATGAATGGATAATGTGCAGACACTTGGATCATCATAAAACGTCCATTGCACCCCATCGCCATGATGAGCATCTGTATCAATGTATAAAACTTTTGCGTGGTATTTTTCCTGTATATATTTGATTGCCACGGAACTGTCATTGTAAATGCAGAAGCCTGAAGCTTTTCCGCGGAAGCCGTGATGAAGGCCGCCTCCGAGGTTCAGAGCCCGTTTAGCTTTGCCTTCCATTACGTGTTCAACTGCGGTCAAAGTACCTCCAACGAGCAGTGCGCTTGCTTCGTGCATGTTCTTGAAGATAGGTGTATCCTCAGTCCCGATTCCGTAATTAAGCGCTTCGTTTGGATCTAATTCTCCCGAACCTGCTTTTTTTACAGCATCGATGTACTTTTGATCGTGAACAAGAGTAAGTTCTTCATCCGTCGCTATTCTTGGAGATGCAAGCTCATCATCTGACAATGCGTTCATCTTTTTCAGAAGGTCATATGTTAATTCCACCCGCAGCTGATTGAAAGGGTGATCCTGGCTGAATTTATATTGCTGAAAAAGAGGAGAATAGATGAAAATATTTTCTTTCATGATGAAATCCCCGGGATGTTAGGCCATAATACGGTATATCCTTCTTTATCAAGCTCCTCAATCAATGCCATGGGATTCATGGTCTGCACTCTGAAAACAAGAACTTTGAACCGTTCGTCTTTGTCAGGATAAACAAGAACACTGGCAATGTTCACTTTGCTTTTTCTGAAAACATCAGACACCTCAGAAAGCATGCCCGTCACGTTTGGAACCTTTACCTCGATTTGGGAGCCGGGCTGATTGGCACCTGTCAGCTGAACAAATGTATGCAGCAAATCCGTTTCCGTTACAATCCCTACTAATTTGCCATGCTTAATAATAGGCAGGCATCCAATTTTGTGCTCATAAAAAATAGATGAAATCTCCTCGACAAAATCTAGGGGATGGCCTGTAATGGCATCTGTTTTCATGATTGATTTTAAAGGTTTATTCAAGGCTTCTTTATTTTCACTCAGATGAAAGATGGAAGGACTTGCATCTTTAATGTCCCGGTCGGAGACAATCCCGGCCAGGAGGTCATTTTCAGCTACAATCGGGATATGGCGAATCCGGTATTCAGCCATTTTTTTAATGGCTTCTGCAATTGTTGCATCAGGTGTGAGTGTCACAATATCTTTCTTCATAATTTGTTCAACTATCATACTTATAACCCCTTTGTTTTAAAGCGTGAACGAAAGAAGATCAGTACATAAAGCGGTTTTTAAATCTGAGCTGATCGAACTGCTGAATTGAATCCTGATCCACTCTTTTTCCGATTTTAGCCATCAGGCAATTTGCTGGGTGGGAGCTGATTTCGGGCTCATCTGTTGCGTACCACTCCAAGCCGCCGGCATTCATCATTTTCTCCATCACTTTTCGGTATTCCCACACATTAAGTCCTGTACCTTTTAAATCCCAGTGCCAATAATACTCTGTCGTAATGGTAATATAATCTTCCATTGCATCATCCATCATGGAAACCCTCAGGAGATTTTTTCCGACAGAATAGCCCCGGTATTCAGGAATCACCTCGATTGCGCCAAGTTCAATCAGGTTTTTCATCTTGCCTTCTGACCATCTTTCCAGTGGATCTGGATATAAATATGTAACATACCCGACTATGGTATGGCGATTTCTGGCTATAATAATTCTTCCTTCTGGCAGAGCAGCTATCTCAATTAAAGCTTTGTGCTGCTGCTCAGGCTGTCTGAAAGCTACCAGGTCATGATGAAATTCAAGACCTGCCAGTTTCTCGGCTTTTATTGGACCTTCTATAATAAGCGGTCCATAAGGAGTTTTAATCTCTTTTGCGTTATAGGTTTTAGGATGTTCCATTCATTCACCGCCTTCTATTGATGCTGGACATAAATCTATTATACTAGAAAATACAATAAATGAAGCGGTTACATTAAAAAACTGTGAACTTTTTAAAAATTGAGAAAAGATAGAATCTGTTCTATAATAGAAAATGTATATACTGAATAAGGGGGAGTTAAGGATGAAGTTGGAAGCGCTGCCAGCAGCAAAGGGGAACCACAATCTAGAAGACTATGCTAAAGCCTACGAAAATTTTGATTGGGCAGATGCAGAAAAGCATTTATCGTGGTCTGAAACAGGAAGAATTAATGCTGCATATGAAGCAATTGACAAACATGCGGAATCATTCCGGAAAAACAAGGTAGCCTTATATTACCGTGACCCTGAAAGAGAAGAAAAGTATACGTTTAAAGAGATGAAAGATCACTCAAATAAAGCAGGAAACATTCTTCGTCAATGTGCAGACGTAGAAAAAGGCGACCGTGTTTTCGTCTTTATGCCAAGAACTCCGGAATTGTATTTTACAGTGCTTGGAGCAATTAAGCTGGGTGCCATTGTCGGTCCTTTATTTGAGGCGTTTATGGAGGGGGCAGTGAGCGACCGCCTGAAGGACAGCGAGGCGAAAGTCATTGTCACAACTCCAGAGCTTCTTGAAAGAGTTCCATTTAATGATCTGCCTGCTCTAAAGCATGTTGTGCTGGTTGGGGACAATGTTCATGAAGATGGTCCATACATAGATTTCTTAACAAGAATGAAGACAGCAAGCAATAAGCTTGAAATAGAATGGGTAGAAAAAACAGATGGCCTGCTGCTGCATTATACATCCGGTTCCACAGGCAAGCCGAAAGGTGTTCTGCATGTTCATCAGGCTATAATTCAGCAATATCAGACAGGCAGCTGGGTTCTTGATTTAAAAGAGGATGATGTTTATTGGTGTACAGCTGATCCAGGATGGGTCACAGGGACCGTTTACGGCATCTTTGGGCCTTGGCTGCACGGAGCATCAAACGTCATCGTAGGGGGCAGATTTAAGCCTGAACAATGGTATGAAACGATCCAGAATTACGGAGTAACAGTATGGTACAGTGCACCAACGGCATTCCGCATGCTTATGGGTGCCGGGGATGAGCTGGTGAAACAGTTTGACCTTAGTTCATTGAGACACATCTTGAGCGTTGGTGAACCATTAAACCCTGAAGTTGTCAGATGGGGCATGAAAGTCTTTCACAATCGTATTCATGATACATGGTGGATGACAGAAACGGGTGCACAGGTAATCTGCAACTATCCATCTATGGAAATCAAGCCGGGATCTATGGGAAAACCAATTCCAGGCGTACAGGCTGCGATTGTTGATGACCAGGGCAATGAAGTTCCGCCATACCGCATGGGGAATCTGGCCATAAAAAAAGGCTGGCCTTCCATGATGCATTCAATCTGGAACAACAAAGAGAAGTACGAGTCTTATTTTATGCCTGGGGACTGGTATGTTTCGGGTGACTCAGCGTACAAGGATGAAGACGGCTACTTCTGGTTCCAGGGAAGAATTGATGATGTAATCATGACATCAGGCGAGCGCGTCGGCCCGTTTGAGGTCGAAAGCAAGCTTGTTGAACATCCTGCCATTGCCGAAGCTGGTGTAATCGGCAAACCGGATCCAGTCCGCGGGGAAATTATTAAAGCATTTGTTGCGCTTCGGGATGGGTACGAAGCAACAGATGAACTAAAAGAGGAAATTCGCAATTTTGTTAAAAAGGGACTTGCTGCTCATGCGGCTCCGCGTGAAATTGAATTCCGCGATAAACTGCCAAAAACTCGAAGCGGAAAAATTATGCGCCGCGTCTTAAAAGCGTGGGAGCTCGACTTGCCGACTGGCGATTTATCGACAATGGAAGATTAATAGAATCTATTAAAAAAGCTTGCAGACAATCTGCAAGCTTTTTTTTGATTCTATTTTTAAACATATGACTTTTGTATTTTAATATGTTTCTGCGCAGTACAGCTGAAGAAACGTCCAGCAAGAAATCTGCGAACAAGGTCAGCCGTTCGGTTTTTCTGCCGGAGGAGTCTGCTCTCCGTTATCTGCAGGTTTTTCCGGAGGCTTTGGATCCGGTTTTGGATCAGCTGGTTTCGGGTCTTTAGGCTTTGGGTCCACGGGTTTTGGATCAGCTGGTTTCGGATCTTTTGGCTGAGTATCAGCAGGCTTTGTTGCCGGCTTCTGAGCTTGATAGGATCCGCTTGTTACAGTTGCAGATGCTGGTGATTCTTTGCCTGCTACGTCAACTGCTGCTATATAGTAGGCAGCAGGTGAACCGCCAATAGATGCTGACAGGCTTTTCGAAGCTGGGATGCTTGCTACTTTTCTGAAATTCTTTGAAAAGTTACCGGCAGCATAAACGCGGTATCCTATTACATCTGAATCACCGCTCATGTTCCAGCTCAGTTGCCCGCCGCTGATTCTTACTCCGGATACCTGCGATGGAGCTGATCCGTTGTCTCGGATCTGATTTCCATCCGTTACAACGATATTGCCCCAGTTTGTTTTGTTTGGCAGCAGTTCTTTTAAATCGCTGAAGCTGCTTAAATTATGCTTTTGCAGAATTTCTTTTTTTAACATCACACCTTGCTGAACAAATTCAGAAGGAGCAGAAGGGGGCACCTGGTACGCCCTGTCTTTTACATAAACATACTTTCCTGATGTTAAGCTGTCATCTGTTTTTGTCGGAACAAACTTCGCATTAAAGAGATCTGTTGCAACAAGTCCTGCCTGCTGGCACATGGCAGAAGGCAGATCCCCGGACAGTGCGCAATATGATTTCTGAACAATTCCGCCGGGCATTTTAAACGTTTCTTTCGGTGCAATGAGACCCGGATTAACTTCATGGGCTGCATTCATCAGCTTCGACCATAAAAGAATGTTTCTGCGGCTGTAGGACATGCCTTTATAATCTTTTTCAACAGATTTAGGGGTGTCGTATCCCATCCACGTTCCAAACGAGACATTTGGATTCGTTCCGACAAACCATATATCCTTATACTCTTGACTTGTTCCTGTTTTTCCTGCCCAGTCTGCACTGAATGACAGATAGTTCTTAGCGGCTGTACCTGTTCCTTGTTTAATAACATCGCGCATCATATCGATTGTTAAGTAGGAAGTCTGAGGTGTAAAAACATCAACGGCTTTTGATTTGTGCTGATAAATGACTTCGCCTGATTTTGTTTCAATTTTTTCAATGAGATAAGCATCGATAAACTTTCCTTCATTTGCAAATGTTGCAAATGCATTTACGTTTTCTTCGACGGTTATGCCATTAGTAAGTCCGCCAATTGAAGTAGCTGGACCCCCATCATTTTCAGAGATAGTTGTGACTCCCATTTTCTTTAAATAATTAAGAGGATTTTGATCTATCACTTTTAAGTAAGACTTAATGGCAGGTATATTATAAGACTTTTCAAGTGCATATCGGGCGCTTGTAAATCCGTGGAAGCGGCCATCGAAATTTTTAGGGTTCCATTCGCCGATTTGCAGCGGTACATCTGCAAGTACTGAACCTGGCTGAATGGCACCGGTTTCCATTGCAGGAGCATAAGCAAGCAGCGGCTTCATCGTCGATCCGTTTGATCGGGGAGTATCTGTTGCATGATTAACTTGTTCTCTTTTATGATTTCTTCCCCCGACGAAGCTGATGATTTTCCCTGTCTTATTCTCAATTAAAACAGCTCCAACCTCAACGGGCTCCTGAACCTGTATTTTCTTCCCGGTATCTTTGTCTACCTTCACTTCCGTCTTATCGCTGCCGTAGTATTCATACGATTCAGCAATGGTTTTCATTTTGTCATAAATATCTTTTTGAATGGTTGTATGAATTTTATAGCCATTTTGACGTAAGTTCCGGTCAGCAAGGGCTTTGTATTCTGCATACAATTCTTTATTTTTTTTCAGTTCGTCCAATTTGTGGCCGTCTTTTTCAGCCAGCTGCGTTAAGATAATATCAGTGGCGCGTTCTTCAATTTCGTAGGTGAGCCATGGATATTGTTCAAAAGAGGAAGGCTTGGCCTTGGCGAGACTTTTCCTTAAATCAAATGTGGCTGCTTCTTCGTATTCTTTTTGCGAGATGAAGCCTTTTGCATACATGCGTTTAAGAACAGTTTTCATCCTGGACGTTCCTGCATCTAGATTTTCCTTTATTTCTCCCCTGTTTGTAAAAGGGGTATAGCCGAATGGGCTCTGTGGCAGACCTGCAATAAAAGCAGATTGAGGAAGAGTTAAATTCTTCGCATCCACACCGAAAATACCTTGTGCAGCGGCCTGAACTCCCGCAATATTTCGGCCTGAAGCATTTCTGCCCAAATCAGCAACATTCAAATAAGCCTCCAAGATTTCCTCTTTTTCAAAGAAGCGCTCAAGTCGGAGAGCAAGCAGAATTTCTTTTGCTTTGCGGTCAAAAGAAACTTCGTCTGTGAGAATTTGATTTTTGATCAGCTGCTGTGTAAGTGTACTCCCCCCAGAGCGATTAGAGGAATTTGTCACTTCCTGAAAAAGAGCGCGCATAATCGCTTTAGGGACGACCCCGTCATGCTCATAAAAAAATTCATCCTCTGTAGCAATTACGGCATTCTTTACATGCTTTGAAATATCATCAATCTTTACTTCCTGTCTTTCAATATCTGCACGGAGCTTTCCTAAATACACCGAATCAGAAAAATAAATCTGCGAGGTTTCTTCGTAATTATAAATATCTTTTTTCATGGAACTATAAGTGCGGAGAGGTTCATCCTTAACCAATGACGCAAAGTACCCTGCGCCGAGTCCGCCGCCAAACGATGCGGCAATTAAACCGATGACAAAAAAGATCAGCATTAGGTTCCAGACGACCCCGTATGTAATATTAAACCCTTTTACTGTTCTATGTTTGTACGGCATAAATTTGCTGTACCAAGATTTAAATTTATCCATAAATGTATCATCCCCCTATACAATCCACCCACTCAATTATATCATATAAAAACAGTACTTTTGTATGATCTTGTCAGATGCTGTTGAACCGTTTGACAAGAGACATTCTATATGGTAAAAAAGATTTATTAGAATTGAAAATGCTTTGAATGGAATTAGTAGTGAACATCTCCCTGTTTTAGAAAGCTGATGGCCGATGAAAATCAGCACACAGATGAATCATGAATTACCTCCAGGAGCTTCTTTTGTGAAAGGCAGCTAATGCCCAATAGCGAAAGACGGTTAGAATGCCGTTATATATGCCGAGATAGGAATCAGTTTATCTTTTTCCTAAGTAGGGTGGTACCGCGTAATCACGCCCCTTCATTTTTGAAGGGGTGTTTTTTGTATTTTATGAAAAAAAGGAGCTAATCAGAATGAGTGAATTATTGAATGATTTGCAGTTCAGAGGGTTAATCAATCAAATGACAGACGAAGAAGGTCTGAGAAAGTTATTAGAAGAGGAATCAGTAAAATTATATTCTGGTTTCGATCCGACGGCAGACAGCCTGCACATCGGGCATTTACTTCCGATTTTAACTCTTCGCCGCTTTCAGCAGGCAGGACACCGCCCAATTGCCTTAGTCGGCGGAGCAACTGGCTTAATTGGCGACCCAAGCGGAAAGAAAGCGGAAAGAACGCTTAATACTTCCGATATTGTTCAGGAGTGGTCAAACAAAATTAAAGGTCAGCTTTCCCGTTTCCTTGATTTTGATACCTCAAGTGAAAATCCTGCTACTCTTGCCAACAACTTTGACTGGATTGGATCTATGGATTTGATCACATTCCTTAGGGATGTAGGAAAAAATTTCGGTATTAATTACATGCTTGCAAAGGATACGGTGTCTTCAAGAATTGAATCAGGAATTTCCTACACAGAGTTCAGCTACATGATTCTGCAGTCATATGACTTTTTAAATTTATACAGATCCCAAGGCTGCAAGCTTCAAATTGGAGGAAGCGATCAGTGGGGCAACATTACAGCAGGCCTTGAATTGATCCGCAAATCCGAGGAAAATTCCAAAGCATTCGGATTAACAGTTCCATTGGTTACAAAATCAGATGGAACAAAATTCGGCAAAACAGAAGGCGGAGCTATCTGGCTCGATAAAGAAAAAACGACTCCTTATGAGTTCTACCAGTTCTGGATCAATACAGATGACCGCGATGTCATTAAATACATCAAGTTCTTTACCTTCCTTTCTCATGAAGAGATTGCGGAGCTTGAAGAGGAACTGACAAATGCACCAGAAAAACGCGCTGCACAAAAAGCGCTTGCCGAGAATATGACAAAGCTCGTACACGGAGAAGAATCTTTGGAGCAAGCAATCAAAATCTCTCAGGCTTTTTTCAGCGGAAACATTAAAGAGCTTACTGGAGATGAAATTGAGCAGGGCTTTAAAGATGTACCGGCATTTACATCAGAAGAAGCAGAAATCGGCTTAATCGACCTGCTTGTCAATGCAAAAATTTCTCCTTCAAAACGCCAGGCAAGAGAAGATGTTTCAAATGGAGCAGTATACATCAATGGCGAGCGAATTCAGGAGACAGACAAAGTCCTTGGAGAAGACGACCGCATTGACGGCAAATTCACTGTTATCCGCAGAGGGAAGAAGAAGTACACGTTAATTCAATACAAGAACTGATGAAAAGCCTCACTTGCTGGAACGGGCTAGCTTGAAAGGTGCATACCACACTTCTATAAACCTAAGAAATAGCACATCAATTAGCAGTCTAATTGGTGTGCTGTTTTTTTATTATTAAGGATTTTTTATAGATTAACTTGATTTATACGATACACATTACACCTTATGTTTAATCTTCGGTAAAAAAAGATAGAAAGGAGCAGGTAATCATTTTAACAAATTATTCAGAAAAATCAATCTTGTAAACAGCTTAAATATATGGTAAATTTGCATCAATGAATGAATATACAAATAATTGTACAAGAGTGGTGCTATGGAGATTTTTGAGTCGCTCCTTTCTAAAAAGGGGTTAATTTTGCAGAAGATCGCAGAGGATCTATTATTTATTGAACTAAATGAGCGGATACCAAAAGTAGGAGATTTTTCAGAAAGATTTAATGTTGGCAGGGGAACAGTACAGACAGCTCTGAAATATTTAGAGCAAACCGGAAGCATTAGTCTTGAACCTAAAGGACATATGGGCACCTTTTTAAGGAAGAAAAATATTCCCTCTTTGTTCAAGTATTGCGGTGCTGAAAGAATGACCGGAGTGATGCCTTTGCCGTATTCCAAAAAATATGAAGGGCTGGCATCCGGCCTTACGTCTCAATTTGAGGAAAACCAATTGAATTTAAGCATTGCTTTTATGAGAGGGGCTAAACTGAGAATTGATGAAGTGAGCAAAGGGAGATACGACTTTGCCCTTGTTTCCAAATTCTCAGCTGCAGAAGCATTGAAACAGGACCCGGATCTTTCTATTGCTCTTGCTTTCGGGAGCCATACGTATGTTTCAAAGCATGCGGTCTTCTTTTCAGAAAAAGGAAATCTTGAAATCAAAAATGGCATGAAGGTAGGAATTGACCATAATTCAACCGATCAAAAGATTCTTGTTAAAGCGGAAACAAATGAAAAAAAGGTAGAGTTTGTTGAGCTCAATTACATGCATCTGCTGCAGCATTTAAGAGCGAAAACGATTGATGCGACCATTTGGAACATTGATGAAATTGACAGCGGGTTATACAATACGATACCGCTTTCCTCTGAAATAGCAAAAAAAGAAGAGTTGAATATAGGTGAAGCTGTCTGCGTCATTAGAAAAGAAAACAAAAAGGCGGAGTATATTCTGCAGCATTTGGATTTACATGAGATTAAAAGAATACAAACACTGGTGGAAAAAGGGGATTACATTCCGAAATACTAAGAATCCCTTTTTATATTCAAAATACAATTTATTGTACATTGGGAGGGCGCACTCATGAAAGAACTGTTTGAAAGACTCGAAATACTTAAATCAACGGATGCCATTACAGAAAATGCTCAAATCATCTGCCATAAAACGATTGATGCATATGTGTCTCAAACGGAAGCGGCTAACTATCAAATGTTAATTACTCATTTGGCCATGGCAGTGACAAGGATGGAGAGAAACGAACCGCTGAATGCTCCTCCGCCATCGATTATGAAGGAAATATATAATTCTCCAAATCTTGAAGAAGCGCAAAGACGGGTTAAATGGATTGAAATTGAATGCCGCATCACCATACCCAGAGAAGAAAAAGAATTTCTATATATGCACTTTGTAGCAGCATTAACAGCATAAAGGGAGGAATAAAAAATGAAAATTGTAGTAGGCGGTCAGGTGGAGAAAAAAGAGATTGAGAGTTTAGTTAAGAAATACGGAGGAGAGCAGGTAGAAGTGACCGTGAAAGCTGATTTAGAAGCAGCGATGCTGCTGAAATCAGGGGGAGCGGATTATTACGTCGGCGCCTGCCATACCGGCGGAGGGGGAGCTTTAGCTATGGCAATAGCGCTGCTTGGAAAACCAAAGTGCGCAACCATCTCTATGCCCGGCAAGACTCCGATAAAAGAAAACGTGCAGTCTGCAGTCGACCAGGGGGCAACAGCTTTTGGATTTACGGGGGATCACAAGGAGAAAGCTATTGAGTATTTGATGGAGGCTTTATTAAAAAACAAATAGATTGATATGGGGATGGGGGATGAAAGATGGTAGAAGTAATTTTAATGGCTTGTATTGGGGCGCTTGCAGCCGTCATGGCAAATTTGGGGATTGCGGTCTTTAACGATGGGCTCAGACCGATTGTTCCGGAAAATCTTGAAGGGCGGATGAGCCGAAAAGAGCTTGGTGTAACCGCCTTTGCCATGAGTTTCGGTCTTGTCATCGGATTTGGGATTCCGATTTCAATTGCGGGAAGCATTATTCTTATTCATAGTATTTTGCTTGGAACAGATATCATTGGTCTTGCATTCAACAGAGGAAAAATTAATTCCGTGCTCGCAGGGGCAGCAGGAGCTTTATATGGCGCTGGCATTTACTATGGTCTGCAAGTTGTCGTTGATGCATTTGCGATGCTGCCGCTGAATTTTGCTGAAGGATTTAATAAAATCGGCGAACCGGTTGTCGTTTCCTTCATGGTGTTCCCGGCCATTGCTGTTGCTCTTCAATTTGGAATTAAAAAAGGGATTTTGACGTTTATTGTGGCGGCTATTGCAAGACAGCTCATCGTTTTTGCAAACACGGATAAGCTGATCAGCATCAATGGGACGCAGGTTGTTTTAAGTCCGGAAGGGATTGCTCTTATTATTGGAATGATTTTCTTAATTGCATTTGCTGTACGGGAAAAGTCTGATGAGAAGAACCTGTCCGCTTTAGCGGCATTGTTCACAGAGCGCGTCTCGAAGATTAAAAAATATGTATGGGTACTTATGATAAGCGGCGGACTTGTAGCTGCAGCAACGAGTCAGCTTTTAATTGCAGGCGACCCGATCTCTCTTAACCTGCTATCGGAAGGGAAGATTGCCGAAGGCGGTATTGCCTCTCTTGCAAAAGCAATCGGATTCGTTCCACTGATCGCAAGTACAGCGATTGCTACAGGTGTATATGGTCCAGTAGGGTTTACTTTCGTTTTCGGGGCTGGAATTTTCTCCCCAAATCCATTCATCGCGGCTATTTTAGGAGCCGTAATCATCTTAGTGGAAGTGATGATTTTGACTCAATTAGCAAAAGTCCTCGACCGTTATCCCGGTATTCGGGCATCTGGTGAAAACATCAGGACAGCGATGACGCGTGTATTGGAAGTAGCGCTTCTTATTGGAGGCGCAAATGCTGCGAACGCCATTGTTCCAAGTCTGGGCTTCTTCGCTATTGCCGGGATCTATTTACTGAATGAAGCAGCCGGACGTCCAATCGTCCGTATGGCAGTTGGGCCTGTTGGAGCAATTGCAGTAGGAATTATCGGAAACATCCTGGTACTTCTTGGGCTCTATGTACCGCCAGCAGGATAAGGAGGCTTTTAATGTATATTCAAACCGTTCTGGGTAAACTGGAGCCGCAGGAGTTAGGTGTGTGTGCCTGTCATGAACATCTATATGTGGACTTAAGCAGAGTGAAAAAGAACGAAGATACTTGCTTGCAGGATATTGAACTCGTCACGGAAGACTTAGAGAGCTTTGCGGCTCTTGGAGGTAAAGCAATTGTAGAAGTCACAAATGAGGGGATGGGAAGAGACGCAGAGCAGCTTGCGGAAATTAGCCGGAAAACCGGTCTGCAGATTATCGCGAGTACGGGCTGCTATAAGGATCCATTCATTCCGGATGACAAAAAGAAATGGAATCGGGATCAATTTGCAGAGTGGATGATCACGGAAATCAAAGATGGAATAGGGGAGACAGGAATTAAACCGGGGGTAATCGGTGAGATCGGGAGCAGTCTGAATGAATTTAAACCGATCGAAACCGAGCTATTCCATGGAGCCATCGAAGCGGCCAAAACCACGAAGCTTCCGCTCTCTACCCATACAACGCTCGGCACTTGTGCTCTAGAGCAGATCAATCTTTTTCAAAAAGAAGGTCTGTTTCTTGAAAAGGTGATTATCGGCCATCAGGATCTGAATACGAATGATGAAATTGTGCTGGAAGTATTGAACAGCGGAGCATTTGCTGCGATGGATACGATCGGCAAAGAAAATTACCGGGCGGATGAAGACCGGATCAGGTCTTTGCTGACATTTATTGAAAAAGGCTTTGAAGATCAGCTCTTGCTCTCTAGTGACCTGACAAGGAAATCCCATCTGAAGTCACTCGGAGGGCAGGGATATGATATTGTTCTCAGGTCGTTTATACCGGCACTGAAAAACCATGGAGTCAGCGGCTCTATTATAAATAAACTGCTCGTAGCCAATCCTCAAAAGGCATTCAGCATCGGTTAGGAAGGATGATGGAAAGTGGCGTTGAAATATGCAAATTCCGTACTTATCAATCGGACGATGGAAGAGGCAAAAGAACTTCAATTCAAACTGATTGATGAAATGACGAAGGTGTTTCGAAACAATGCCTTTTTTGAAACAGGGGATGTGGGTCTTCACCCGGAGTACCACCGCCCGAAAACAACAGCAGCCGCCGAGAGGGTGTTATCGAACGTGTTCGATTCCGAGGACTGCGCCCTTGTAAGAGGAAGCGGTTCCGGTGCGATCAGGATTGCACTTAGTATGATAGCGGAGCCGGGAGATTCTATTTTTGTCCATGAAGCACCGATGTACATGACCACAAAAGAAACGTTTCGGATGATGGGATTCAAGCAAGAGGCTGTAAATTTCAATCACATGGACAAGGTGAAAAATGCATTAGAAACAAAGCTGCATATAAAGGTATTTTACATTCAGCATGCAAGACAGCAGCCGACTGATACTTATGATTTAGAAGAAATAATCGCTCTTGTTAAAAAGTCAAGGCCGGATGTCATCATTTTGGTTGATGATAACTACTGTGCAATGAAAATGAAGGGCATTGGCGTTGAGTATGGAGCGCACCTTTCTACTTTTTCCGGATTTAAAGTACTTGGACCTGAAGGCATCGGCCTTATCCTCGGTTCAGGTGAAATCATTGAAAAAATACATCAAACCAATTATTCCGGAGGCGGTCAGGTTCAAGGGCACGAAGCACATGAATTGCTGCGGGCCATGACAGTGGCTCCAGTTATGCTGGCGATTCAGAATGAACAGGTGGAGCAGCTATGCGAAATCCTTAATCACGGCGGTTTTTCATTTGTTAAAGAAGCGTATATCACAAACTCTCAATCAAAGAATGTGATTGTTGAACTCTCAGCACCGATCGCACCAAAAGTGATTGAAAAAGCCTCTTCATTCGGAGCGGCAACCTATCCAGTCGGAGCAGAATCAAAGTACGATATCCTGCCAATGATTTATCGTGTATCCGGGAGCTTTTTAGAAAGCCAGCCTCATTTAAGAGAATACGGTTTGAGAATCAATCCAATGAAAGCATCCGCGGAAACCATTTTACGGATACTTGAGCTTTCAGTTAATGAGATCGTTAGGGGATGAGACAGCCTTGTTCTTAGACATGATACAGAAACGAAACCCTGCATTAATTAAGGCAGCGGCTGCCTTGCATCAAAGCGGTTCTATCCCTCCGAATACGTACGTCATCGACTTGGACTCATTCGAGGCAAATGTACGAGCTCTTGCAAAATCAGCCGAGGCAAACAGCGTTAAGCTGTTTTATATGACAAAACAAATAGGACGAAGCGGTTTTGTCGGGAAGACCATCCAGCGAAACGGCATCGAGAAAGCGGTCGCAGTTGATATTGATGAAGCATTCAATCTTTCAAAGGCAGGCTGCAAAATAGGGAACCTTGGTCATCTTGTACAGCCTGGAAAAAATCAATGGGAAACGGTCTTAAAACAGCTCCGGCCTGAAGTGGTCACGCTTTTCTCTCTAGAAAGAGCAAGACAGCTGTCAGATGCAGCCGTCAGACTGGGACTGAAACAGAACGTAATATTAAGGGTGATCAGCAAGCAAGATTTCATTTACCCGGGTCAATACGGCGGATTTTTAATTAACAACTTAGAGTCGAGTATACGTGAGCTGCAGCTGATGCCGGGAATAAACGTCATTGGAGCAACGTGTTTTCCGGTCTTGCAGCTGAACGAGGCCAAAACCGATTTTGAATTCACCAGTAATTTGCAAACCCTGCTCAAATCCAGAGACATTCTTGCTAACCAGGGAATAGAAGTAATTCATCTTAATGCGCCGAGTTCCACTAGCTGCCATACGATTCCCCTTATCCGCGAATATGGGATTACGCACGGTGAGCCGGGGCACGCCTTGACGGGAACGACTCCTTTGCATGCGTATTCTGAAAATCTGACAGAGAAACCGTGCATGGCTTATTTATCGGAAATTTCTCATATGGATGAAGATCAGGCATACACCATTGCAGGCGGGTTTTATGCCCGCTCCAATATGAAAAAGGCACTCTTTGGAGATCGCTTGGATCAGGAAACAGAGGTTCATCAGGCTTCTTCAGAAAACATCGATTACTACGGAAGCTTGAAGCGGGATCCAAGGATGAATGTTGGTGATACGGTTCTTTACGCTTTCCGAACGCAGATTTTTGTTACGAGATCCCACGTGGCTTTTCTTAAAAATGCAGATTCAAAAACTCCTGAGGTGGTTCATTTTCAGAGGAGAGGGGTGTAGGAAAATGGGAAAGGTATCGTTATTTATTCTGGACGGTTTCGGCATAGGAGCGATGCAGGACTGTGCAATTGCCAAACCTGAGGACATGAATGCGAACACATATCAGCACTTGAAGGAAGCATCTGGACTGAACATTCCTTTTCTATATAACTCCGGTTTAAATCAGCTGGCTGATGGAACCGGATTACCAGCGGCTGCGTATGGAAAAAGCAACCTTGCACATGATGGAGCGGATACGTTTATGGGGCACCAGGAGCTGATGGGCAGCAAACCTGGGGTTCCTAATAAACGGCTGATGAAAGAAGTCAGCAGTCGCATCAAGTCGAAGCTCATTAAAAACGGCTGCCATGCAGAGTATCCGGTTCCTGAAGCTCCGCTTTTACTGGTGAATGGCTGTATTGTAATTGGCGACAATCTGGAGTCCTCACCAGGAAACATTATTAATTTAATATGCGATTTAAATCAAATTGCATTTGAAGAAGCATGTGAGATTGCAAGAATTGTAAGAAACTGCGTGGACACGAGCAGGGTTATCGTATTCGGAAATGAAAAAACGACTATTGTAAAAATATTATCAGCCGTAATGAATAAGCCGAACGGTCAGTGGGGGGTCGACAGTCCGAATGCCCATGTATACGGCGAAGGCTACCATGTGCTGCATCTTGGATTTGGAGTGGATTACAGCAGACAGTTTGCCCATCTGGCAGAGAGGGAGGGTCTGCCAGTCTACCGGATTGGGAAAACCGCCGATGTCGTTCAGGCAAAGGGATTCAGTGACCCCGCTGTTGAAACCGTCAAAGTGCTTTCGTCTTTTGAGCACCACTACCGGAAAGCAGAAAAGGATGCGATTTTTCTTATAAATGTCCAGGAAACCGATCTAGCGGGACACAAACAGGATTGCGAGTGGTATCGCTCGGTGCTTGAGCAATCCGATTCCTTTCTTGCAGAATTCCGGGAAAAACTCGAAGATGATGATTTGCTGATCGTCACAGCGGATCACGGAAACGATCCGACAATCGGCCACTCCAACCATACAAGAGAGCAAACACCAATTCTTGTGATTGGAAACAAAGTCAAGCCAGTGTCAATCGGAGAACGGGAAACGATGGCAGATATTGCGGCAACCATGGCCGAATATGCCAATCTCCCCGCTCCTGAATATGGAAGAAGTTTTTTGAGAGAAATCTTGAATGCGAAGTAAAAAGGAGGGCAAAGAATGAAAAAGATAGGTGTATATCTGATAATCATCTTCCTATTTATAGCTCCAGTTTCAGCCGGCGTATCAGCCAAAGAAAAGCCTGGCAAACTGAGCTATGGGAATTCTAAAACAGAAGGTATGGATCCAAAGATTCTATCAGAAATCGATGGTGCTGTTTACCGTGCAATAGAAGATGGAATTACACCGGGAGCTGTCGTGCTAATTGCAAGAAACG
Organism: Metabacillus dongyingensis; assembly: GCF_019933155.2. Taxonomy (NCBI): domain Bacteria; kingdom Bacillati; phylum Bacillota; class Bacilli; order Caryophanales; family Bacillaceae; genus Metabacillus; species Metabacillus dongyingensis. The sequence goes on along the minus strand of NZ_CP082944.1, from coordinate 3,890,840 downwards.
GAAAAATACTCAAGGAACAAGCATACGGTGATGCTCAAAAATACGATATGGGGAATCTTCTCGATCATCCTAGAAAAATGAAAAAGGATTATATTTTTGATTTAGCCTCTGTTACAAAAGTGATGGGCACAACACAGGGGATTATGAAGCTCGAGTATGAGAATAAATTATCCCTATCCGATCCTGCAGCTAAATACATTCCTGAATTTGGCCAGAATGGAAAAGAGCATGTGACCATAGCAGATTTATTAACGCATACGTCGGGATTAACCCCTTGGTATCCTACCTATCTTTACGCCCGCAATTCAAAAGAAGTACTGAATTATATTAATAAGCTGCCGCTTGAATACGAAACAGGCACGCAGCGGAAATACAGTGATTTCAGTTTTATGACACTTGGATTTGTGATTGAAAAAATCACTAACCAGCCCCTTGATCGATACTTGGAAAACGAAATCTACAAGCCTCTCAAAATGAAGAATACGATGTTCACGCCAGATCCGAAGCAGAAGAAGAAAATCGCCGCTACTTCATGGGGCAATCCGTATGAGTATAAAATGATTGATGATCCTGACTTTGGATACGATGTAGAGGAAGATCCAGACATGTTTCCTTATTGGAGGAACTATACACTCGTTGGAGAAGTGAATGATGGCAACAGCTTTTACGGAAACGGCGGAGTTGCCGGTCATGCCGGTTTGTTTTCAACGGCTAAGGATTTAGCCGTATTAGGACAGGTCATGCTGAATGGCGGTTCCTATGGCAAAGTGGAAATTTACAATCAGGAAACGGTCAACACCTTTACTTCTGACCAAGCGTTCGGTCAAGGGTATGGATTTGAGAAAGCGAAAAACTGGTACATGGGTGACCAGTATTCAGAAAAAGCCTTTGGTCATACAGGATTTACAGGAACTCAAGTGATCATAGATCCGGAATACGACCTGCAGATCATCCTGCTCACCAACAAACAAAACAATGGACAGCTCCCGAGCGGAAGCTACGCGAGCACAGGACCGCTGTCTAAGAAAATCGCCAACATCGTTTATTCTTCGATTAATCGATAAGACACCTCACAAAAAGGTGTCTTTTTAGCATGATGGAAAATTGATACACTACTAATAGAAGAAAAGCGAGGTGCAGAAAATGAAATTTGATTACCATACTCATCATGAAAGATGCGGACATGCAGAGCGCTCCATTCGCGATTACGTGGAAGCGGCATTGGAAAAGCAGCTGGATATCATTGGGATTTCGGACCATTCTCCATATTTATACAGCGAAGAAGATCATTTGTTCCCGAATATTGCGATGGCAAAAAGTCATTTTCCGGAATACGTGAAGGAAGTGCTGAGCCTGAAAAAAGAGTATGAAGGCAAAATAGAAGTTCTTCTTGGTGTAGAGTCTGATTTTTTTCCGGAGCATATCCATATGTACAAGCAGTATTACGCAAAGTATCCATTCGATTATGTGATTGGATCGGTGCATCATGTTGAAGGGCTGAATATTTTTAAAAAAGATCGCTGGGAAGGGCTCACTGAAAAGGAGAAACAGAAGACGAAGGACAACTATTACACCTTGATTCAGAAATCTGCCCACAGTGGCGTGTTCCAAATTCTCGGACACATAGACGCCATGAAAGGTTATTATCCCGAATTTTCAGCGATTCAAACTGAGGCGGTGGACCGGACGTTATCCATCATTTCAGAGTGTGATGTAGCGATCGAAATCAATACATCCGGCAAAAATAAATTTTGCGGAGGATGGTATCCTTCTGACGAAATACTGGAAAGAGCACTTTATCATGGAGTGAAGGTCACATTCGGTTCAGATGCCCACACCCCTGCTCGTGTCGGAGATGAATTTGAAGAGGTGCAGAATAAGCTAAAAGAAATGGGATTCAAAGAATGGGCTAGTTTTAGGCAAAGAAAACGGTTTATGACTTCTCTATAAAAAATTCCAGTGAATCACGCGAATCACTAGAAAACTTGAGACTTGGTTGAAAATTGAGGAATTAGTGCCGGAAGACAGTTTACGGAGTGTAACAAACCGTTTTGGAGAAAAATTTACCAGGACAGCAGGAAAAATGCTGAAATATATAATATCTTACCTTTTCCAAAAATTACACGAAAATAAATTTGTTATAACTGTTATAACGGAACATTTGTTCGCATATGATGAAAGGAGAATAAAGGAGCTGATATTATGAAGGTCTTATTGGAGAAATCAAAAAATCAGCAGATGCCGATTGAAATTATCTACCTTTCTGAAAAAGGATTAATTACGCAAAGAACTATCATTGTTAATGAAGTAAATGAAAATTATATGAAGGTTTACTGTTTCAGAAAGCAACAAATTAGGCTCTTAAAAACAGGAAATATTTTATCAGCTGCTATGCCAAAGAGGAAAGCGAAATTTGCCTAGAAAACAGTTTTAGGTTTAAGAATAGAATTTGCAGTTGTTTTATCCCTGGAAATCGTTTTATCAACGTTTCCAGGGATTTTATAATTACCATGAGCAGATCACAAGCAGCAGGAAAACCTTGCCGTTCCAATACATTGGAGAGCAGAAGATAAAAGGAAGGTTTAAATGTATTAACGAATGAAAACATACAAGCTATTAATTATGTAAAAAGATGACTCGGGATTAACCCGAAATCATCTCTAAATGGTTGTGAATTAAGCGTTAAAGTCCAGTCGGTCCAGTCGGTCCAGTAGCGCCAGTAGCACCTGTTGCGCCAGTAGCACCCGTTGCACCTGTTGCGCCAGTAGCACCCGTAGCACCCGTTGCGCCAGTAGCACCTGTTGCGCCAGTAGCACCCGTTGCACCTGTTGCGCCAGTAGCACCCGTTGCACCTGTTGCGCCAGTAGCACCCGTTGCGCCAGTAGCACCAGTAGCGCCAGTAGCACCCGTTGCGCCAGTAGCACCCGTTGCGCCAGTAGCACCCGTTGCGCCAGTAGCACCCGTAGCACCCGTTGCGCCAGTAGCACCCGTAGCACCAGTAGCACCCGTTGCGCCAGTAGCACCCGTAGCACCCGTAGCACCCGTAGCCCCCGTTGCGCCAGTAGCACCCGTTGCGCCAGTAGCCCCCGTTGCGCCAGTAGCCCCCGTTGCGCCAGTAGCCCCCGTTGCGCCAGTAGCCCCCGTTGCGCCAGTAGCACCCGTAGCACCCGTCGCGCCAGTAGCACCCGTTACGCCAGTAGCACCCGTAGCCCCCGTTGCGCCAGTAGCCCCCGTTACGCCAGTAGCACCAGTAGCCCCCGTAGCCCCCGTAGCCCCCGTTGCGCCAGTAGCACCCGTCGCGCCAGTAGCACCAGTAGCACCCGTTGCGCCAGTAGCCCCCGTAGCACCCGTTGCGCCAGTAGCCCCCGTTGCGCCAGTAGCACCAGTAGCACCCGTTGCGCCAGTAGCACCCGTCGCGCCAGTAGCACCAGTAGCACCCGTTGCGCCCGTAGCACCCGTTGCACCTGTTGCGCCAGTAGCACCCGTTGCGCCAGTAGCACCTGTTGCGCCAGTAGCACCCGTTGCGCCAGTAGCACCAGTAGCACCCGTTGCGCCAGTAGCACCAGTAGCACCCGTTGCGCCAGTAGCACCCGTCGCGCCAGTAGCCCCCGTTGCGCCCGTAGCCCCCGTTGCGCCCGTAGCACCAGTAGCACCCGTTACGCCAGTCGCGCCAGTAGCACCAGTAGCACCCGTTACGCCAGTCGCGCCCGTAGCACCAGTAGCACCAGTAGCACCCGTTGCGCCAGTAGCACCCGTTGCGCCAGTAGCACCCGTCGCGCCAGTAGCACCCGTTGCGCCCGTAGCACCAGTTGGGCCAGTAGCACCAGTCGGGCCTGCAGCCCCTCCGTCTATTAGGAATAATGATACATCATCTACTACTATTTCTGCAGTTCCTGCTTGAGGAAGTTTATTAATAAGGATTAAAGCCTGAGTTGCTCCTAAAGGTACTGGAGAAGTATTATCATACAGCTCAATCCAATTAAATTGATTAACATCCGGTAATCTATTTGCTGGGATATTTGTAATTAACCCAAATCCTAATAATGAAAAAGCATCATCATAATAAGCAACAGTTATAGAAATTGGCGGACTTGGAAGAGCTCCTACTTTTGCTAGTGAAATTTTAAATAGAAATGTTTCTGTTGGATTCACTTCTGTAAATTGGAAAATAAAGGAGTTTATATTTCCGCCAACAAAGCGTGCAGAAAAGAAACCGCTATGAGAAATTTGAGAGGATATAGTTGCGTTTATAGCAACCCAGGGCGGGAATGAACCTGTTTCAAAACTATCGTTTATAATTCTATTTTCAATTGACATTTGGAACCTCCTTTCAACTTTTAATAGCTTTACCAATAGTAATATAAGTAAAGCTTTTATATAGTACGCATATTTTTTGTTATTGACAGTGCATTTTAACTATTAAATTCAAAATTAGTTATTAAGTCTATTAATAAATGTAATCAATATTTCATACAGAATTTTTGTCTGATTATCCAAATCGTTAAAATTATTTTGACTTCTAATATAATTAAATTTCAGCCTGTTACTTTTTGCTGTTTCGTTTTGATATTTAATTTCTTTGATATCAATTAAGAAGTTTTCGGTTTGTATTGGATCTGTAAATGATAATAAAGCAAGTGATTTTATTGTTTCCTCCATTGCTGCATTAAGAGCAATTTGATTTTGAATTTGGAAAGTGATTGGATTAAAATCATTAGAATCTAGATATTTTTTTTGAGCAGTTGTGTATATAGCTGCTACGTTCTCTGTATTAATTACCTGTTTACTAAATTGATTAACTCTACTAATTAAATGATCTTTATCAGCATTTTGAATAGTATCGAATTTTACAAAAGACTTGTATTTATCAAATAAAGCATCAACAAACTTGTTAGTATCATTATTAATTGTAATCAATCCTCCTTTCTGCAAATATCTTATTCAGAAATAAAAGAATTGAATAGGATCATTAACTGAATAAAAGACACATTTTTACATTTTTTGAAATTTCATAAAAATATTACACAAACAAAAAAGCCGCCTGAATTATTTCAGGCGGTATTATTATTCATACCTTTCTATCTAAGTCTCTATTAATAATGGAGATCTAAGAACTGCAGCATCATCTTTGGAAAGACGGGAATAAAGATCAGACATTTAATAGACCTCTTTTAATAAATGAAATCGAAGAAAGTTTATAAATCGGAAGATTCACCTTAAACTCCTTAATCAAGAATAGGAGTGTGATCAATCCAATAAATAAATTGTTGTAAATAACGCTGAAGATAACGTTTAGTTTTTTCGTCAGTAAGCACTTTCTGCTCAGAGTCAACCTTTTCGTGTACTTGCGAAATTAATACTTTTTGAAATGGAAGAATATGAACTTGCATGGCTTCTAATATTTGTCTAGTTTGCATCTGAGAAAAAGCAGTGCCTAATCCCCCAGGAGTTGCTCCGATTAAGCCAACTGGTTTTTTACTCAGAACAGAGGACTTCGGAGGTCTTGATGCCCAGTCCAATGCATTTTTTAGCGCGCCCGAAATTCCTGAATTGTATTCTGGACTTACGATTATAATACCGTCGACTTCTTGAATAGCCGACTTAAATGAGGTTACTGGTTCTGGATCACCGCCGACTTCTAAATCCTCATTAAATAAAGGAAGATCTTTGATCTCTATCCAGCGAAATTGAACGGAATCATACATGTCTGTCAATGATTGAGCAATAATTCGATTAAAAGAATTTTTTCTTAAACTGCCGCAAATAAGGCCAATGGTTTTAGTCATGTAATTTCCTCCTTGTATGTAATCATCTTTTATCTTACTATAAACTTGTTAAATATAGGAAGGAGTAATGTGGATGGAAGAAAAGAAAGTTACGTGGTTAGAGCTTTTTTATGACTTGCTATTTGTGGCAGCGGTTGCTACTGCTACTCATGTCTTACTTCATGTTGAAAAGGGATTTATTCATCCAGAGTATTTATTTAAGTTTGCATTAATATTTATTCCAATATGGTGGGCTTGGACTGGTCAAACTATGTTTATTAATCGGTTTGGACAGGATTTTTTACATCAGCGTATCTTTATGATTTTTCAAATGTTTTTTGTACTTATTATGATATCAAGCTTATCGGTAGATTTTGATCAATATTATTTCTCTTTTCTGATTGGTTATATTGGACTGAGAGCATTGACATCAATCCAATATCTTGTTGTTCAGAACTTTGAAAAAGGGGATAGAAAAAAGGTAGCACGTTTTTTAGGAATACGTTTTGGAATTGGGGTTTTTATCTCATTTCTCTCTATCTTTTTTGATTCTTGGGTTCGATACGCAGTGTTATATGCAGGAATTATTGTTGATATGATTTTACCTATTATAGGACATAAGTATTTGGTAAAAGTACCGTCTAATACCGCTCATTTGTTAGAACGGTTTGCTTTATTGACATTAATCCTGTTTGGAGAATCTGTCATCAGCATCCTTGCTGTAGTACAACCTCAAAAAGGGGAATGGGATTCAATCTTATTTTCAATTATGACATTCGTCCTTATTATTTCAATGTGGTGGCAGTATTTTGAAAATGTAGAAAAAAAGGTGAACAAATCTATTCAGAGAGCAGGACAAACAATTGTTTACGGACATTTATTTATTCTAATGTCTTTGAGCATGATTGCAGCATCTATCAAACTGATGTTTTTACATGAGGTCCAATATACATTTATCTTATATTTTGTATTCGGTTCTGTATTGCTCTATTTCATTGCAACTACAATTGTTTTTCATCAATACAGGTTTGAACAGCACCGTTTAAAAATTTATCATTTAGGATTGTTTTTAGGGATTTTAGCAGTCTTTTTTACGATTAATTTGTTCCTGACAGTTCCGTATATTGTAATAATAGGAGAATTAACCCTATTCTTTATCGTTTATGCTAAAGTTACAACCACATAACAAATATAGCCATTTCATAAATGGGTTCATCAGGGAAATAAAAATTTTTAGCTGAATAAGCAAAAGGGTTCTTCTAATCGAAGGTCCTTTTTTCATTCCTAATAGACAAATAAAAACACAAAAAACCCTAGAAAGTACGTTATATTAACGTTTCTAGGGTTTTGATAAATGCTGTTTACGATCCGCTTTACTTAACGTGAGTAGAACTCAACGATAAGAGCTTCGTTAATTTCAGCCGGCAATTCAGAACGCTCAGGTAAGCGAGTGAAAGTACCTTCTAATTTGTCAGCATCGAAAGTTAAGAATTCAGGAACGAAGTTACTTACTTCGATTGATTCTTTAACGATGTCAAGGTTACGTGATTTTTCACGTAAAGTGATTGTTTGACCTGGTTTCACTTGGAATGATGGAATGTCTACACGGCTTCCATCAACCATGATGTGACCATGGTTAACGATTTGACGTGCCTGACGGCGAGTGCGAGCTAAACCAAGACGATATACAACGTTGTCTAAACGAGATTCAAGAAGAATCATGAAGTTTTCACCGTGTTTACCAGTCATTTTAGCAGCTTTGTCAAATGTGTTGCGGAATTGACGCTCGTTCACACCGAACATGTGGCGAAGCTTTTGTTTTTCCTGTAATTGTAAGCCGTACTCAGATAATTTTTTGCGTTGAGTCGGGCCGTGCTGACCTGGCGCGAATGGACGCTTTTCTAATTCTTTACCTGTTCCGCTTAATGAAATTCCCAAACGACGGGAAAGTTTCCAACTTGGACCTGTATAACGAGACATATATGTCTCCTCCTTACATGTTTTTATTTGGCATAAAATAAAAACAGACTGACCCTAAACTGACATGCACATTTTGTTTTCATATATCCTCGCTCCAGCAGCAGAGAGTTACACGATACACCTCACAATGGAGGAACAAAATGAAATCACAGCAGTGGTATCAATAGGCTGCGAATATTTATTTTACACAACGAACATTATATGATTTTAATAATATAAAGTCAAGGAAACATTTGAAAAAGGTCCAGGAATGAATCTTTTGAAAAAAACATTAAATAGATAAATTGGAAAATATTCTATGCTATACTGAAATAAATAGTGCAGGATTCGACAATACGGGGGATTTTTGTGACACACCTAACTGAGTATACGTTAATGTCTATTAAGAGTCTTTTCTTTGATTATATCAGCAGCGAAAGCCTGCAAAACAGCAAAACACATGAAGAATATTTTGTCAGCACCCTGCAGAATGCAATGAATTCAAAGGATGCTGCGCTTTTTAAATATGAGAATCATAAGTTTGTTCTGCTGGCTGCAACTGCCGGCTTTTATCAATTCAATCGAATTGTTAAACAGCAAAATCGAGTGGAAATGCATAATCATGAGGTTGAACTATTAATTCCAGGAGAATTTCTTATCGTAGTAAAAGAAGAAAAGAATGCATTCAGTAAGGAGTTCTACGAGAAACTTCAAAGAGAATGTGATCAGTTCCTTTCCTATTTTATCAGACTGTTTAATAAAAAGGAGAGCGACGCAAAACATAAATCACTGTATCAGCTGACAGAAAAACTTCATTCCACTATGAGCAAGGACGAAGTTTTGAATCAATTAATCTTTTCTCTTCAAACGATGTTTCCTGCTTATCTTTTTTATTTGTTCCTATCACAGGATAATGAAAATAAACAAAATTTGTTGATTAAAAGCTTGGATTATGAGGGGAATTACGGAAATGAAAAAGCAATGGAGGCTTATTTGACAGGGGATGTACAGTGGGAGCTTTCCAAACATTCAAATCAGCTTGTAGTTTATGCTCCGCTTAAAGGAAATCAGGGGGTATATGGAGTTTTAGAAGTCACACAGCAAAATCAATCTGATTTGAACAGTGATGTCATGCTTATTATTACATCTCTCGCAAAGGCTGCCGGCAATGCACTTGAAAACGCAAAGCTTTATGAACAATCAAAAAAGCTTGTTTCTGACCTGCAGCTTATAAATGAAACCTCTCAGCGTCTGAATAAAAACTTGCGGTTAATTGAAACGATGACTTTCATGTCAGAACGGATTATGCGTTCATTTTCTGCTGAAGAGGTTGGCTTTTATTATATGAATGAGGAAAGACAGCCGCGCATTTTGCCGGGCAGTACGCCTTTTTTTCACAAAAGGGAATCAGAACCTTATATTAACTTAGTTCATAGCAAAGTTAGCCAGCAATTAGAAGGTATGTTTATGGGAGAAGTAAGGGTAAATGAAAGCTCAGAATTTTCCTCGCTCATTGCCATCCCGATGATTCAAAGCGAACAGCTGAAAGGATTTGCCATTGTTCTTCATTCTGACTCTTATTTCTTTACATTTGAGATGTTTAAGCTGCTGCAATCGCTTATTCATCATTCTACGCTGGCCCTGATGAATTCCATGCTTCGGGAGGAACTTGAGCAGCTTGTTAAAACTGATCATTTAACAAAGTTACACTCCCGCAACTTTTTGGACGAGTCAGTGCAGAGTTCCCTGGAAAAAGACCGGCAGGGAACGTTTATCTTAATGGATATAGATAATTTTAAGCAAATTAATGATACTTATGGACATCAAGTTGGAGATGAAGTTCTCATTCAAGTCGCAAAGATTATGAAGAACAGCATCGGTGAATACGATATTGGTGCAAGATGGGGCGGTGAAGAACTTGCAGTCTATTTGCCGCAGGGGGATCTTGCAGCAGGAATCACTTTTGCGAACAGCCTTGCAGCTTCAGTGCGGAAAGAAACAGTTCCGACAGTTACTGTTTCATGCGGAGTCGCACATTGGAGGGAAGGCCGTCATGATACCCTGAAAAGAATCATCATGCGTGCAGACAAAGGTTTATACAATGCGAAGGAAAGCGGCAAAAACTGTGTCATTTTTCAAGAGGATATAGAGGTTGAATAAGAAAGATGTCATTTAGGATGCCATCTTTTTTTCTTTTGTTAAGAAAGCGCTTTCAAAATTAATTGAACTATCATATGATATTGAATGTAGGAAGAGAAGGGGGAGAGGACACTGAAGAAGGAACTCAGCTTTGAAACAAAGGTTATTCACGGACAAAAACAAATGAATGACCCATATAACAGTTTAACGCCTCCGCTTTATCAAACAGCGACATTCGTATTTGACCGTGCTGAAACTGGAGAAAAGCGTTTCGCAGGAGAAGAAGAAGGTCATATTTATTCTCGATTAGGAAATCCGACCGTACAATTAGCCGAACAGAAAATAGCAGCACTTGAAGAGGCTGAAGCAGCACTTGCTTTTGGATCCGGTATGGGAGCTGTTTCAGCTGTTCTCATGTCTATGGTCAAAACAGGTTCCCATATTCTTTGCTCTAAAGGAATCTATGGATGCACATTTGGATTGCTGAAAATGCTTGAAGAAAAATTCGGGGTCACGCATTCATTTTCAGAATTGACCAGTATAGAAGAAATAGAAGCTGCGATTAAACCGGAGACTTCATGCATTTATATTGAAACGCCAATTAATCCTACTATGCAGCTGATTGATCTGGAAACAGTTACCGCTGCTGCAAAGTCACACGAATTAAAAGTAATAGTTGATAATACGTTTTGTTCACCATATCTTCAGCAGCCTCTTTTGCACGGCTGCGACATTGTGCTGCACAGTGCAACAAAATATATTAGCGGCCATGGTGATGTAATCGGAGGTTTTGCTGCAGGAAAGAAAGAATACATTCACCAGCTTGCAATGACAGAAAGAAAAGATATCGGCGCCATTATGTCTCCATTTGATGCCTGGCTTTTGCTTAGAGGTTTGAAGACACTGCCTGTCCGAATGGATCGCCACTGTGAAAATGCGGGAAAAATTGCAGAAAGGCTCCTTGCTCATCCATCAGTTGAACATGTTGCCTATCCATTTTTGGGAGATCCGAAGCAGGTTGCTCTTGCTGAGAAACAAATGAAAAAAGGCGGCGGACTCATTACCTTTACACTTAAAAACCATGATAAAGCAGGAACTCAAGCTTTCATCAACTCGCTGGAGCTGATAAAGATTGCCGTTAGCCTTGGGGATGCAGAGTCCTTGATTCAGCACCCGGCAACTATGACACATTCGGTGATACCAGAGTATGAAAGAAAACAAATGGGGATTGAAGATAATCTAGTCCGGCTGTCGGTAGGTCTTGAAAACATCGAGGACATTTGGGAAGATCTAGAACAGGCACTAGAGAGAAAATAAAAAACCGGAACCCTGAAGGTTCCGGTTTTGTGATTCTTATAAAATATCAGTCAGTGCCGCTGTAAATTTCTCTAAATATTCTTGATCCAGTTCACTGAAACGGTTTTTTACAGGGCTGTCGATATCAAGCACACCGAACAGCTGCCCATCTTTTACAATTGGTATAACGATTTCAGACTGTGATGCTGCATCACATGCAATATGGCCCGGGAAAGAGTGAACGTCTGCGATGCGCTCAGTTTTTTGATTTGCTGCGGCTGTTCCGCAAACTCCTCTGCCCATAGGGATTCTGACACATGCAGGAAGACCCTGGAATGGCCCTAATACAAGCTCGCTGTCTTTATATAAATAGAATCCGACCCAGTTCACTTCGTGCAAAAATTGATTCAATAATGCAGAAGCGTTTGATAAATTGGCGATTTGATCGCTTTCTCCTTCTAAAAGAGCCTTCAGCTGTTTAATAAGCAGCTGATAATTTTCTTCTTGTTTGCCGCCGTACTTTTCGACATGAAACATGGTTCTTCCCCACCTTTGTGTATTTTTCAGCAATTTATAAAGAGCCGGACAAACTTTGTCGAGAAAACATTAGAGGATAAACCTCCTGTTTCCTTGAAATAACATAGTAATGATGAAAGGGGTGAGATTTATGCCAATGCAGCCGACCGTCCCCAATCAAACGAAAGAAAAGATCATTGAAGCAGCTATTGCATTATTCAACACACAGGGCTTTAATGGGACTTCTGTCAGGGAAATCGCCAAAAAAGCAAATGTTAATGTTGCTCACATCTCCTACTATTTTAATGGAAAGGGCGGCCTCTTGGAGTACCTCGTCTCCAAGTATTATGAAGGATACCTTTCTGTCATTGAAGAAGGCTATATTCGACTGAGCCATGAAACACCGAAAAATTGTCTTCTTCTCTTAATTCAGGACATTTTAAACTACCAGCATTATAATCGTCAACTTGCGAGGTTTGTGCTTAGAGAAGTTACCCTGGACTCAACTTTAATAAGAGAAGTCATGACCACGTATCTGACGAAGGAAAAGTATTTTTTAAAAGCCATTCTTGAAGAAGGCATTAAAACCGGCTATTTCCGCAAAGCGCCAATGGTGCACATTTTAGTGCAGCTAAAGAGCCTGCTGAACATGCCCTACCTTCAGACTCAATATATGACTGAAGTGCTTTATATACAAACACATGAAACCTATTTCGTAAAACAATACTTCCACGAAATTGAAATATGGATCGATCATTTGCTGTGCGAACCTGCACAGAAAGAAGCTATTGTTTAAAAAATACAGGCTCCCCAATCATTCTGCATAGGAATCTTAGAAAAGAGCCTCCTTAAAAAGGGAATAGTGTGCACCAACATCCTTTGCACTATGGGCGTCAGACCCGTATATGAGAGGGATGTTTTGTTTTTTTGCCTCGTTAATCATCCACTGATCAAGATAAATGGCACCGCATAAATCTTTCCTTAATCCTGCTACATTAAAATCAAGCTCCATGTTCTGTTCTTTAATAGCAAGCAGCAAATCATATTGCATGTTCTTTAAATCAAAATCTGAAGGAAACCGCTTTTGAAATTTATTGATGAGAGTGAGATGCCCAAGCCTTTTCGGTTTATGTGGACCAAGCTTCGATTTTACTGCGGCAAGCAGGGTTTCATAATATTTTTTATGAAGTGATTTCAAGCTTCCTGCAGCTTCAATCATCTGAGGAAACGCACTCTCATGAAAATCCACGCAATAATAATGGTCTCCTATTTTTAAAAAGTGAACCGAAAGCACAGCATCATCAACATACTTGCTGTATTCATCCAGAAATGCCTGTGTCTCTTGTTCAAATCCCTCAATATAATCAATTTCAAATCCAATGTTAACCTTAATATCTTTTGAGTATTTTTCTTTTACTGTTAACAGTTGTGAGAAATAGTCATTTAAAAGTCTCCTGCTCATTGCACTGTCTGAATCCGGAACGGGGTCGGAAAAACCATCAGGCAGGGGAGCATGCTCAGTAAATGTTATTTCTTCCAATCCAATATTAAGAGCTTTTTCGATATACATTTCAAAACTGTCTGCTGTACCATGTGGGCAAAATGGCGTATGGACATGTCCGTCTTTTTTTATCATGCTTAGTCACACCTCTCGAAAGCCTCGAAATATGGCGATAAATTATGTAAAAAAATTTAAATTATCGGTCAAAAATTGTCGTTTACATGGTATCATAAATACAATGAAATAACATCATTCACAAATAAATACACTTTACATAAGAATTCGACAATCGTTACTTACATTCATATAAAAATATTATACCTTGTTATGACGATTTGCTGGAACACAACGAGGGGGCTCATTATGGAAGTCGTTATTGGACTTATTGTCATTTTGCTGGTTTTATTTAGTGTCGGCTACGTTATCAGAAGAAACATATACAAAGAAGTAGATCGTTTAGAAGCCTTGAAGATTGAGATTATGAACCGGTCGATTGTAGATGAACTTTCAAAAGTCAAAGATTTGAAAATGACAGGACAAGCAGAAGAATTATTTGAACGGTGGAGGAAGGAATGGGATGAGATTATTACTGCCCAGCTTCCTGAAGTGGAGGAGCTTCTGTTTGATGCAGAGGATTATGCTGATAAATACCGTTTTACTAAATCCAAAAAGGTTTTGGAACACATCGAAAAAACACTGAAGCTTGTTGATGAATCAATTGAAATCATCATATCTGAGATCAATGAGCTGATTACAAGCGAAGAAAAGAACAGCACAGAGATAGAGGACGTAAGGGCAAATGTGAAAAAAGCAAAAAAGAAGCTTCTTGCACACAGCCATACGTTTGGCAAAGCTCATGCAAAGCTTGATGAAATGCTAGGTGAGATTGTTGAATCTTTAAAACAATTTGAAGCAGAAACTGAGGCAGGCAACTATTTGACTGCAAGAGAGATTCTGCTCATTCAGAAAGAAGAGATTCTGATCCTGCTCTCTAAGATTGATGACATACCAAAACTTTTGGCAGAGTGTCACACCGTTATTCCGAATCAGCTTGCAGAGCTTGCTGAGGGCTATCAGGAAATGCTGGATAATGGCTTCCATTTAAAGCATATTCAGTTTGAAACAGAGCTTCTCAAAATGACGAAGCAGCTTGAAGAGCATATGGAGCTCCTAGCTGAAACTAATACAGCTGAAGTAAAAGAAAGCTTAGAAGAAATTCAGGAAGCAATTGACACATTCTATGATCTGCTGGAAAAAGAAGTTCTTGCCCATCATTATGTGCAAGCGGCAACAAGCAAGATTGATCAGCAGATTTCAGAGCTTCTCACTAAGCGTACAGAAACGCAGGAAGAAGCAGAACTTGTTAGACAGAGCTATCAGATTTCTGAAGCTGATTTGGATAAACAGAGAAAACTGGAAAAACAGATTAATTCTCTCAATAAGCAGTTCTCGCATATTCAAAATAACCTGCAGACAGAACCGCTTGCCCATTCTATTTTAAAAGAAGAGCTAGAAGAACTTGAGAAGCATATTGCTTCTGTCAAAACTGAGCATCAGGATTTCAGTGATCTGCTTCAGGCCCTCCGCAAGGAAGAACGCGAAGCAAGACAAGCATTGGCTGATGCAAGAAAGCAGCTTCACGACTCCAGCAGAAAAATCCAGAAAAGCAATGTGCCTGGACTGCCTGAGAGTCTTGCGCAGCTGCTTCAGGAAGCAAAGCAATCGATTTCTCATGTTTCACGCAAGCTTGAAGAGATTCCATTGGATATGATTGTGGTTAATTCAATGCTTGATGAGGCTGCAAAGAACATTGATACTTTCTCCAAACAGGCTGAGGAAATGATTGAACAAGTATATTTAGCTGAAAAAGTCATTCAATATGGCAATAAATACAGAAGAAGAAATGGAACAGTTGCTGATCAATTAAAAGAGGCCGAACTTCATTTCCGGAAATATGAATACAGCAAGTCGCTTGAAAAAGCAGCCGCAGCTCTCGAACAAGTTGAGCCAGGTTCACTTTCAAAGCTTCAGATCATTCTTGATGAAGACACAAAACCATCCTCATAAAAAAACTCCCGTACCAATTGGTACGGGAGTTTTTTTATCCATTTCTATTTTCTTCGCGAGCTTGCAAAGGCTGCACCGCTTTTCTGATTAGTCCGGGTGGAGGATATGATTAGCCCAATTACTCCGCCAATGATAGCAGGGACTAAAAATCCAATGCCGTAGTCGAATAACGGAATAGTGGATACCAGCCACTCGTCAATTGCGCCTGGGAGCAGACCTCCAGCTTTTAATCCATCAGCAATGCTTATGACTGTTGTCAGCATTAAACTGCCGATGTAAACTTCAGGTGCTCCTTTAAAATAACTATGAAGAAAAGAAAGAATGATCAGAACAATTGCAAGCGGATATAAAGCAATCAAAATTGGAACAGAAAAAGCAATCAGCTTCGTTAATCCCGCGTTTGCAACAATTGTACTGAATAAACAAATAACTGTAATGATCAGTTTATATGAAACACTTGGAAAGACCATTGAAAAGTACTTGCCGCACGCTGAAACCAAGCCAATACTTGTTGTCAGACAAGCGAATGTAATAGCGGTGCTTAAGATCACATTTCCCAGTGAACCAAATAGGATATTGACTGATTCAGACAAAACAGCACCGCCGTTATCAAAATAACCAATTTGGCTCACGCTCGTAGCCCCCAAATACGCGAGGGAAATATAAACAGCAGCAAGACCCGCAGCTGCAATTAATCCGCATCTGATACAAATTTTTGCAATGGCCGCACGGTCTGTTATCCCTCGTTCTTTAACAGCATTTATGACAACAATACTGAAAACTAATGCTGCAAGAGTATCCATTGTCAAATATCCTTCTAAAAATCCCTTGAAAAAGGCACCATCTGCATATTCTCCTTTAGGAGCCTGCATTTCTCCCATAGGTGTTATGAGCATCTTAACTGAGATTAGTGCAAGTACAATCAGTAAGATTGGGGTTAACAGTTTCCCGACTGTATCTACAATCTTCGCTGGATTGAGCGACAGCCAAAGCGTAATTCCAAAAAAGATAATAGTGAATATCATCAAAGGCAAACTGCTGTCTGCAGCTGCAGCGGGCAAGAAAGGTAATATACCTACTTCATATGTGACTGTTCCCGTTCTTGGAATGGCAAAGACAGGACCAATGGCTAGATATAAAACAAACGTAAATACTAAACCAAAAACGGGATGAACCCTGCCTGCCAGAGATTGAACATCACTGCCTGATACGCTAATCGCGACAACCCCAAGAAGCGGGAGCCCAACACCGGTAATCAGAAAACCGATGATCGCTTCCCACATGTTTACACCAGCCTGCTGGCCCAAACCGGGTGGAAAGATTAAATTACCTGCTCCGAAAAATAGGGCAAAGAGCATAAGTCCTATAGTTAAAGTTTCTTTTGGTGGCAATGATTTTGACATGAAAAATCCTCCTGAAGAATGAGTGTTAGGGAATGTATCCGTTTTCATCCTAACACATTATCTAAAAAATTTGTCGAAAAATAAGATATAATCAATTTTTATTATATTCAAAAAATTTAATATGTCAAATAGTCAAACATTTCTTTCTTATTTTCTGGTTTTATGTTATTATGATTGTTTGTTTCGTACACCATTACTCTTTTATTTAAATATATAGTCTCAGAACTCCTTGTTTTTTAATGTATTGGAGGATTGAATAGTTTGATTTATCTTGATAATAGTGCAACCACAAAACCATATGATGAAGTATTGCATGCTTTTGCACATGTTGCAACCCGTTATTTTGCGAATCCTTCCTCGCTGCACGGTCTCGGTGCAGAAGCAGAAAATCTATTGGCACAGGCAAGAAAACAAATGGCTGGCCTATTAGGAGCAGATGAACAAGAAATTATTTTCACATCCGGGGGCACTGAAGGAAATAATTTAGCCATAAAAGGCATGGCTCTTTCTTTAAAAAAGAAAGGGAACCATATTATCACTACACAAATTGAACATCCTTCTGTCATTGAAAGCTGCAGACAGCTGCAAAAGTTGTTTGACTTTGACGTAACGTATCTGCCTGTAAATGAAGAAGGAATAGTCGCCGTTGAAGATATTAAGAAAAACATAAGAAAAGAAACTATTTTAGTATCAATCATGCATGTAAATAATGAAACAGGATCGATTCAGCCAATAGAAGAAATCAGCATGCTGCTGCTTGATTTTCCGGACATTTATTTTCACGTTGATCATGTACAGGGCGCGGCTAAAGTTCCTCTCTTACTTAAAGGGATTGATTTATGTACGATATCGGGCCACAAATTCCATGCACTTAATGGCTGCGGAGTTTTGTATGCCCGAAAAGGAATGAAATTCGAGCCTCTTTTGTCGGGAGGGGCCCAGGAGAAGCAGGCCCGTTCAGGTACGGAGAGCATCGCTCTTGCGGTATCAATGGCAAAAGCATTAAGAATGTCCATGGATAAATATGAAGCTTGTATAGATAATTTGCAAAAGATGAAATCAAATCTGATCCGAAAGTTAAATAAAATAGAAGGTATTGTCGTAAACACATCTGCTTATAAGTCTGCACCCCATATTATTAATTTTTCCGCACCGGGTATTCAGGCAGAAGTGCTTTTACATATGCTTGAACAATCTGGAATCTTTGTCTCGACAACTTCTGCATGTTCGTCAAAAAGGAAAAAAAGCAGTACAGTACTGCTCGCTATGGGAAAAGGAGAAGCTGTCGCATCAAGTTCGATCCGAATCAGTCTTTCTTATGAAAATACAAATGAAGAGCTGGAAGAATTTATGGCTGCACTTAAGAAATCTCTTGAAAAATTAACGAAATTAACGAGGTAGTAAGATGAATTATGATCATATTTTAATTCGATATGGAGAAATTTCTACAAAAGGAAAAAACCGAAAACGATTTGTCGATCAATTAAAAGAAAATATAAAACTGGTGCTGCATGAGTTCCCTGCCTTAGGCTACAGCAGCAACAGGGACCGTATGTATATCAGGCTTCACGGTGAAAATCACGAACCGATTCTTGAAAAACTGAAAAATGTTTTCGGCATACATTCTTTTAGTTTAGCTTTAAAAGTAAAGAATGAGCTTGAGGCAATTAAAAATGGAGCACTTGAGCTGATGTCTGAGCAATATAAACCTGGAGATACCTTTAAAATATCTGCAAAAAGAGCGGATAAATCATTTCCGCTGCTTACAAATGAAATTAATCACGCAATCGGCAGCCACATTCTGCAAAATTTTGAAGGCTTAACAGTGGATGTGCATGAGCCTGATATCGATTTAAGAGTTGAAGTCCGTGAGGAAGCTGCCTATTTGACTTGTAAAGATTATCAGGGAGCGGGCGGTCTTCCTGCAGGGGCAAGCGGAAAAGCGGTATTAATGCTCTCAGGAGGGATTGACAGTCCAGTTGCAGGTTTCTTTGCAATGAAACGCGGTATTGATGTTGAAGCGGTTCACTTCTTCAGTCCTCCATACACGAGTGAACGTGCCAAGCAAAAGGTGATTGACCTGGCAAGAAAGCTTACTTCTTTTAGCGGGAAAATCAAGCTTTATATTGTGCCGTTTACAGAAATACAGGAAACGATTCAAAAGCAAGTGCCTGAAAGCTATAACATGACATCTACACGGCGGATGATGCTTAAAATAGCTGACAGAATCCGCGAAAAACAGGGCGGGTTAGCTATAATCACCGGAGAAAGCCTTGGACAAGTTGCAAGCCAAACGTTAGAAAGCATGTTTGCTATAAATGAGGTGACGAGCACGCCGATTATCCGTCCGCTGATTACTTATGATAAAACGGATATTATAACTATCGCCAAGCAAATTGGAACACATGATACCTCCATTTTGCCTTACGAAGACTGCTGTACTATCTTTACACCAGCGTCGCCAACGACAAAACCAAAACTTGAAAAAGCACAAAGGTTCGAAAGTTTTCTGGATTTTGAATCGCTGATTGATAAAGCTGTTGAAGATACGGATGTAATCGTCATTTCGTCTGCTGAAGATAAAGAATTTAATAAGTTATTTTAGACCAGAAAAATTGTGAACAATTACCAAAATTAGTTTGAATGAAGCCATGTGTTTTTACACAATCTATACTCACAAGGAGGTGAAAACACATGGCAAACAACAATAGCTCAAACCAATTAGTAGTACCAGGTGCACAACAAGCGATCGACCAAATGAAATACGAAATCGCAACTGAGTTCGGAGTGAACTTAGGAGCTGAAACAACTTCTCGTGCTAACGGTTCTGTAGGTGGAGAGATTACTAAACGTTTAGTATCTTTCGCTCAACAAAACATGAGTGGTTTTTCAAAATAATTGAACTAAATAGATATGGCTACGAAGGGTGGGGATCATACCCCACTCTTTTCTATTCGCTTTTTTATGCTTGCGGAGCATTTTAAATAGAGGAGGTTTTTTATCATGACAAAGAATAATCGTCCAAATACCGAATTTGAAGGCGGACAGGAGCAGGACCAAAAGCTTCAGAAGTCTAAAAAGCAAGGCCGGAAAAGAAGAAATGAACCTAAAAACGCAGTTGAATCGAATGAGCAAAGCTAAAGCTAGAAAGCGCGGATGATGTTTCCGCGTTTTTTTAATGGAGCTGTTTAACTAGGATTTCAATAAAATATAAGATATGTTGCAATAATATTCAAAAATGTTAAAATATTATGTATAATTTACTGTGAGATAACAAGGGAGGGGTCAAAATGTTGAGAGATGAGCTAATTGCGCCAGAAAACTATAACCTAGTAGAAGAAGTAGAAAAGCATGCAAAAGATGCAGACCGGATCGCATTGAAGTGGGAGAATGAAAAAGGCGATAAAGAAGAGCTTACATACGGACAGCTTCTTGATAAAGCAAATAGAATTGGAAGCGCTTTATTAAATAAAGGTCTAATACAGGGAGACAAAATTCTTGTCATCATTCCCCGTTTTCCTGAAGCATATGCAGCATACTTAGGAGCATTAAAGGCTGGCTTTGTTGTCATCCCAAGCTCGGAAATGCTGCGCACAAAAGATCTTCAATATCGTGTGACCCACGGAGATGTGAAAGCCATCATCTCTTATACGGATTTCACAGAGGAATGCAAAGGAATAAATGAATTTGATTCCCTTCATAAATTTTCAATTGGAGGAAAAGCTGAAGGCTGGTACTCTCTTGAAGATGAAGCAGCTAAGGAATCAGGGGAGCTAAAGCTTGCGGAGACCAAAAGGGACAGTCATGCCTTTTTATCCTACACGTCAGGCACCACGGGCAATCCCAAAGGGGTCGTACATACACACGGCTGGGCTTTTGCTCATTTAAAAACAGCAGCTGCGAATTGGCTGAGCATTGAAGAAAATGATGTGGTATGGGCAACGGCAGGACCGGGCTGGCAAAAATGGATCTGGAGTCCTTTCTTATCGGTGCTTGGATCAGGTGCAACAGGACTTGTCTATAATGGGCGGTTTGAACCTAAGAAATATCTTCAGCTGCTGCAGGATTATAAAGTTAACGTATTATGCTGCACACCGACTGAATATCGTCTGATGGCTAAGGTAGACAATTTAAAAGAATACTCTCTTCCTTCTCTGCACAGTGCTGTTTCAGCTGGTGAGCCTTTAAACAGGGAAGTTATTGATACATTTAGAAATTACTTTAACATCGAAGTGCGTGATGGATACGGACAGACGGAAAATACCCTGCTTGTAGGTGTGATGAAGGGCATGGAAGTAAAGCCAGGCTCAATGGGCAAGCCTACTCCTGGAAATAAGGTCGAAATCATTGATGATGAAGGAAACATCTGCAAAGTTGGAGATGTAGGTGATATTGCGGTCCATGTTGATACACCAGCTTTATTTAAAGAGTATTATAAAGACGCCGAGCGAACGGCTATGCAATTTAGAGGCAGCTATTATATTACCGGGGATAGAGCAAGAACAGATGAAGACGGCTATTTCTGGTTTGAGGGAAGACGGGATGATATCATCATCAGTTCAGGATATACAATTGGACCGTTTGAGGTTGAAGACGCACTCGTCAAGCATCCTTTTGTAAAAGAGTGCGCTGTTGTCGCAAGTCCGGATGAGCTTCGCGGGAGCATCGTAAAAGCGTATGTTGTCCTGCAGGATGATGTGGATGAGAGCTCGCCGGAACTGATACCTGTATTACAGGATCATGTAAAAGAGCTGACAGCCCCTTATAAATACCCGCGTAAAATTGAATTTGTATCTGAATTGCCTAAAACGACCTCCGGCAAAATCAGAAGAATTGAATTAAGGCAGAAAGAGCTTGCAGAAGCATAATAGGTAAATAAACCAGATGGATGACTCTGTCTGGTTTTTCCATGTGCCGAGTGATAACATATATTGAAAAAGAAAGCTGGAGGAATGTCACCGTGGGCACGCTTTGGTTTGGCGGAACAATTTATACTTTAATAGAAGAAAACGATACGGTTGAAGCGGTCTATGTTGAAAATGGCCTTGTAGTTGCTGCCGGGGATGAGGAAAAGATCCGGGCTGATTACCCGTGCACGGATGAAATAAATCTTAAAGGCAGCATCATGATTCCAGGATTTACAGACAGCCATATGCATTTAATGGGTCATGGTGAAAAACTGATCCGTTTGGATTTTACTGGCATGACTTCATCTGATCAGGTCATTCAGAGTCTTCGCGAGAAGGCAGAAGGACTTGAGCCGGGAACGTGGATTGTTGGTGAAGGGTGGAATGAAAATCAGTTTGAAGATAAAAAAATTATTCATCGCAGAGAGCTTGATGAAGTAACTTGCACTCACCCTTTGATGCTTAAACGAATTTGCCATCATGCAGTAATCGTTAATACAAAAGCAATGGAACTTGCCGGAATAACACCTGCAACCCCGGACCCTGAAGGCGGAGTTATCGTAAAGGATCCTGACGGAAATCCTACAGGCTACTTGCTTGATCAGGCACAGGAACTTGTTTTTCAGGCGCAGCCTCAAGTGTCTGTTGCATACTTAAAAGAAGCATTGATGAAATCGATAGAGGATTGCCACAAAAAAGGTCTTGTAGGCGGACATACTGAAGATTTGGCCTATTATGGCAGTCTTGAAAATACTTTGCATGCTTATGATGAAGTCATGAATCATGAAAAAAAGAAATTCAGAGCTCATTTGCTTGTCCATCATTTAGTGGCAGATGAATTTATGCAAAAGGAAAGAAATCTAGGGCCATTTATTGAATTTGGGGCAATGAAGCTCTTTGCAGACGGTGCGCTTGGAGGCAGAACAGCTCTATTAAGCAGTCCTTACGAGGATGATCCTGATACAAACGGAGTAAGCATTCACTCTGATGAAAACCTGAAACGCCTGATTCAAACAGCAAGAACCTACGAAATGGAAGCAGCTATTCATACAATTGGCGATTTAGCTTTCGAAAAGGCTCTTGATGCCATTGAAGCATATCCTCCTGTGAAAAAGAATCAGCATGACCGGCTCATACATGCCCAAATCTTAAGAAGAGACTTAATTGAAAGAGCTAAAAAACTGCCGATCATTTTGGATATTCAGCCCAGG
Organism: Metabacillus dongyingensis; assembly: GCF_019933155.2. Taxonomy (NCBI): domain Bacteria; kingdom Bacillati; phylum Bacillota; class Bacilli; order Caryophanales; family Bacillaceae; genus Metabacillus; species Metabacillus dongyingensis. The sequence goes on along the minus strand of NZ_CP082944.1, from coordinate 3,868,076 downwards.
TTCGTCTCAAGTGATTTTCCATGGGTGATTGACAGAATTGGTGAGGATAGAATGAAGGATTGCTACGCTTGGAAAACGATGATATCAGAAGGATTAAAATGTGCAGGAGGTTCAGATGCCCCTATTGAGCCCATTGATCCTCTTCTCGGAATTTATTCAGCAGTTAAGAGAGAGAGTATTTACGATCATCAAGTATATATGCCTGAAGAGAAGCTTTCTGTGTATGAAGCAGTAGAGCTTTACACAAAAGGCAGTGCTTATGCCATCCATCACGAAAATGACCGCGGGTGTATTGCAAAGGGATATTCAGCTGACTTCACTGTGCTGAACCGGGATATTTTTAAAGAGGACGCACTGCTCGAAACAGAAGTGGTTATGACGGTTGTAGACAATACCATTGTATATAATAGAGAAAGACATGCAAATTAAGCTGCATGTCTTTCTCTATTCTTGACTGCTGGAACAGCTTTCAGTGATACTCAGTTCGGCCAATTTTCGAATCAAAAGAAAGCTGAACCTTGGCTAAATAAAGGCCATTTCTGCTGGGAAATTAGGATTTAGCAAGATCCTGAATAATAAAGGCGAATAGATAAAAAAACGTCGGCTAATAAATTCAATAAATCGGCTAAATTAAATCAAATTACCGTTAATAAAACTGGGATTTCCGCTAAATAAGCAGATTCCCCGAAAAAGTAAAACCCGGACTTTTTCGGGGAATCCTTAGCTTCCATGCCTGAGCTAAACAGTCGGTTCCGTTTTTCTAATTATAAAAACGTCCGCTTCACTTTTTCCCAGAATGAATTATCTTTTAGTTTTACCGTTTTAATAATGGAGTGACTTAGTGACAGATCAATTTTTTCGACGTGGCGGATGCTTAGTGCGTCATTATCCATGCCGATTACGGGATGGTCATTACCATCCTGGACAATTTTCAGAGTCAATTTTCTGTCTGCGCTTAAGATGAATGGAGATCCGAGTGTTCGATATTTATTGTTATTAAGTGACGCAAGCTCACTTACTTGAAGACATGGAAGGAGCGGATCGACTACAGCACCCTGTACAGATTTATTGTAGGCGGTGCTACCTGTAGGCGTGGAAATAATCATGCCGTCTCCTCTGAATGTTTCAAAATGAAGGTCGTCAATGAAAACATCTATGACAAATGTTTTGATAATGCCAGAGCGGATGGAGCATTCATTCAGACACTGAAAGGTCGTGTGGCCGTCAATTGTAACATCGAGAATCGGATAGCGTCTTACTTCGATTTGCGCTTCTTTCATTGCTTCAATGATTTTATCTGTTTCTTCAACTTTAAAGTCACAGTATAGGCTTACCGTTCCTTTAACAGAAATACCTACATACAGACAGTCATCTCTGAAATTCGTTTTTCTTACAGCCTGAAGGAACGTGCCGTCACCGCCTATGCTTACGATAATATTTGCCTGCTTTGAATCAGGTACAACGTTAAATCCCTGTTCTTCAGCAAGAGAGGTAAGCCCTTTCACTTTTTGTACTAGTTCGTCCTCTTTTTTGTAATAAAAATAAACGTTGCGGCGATTATCTGTCATGTTAGTCCTCCTTAATGTTGGAAAAGTTACACAATCTTAGCAAATGGTGTTACAATACTTTATGGTGTTTAGTTTACCATTTTTAACATAAATATTGAAAGAATTGCACGTTTTTTTATGATCGCTTTTCGTAAAAAAAGGTTGTTTTCAAGAGCTTAAGATAAGTCCGCAAAAGGGAACAAAATTTTATGTGAAAAAAACAACAATAAAATGCGAAAACAGTTATGTCTTGCGAAAATCAGGGAGGAATCATCATGAATGGAAAACGATGGGGGGCCCTTGTCATTGCTGCTGTCCTGTTTGGTATTTCAATAGTAGTCAGCTTAACCAATATGGCTTTGGCAAACAGCAATGCTTTTACAAATGCCCTAACTGCAAATGAAGAGTTTACAGAAACGGTTTTGGAACCTGGAAATGAATCTAAAAAAATTGTTGTCCTTGAAGTGAACGGAGTGATTCAGGATACAGGCGAAAATGTCACTTCATTTTTTGAAACTGCAGGTTATCAGCATCAGCAATTTTTAGATATGATTGATGCTGCTGCGAAAGATAAAAGTGTTCGCGGCATTATGCTGAAAGTGAATTCTCCGGGTGGAGGAGTCGTTGAAAGTGCAGAAATACATAAGCATTTAATCGAGGCAAAAGAAAAACATAAGAAAAGTATCTATGTTTCTATGGGTACCACTGCTGCTTCTGGAGGATATTATATCTCAGCTCCAGCTGATAAAATCTATGCGGCGCCTGATACATTGACGGGCTCATTAGGAGTTATTATGCAGGGCATTAACTACAGCGGTCTGGCAGAGAAGTACGGCGTAAAATTTGAAACGGTGAAAAGCGGAGAGTTTAAAGACATTATGTCTCCTGCACGTGAAATGACGCCTGAAGACAGAGAAATTCTGCAGGCGATGGTTGATAATGCATATCGGGGCTTTGTTGATGTGATCGCCGACGGGCGCGGCTTGTCTGACGGGGAAGTGCGCAAACTTGCTGATGGCCGAATTTATGATGGACGTCAGGCTAAGGAATTAAACTTAATTGATGAACTGGGTTTTTCCGATGATGCACTTAAAGGTATGAAAAAAGATCTCAAGTTAGAGGGTGCTCACGTTATTGAATATGAAACTAGTGCAGGCCTCGATTCATTGCTTGCGCTTGGCGCCAATAAAGTGTTCAGCGAGGAATTTGAGCTGATGGGATTATACCGCTTTTTCTCACAATCTAATTCACCGCGGATGATGTACCTTTATTCAGAATAAGAGGAGGATTTGCAAATGGATGCTACGTATGAAGAAGGACATAACCATGAGCAGCCTCTTCAGAGAATAGAAGAAAGCCATCCAGTAATGAATATTCATTACGCAGGCTTTTGGCTCCGGTTTTGGGCATATTTAATTGATTTAATTGTCATTGGAAGCGTAAATCGCATCGTCTTTCATCCGTTGTTTACTTGGCTTGAGGTGCCCACATCAGACAATTTCATTTTCTCCCCCATCCAAATTTGTACGGCTGTCTCTTTCTACTTGTACTTTGTCTTGATGACAAAGTATTTGGGGCAGACATTGGGGAAAATGGTTTTTGGGCTTAAGGTTATATCTCTTAAGCAAGAAAAGCTGTCGTGGAGTACCATATTTTTCAGAGAGCTGATCGGTCGTTTCATTTCGAAATTCACATGGATCGGATATGCTGTCACTGCCTTTACGCCTAAAAAGCAGGGAGTACATGATCTCTTTGCAGATACAGCTGTTATAACGGAATATATGAAAAAACATGAACCTGCTGCCGATTAACGGCTGCAGGTTTATTTTTTTTTTAGGAGGGTGATAATGAAAGATTGAAAGGTTGTGAATGAAGGTGTTATGGATCTGGATTATTGCATGTGCACTTTTTTTGTTCTTTCTTTTCCTTACTATGAAAATAACGGTTATTTTCGATTTAAAACATGTAGGTGACGATGATGAAATAAAGGTCAAGCTGAAAGCTTTATTCGGGCTGCTGAAATATACTATTAAAATCCCTCTAATAAAAGTAGACCCCAATGGACCAAATCTCATTTTAAAGGAAGAGAAAAAAATGGGTAAGGCGGACAAGCCGAAAGAAAAAGATGAAAAAATCTCTCCTGATGATTTTTTGACGAGTATAAAAGATGTTAAAGAACTGACTGAGCATATTGTTCATTTACATGTTATTATCCGAAAATTTTTACAGCATGTGAAAATTGTTAAATTTGAATGGCGCTCTCAGTTAGGGACCGGAGATGCTGCGACTACAGGTATGCTTATTGGCCCGGGCTGGACAATAAAAGGAGCAGCGGTAGCGGTTATCAGTGGATATATGAAACTGAAAAGCCAGCCAATTATATCAATTGAGCCAAATTTTTATCAAAAGAGTTCAAAAACAATCCTTTCATGTATGCTTCACTTTCGAACCGGGCATGCTATGGTAGCGGGATTACGCTTGCTCAAATATTGGAGAGGCGGACGTCCAACCTTTATTAATCAGCAACTTTCTTTTCTTTCTAAAGAAAAGAAAAATAAACCAGCTTAGAGGAGGCTACTTATCATGAGTGATCATCCGATTCAAGGACTTATGAAAACAGCTATGGAAAACCTGAAACAAATGATTGATGTAAACACTATCATTGGTGATCCTGTAGAAACACCTGATGGCAGCGTCATTTTAACCGTTTCAAAGGTTGGCTTTGGTTTTGCTGCTGGCGGAAGTGAATTTAACGCCTCAGGCAGCGAGGAAAAAAATCATTCTGGAACAGGAACAGGCGGGTCAGCAGGCGGTCATAAATTACCTTTTGGCGGAGGCAGCGGCGGCGGTGTTTCCATTACTCCGATTGCATTTTTAATTGTTGGCACAAATGGCGTAAAGATGCTGCATTTAGATGAAAGCACGCATTTATACGAAAAAATTCTGGATACTGCTCCTCAGGCGGTAGAGAAAATTCAGGGGATTTTCAAAAAAAATCGCAGTGATCAAAATCAATCAAGTGCTCAGCAGCAGCAAAAAGAAGATTTTAATATTTAATAACAGGTGCCTGTCATTTAATTGACTGGCACTTTTTAATGAAATCCGCGTCATATGTTTGATGATTAAAGGTTTATTTCCCGTATAATAATTTAAATATTTTGTAAATAGACAGGCGTAAACATTGCAAACGCGCTTTATTCAAGCTATATTAACACTGTACATACTTATTGGGGAGGAGTTTTTTTATGGCATCTATTACATTTAAACAAAATCCGGTAACGCTTATTGGCAATGAGGTAAAGGTTGGGGACACGGCTCCTAATTTCACTGTGCTTGCAAATGATATGTCTGAAGTTTCATTATCTGATTCTAAAGGTCAAGTCCGAATTCTATCTGTTGTACCTTCTATTGATACGGGTGTATGTGATGCACAAACACGCCGTTTTAATGAAGAAGCAGCTAAATTGGATAATTTAAAAGTATTAACTGTCAGTGTAGATCTTCCTTTTGCTCAAAAGCGCTGGTGTGCAGCTAATGGCATTGAAAATGTCCAAACGGTTTCTGATCACCGCGATCTGTCTTTTGGCGAAGCATACGGTGTACATATCCAGGAATTAAGACTGCTGGCACGTGCTGTATTTGTAGTTGACAGCAATGATAAAGTGACATACGTTGAATACGTAAGTGAAGCAACAGATCATCCTGATTACGATGCTGCAATTGAGGCTGCTAAAGCTGCAAACTGATAATTGCCAAAAAGAACCTCATGGCCCCGGGGCACTGAGGTTCTTTTTGTTTGCAAAAAAAGCAGGACATGGTGTTTGCTGCTTGAAATATATAATACCGATCAGTAGAATGGGGGATACGAACATTGAAGGAGGAAACGACCATGCAAGCCGTTTCGAAAGTAGAGAAGCTGTTTAGTTTGATGAATGAATCAGCTGAATTAATTTCAAAAGAATTAAATTGTACATATATAGAGGCAGTTGCCGAAACTGGAGAGAATTTATTTCAAAATGAAGTACTTCA